>JAFZVV010000010.1 GCA_017617615.1 Prevotella sp. | reverse complement strand
ATTTTCTCTCAGGCGGTAGGGCTGGTTCTCTTTGAGAGGATACCCTTATCTGAATTGTTTAAGCAAATCGATAATTCTAAATTAGAACCGGAAAATGATGGCCAATTAAGGTTTTGGTAATTTATTCCGGACACTAGTGATCTATAATGTAAAAATCGACTCTTGCTTGTGGTAAACCTTTGGAAAGGGATGAAGCAACTTCTAACATGTTGTTAAGAATCATTGGTTTAGGGACTTCCCCATTGCCATCTCTATAATGATCAGAAAAAACAGCATATTCTGGGTGGACATGCCAATCAAGATCGAAAACATTAATATCTATTCCTTTATGACTCCTGTTGGAGCATGTAAAGATACAATACGGATTGCCATCAAAACACCATACTTTATAGTCAATTAAAGAAGTGGAATTTGTATCTAAGGGTGCCTCAAAAAACTCTTCAGCAATAACTAAAGGTTTGATTTTGTTGTAATGAGGCTCACAATAACGGTATCCAAATTTTTCATTTAAATACCTATTCATTTTTTCTGAAATGCCTATTGGATCGTATCCTTCTTGCTTATTGACAATATGATAAGAACCACTATCATGATTACATTTTAAAATGAACTTTTCAGGTAATTTGGAGAAATCAATTTTGCTCGCGTCATTCCAAACTCCATACAATTGAGGTAGAATATGCCCGTATCCTCGTTGGGTAACGTATTCTCTTACTTTGTATTTGTCTGCTAATTGAGGCCACATTTTTGTGTCACCATAGCAAATAAGCCATTCAATTTTTTCATTTAAATCACGAGGGTGTTCCCAATTAACAGTGTATCCAAAATCCTTTTTCCAAATTCTATCCAAAATTATTCTTGGAAAATGATCAACTAAATATTTATAACATTCCCTTCTAATTTTATATATGATTGATTCAGAGATAGCCATTGAATAATATTTTAGTGATGATGATTATTTTATTTCCTTTGGGTTCTGCATGATAAACACTTCCCTTTTTTTTCCCATGGATGGACAAAGAGAGATTAATCTTTGCATTCTGAGACTGCTTTCAGTGTCTTCTGCATCTTTTCATACATGCTGCCCTTGATAGACCAACCTAATTGAGATATCTTTTCAATGGAATATAAAGACTGCTTGACTTGATTATATCCTTTGCTCTCTTCTTCTGTCGGCATGTCGAAAACAACCTTCTTGTTCCCAATCTTTGCAATCATCTCTGCGAGTTCGCGGATGGTGATGTTGGCATTGGGGTCGGCGATATTGTAAGCTTCTCCATTTTTTCCTTTCAGTAGGATGTAGAGCAACGCACAGGCGCAGTCTACGACATAGCACCACGACCTATATTGCGTGCCTTTACTTTTCAACACGATATCCTCTCCATTGCGGATATTCCTGATGAACTGGGCATAGACGCGGTTGTCGGATTCTGTGAAAAAAGGACCGAAGGTATGACAAGGACGGGCTATGACAACATCTGCCCCGTATTCTACAGAATAGGAAGCACATAATGTTTCGGCAGCTCTTTTGGATGAGGGATAACACGACCGTGGGTTGAGTGGGTTGACATAGCCGCTGTATTCTTCTGTGAAGACTCTCCCGTCTCCCTCGCCATACACCTCTCCTGTAGAGATATAGAGAAATCTTCTCATGCCATGGCATAATCCGTATTCTACAGTATTGACTACTCCTTCGATGTTTGATTTGATGATTTCTACCGGTGTCTTCGCAAAGAAATTGGGACTGGCATTGCTGGCGGCAAAAATGATATAGTCGAACGTGAGGTCGCTTTCCAACTTTTCAGTGACATCATATTTGATGAAATGATAATGAGCATCATTCTCATATCTTGAGAATCTTCTCCTTGCCCTTTCTTCATTTCGGCCCGATGCAAAAATATGATAGTCAATATTGGGATTGGACATCAGAGTCTCAACCAGGCACCCTCCGATTAATCCAGTGGCCCCTGTGATGAGTATATTTTTCCCAGATAACAAACTCCAGGGAAGATCAAGCTTCGTAATCTCCTCTATATCTTTCCAATATAATTGCATCTTGTGATTATTTTAGCCAGTCTTCTTTCGATGTATGCATCAACGCTTTCAATATCTCCAAATCCTCAATAGTTGTCACTTTGATATTTTTCTCCGAACCAGGGACGATATGCATCTCTCTATTGCCTAATTCGGCACATAGTGTGCATGATGCCACCGAGTCATGAATTCCTTTCTCCTTGGCTTCTTCATGTGCGGAAATAATGTTACCCAACCTGAATGTCTGAGGGGTCTGGGTTCTGATGAGCCTGTCGCGAGGAATACTCGTTGACGTGGTGAATCCGTCTTCGCTTTCCAAGATGGCCTCTCTACATTTGATTCCAGTGATGGCATAGCCATAGGCTTTGCAAATGGCAATATTACTGCTGATGATGTCTTGTGAGAGCAATGGCCTTACTGCATCGTGAATCAAAACGAGGTCGTTCTTGTCGTATCCCGCTTCCAAAAGGCCATATATGCCATTGTGTATGGATTCCATACCGGTGTAGCCACCTGGGAAAATATGTTTCAATTTTGTGACATTAAATTGGTTGGCGTAACTCTGAAGTACAGTTTCCCATCCTTTGAGGCACACTACTGCTATTTCCTGAATGTCGGGATGCCTTTGAAAGCACATCAAAGTATGAATAACAATTGGAGCACCGTCGATATGCATAAATTGTTTGGGGATGTCTTGCCCCATCCGGTTGCCGGAGCCTCCAGCGATGATTAATGCAATATTCATTTGTTGATTGTTGATAAGACCAAGATAACCATTGTCAAAATGGTTCCCTCAAATTTTTATGATTAAAGGATTTTATTGAACGATTTCCATTTCTCCCAACTGGACCTTATGGTCGCTCCATGGTGTCTCGTCCAACCTGTAGCGTAGGGGGCGTAGTTGGTTGCTGCACATCATATAGTCGATTTTCATGATGCCACCCATGTCCTGGAAGGTGCCGCAGAGGGGCCAGCGGCGGGAGAGGTCGGTGAGATGGTGACGCAAGCGGCGGGCGGGATAGCCGGACGGGGTGTCGTTGAAGTCGCCGCAGACGATGACAGGGTGTGGACTGTCGTCGATGTCGTGGCAGAGTTGGAGGGCCTGCTCGTCGCGCATGGCGGCATTGTGGGTGGCAATGCCAAGGGTGTGGGCAATGCCGGTGGACTCTTTGGTGGCAGACGGTGTCGTACCGGTGGTCTGCAAGTGGACGCTAAATACGCGGAGGGTGTCGGTGCCGGTTAGTACGTCGGCCCACATGTATTTGTTGTAGGTGTCGTCGAACATCCGTTCGCCAGTGCTTATAATGGGGTGGTGGCTGAGGATGGCGAGGTTGAGCACTTCGTCTTCACGGCTGTTGCGCACGGCATGGGGGTGCCGGGGGAAGGCGTCACGAATATCGGTCCATGACACTTTCACCTCATGGGGACGTTCTTGCAGGCAGATGATGTCGGGATTCCATGAACGGAGATATTGGGCGCTGCGGTGCATGGTGTCACAGGAAACGAGGAAGTTGTCGACGTTCCAGGAAACGACCTTGAGGGACTTCCCATCGGCTTTTGCTTGTCGCGGGATGATGGGAATGTAGTTGGACAGGAGCGGGAGGCTGAGCACGACGGTTATGGCATGCGCCCAGCGCCATCGGCCTTTTCTCACGATGGCTGTTATGAGATTGGCGAGGATAATCAGCAGGGAGGCGTAGCCGACCACCAAAAGCCTACTGGCTGCTGATGGGGGCAGGTTGGGCATTGCCAGGAGCAATGCCGCTAATATCAAAAGAAATCCCGAAATGATACTCTTTGCCATGTATATAGCTTATCCCGAGTTGTTAGAATTATTGTTTTTTTATGATTCTAATTCTCAAATTCTCAAATTCGTGATAAATCAATAAATCATTCTCTAAATCCTCCAATTACTTCCCGTTGCCCAGTGTGTCTTCGACAAATCTCGTGATAAAATACAAATAAATGTCTTAGAGCTCCTCATTATTCGCGAATAGCAGTTCGAGGCTGTCGAGCTGGCGGCGGGAGAGTTTCAGGTCGTAGAGGTAGTCTTCAAAACGGTCGAGATGGTGAAGGTCGGTGCCCACATTGTCGTACAGCCCCTCTTCGAGCAGACTCTCTGCCACCAGACGTGGACGGACACCGTAGTATCCGCTCAGCGACAACAGGTTGAGCTGGAACTCATAGCCATGACCTTTCAGGTCGTGGTAGTCGGCTTCGCTCATATACATGTAGCGCTCGGGATGGGCGATGAGGGGCTTCAGGTCGTTATGCCACACGCTCAGGAGGATGTCGTAGAGGTCGTTGGGACCATTCATATACGAGGTCTCCACCAACAGGTGATTCTTGCCCAAACGAAGGGCATCTGTGGTGAGACGCTCGTTGAAACCTCCGTCCATCATGTACTCTGATGACAACTGTAGGCGCATCGCCCCCTCGTACTGGCGCATCAGTTCCTCGAACGGCTCCTGCAGACGGGCGGCGGTGTTGCCGTTGCCCTGCATCACATGGGGCGTGAGCCAGGCGGCGACGAAACCGAGGTCGTGCTCCATGTAGTCGAGCAGATCGAGGGAGTGGGGCAAGTCGGGAGAGCCGTCGTCGACACCGGGCAACACATGACAATGGATGTCGGTCTTGCCCTGCAGGATGCCTGATTTCACCAGACGGTGCTTGAAAGTGAACATAGTATAGTTGGCTGGGAATTGAATCTCTTTGCTCTTGTTTCTCTATTCCTTACAATTTTGTCGTACCGTTGTCGGCGGATGGGGTTTTGGTATCCTTGTTGCCCGTCTTGGCTGCCGACTGGTGCTTACGGTGATGACGGTGCTTTTTCTTGTTGCCAAAGGGAAGCAGTTTCTGCCACCACGTCTTGTTGCTGGTATAGCCGTATCCATAACCATAGCCGTATCCATAGCCGTAACCGTAGCCATACCCATAGCCGTAGCCGCTGTGGAGTGATGTGCCGTTGAGGATGAGCGACATGTTCTTCAGCTTGCCGCTGTTGTAGATTTTCTCCACCTCGGGCATCATGCGTCGGTCGACACGTCCCACACGGATAACGAAGATGGTGAGATCGGCAATGCGGTTGGTAATCACGGCATCGGCCACCACGCCATAGGGCACGTTATCGATGAAGATATAGTCGTAGCGGGTACGCAGCTCATCGATGAGGTGGTCGAGACGTTCGCTCAGCAATAGCTCGGCAGGGTTCGGGGCGATGCCACCGGCGGGAATCACGTCGAGGTTGTCGCAGATGTCGTCGTGCTTGATAATTTCGTCGAGCGTGGCCTGACCGGAGAGGTAGTTGGTCATACCCTTTTCCTGGTGGTGCTTGGTGTGGATGGTAAGCGTGCCCTTGCGGATGTCGAGGTCGATGATGATGACGTGTTTGCCAGTCTGGGCGAAGCTGGCGGCAAGGTTGCTCGACACGAAGGTCTTTCCTGCCGACGAACCGAAACTACTGAATGTCACCACCTGCAGGTTCTCGGCTTTCACACGCATGAAGTCCATGTTGGTGCGGACGATGCGGAAAGCCTCGCTCGTGAGGTCACGGCTGTCGTTGAGCACCACGATGCGGTTGTTTCTCCCGCTACCGGTCTTGGCGAAGGTGTGTTTGGGTATCTCGCCAATGAAAGGTACGGAAGTCATGTCCTCGATGTCACGACGGCTCTTCACGCGGGTGTCGAAGAAGAAGAAGAACAGCAGAGTGGCCAGGGGAAGACCGACTGCCAGCGCCAGGTTCTTTGACATAGTCAGGCCGAAGATGGGCGAGATGGGGGTCTTATTGCCGTAGGCGGGCTGCAGCACGCGGGCGTTCGACTCCGTGGTGGCAAGGCTCAGGGCATTCTCCTCGCGCTTGTTGAGCAAGTAGAGGTAGAGTTCTTCCTTGATGTGCTGCTGACGCTCGATGGAGAGCATCTGGCGTTGTTGGCGTGGTATCTGCGACATGCGGGCAGAGGCCTGTCCAGCACGGTTGGCCACGTCTTCGATTTTTGCGCTGATGTTGGCATTCATGTTGTCGACGGAACGAAGGATGTTCTGGCGCATGGAACTGAGCGTGTTGTTCAGGTCTTCAATCACGGGGTTGTTCTCACCGCCGCCGCCTTCGAGCAGCTTGTCGCGCCGCAATTTCGCGGAATTATACTGCGAGATCTGGTCCTCGATGGCACCGTTACTGATGCCGGTGTTGGTGGGAATGAGGTCGGTGGCCTTCGACGGGTCGCGCAGGTAGTCGCGCAGGTAGTGCCCGGTCTGTTGCTGGAGGAGCAGGTCTTTCACCTCGGTGCTGTAGCGCTCGCGCTGGCTTTGTGCCTGTGAAGTGACAGAGCCGAGGTCGACCATCTTGTTCGATTCCTTGAACTCCTGTATCTGTCCTTCCACGCCGCTCAACTCTTTCTCGATGATGACCAGGCGCTCGTCGATGAAATTG
This sequence comes from Prevotella sp., assembly GCA_017617615.1. The sequence continues at coordinate 141,609 of JAFZVV010000010.1, read as the reverse complement.
GAAGTGTTGATGGCTATCTGGTTTTTGTCGGAGATGGTCTCTTCGTTGTAGATAGCGATGAGGGTGTTGAGAATATCCTCAGCACGGGTGGGGTTCACGTCGCTGAGATACATATACAGAATCGATGAGCTGTTGCCGCCATAACTGATTGCAGCGTCGGTTGAGCCCTGGGTAATCGAAAGGTTGGGGCAGAGTTTGCTCACGGTGACGTTGAGGTCGTTTTTCGTCACGTTGATGGTGCGTCCATACCAATCCTTGTTGTAGTAGAGCGTTTTCGATATGTTGAGCTTGCCGAGAGGAGTGCGCACGGTCTTGCCGAGAGGGGCGGAGAGAGGACCACCGGAAGTGAAGCCCGAGATGCGTACGCTGTTGTCGTCGATGGGCGTGACCTGCAAAGATGCCGTCATGTCTTCGGCGACGTCGAGGAACGACACTTTCACCGGAGAGCGGCTGTAGAGTTCCTCAACGCGCAGGTAGTCCATTACGGTGTAGTCGACTTCGGCATGGAGACGCAGCACCGCCTTTCGCATGAGTTCGGGTGACTGGAACTGCAGTATCTCGTTGGAGATGTTTACTTGTGGCGTGGCATTGGCAAGACGGTCGAGACCAGCCTGGCGGGCCGAGGCGTGGGCGTCTTTGAACATCACGGTGGCGTTGGTGCTGTAGCGGAACTGGGTGGTGGAGTATCTATACCATCCCCATCCGCCGAAAATGGCTATCGAGAGCGCAAACCAGTACCATTTCGATAACAGGTAGCGGATGATGTCGAGTGGGTTGATGTTGAAGCCTTTTGACGCCAGCGAACTATCGGGCGCCATGTTCTTCTGTTCGCTCATTTTTACCATGGTGGTTGTGGGTTTTTAGGATTTTGAGGGTTTTATGGTCTTTAGGGACGTTAAGCCCTTTCAAGTCTTTGGGGTGAATTATTTCTTGAACAGTGTGATGAGAGAAATGATGGTGGTGATGAGCGACGCTCCGGTGAAGACCCACTGCATGTTGCGGCGTGACTCTTCGCGCACCTTATTGTCGTTGGGCTCGATGTAGATGAGGTCGTTCTGTTTCAGATAGTAGACGGGAGAGTCGAAAATTGACTTCGAGCGGATGTCGACGTGATAGATCTTGCGCTTGCCGTTCTCCTCGCGTATGACGGCGATGCGCTCGAGCTTGGCGTCTTGGGTGAGGTCGCCTGCCTGGGCTACTGCATCGAGGATGGTGACGCGGTCCTTGCCCTTCACCTCAATAGTACCTACCTTCTTGGCCTCACCGAGCACGGAGTAGGTGAAGTTGGTAATCTGTGTGGTGACAAATGGGTCCATGATGAGGTTGCGGGAAATCAGTTCTTTCTTGATGCTCTCGGAGAGTTGTCGGCAGGTTAGGCCACGGGCATGGATCTTGCCGAGGATGGGAAAGTCGATGGTACCGTCGTCGGTCACGGAGTAGCTGACATCGCTACCAGAGGTGGTGGTGCTGTGGATGGTGCCGTCGTTGCCGATGCTGTAGCCGCCTGAGCCGGGCATGTTGAATGCCATGGCGAGTTCAGGGTTCTTGCAGGTTACCTTGATGGTGAGTTTGTCGTCGGTCTGGATGACGAGGTCTTTGGTGGGCTGAACTGAGTACTCCACGTTGGGCTCGATGTCTTGGAGATAGATCATTTGCGTGCGTGTGCGGCACGAGCTGGCGGCGAGCAGAATGAGCAATGCCGCCAAGAGATTGATTTTCTGTTTCATGTCTGTATTGTTTGTTCTTTAATGTCATTCAATCGGCTTCGAAAAAGCCGTAGGTTGCGTGGTCCTATCTTTGGGATGGTTGTTCGTCTTTACCGAAAATCCTGTCTTTTATCCACATGCCGGTGAGCGTTGTGATCATACAGGATGATTCCAGGGGTGCCACACGCAGATAGCGCCACACGTTGCGTGAGATGCGCTGGGCGGTGGCTGCCGAATGACTCTCGCCGTCGTGCACATATCGGTCGTCCATCTGTCCGAAATTGCCGCTCAGCATGACCTCGCGGTGCAAGGCGGCGAGGGTGGAGGCATCGGCCTTCACAGGATAGGGGAGCCGGTGGGACGGGAGGCCCAGATAGGTGGTGCAGTAGCTCAGGCAGAAATCGGTCCAGCGCCGCAAGCCAAAACGGCTGAGCAGTTGGCGTAGCGAGGCGGCGCGCAGCGTGTCGTGGTGCCGATCGACGAAGACGGCGAGGTCGCATATCTGCCTCACACTTAAGCCTTCGTTGAGCGCATGTCCAAGGCTGTGACTGCTCAGCTGCACCACGTCGAGCTCGGGCGATAGCACCCTGACGGGCATGTCGCCTATGGTAACCTCACGGGTGGAATCCTCCTCGGTCATCCGTCGTTCTATCCATGCCGTGAGGCGCTGCTTGCGCAGGGGCACATGGGAGTGGACAAGATAGCCATGGTGCTCGATGGGCACCTGGCTGATGTTGAACGTGCTCTCGCCGAACTTCCCCTGCATAACTGGAGTGCCCCATGACTCCACAACGCTGTTGGCTGTCTCGGCGGCAGTGGCACTGCCATAGAAAACGTCGATGTCGCCGCTCACGCGGTGTGAAGGGGTGGGAAAGAGGGAGGCGAGGGGAAGGCCTTTGAGGATGATGGGGCGGAGTGGTGACTCTGCCTCGATGCGGGTGGTGAGCCATGCCAGGGCGCGCAGCTGCTGGCGGTAGCTGGCCTCGATGCCCTGTACCTCGTGCATCCACACCATGAACAGGTCGGTGGGTGGCAGGAGGTCTTCGGGCAACTGGCAGATGGCATCATAGACGATGCCCTGCACGGTCTGTTTCCGGGCAAGGAAAAACAGGTGGTGCCATGACGGCTCGTCGAGGGGGAGTCCCTCGGTCGAGGGCGCTTCCTGCCAGAGGGCAGAGCGCACCAGCGCCAGCAATATGTCTTCTGTGGTTACCAATTCTTGCCTGTGGTTCGTATCATGCCTGCACGGAGTAGTTGCATGATGAAGAAAATAGCATCGCCGCCGGCGGTCTTGCGGTCGACGTCGAACTCATCGGTGATCATGTCGACGAGGTGCTCCAGGCTGGTGGCCTCCTCGATATGGTCCCAGATGAATCCGGCGATGCCTTGCAGGGTGATCATGCCATTGAACTCACGGGCGGTATCGCCTGTGGGGATGAGGAGGGTCTCGCCCTGTATTTCTCTCTTGATGAATGTTTGGGTCTTCTTCATTTCTCGGATGGTGATAGTAGTCGCAGGTCCTCGTGTGCCATGTCGCAGAGGTAACTCAGCGAGCCACACTCCTTCAGCTCGGAAATGGCAGCGGCATAGCACACTTGGCATATATGATGGAGTTTGCAGCCTTTGCACTCCTCAATGGCTGGGAACTGCTGGCAAGTGGTTGTCAGCCACTTCCAAACGGCAGGAAGGTCATCGGCGGGTAGCGTGGCTGGGTCTCCGATAATTCCGGGTTTTCCGGGTTGGGCAAAGGGGGTGAAGCTCTGGGTGATGCCGGTGTGCAGGTCTACGCATGGTGTGTCCATCATGGCACAGGGGGTGATGTGATGCTGCCAGCTCACCCACATCGAACTGCGTCCGGCACGGCAATTCAGTGTGGTGCCATCGGCAGAGGGCGTCCCCTCAAGGGCCTTGAACACGGCTTGCTTGGCGTAGTCGGGATATTCGGCACCTTGTTTGTAGCGGAGGAAGAGGTTGTTGAGGCGGGCGGCCTCGGTGGCTGGCAGGCGCGACTCCACCACATGGGTGGCACGTCCGCAGAGGGTGCGCTGCACAGGGAACATGTAAGTGTTTGACACTACGGGGATGTCGAGCTTATCGGCCAGGGCCATGATAGCATCGTAGTCGGCGCTGTTCTCCCGCACCATGCTCAGGTTGAGCTTTGTATCGATGTCGTATTTGCGGAGCAGGTGCAGGGCGTTGACGGTGCGTTCGTAGCCCTCGCGGTTGTGGCACAGGCGTCCGTAAGTGTCGGCGTTGCTGCCATATAGAGTGACGTTGACGCGGCGGGGCTTTTCGCGGAAGGTGTCGCGGCACATCTCCTCGGTAATCATCGTTCCGTTGGTGTTGAGTGTCATGATGAAACCCATGCCACGGAGCGTGGTGTAGATGCGGTGGAACTCGGGGTGGAGCATCGGTTCGCCGCCAGTAAGGAGGATGAAGAGGGTGCCCATCTGCTGCAGCTGGCGGGCGATGGCAAGCCAGGAGTCGGCATCGCGCAGTCCGCCACGCTCTTCCACCTGCTGGCGTGTCAACCGTATGAAGCACATGTCGCAGTGGAGGTTGCATAGAGGGGTAAGCTCGAAATTGGCGGTCAGTGGTTCAAATGCCTCGTTGGCACGGGCCACCAGATGTTTCTCAAGTTCTAAAGACATCTTTCAAATGCTGTAATAGGGGATAAGGCGCATCAGGAGCCATGTTGCAGCCGTAGGTGACGATGGGCACGGCAGTGCAGAGCGACATTATCCAATCGGCGGCGGCATTGGTGGCAGCGACATCCCAGTGGTTGATGGTGAGTTGGGCAAACACACGGCGGTAGTGCTGTGCCAATCCCTCGGGTAGTATCTTGTTTCCAGGGGTTTGTTCGATGAACACAATGGCACCCAAAGGGTGCTGTTCGTTGTGACAGATGCTGCTGCTACCGCATACAGGCCATCCGTTGACAACGAACGTACCGTCGGCCTCGCGGCAGATCAGTCCGCGGTCGCCATTGATGACACGTGTGTCTTCTACATGGCGTCGCCACAGCTCGGCATGCGTCGACTTCCCCGCTCCGCTGGGACCGCTCAAGAGGATGGCGCGACCTTCGTGCAGCATATAGGCACAGTGGAAGATATAGAGGCCGTGGGGGGCGAGGTGGCGCTCCAACGACAAGGTGGAGATGAAGACGGTATCAATGCGTAGTTCCTCTTTCAACGACTTCAGAAACCAGATGTCGGCATGTGTGGGCGAGGTCTCCTCGTAGATAGCGTAGGCATCGAATGGGGAGTTCGTCGAAATCTGGCGGCGTTGCAGTCCGTCTTTTTGCCAGATACAGATGTTGTGGCGAGCGAAGATAGGTGCTCCCCATGCAGCCACTTGGTGGGGTAGACCGTTTTCCAGAGATTCTGGATTATCCAGAGATTTCAGATCTTCCGGTTTTTCCGGGAGGAGGTGCTCCACGAAGTGAAAATCGAATGTGAACTCAGCTTCGTTGTCTTCCGTCTGGGTGTCTGCCTCATCGCTAAGGAACAGCAAGGTGTTGTCGGGCAGCAGGTCGGGGGTGAGACCACGCAGCCGATAACGGTGATGATGTAGCGTGAGAATGAGTGACATAGGGTAGTGAAATGCGGCTTGTATGGAAGATTTCCATGGTTCCGGCGGCTCCCTCGTTTGGTAATAGTATAGGCACACAACTTCTCTCCTCTTGTCCTGTGGAAAAAAAGGAAAAGAGTTGCCCGATGATTTCCTCAGAGGAAGCCTCCGCGTCCGCCGCTTTGGGGATACGTTTTCCCGCAGAGAAAGCTGAGACTTTCAAGGTGCAAAAGTAATACTTTTTTCCCGAAAAGCCAAAAACAATATTACATATTGTTGTCTGAAGCGCGGTTTTTTGACAAAAATACCAATAAATAGGGACTGGGTGACCTTTACAATGTGATACCAGGCTTTTTTTCTTTCTCTGAAACTGAATTTTTGTTCAATTACTTATGTTTTGGAGGTGTATATGTTTTTTTTGTGTATTTTTTGGTAACAAGAATTACCGGACAGGGAATTAGATACGTTTTTTTGTGATTATGAAAGAAAGGATAAAGCATCGACTCAAACATTTTCATTTCGCATGAATGTTGTTTTCATAGGCAATGAAAAACAATGAAAATTCTTTACATCATGGACAATACCAGCTATGAGGTATTCTATACATAAAGGGTGTATTCAAAAGACCAAGCTGGGCTCGTTATAAAAATGGTCATAAAACAGATTTCAGAAAAGAGGAACCTGAAACTTCGTTTACGTAATGCATATAATCGTAAGAAAAATGCATTTGGTGTTGGTTTTAAAATTTGTTATATTAAGAAATGTTTTTTTTTATATAAGAATTATATTATTTATATTTTATTTCTTATCTTTGCAGCCAAATTTGTCAATCCAAGAAAGAAATGAAAGAAAAATGTGTTTATAATAGGCCTTTTATGCGTGTGGAGAAATTTTCACCTAATGTTTATGTGGCCGGTTGCTGGTGCGTTGAATCAGGTTATTGTTATAGTTACCTTATTCATGATAAAGGTGGTATGTTTGGATTAGGTAATCCTGATGAATATTATAATCCTCAGGGCGATGATGAGGTACTGGCCCAAAACCATGGCACCTATCATCCCCTTCCTGGAAATAGCAGTTTTCCGTGGTTTAAGGATGAGGAAAAACCTAGGCCAACAAATATTAATGATGGGCATTATTATGATTACCCAAGAAACTATAATTACGATACAAGAACCCATTATAATTCAAGAATTACCACCGATATTTTTGTAGTTTCTGTAAATAATCAGACACACTATGTAAAAAAAATCACAGATGGTGGCAATCACTCCTAAACATCTTTATGTGTTGTAATCATCGTGGACGTTTCTTGATGTTTTTTTTGCTAAGAAATAGATGACATTGTAAAACGTTCCAATTCCAACTTTCTAATAATGCAATAGCGTAAAGACAAGAGAGGCAGTTTTATAGGTGACGGGGAATTTGATACTGAAAACGTATCAAATTCCCCGTTTTTTTTATGAAATAATGCAACAGGTTCATAAGGAAATCGTTTTTTTGGGAGTGACACACAACACATTAAAACGAGTAAAGTTTTGTTTGGATATTTTGTTTCAATGGCTAAAAAAGGTTATCTTTGCATAGTTCCTCATTGGCGAAACTTCAAACAATATGAAATACTTTATTATATGCTGTCTGTGGCTGTTGTTTGGCATGGAGATGGACGCGGCAGATTACAACATCCGTGACTATGGCGCGGTGAGCGACACCTCGCGGCTCTCCACCGCGGCTGTGCAGGGCGCCATTGATGCTTGCAACAAGGCCGGAGGAGGACGGGTGGTCGTGCCTGCCGGGAGCTATAAAATCGGCACCATCGTGCTGCGCTCGCATGTGAACCTGCACCTGGAGACAGGAGCGACACTCTATGGCAGCATGTCGCTGGCAGACTACAAGCCGATGCGCTCAACATACGTCTCACTGCGCACGCAGACAGAAACGGTGCAACTCATCTATGCCGATCATGTGGATGACGTGGTCATTGATGGCTTCGGCACCATCGACGGACAGGGGCGGGCATTTCCCAAACTGTCGTGGAACGACGAGGGCATCACCCGTCCGCACCTGCTGCGATTTATCCAAAGCCGCGACATCGTGGTGAAGGATGTAACCCTCAAAAATTCAGGATGCTGGATGCAGCACTACCTGGCCTGCGACCGTCTGCGTATCGACGGCATCAAGGTGTACAACCGCAACAACTACAACAACGACGCCCTCGACATCGACGGTTGCCACGATGTGGTGGTGAGGGGGATGATTGCCGATAGTGATGACGACGGCATCACGCTCAAGAGCACATCGCCTAGATGTTGCGAGAACGTGCGCATAGCCGACTGCGTGGTATCGAGTCACTGCAATGCCGTGAAACTGGGTACCGAGACCAATGGGGGTTTCCGCAACATCAATATCTCGGGCATAGTGGTGAAGCCGAGCGAAGACCAGGAGGAGAAATTCTTCGGACAGTGGATAGGGTCGTCGGCCATCTCGCTGGAGATTGTGGATGGAGGCGAGCTACAGAATGTCTCGCTGTCGGACTTTACCATAGAGGGAACGGAAGCGCCTATCTTCATCCGACTCGGTAACCGCGCCAGAGGATACAAAGAAGGACAGACCATAGAAAAGGTGGGGAAAATAGATGGGGTGCACCTCGATAATATCCAGATAAGGAATGCCGGGGCGATGGGGTGTTCCATCACCGGATTGCTTGGGCATCCCGTGGAGAACGTGTGGCTGAACAACATTACCATACACCACAAGGGCGGCGTGACGGTAGCCGACCTGCCTGACATAGAGAAAAGCGTGGCCGATGAGAAAGAGAAGGAATACCCGGAGGCTACGATGTGGGGCAATCTGCCGGCAAAGGGGTTCTTCGTGCGACATGCCCGGAACATACGTTTCTCGGGTCTGGAAGTCATTACCGAACAGCCGGATTGCAGGCCTGATGTGGTAAAGGAGGATGTTATTGAAAATTGAAGATTTGTATATGAGAAAATGGTGCTTTGTGTTGCTCATGGCCGTTAATGCCATGGCATGGGCGCAGCAGGGCGTTGTCACATGGGGCGACCAGGGCAACGGTACGTACATCAATCCCGTAATCAACGCCGACTTCTCCGACCCCGACGTGATACGCGTGGGCGGGAAATACTACATGGTGGCATCCGACTTCCATTTCCTTGGCATGCAGGTGCTGGAGTCGGAGGATATGCTCAACTGGAGATATGTGGCACAGATATACAGCCGTTTCGATGAGCCGGGATGGGATGACAACCGTCATTACGCGGGTGGGTCGTGGGCGCCTGCCATCCGTTACCACAACGGGGAATTCTATGTGTATTTCTGCACGCCCGATGAGGGTTTGTATATGAGCAAGGCCAAGGATGCCGCTGGACCGTGGTCGCCACTGCACCTGGTGAAGCGCGTGGAAAAATGGGAAGACCCCTGTCCGTTCTGGGACGACGACGGGAAAGCGTATCTGGGACGGAGCCGACACGGTGCGGGCCCCATCGTCGTGCACAGGATGTCGGAGGACGGGCGCGAACTGCTTGACGAAGGGGTGACGGTATATACCGGACCGGTGGCAGAGGGCACCAAATGGATGAAACGCAATGGATATTACTACCTGATTATACCGGAGGGCGGGGTAGGCCAGGGATGGCAGACCGTGCTCCGCGCGAAAAACATCTATGGGCCGTATGAGAAAAAAGTGGTGCTCGAGCAAGGGTCGACCGGAGTCAACGGACCGCACCAAGGCGCACTGGTCGACACTCCCGACGGCAAATGGTGGTTCTACCATTTCCAGGAGACACCTGTCCTGGGTCGTGTGGTGCACTTGCAGCCTGCACGATGGGTTGACGACTGGCCCCTCATGGGTGTTGACATCGACGGCAATGGTATCGGAGAGCCCGTATCGGTGTGGACATCGCCTTATCCCGGCTCACAGCCATCGGGATGGCAGACGGACGATGACTTCGACAACGACCGGTTGGCGCTGCAGTGGCAGTGGAATCACAATCCGCGTGACAGCCACTGGAGCCTTTCTGAGAGGAAGGGATGGCTTACCCTAAAAGCCTTGCCCGCCAACAGCTTGCGGGAGAGTCATAACATGCTCACCCAGAAAGTAATTGGCTATGCCAGCGAAAGCACTACTATGCTTGCTGCAACAGGTGGCTGCCGGGCAGGCTTGTTCTGTATCGGACGGCAGTTTCATGCCATAGGCGTCTGTCCTGAGGGCGTCTATGTGGAGGCCGATGGTGAGAAGGTGGTCGTAAAAAAAGGACGGTTTAGCAGAATCTACTTCAAGGTGAGCGACGACTGCCGGCAGAACGTGCACCAGTTCTACTACAGCACCGACGGCAAGCGCTATGTGCCCGCAGGCGATGCCTTCGCCATGAAGAGCGGTTTCTGGAAGGGCATTCGTGTGGGGCTCTTCTGTTATGGAGAGGACGGTAGGGCACAGTTTGATTTTTTCAGGATGAATTATCGGTAATTCCGTTTTTATTGTTACCTTCGCAGAAAAATTACAGGATGAAAAGATATTTTGCAACACCACTTGTCATGATACTATGGGCATTTGTGCTCATGGGGTGCGTGGACAACCTGAAGCATCAGGTGGAGATCATCAACAAACAATGTCCGATTGACCTGGGCGTGCTTGGGATGGTAACCCATGTAGACCTCGACAATAATACCATCGTCTATCATGTGGCTACAAACTCGCAGGTGCTGAAAATCAGCAGGCTGAAAGACCATTCGAAAGACGTAAAACAGGGTATCCTGCTCAATTTCTGCGACGACAAGGCTACCCTCGCGGATTTCATCGCGGCAAAGTGTAACCTCAAGTATGAATATACAGACATCCAGACCGGTGAGCAACTCATCATCGACATCTCGGCCAATGAATTGAAAAATGTGGAGGCACTGGTGGGAAATCCCAAGGAACTGACACGAAGGAGGATAGAGAACTTTGTCACTACTGGCCGGCTGCAGCTGCCCTTACAAGTGGATGAGGTGACCACGCTCAACGACATCATTATCGAAAACAACCATGTGGGATATGTCTATACCATTGATGAGGCGGCCATCACTCCCGATACCATCAGAGAGAGAATCGGTGTACTCAAGGAAAACATCGAAGAAAGCCTGAAGGGAAACGACCTTTCGATGGTCATGCTTGTGGATGCCCTGACGAAAGACCACAAGGGACTTGTCTACCGCTATCTCCTCAGCAAGTCGGGAGAACAGTTCGACATTGTCTTCACACCCGATGAGGTAGCAGCCCTGCGGCCTGTAGATAAAGAATGATTTGCAGCGCTTCCCGGAAAAGCTGGAAATACCGGGAAACAAGAATGTCCGAAAAATCCGAAAAAAAGAGCGGCACCTCACGGCGACGCCCTTTTCCCCAATTAAACTTATATAATACACTTCGGTTGTACTTTCCTCCACGCATACCACTACAGCCAAAGGCCACGGTGGGGTAACGCGCATGTTTCAGCTCAAAAGTGCAGGGTATGCCCCAGCACAGTTGGCTTCAAAAAAATAACTCGTGTGTCGCATACCCCTTACATCGAGAGGTGACGACAAGCCAGTGTAGCTTGAAAAGGCAGGTCTTCTGACTACGCTCCCGCCTGCAGGCGCCTTCCCGCCCAAACGGACAGTGGCATCATGCCTGAGGCGATAAAGGAGCTCACAGCTGCGAGACAGTCGGGGATTCACACCCCGTTCCCTTTGCTAATCGCGTGTAGCGAACCTTATCGATGCAAAGATAATGCAAAATCGTGGAAACTACAAATTTTTCGCCGGAAAATTTGTCGGGCTCAACAAAAGTCTTTATCTTTGCAACGGATTGACGTCATAACGCAATCACAGTCACTTTTATTTCACTATTTTATCGACAACTTAAACACCATTGCCTATCGGAACATCATTACTTAATTATCAACATATTTAAGGAATGGAATATCTGAATGAAATGACCGACGAACAGTTGGCATTGTCATACATCGACGGTAACAATAGGGCGTTTGATTTGCTGTTGTCAAGAACACAATCCAAACTCTTTACTTATATCATGTTCGTGGTCAGAGACCAGGACGTGGCGAATGACATCTTTCAGGAGACGTTCGTCAAGGTCATCGTGAAACTCAAGCAAGGCAAATACACCAACTCCGGAAAATTCTGCGCCTGGCTCGTGAGAATAGCACATAATGTTATCATGGATTGGTATCGGGAGCAGAAGTCGGAGAAAATTGTGGAACCTACCGAAGACAACGACCTCTCCAACCTCGGAGGAAACGAGTTGCTCGACCTCAACGTGGAAAACCATTTCGTCAACGAGCAGGTGCTCGCCGATGTGAAGAAGATGATGAACATGTTGCCTCCTTCGCAGCGTGAGGTGGTGTTCATGCGCTTCTATCAGGAGATGTCGTTCAAGGAGATAGCAGAGGCGACGAACGTGAGCATCAATACCGCGCTCGGGCGCATGCGTTACGCCATCCTCAACCTGCGCCGCATGGCAAAACAGCACTCCATGGTGTTGCAGCTCGATTGAGGCAGGCTATAGTCACAAGAATCCCCCAAGCCACATGTCGTGTGCCTGGGGGATTCTTTTTGCTGGTCTTTTACTCTGGATTAGGCAAGGAGGGGTTAGCCAGATGCCACTTCAATGGGTTAGAGGACTTTCAGACCGTGAATGGTCGCTATCGGGTCGGAAGCCTTGAAAACATAGCTGCCACTCACCAGCACGTCGACACCGGCTTCCACCAGGCGGGGAGCAGTCTCCGACTGTACGCCACCGTCGACCTCAATAAGCGCATGGCTGCCGCTCTCGCTGATGAGACGGCGCAGGCGCCCTACCTTCTCAATGGTGTGCTCGATGAACTTCTGTCCGCCAAAACCGGGGTTCACGCTCATCAACAGCACCATGTCGACATCACAGATGATGTCTTCGAGCATGGAGACGGGGGTGGAGGGATTGAGTGTCACGCCAGCCTTCATGCCCGAACGGTGAATCTCTGCCACCGTGCGGTGAAGATGGGTGCAGGCCTCATAGTGCACGTTCATCATCATCGCGCCCAACTTGGCTGTGCGCGCAATGTATTCTTCGGGGTGAACGGTCATGAAATGTACGTCGAGTGGCTTCTTGCAGATGGATGCCACAGCCTCGAGCACAGGAAAGCCAAACGAGATGTTGGGCACGAAAACGCCGTCCATCACGTCAAGGTGCAACCAGTCGGCCTCACTGTTGTTGAGCATTTCGATGTCGTGCTTCAGGTCGGTGAAGTCGGCTGCCAATAACGACGGGGATACCAGGGTAGACATAGTACGTCAGTTGAGACAATACACACCACTTTGCCCGTTCATGTCGATTACACGATAGGTGTAGGCAAATTCACGGATGAAGTTCAAAGTGCGGGTAGAGGGTTGGAATTCTTCTTGAGTAAAAATTTTCATAGGCAAATCATTATTTGGTCTTCATCTATTTAACGATGTCCATGCACGTTTATTATATCAAAACGAAAAAATAATCATGTTCTTTTCGTCTTGCACTCAAATTTGGTCACTTTACCGTTCCGCAGCTAAGTTTCTCCATTTCGACAAAAAAAGAATAGGATTCTTTGTTCTGCCCTTAATTTTTCGTAACTTTGCAAACTCTAAACAGGAAAATATAAAAAACGATATATGATTGTTAAAGTTTGCGGCTTGCGTGTAGCCCAGAATATACGCGAGGTGAGTGCACTCGATGTGGATTGGATTGGTCTGGTGTTCTGGAAAGACAGTCCCAGGTATGTGACACAAATCAGTTCAAGGGGAGGTTTTATTCCAGACTACACGTCTATTGACACAGAGATGCCCAAACTCGGCGGAAAACCCATTTTCGGCAATCAGGAGAACAAGCCCAAGAGGGTAGGGGTGTTCGTAGATGACATGCCGCAGAACATCGTCACGAGGGTTGCCAACTTCAAGCTCGACTTCGTGCAGTTGCATGGAGAGGAGAGTCCGGTGATGATACAGAACCTCAGGTCTACGCTTGAGCCCGACATCCGGAAAAACGTGAAGATTATCAAGACCATCAGTGTGGCGAGCGCCGATGATTTCGCAAAATGCAAGCCTTATGTGGGATTGGTGGATTACTTCTTGTTCCACAACCAATGTGAGCAAAAAGGTGGGTCGGGTGAGAAGTTCGACTGGAACTTGCTGGATGCCTACGACCTTGACGTGCCTTTCCTCGTCAGTGGCGGGATAGGTCCCGATGATGTAGAAGTGGTGAAAGCCATCAAGCATACCCAGTTTGCCGGAATCGACATCAATTCGAAGTTTGAAACCGAGGTGGCTGTAAAGGATGCAGAGAGAATAAAAGCTTTCGTCGAAGCCCTGAGGGCATAGGCTGGAAGATGTCACTACGCACATCATCTCACTCCCTTATGGAAGTCAATGCAGAAAACCAGACTCCGACAAGTCTCGCCGGCACTGAGGAGAAAGACAAGGCACCATGGTATGCCATCAGGCTGTTCTCGAACAGTCAGGCCAAGGTAGGAGACTATTTCAAGGAGAATGGGCTGGAGTTCTTTATTCCCATGCAGTATCGCGACTACATGGATGAGAACGGGAAGCACCGCCGGAAACTGAGGCCTGTGGTGAGCAACCTGATTTTCGTGAAGAAATCGCTCCGCCAGCAAGCCATGACAGAGCTGATATCCCGTTGCCAGTATAAGATGTCGGTAATCACACGCGACCGCACCACACGTGATTATTATGAGATTCCCGCCAAACAGATGTTCGAGTTCCAGGCCATGTGCAATCCTGATATCGAGATGAGGAAATACCTGAGTGCCGAGGAGGCCCGTCTCAAGGTAGGTACACCGGTGCTGGTGAACCATGGGCCGCTGAAGGGACTCACGGGGCGTCTTGTCAGGCAGAGTCACAAATACTTCCTTCTCAAGGAAGTGCCCGGGCTGGGTGTGATGCTCAAGGTGTCGAGATGGTGTTGCAAGCCCATCGAGAACTGACAGTCTTGATATACCATAATAAGAAATAAGGACTTTAAAGACCACGGGTCTTTAAAGTCCTTGTCTTTTCTAGAACTCCGAGGTGAAGTGGAACTTGATGTGTTTGAAGTCTTCCTGTGCCATGCTTAGCACATAGCCACTGTCGGCGAGGAAGACGTCGCGGCCTTCTCTGTCCTTGGCCATGTACTGGTATTTGCGCTTCTTGAAGTTCTCCAGTTCCTTCTCGTCGTCGGACTCAATCCAGCATGCTTTGTGCAGGTGGACGGGTTCCCAGCGGCAGCGTGCGTTGTATTCGTTCTCCAGGCGATACTGGATGACTTCGAACTGCAATTGTCCTACGGTGCCGATGATCTTGCGGCCGTTGAACTGGTTGACGAACAACTGTGCCACTCCTTCGTCCATCAGTTGCTCGATGCCTTTGGCCAACTGCTTCGAACGCATTGGGTCGTCGTTTTCGATGTATTTGAACATCTCAGGAGAGAAAGAAGGTAGTCCGCGGAAATGAAGCGGTTCGCCCTCGGTCATGGTGTCGCCAATCTTGAATATGCCGTTGTCGGGCAGACCGATGATGTCGCCGGGATAGGCCTCGTCGACCGTCGATTTGCGCTGGGCCATGAACTGGGTGGGAGAACTGAAGCGCAGTGTCTTGCCCAACCGTACATGGAAATAGGGCTGGTTGCGTACGAACTTGCCGCTGCATACCTTGCAGAAGGCGATGCACGAACGGTGGTTGGGGTCGATGTTGGCGGTGATTTTGAACACAAACCCGGTAAATTTCTCCTCTTCGGGTTCTACGTCGCGCTCTTCTGCCTTCGTGGGGCGTGGACAAGGGGCAATCTTTACGAAACAGTTGAGCAACTCTTGTACGCCAAAGTTGTTGAGTGCACTGCCGAAGAAAACAGGGGCTACGGTTGCTGAACGGTAGTCGTCGACGTTGAACTCGGGATAGATGCCGTCAATCAGTTCCAGGTCGTCGCGCAGTTGGCCGGCATCCTGGGCACCCACACGCTCATCGAGCTGAGGACTGTCGATATCGATTTCTACCTTCTCCGTCACACGCTGCTTATCGGGGGTGAACAAGTCGAGCTTGCGTTCGTAGATGTTGTATACCCCCTTGAACTTCACACCTTGGTTGATGGGCCAGGAGAGTGGGCGCACTTGTATCTGGAGTTCCTTCTCCAGTTCGTCGAGCAGGTCGAAGGGGTCGCGGCCCTCACGGTCCATCTTGTTGATGAAGATAATGACGGGGGTGTTGCGCATGCGGCAGACGTTCATCAGTTTTCGTGTCTGTGTCTCCACACCTTTGGCACCGTCGACCACGATGATGGCAGAGTCGACAGCCGTGAGGGTACGGTAAGTGTCTTCAGCAAAATCTTGGTGTCCCGGAGTGTCGAGGATATTCACTTTGTAGCCGTCGTAGTCGAATTCCATCACCGACGTGGAGACGGAGATCCCGCGTTGCTTCTCGATGTCCATCCAGTCGGAAGTGGCGGTCTTGCGTATTTTGTTACTCTTTACCGCACCGGCCACTTGTATCTGACCACCGAAGAGCAGGAATTTCTCCGTGAGGGTGGTCTTGCCGGCATCAGGATGGGAGATGATGGCAAAAGTGCGGCGGCGTTCGATTTCTTGGTTCATTGTTGCTGAAGGATTGAGAGGCACTGGCGGAGGGAGTCTTCCCAGTGGGGAATCTCCAGGCCATATGCCTGTTTGATTTTTGTCTTGTCGAGAATGGAATAGGGTGGCCGTGTGGCAGCAGTGGGGTATTCGGAGGTGTGCAACGGGCGGACATCGCATGTGGTGATGCCGGCGATGCGATGGATGGCCTTCGTGAAGTCGTACCAACTGGCCACACCCTCGTTGGTGTAGTGAAAGACACCAGGCTGTACACCCTGCCCGATGATGGTCATGATGGCCGAAGCCAGGTCATGGGCATAGGTAGGGGTGCCCACTTGGTCGAAAACCACGCCAATCGATGGTTTCTCTTTGCCCAAACGGAGCATCGTCTTCACGAAATTCTTTCCAAACGAGCTGTATAGCCATGCCGTGCGGATAATCATCGCACGACGGCAGAATTTCGATACACCCAGCTCGGCTGCCAGCTTCGTGCTGCCGTAGACACTGTCGGGTGAAGGGGTATCGTCTTCCACATAGGGGCGGAAGGACTTCCCGTTGAATACATAGTCGGTGGAAACCTGGATAATCCAACCACCACGCTTCTCGATGGCTGTCGCCAGATAGGCCGGGGCCATCGTGTTGAGGGTGGTACATTTCTCGCGCTCGCTTTCTGATAAGTCGACGGCGGTGAAGGCGGCACAGTTCACGATGCCGTCAATCTGATGGGTGGTCACATAGTCCTCTACAGCATTCTGGTCGGTGATGTCGAGTTCTTCGACATCAGTGTTGAAAAACGTGTGCTGGCTGTAGCTTGGCTCCAGGAGGCGGATCTCGCTGCCCAACTGGCCATTGCAACCGGTGATAAGGATATTCATTCTGGTAGTTTTTTTTATGTTGTTGGAAAGAAGGGTGTATAACGTCAGTCGAATTCCAGACCTTCGCTCTTGTCTTTCAGATAATAGTCGGAGAGCATGCCTATCAAGGTGCTGATTTCCTGTACGGCATGGTTGGTGTCGGGCGATATCTCACGCTGCTGGAGCCGGAGCAGCATCACGCCATAAAGGGCGTTGAGGCACGTCTCCACCTCGTTGGCTTCAAGATCGCTACCGCGCTTGCGCAGCTCCACGATGAATGGCAGCACCTTGTAGTATTCGGCACGATAGAAGGGAAAGCGGGCGCTATCAAGCAAACGGGCATGCAGTTCGGAAAGGTCCTGGACAATGATCTTGTTGATTTGGAGATGACCTTGTTCGCGGCAACCCTCCTGGGTAAGCATCCTAATGAGGTTGCCGTACCAGTCGGTCAGCTCTTCCCTGTCTTCCTCGGAGTAGTCGAAGCGTGAGATATATTCACGGCGGATTTTCGATAAGTTACAGCCGTATGCGCGGATGATGTCCTCTACCTGCCACATATAGAGCAAGTATTCGGCAATGCTTTTCTTACGTAGTTCTTTTGCGATAAACATGATTCTAAATGGTATACAACAGCCTTTTTGGCATGAAACTGGTGGGGGAGTGAGGAATGCCCGCTCAGTAGTGGAAAGAGAAAAGATTGAATACCGTACCAAAAAGGATGATGATGGATATGGCAATCACCAGGGCGCCAATAAGCCTGTTGATGAGAATGATGCCATAGACTTGGAAACTGCTGCGGATTTTGTCGACCAGCCATGTGAGTCCATACCACCACAAAATGGCGCCTGCTACAATGCTCAGATAGCCTATTACCACGACAAAAGGCTGGCCCGGGATGATGAACGCAAACTGGGCAAAACATGCCATGAACAGCAAGATAATCAGTGGGTTGGAAACAGTTACGAGAAAGGCGGTGACACCATTGTGTATCAGTGTGCCTTTCACGTTGCCGCTTTGGTGCATGTTCTTTGTGGGATTGGAGCGGTAGCTGAAAATGCCGAATGCCAACAGCATCAGGCTTCCCAACAACTGCAGGTAGAAACGGTATTCGCTGTTGTTCACGATGTCCATCACGAAACTCATGCCCACACCCGTAATCAGTGCGTAGAACAAGTCGCTTGCCGTGGCGCCTATGCCGGTGACAAAGCCATACCAACGGCCCTTGTTCAGCGTACGCTGGACACAAAGGATGCCTACCGGCCCCATGGGAGCTGACACGAGGACCCCGATAATCAAACCCTTGACGATGGTGTCTACAACATCGATGTGGAAAGCTATTGGCATATCGTTTGCAAAATTGCTAAAAAAATGTGAAAGCCACAAATTTTGCGTGTAAAACTTTGTAGGGTGAGCGATTTTTAATATCTTTGCGAAGCAAAGACATGAAAGACATTTCAATTCATTATTTAAAATAATAAACCATACGAACATGAATACACAGGAAACATTGAAGCCTTATGTGATAGGCTTGGATTTGGGTGGCACAAACTCTGTCTTCGGCATCGTCGACAGCAGGGGAGAAATCAAGGCCACAACAGCCATCAAGACACAAGGCTATGAGAAAGTGGAAGACTATGTTGACGCGGCTGTAGAAGCCCTCAATGTGATAGTAGAGCAGGTGGGTGGCATCGAACTCATTAAGGCAATGGGAATTGGTGCTCCCAACGGAAACTATTATAATGGAACCATTGAGTTCGCCCCCAACCTCTCTTGGGGACACAACGGCGTGGTGCCACTGGCCAAACTCTTCAGCGACAAACTGGGAATCCCCGTGGCACTAACCAATGATGCCAATGCTGCAGCTATCGGCGAGATGACCTATGGCGTGGCAAGAGGCATGAAAAACTTCATTGTCATTACCCTTGGAACAGGCGTGGGCTCGGGAATCGTCGTTAACGGACAACTCGTGTATGGATGCGATGGTTTCGCCGGCGAACTCGGACACGTCATCATGCAGCGCGAGAACGGAAGACTCTGTGGCTGTGGGCGGAAAGGCTGTTTGGAGGCCTATTGCTCGGCTACGGGAGTGGCCAGGTCGGCCCGTGAACTGCTTCATTCTACCGACAGGCCTTCGCTCCTCAGAGAGATGAAAGCCGAGGACATTACGTCGCTCGACGTGTCGATTGCTGCAGGAAAGGGTGATGAACTGGCCAACGAAGTCTTTGAGTTCACTGGCGAGATGCTGGGAGCGGCATGTGCCGACTTTGCTGCCTTCTCTTCGCCCGAGGCCTTCATCTTCTTTGGAGGACTGGTGAAAGCCGGTGACCTGATTATGGATCCCATCAAGCGGGGGTATGACAAGAATGTGCTGCCCATCTTCCGTGGAAAGGCAAAATTCCTCATCAGCGGACTTGATGGTGCCTCGGCTGCCGTCCTCGGTGCCTCGGCTATCGGATGGGAAATCTGACAATCCTTATAGGCGCCCGGGAGGGCGCCTTCTCTTTGCCACTTCGTGGTGAGGCATTGAGTCGTCCATAATCCAACGCAGGGATACGAAGCCTGGAGAAAAAAGGCCTTTGTTCCCTTGTGTTGATATTGAAACCACAATATGAGCAATTACGAAAAAGACATCAAGATGGCCGTCGAGGTGATGCGACGGGGTGGGGTCATCCTTTATCCCACCGACACGGTATGGGGCATTGGCTGCGATGCCACTAATGCAGCTGCCGTGGAGAAAGTGTATCAGATCAAACGGCGACAAGACTCCAAGGCCATGATTTGCCTTGTCGACAGTGATGCCAGGTTGCAGCGCTACGTCAGGCAGGTGCCAGGGGTGGCGTGGGATGTGATAGACATGGCCACCCAGCCACTCACTGTCATCTTGGACGGTGCGGTGAACCTTGCGCCCAATCTCATTGCCGAAGACGGTTCGGTGGCAATGAGGGTGACCAACGAGCCTTTCTCCAAGGAATTGTGCTACAGGTTCCAGAAAGCTATCGTATCGACAAGCGCAAATATCAGCGGGATGCCACCGGCATCCAACTATTGTGACATCGACCCCGAGCTCCTCGGGGCTGTAGATTATGTGTGCACTTCGCGCAGACAGGAGAAGAAACCGCATACGCCATCCTCTATCATCAGGATCAGGCCCAATGGCGAGGTGACCATAGTGAGAAAATAACCACCCAAGATGCAGGAAACGACAACCGAGACACCCACGGGCTTTCTTGAGCGGCTTAACGAATGGAGGAAACCCTACGTAGCCGACAGGCAGTTCATACTCTTGCTCAGTTTTTTTGTGGGGCTGTTGGCTGCCCTTGCCGCTTTCGTGCTTCACTGGCTTATCAACGAGATACAGCTGGTGCTCACCGCTGGGTTCAATTTCAGGTCTTACAACTGGCTCTACCTCGTTTTTCCTGTGGTGGGGATTTTCCTCACGTCGCTCTTCGTCAGGCATGTGGTAAGAGATGATATCAGCCATGGCATCACGCGCATCCTCTATGCCATCAGCAGGAAGAGGAGTCGGCTGAAGGGGCATCACTGTTGGAGTTCGGTCATCGCATCGGCACTCACCATCGGATTTGGAGGAAGTGTGGGAGCCGAGGCACCCATCGTCCTTACCGGGTCGGCGATAGGGAGCAACCTGGGTCAAGTGTTCCGTCTCGACGGCAAGACACTTCTGGTGCTCGTGGGATGTGGCGCGTCGGCGGCAATAGCGGGCATCTTCAAGGCGCCCATTGCCGGACTGGTATTCACCATCGAGGTGCTCATGGTAGACCTCACCATGGCGTCGTTGCTGCCCATACTCATCGCTTGCGTCACTGCTACATGCTTCACGTATATCCTGGTGGGGAGCGACTCGCTGTTCCATTTCACGCTCGATTCGGCATGGCTTGTGGAAAGGGTGCCGGCGACTATACTCCTCGGCATCTTCTGTGGTCTGGTAAGCCTCTATTTCATCAGGGTGATGACCGCCGTCGAAGGGGTGTTCGCAAAGATGCGAAACAGACCATATCTCAAACTGGCATTGGGAGGCGTGGTGCTCAGCTGCCTCATCTTCCTCTTCCCCGCGCTTTATGGTGAGGGATATTCCAGTATCAATATCCTTATCAACGGAAGGACGGAGACCGACTGGGACATGGTGCTCAACAACTCGCTCTTCTATGGACACGGCAACCTGCTCCTGGTGTATATCGGACTTGTGCTTGCTACCAAGGTGCTCGCCACTTCCGCCACCAATGGTGGAGGTGGATGCGGTGGTACGTTCGCTCCTTCTCTCTTTATCGGTGCTTTCGCGGGGTTCTTCTTCTCGCGGCTGTGGAATGTCAATGGCATCAGCATATACTTGCCAGAGAAGAATTTCGCCCTCCTGGGTATGGCGGGGGTGATGGCGGGGGTGATGCATGCCCCGCTTACGGGCATCTTCCTCATCGCAGAGATAACGGGGGGATACCAGATGTTCATCCCACTCATGATAGTAAGTATCTGTGCCTACCTTACCATCATCGTCTTCGAGCCACACAGCATCTATGGCATGAGGCTCGCGAGGGAAGGAAAACTCATCACCCACCACACCGATAAGGCTGTGCTCACACTCATGAGCCTGGAGAGTATCATCGACAGGCATTTCACTGCTGTCGATGCGGAGATGCCCTTGGGGAAACTGGTCAACGTCATCAGCATGAGTACCACCAGTTTCCTTCCCGTGCTTGACAATGCGGGCAACCTGCTTGGTGAGGTGGACCTGACAAAGATACGCAATGTGATGTTTCGAACTGAATTGTATGGTCATTTCACCGTGGCTCAGCTCATGACCCCCCCTGCAGGTACCTTGGGCGTGGAAGATCCCATGGAAGATGTGATGGGCGTATTCGACCAGACGAACGCGGCAGCGTTGCCGGTCGTCACTCCCGATGGACACCTCATCGGATATATCAGTCGCACGCGCATGTATGCCACATACCGGAAGATGGTGGCCGACATGTCGCAGGAATGAGTGCACATCCTTAATATATAATAGGCCCCAGAAAGTATGGGCGACATGAAGAAAAAAACTGATT
Source organism: Prevotella sp. (assembly GCA_017617615.1). The sequence goes on along the minus strand of JAFZVV010000010.1, from coordinate 119,797 downwards.
ATATGACACGTGAACAACTGAGAATCGTTTTCATGGGAACACCCGAATTTGCCGTCGCCACACTGAGGCGGTTGGTAGAGGGAGGGTATAACGTGGTGGCAGTGGTCACGCAGCCCGACAAACCGGTAGGCCGTCATGGCAGTGTGCTCCAGCCGCCTGAAGTGAAAAAGTATGCCTTGGAGAGAGGAATCCCCGTCCTCCAGCCAGAGAAGATGAAAGACCCCGCTTTCGTTGAGCAGCTCAGGGCGTATGATGCCGACCTGCAGGTGGTGGTGGCCTTCCGTATGCTTCCCGAGGTGGTCTGGGGCATGCCACGGATGGGCACATTCAACGTGCATGCCGCGTTGTTGCCACAATACAGGGGAGCGGCTCCCATCAATTGGGCCATCATCAACGGTGAGAAGCAGACAGGGGTTACTACCTTTTTCCTCGACCATGACATCGACACGGGCAAGGTCATACTTCGGCGTACGTTTGATATTCCCGACGATGCCGACGTGGAGTATGTATACAATGGACTGATGGAACTTGGTGCCCGTGCAGCCACCGACACCATCGACATGCTCATCGAAGGAGACGGATATGTGGAAGCACTGCCCCAGGACACGTTGACTGACGGGAATACGCCTTTGAAGGCTGCTCCAAAGATTTTCAAGGAAACATGTCGTATCGACTGGACCAAGACATCCAAGCAAGTCTACGACTTTGTGAGGGGACTGAGTCCGGTTCCCGGTGCATGGACTACCTTGCGGCATATGGATGGCAGTGAGGAACAGGTGATGAAGGTCTACCATACCACAAAAGCCGATGGCGTGACTGTCCAAGGAGGCCCCGGCACTCTATGGGTGGAGAAAAACAAACTCTATGTGACTACCGGAGAGGGCGTATTGACCATAGATGTCCTGCAGTTGGCAGGGAAAAAACGGATGCAAGCACGCGATTTCATCAACGGGTTCAAGAACATTGGAGATACCATGCTCGGATAACGAACCTGGTTGTAACTAGTAAAAAAGGTGAAATTTCTTTTACCAGGAATTGGAGAATCATGGTGAAGCTTGATCACCAATCTTCAATTTTCAATCGGCAGATGGGCGGTGTCGGCGGCGCCAGAAGTAATGCCACACGCGGAACCAGGGTTCACTGACACATTCTGAAGGATATTGAAAAAGGAGACGCAGGTCGCGCGTGGATACACGGATGTTGCTACGTACACTGCTCTCGCTACTGCCGGCAAAGGCACGGTCGTCGTGCTTGCCGAAATTGCCGCCCTTGAGTATCTCTCCAAGCAAGACGCGGCCACGGCGCTCATCGGGCGGACAGATGAGCAAATTGTCGGGCAATCCCAAAGCCGAATTCAGCACCCACATCAGGGCGCCTGCCACGTGGCGGAGACCCAGATGTCGCAGTTCTTCCTCGCTGGGACGCTCCTTGTCGGGGTTGCCTTGCAGCAGGTGGTAGTAGTCTATGATATGGCGCAGTCCCACCCCCTCGCGGATAAGGTGTGAATAGAGATGCGACAGCAGGAATACCACGTTGAATTCAAACGTGGGAACACAGAAGCCCCACTCTTTTTTTTCGTTGGAGAAACAGTCGTCGGCATGGGCAAGGAACCATGCCTGGAGGCGTTTGTTGTGTACGGGGTTGCTCATCCACGAAGGACGGTAGTGAACCTCTACACTTACCTTGCCCGCCTTGAGGAAATCGATGTGGTGATAGGTGATTTTCTTGCCAGGCACAATCTTGTTGACGTAACTGATGACCTTGTCGTCGCCTCCCTCAACCCAGATGTCAATATCGCCGGGGGTGCGCATGTATGGGGTGGGGTAGAGAAGTGAGTTGCCTTGCCCCTTCAGTACACAGGAACGGAAACCTTCACGGCGGAAATTGTTCCATACCCAGGCGGCTTTTTCGTATACCATCTTGTTGCGACGCTCGATCTTCTTCGAGCGGGCCATCCACGTCAGTACCTCGGTTTCGGACAACAGCAGCTTGTGCGACTGGTCCAGTCGCTCTATACCTTCCCAGAAGGTGGCTTCCACTGTCTGTCGGCGGGCAAAACGATATAAATCCGACCAGTCAATCTTGTCGACTGAGGTCGGAAGAGGGGCGCTGGCATCCAAACACCAACGTAAAAACTCCAAATATGATGAATAATCTTTCACTACTGGAAGCCAAAGGTAGTGAAAACCAAGCGGAATTCAAAATTTTAGAAGACTTTTTTATTTTTCATGCACTTCGTATGATGGTTATTTAGTTAATAATAATCAATATGAATATTAGTTAATAGTTAAATTTTGTGTATTATTGGTTTTTGCTTAACATTTTTGTGTTAATCAATTAAGAATTTAACTATATTTGCGACATGAAAAAGAAAACGATATGGATGATAGCGACAATCATGGGGTTGTCTTTCCTGGCCTTGCTTTTCTTGCAGCTGAAATACATCAGTGAGATGGTGAGAATGAAGAAGGAACAGTTCGACGAGTCGGTGAAAAGATCGCTATATCAGGCTTCCAGGAACTTGGAACTCAATGAGACCTTGAAATATCTGGAAATGGATATCAACAAGGCCGACAGGCAGAATGGTTCCAGAGACTCTGCATCCAATGCCGACAGCGACACCACCATGCATCAGTCGCATAGAGGCGTTGGGAACACAGGGGCGGGTTTCTCGTCGTTCGACATGAAGACATCGAAGGTGAAACCCTCGTCAGTGCCCAAGGTACTCATCGTAAGGAACGACAAAAACACGCTCTCGCAGACCAATAAGTCGATGCAGGAGATTGTCAGGAACAGGTATGTCTACCAGAAGGCGCTGCTCGACCAGGTGGTGATGAACATCCTCTACTCTGCATCGGAGAAACCTCTCAGGGAGAGGGTGAACTTCAAGTCGCTCGACCATGACCTGAAAGCAGAGTTGCAGAACAATGGGATAGGTATTGCCTACCATTTCACGGTGTGCACGCAAGACGGAAGGGAGGTCTACCGATGTCCCGACTACAATGAGAAGGGCGAGGAGTATACCTATGAGCAGCCTCTCTACCGCAACGACCCCGACAACATGTCGGGTGTGGTGAAGATACACTTCCCGCAAATGAACAACTACATCTTCTCCAGCATCAGGTTCATGATACCTGCCATCGTCTTCACCATCATCCTGCTCATCACCTTTATTTTCACCATTGTGGTGGTGTTCAGGCAGAAGAGGTATTCGGAAATCAAGAACGATTTCATCAACAATATGACCCATGAGCTGAAGACACCCATATCGAGTATCTCGCTGGCTGCCCAGATGCTCAACGATGACTCCCTCACCAAGAGTCCCGCGATGATGAAACATATAGGAGGAGCCATACAAGACGAGTCGAAGCGGCTCAGGTTCCTTGTGGAGAAGGTACTCCAGATGTCGATGTTCGACAAGAAAGATGCTATCTTCAAGAAGAAGGAAATCGACCTCAACGAGATGGTGGAAAACGCTGCAAACACCTTTACGCTGCGTGTGGAGCATACTGGCGGGAAAATCATTACGGACATCGAGGCCGTTGACTCCCAATGCTATGTAGACGAGATACATTTCACCAATGTCATCTTCAACCTACTCGACAATGCCATCAAGTACAGGAAACCCGACAAACCCGTCAATCTGCTCATCAAGACGTGGAATACCAACGACCATCTCTGTCTGTCGGTGAAAGACGACGGTGTGGGGATTAAGAAAGACAACCTGAAGAAAATCTTCGATAAATTCTACAGGGTACATACCGGAAACGTGCACGACGTGAAAGGATTCGGACTCGGTCTCGCCTATGTGAAAAAAGTGGTCGACCTGCACAAGGGCGACATCAAGGTGGAGAGCGAACTGGGAAAAGGAACGAAATTTACAATATTATTACCAATCATTAAAGAATAAGCTTTATGGAAGAAAAACTCAAAATTCTATTGTGCGAAGACGAGGAGAACCTCGGTATGCTGCTTCGCGAATACTTGCAGGCAAAAGGATACACAGCCGAACTCTGCCTTGACGGTGAAGCCGGTTATAAGGAATTCCTCAAGAACAAGTACGACATCTGTGTGCTCGACGTGATGATGCCCAAGAAAGACGGATTCACGCTGGCACAGGAAATCAGGCAGGCCAATCCCGAAATCCCCATCATCTTCCTCACCGCTAAACTGCTGAAAGATGATATCCTTGAGGGATTCAAGATCGGTGCCGATGACTATATCACCAAGCCGTTCTCTATGGAGGAACTCGTATTCCGTATCGAAGCTATCCTGAGGCGAGTGAGGGGTAAGAAAGTGAAGGAGTCGACCCTCTACCACATCGGAAGGTTCACCTTCGACACCCAGAAACAACTCCTTACCATTGGTGAGAAGCAGACCAAACTCACCACCAAGGAGAACGAGTTGCTTGCCCTGCTCTGCTCGCATGCCAATGAAATCCTTCAACGTGACTTCGCGCTGAAGACGATATGGATAGACGACAATTACTTCAACGCAAGGTCGATGGATGTCTATATCACCAAGTTGCGCAAGCACCTGAAAGACGACCCGCAGATTGAAATCATCAACATCCACGGGAAAGGATACAAACTCATCACTCCCGACGGTGTATAAACCCTATACAACCCCTGGCCGCAAGGTCAGGGGTTAATAGTTTCCACGGCGTTTCTGCTCGATGACAAACTTCACTAACCCACCGACCACCAAAACTACACACAACAGCAGGTAGGCATTGGAGTCGCAAAGGTGGGTAGGGAAACCGGCGATGAGCAAGAGAATACCCAAAAACAATAGCGGCAGGCCGCATTTCTTCAATAATCTTCCTATCATGTAAAACAAATCAGTACATCTGCGTGGCGAAGTTACGAACAAATATCATTATTTGAATCCAAAAATAAGGAAAAAAATTTGTGGAGTTCCAAAAAAAGCGTACCTTTGCACCGCATTTTGCAAAAACAACATTTTTATAACATTTTTTTAGTATGAATCAATACGAAACCGTTTTCATTTTAACTCCCGTTTTGTCTGATGAACAGATGAAGGAAACGGTCGCCAAATTCAGAAACCTGCTTACAGAGAAAGGCGCTGAAATTCTGAATGAAGAGACCTGGGGATTGAAAAAAATGGCTTACGCTATTCAGAAGAAATCAACAGGTTTCTACTGCCTGATTGAGTTCAAGGCTGAGCCAGAAGTGATCAAGTCGCTCGAGACAAGCTATCGCCGCGACGAGAAAGTAATCCGCTTTATGACTGTGAAGCTCGACAAGTATGCCGCACAGTACGCTGAGAAGAGACGTAATAAATTAGGTAAAAAAGAGGAGGCATAACCATGGCAGAGAAAGATACTGAAATCCGCTACCTGACCCCACCGTCAGTCGACACCAAGAAGAAGAAGTATTGCCGTTTCAAGAAAAGTGGCATTAAGTATATCGACTACAAAGACCCTGAGTTCCTGAAGAAATTCCTCAACGAGCAGGGTAAGATTCTTCCAAGGCGCATCACCGGCACATCGCTGAAATACCAGCGCCGCGTGGCTACTGCTATCAAGCGCGCACGCCAAATCGCATTGCTGCCTTATGTAACTGATTTGATGAAATAAAACAAGGAGGACACAGCATGCAGATTATATTGAAAGAAGACATCATCGGTCTGGGATACAAGAATGAAATCGTGGACGTGAAGCCAGGTTACGGACGCAACTACCTCATCCCTTCAGGGAAAGGCGTAATTGCTTCTCCGTCGGCAAAGAAAGTTCTCGCAGAGAACCTCCGTCAGCAAGCACACAAGATTGAGGCCCAGAAGGCTGCCGCCCAGAAACGTGCCGACCAGCTCGAGGGCGTGGTGGTGAAGGTGGAGGCCAAGGTAAGCACCACAGGTGTACTCTATGGCTCTGTCAACGCTGCCAAGGTAGCAGAAGAACTTGCCAAGCAGGGCATCGAGGTAGACCGCAAGATCATCACCATGCACGACATCAAGAACGTGGGTGAGTATGAGGCTACCGTACATTTCTTCAAGGACGTGGAAGTGAAGCTCCCCGTAGTTGTCGTAGCCGAGGGCGTGAAGGAGACCGTTGAGGCTCCTGTAGCTGAAGAGGCTCCTGCAGCAGAGACCGTGGAGGAAGAAATTCCCGAAATTGAGGACATGGATGAAGAGGCCCTCATTGCTGAGTAATATGATTATCTGAACTATACATTCATCCCGACAAGCATTGCCTGTCGGGATGTTTATATTTTCGTGCCAATAAAAACAAAAACCGCCTTGGCGGAAATACCGTTTAATAGAATAAAAAATGAAAGCATTTGTTTTTCCCGGTCAGGGAGCACAGTTTGTAGGAATGGGCGAAGACCTTTATGAGTCGAACCCGCTGGCAAAGGAGTTGTTCGAGAAAGCCAATGATATCCTCGGATACCGTATTACCGATATCATGTTCGACGGTACCGACGAAGACCTCAAGCAGACAAAGGTGACACAACCAGCCGTTTTTCTGCACAGCGTCATCAGTGCCATGTGTATGGGCGACGCGTTCCGACCCGACATGACTGCCGGTCACTCGTTGGGCGAGTTCTCGGCACTTGTGGCTGCCGATGCCCTCAGTTTCGAAGACGGGCTGCGCTTGGTTTATGCACGTGCCATGGCCATGCAGAAAGCATGTGATGCCGCCCCCTCGACGATGGCTGCCGTTATCGGTCTGCCTGACGACAAGGTGGTGGAGGTTTGTCAGGCAGTAAGTACCGACGACAGTGTAGTGGTGGCAGCCAACTTCAACTGCCCAGGGCAGATTGTCATCTCCGGTAATGTGGAGGCCGTGAAACTTGCTTGTGAGAAGATGAAGGAAGCAGGAGCCAAGAGGGCGTTGCCGCTCAATGTGGGAGGAGCCTTTCACTCTCCGCTCATGCAACCGGCAAAAGAGGAGTTGCAGAAGGCCATCGAGCAGACAGAGGTCAAGGCACCGAAGTGTCCTGTCTACCAGAATGTGGATGCAAAGCCCCATACAGACCCTGCTGAAATCAAGGCCAACCTCATTGCTCAGCTCACCAGCAGCGTAAGGTGGACCGACAGCGTGAAGAACATGATTGCCGATGGCGCCGATGATTTCACCGAGTGCGGACCTGGTAAGGCATTGCAAGGGATGATAGGTCGTATTGACAAGACCGTGACTGCCCACGGCATCATCTAAAACAATTTCAACAGAGGGACGCTGAGATACAGGGGCTTTCCTCTGTATCCCAGCATCTCTGTGTTGAAGAATCATTTTATGAAAGAAAAACCAGTCATATACCAAGTCTTTACCAGACTCTTCGGAAACAAGTCCAGGAGTGTGGTGCCCCATGGGGACATTACGCAGAATGGTTGTGGAAAGCTGAATGATTTCGACCATGCCGTACTACGGAGAATACGTCAGATGGGCATTACACATGTGTGGTATACCGGAATAATCAGGCATGCCACCACCACCGACTATTCCGCATTCGGTATCCCGAAGCAGACACCACAGGTAGTGAAAGGGAAGGCAGGGTCGCCCTATGCCATAACCGATTACTATGATGTGGACCCAGACATTGCCACAGATGTCGGCAAGCGGATGGAGGAATTCCTCGACCTGGTGAGGCGTACCCATGAGGAGGGGATGAAGGTCATCATCGATTTCGTTCCCAATCATGTGGCGCGCGAATACCATTCTGTTTGCAAGCCCGAGATGGTGAGAGATCTTGGTGCCGATGACAACGTCGACATGCATTTCTCGTCCAACAACAATTTCTATTATTGCTGGGGACAGCCACTCGACACTTCCGGACTGCCCGATACTGAAGGCGAGATATACAGGGAATGTCCGGCAAAGGCGACGGGAAACGACCATTTTGACAACCATCCGAACCGGAATGACTGGTATGAGACGGTAAAACTCAACTATGGCATCGACTACTGTGATGCCGGAGGACGCTCTGAACATTTTTCGCCCATTCCCGATACCTGGAGCAAGATGACGGACATTCTCTTGTTCTGGGCCTCAAAAGGTGTCGATGCCTTCAGGTGTGACATGGCAGAGATGGTGCCTTCAGCTTTCTGGCATTGGGCCACCGACAAGGTGAAATTCGCTTATCCGCATGTGACATTTATTGGCGAGGTCTACGCCCCGGGACAGTACCGAAGATACATTCATGCCGGTTTCGATTATCTCTACGACAAGGTGGGCATGTATGACTGCTTGCGCGACGTGATGTGTGGACGGCGGAAAGCGGCCGATATCACGAGGCAATGGCAGGTCGTCGATGATATCTTTCCACACATGCTATATTTCCTTGAGAACCACGACGAGCAGCGTATCGCCAGCGACTTCTTTGCGGGAGATGCCCAAAAAGGAATTCCGGGGATGTTGGTCAGTACATTGCTCAACACCAACCCTGTGATGGTATATGCCGGACAGGAGTTTGGGGAGCGGGGAATGGATGAGGAAGGATTCAGCGGCCGCGACGGTAGGACTACGATTTTCGACTACTGGATGGTCGACTCGTTGAGAAGGGGTTATTTCGACCGACGGACATTGAAAAAAGAGCAGCGCTCGTTGCAAGGTATCTATACCCAAATCCTTTCGTTGGCGAACAACGAGGTAGCCATCCGCGAAGGCAAGCTTTACGACCTGATGTACGTGAATCCCCAAATGGCCGACAAGCAGTACGCCTTCCTGAGGAAAGCCGACAGTCAACTGGTGCTGGTGGTGGTCAATTTCGATGAGGCGGAAACGGAAGTGAAAGTGGTGATACCCAGCCATGCTTTCGAGTTCCTGAACATCAAAGAAGGGCATTACCATGCCACCGATCTGCTCACCGACAAGCAGACAGAATTGTCGCTTGGTTGTGACAAGTCTTTGAAACTGCAACTGCCAGCTAGTGGCGGCGTGGCGTTGGAAGTTGGCTCTCGAAGAAAGTAGTCTTCGAGCAAATCTACACGATGTGTTGAAATCGCAGCGTTCGGAATGGCAAGACCAAAAACATTGGTTTTTATTTTGCTATTCGCCATCTAAATACTATCTTTGCGGTCGAATAAAAAATGTATGGCTGCAAAGAATAATTTTGACGTTCCAGAAGAAAGGGAAGTGTCTTTCCCGCCTGCGCACACCGCGGAACATCTGCTCAACCAGACGATGATCAGGATGTTTGGGTGTGAGAGGGCTGTCGTGGCCCATATCGAAAGGAAGAAAAGCAAGATGACGTTCGTGCTTGAACGCAAACCTGACCGTAAACAGGAGAAGGAAATCGAACAGCGGATGAACCAACTCATCGAAGATGACCTCATGGTGACATATGAGTATGCCGACCGTGACGACCTGCCCGATGGCGTAAGTCTCGACCGGCTTCCCGACGATGCTTCCGATACCATACGGTTGGTGCGTATCGGTGACTACGACGTGTGTCCTTGTATAGGAAAACACGTGCGTTCGACGGCACAAATCGGGAAATTCGAACTCCTGGGCACCAACTGGGACGAGCATGAAAAAACCTTCCGCGTGAGGTTCAAGGTAGTAAGCAGATAACAGGAAATCTACGACTATGAAAAGAAGGATATGCATGATGATGTTCCTCATGTCGGTCGTGACAATGGGAGCAATGGCGAAACCACGGTCTATGCAAGCAATGATGCACGTGGCACAGCAAGAACTGGCTTCTACGGAAGTGGGAAGTGTCATGGCAAAGGCCAAGAAAAGTGTGAAGTTGCTCGACGACAGGCAGACGGTAGCTGTCTTCGGTTACGAAGACGGTGGGTTCGTCGTCATGGCCACTGACGACATGTATCCCGAAGTGCTGGGATGCTCGGAGAAGAGATACAACCCTGATACCGACAACGAAAATTTCCGTTGGTGGCTGGAAGCCATGAGGCGGGTCACGGGTGTGAAAAGAAACCAGCCCCTGAAACTCATCATGCCAGATACCGACAAATATCCCGCCTTCGTCAAGCCATTTGTGAATACAGAGTGGGACCAGGACAGTCCTTACAACAACCTGTGCCCTGACGGATGTCCCACGGGATGCGTGGCAACGGCTATGGCCCAGGTGATCAAACACAACGAATGGCCGTTGCAAGGCAGTGGTATGGTATACACCTATGTTCCCTTCGGTGACTTCGACGGCATGAAATACGAAGAAAATATCGAGGGCGTGGAGTATGACTATGCAAGGATGCTCGACAACTATTACATGGGGGCGACCAAGGCCCAGAAAACGGCAGTGGCAAAGTTGATGTATCATGTGGGATTGTCGATGAAGGCACAGTATGAATCGTCAGGAACAGGCTCCTATAACGAGGCATTGGCACATGGGGCAAGGAATCATTTGGGTTATCCCTATGCCATGACGGTGAACCGCGCCGACTATACTGAGGAAGAGTGGATGGACATGATTTTCCGCATGCTCAGCAGTAACAAGGCCATCGTATACGGCGGTTCCGACGAGACGTATATGGGGCACGAGTTCGTGCTTCACGGATATAACCAGAGTGGCAAGGTCTATATCAACTGGGGATGGGGCGGTTCGGAAGACGGTTATTTCGACCTTGCCTCCCTCAAAGTCTTCTGGGGGATTTATGATTTCACGTACTATCAGGATATGTTGCTTAGGGTGGATACGCAGAAACTGGCCACTGAAATGGTTGAGGTGACGGTCGATGTTCCCGGCACGCTCGCCGACATGCTCTCCCAAGAACAGCAGGATACCGTGATTTGGCTGAAAGTGAATGGAGCAATCAATGGCTCCGACCTCAGGGTGATAAGGCGGATGGCAGGAAGCGACGAAAGCACCCATGGCACATGGGGGAATCTTTCCGTGCTCGACCTCTCCGAGGCGACCATTGTGTCGGGTGGCGATCCCTACCTCATCGATGACGGTGAGGAATTGGTCACTGCCGACAACGAGATGCCTTATAAGGCGTTCTACAAATGCAGCTGCCTCATCGACGTTCGGCTGCCACGTAATCTTGTCAAGTATGCCGACGGTGTATTCGCAGAATGCAACAACCTCGACAAGGTGGAACTCTTGCCATGTGACTCGAGTGACTTCGTGGTACAGAACAACCAGGTGCTCACTAGCAACCTCACGGAAATGATTGAACAACTGCCGTCGGAAGAGGTGGGACTGACTATCCCTGATGGTGTGATCATCGTACATCCCTATGCCTTCGCCGCACGATATCTCTACGAGCGCCTTACTATACCCCAGAGTGTCACGGAGATAGGGGCTTATGCCTTTAATAGGTGCTTTGATTTGTCGCGTACCTATCTTTTTGCCACCCAGCCGCCGCAGATTGACCCTTCGGCCATCGATGACCTTGACATCTCTTTGCGGTATCTCTATGTGCCCCTGGGTACCAAGACCGCATATAAGAAAGCTGCGGGATGGAAGAAATATGGCAGCAGAATCATAGAGTTTGATACCGAGGCTACCGATATAGCGGAAATACCTGTAAACAAACCTGCCAAGGCTGATGTTTACGCTCTCGACGGCAGGATGGTAGGCAAGGCACAAGGTGATACCAGCCGGCTGAAGCCAGGATTCTATATCATGGGAAAAAGGAAACTGGTCGTCAGATGAAAAAAGAGAGCCTTTTCGGGGCTCTCTTTTTTCATGTTTACTTCGTCTCTATCTCCTCTTTCATGTCGATGAACTGCTTTTTTGCATCATAGAACTCGTATTGCAAAAAAGCCATCTTCTGAGAAGAGATGACATGCACGCCAAAACCATATTTGAATTGCCATTTCCGCTTCAAGGACAACATGCCCTTGTTGATATAGGCAGCTACGTATGGATGAACGTGCAAGTAGAAGGTCTTGACGCCAATCTTGTTGACGAGGTGGTCAATCTTACTCTCCAACTGGTCGGTGAAAAGAATACTCGACTTGATCTTGCCGCGCCCAAAACATGTAGGACAGGTCTCCTCTACACTCACATCCATGGCAGGACGCACACGTTGGCGCGTAATCTGCATCAATCCGAATTTGCTCAAGGGCAGGATGTTGTGACGGGCACGGTCTTTCTGCATGTTCTTGCACATGCGCTCGTATAGCATCTGCCGGTCTTCCGCCACATTCATGTCGATAAAGTCGACGATGATGATTCCACCCATGTCGCGAAGGCGAAGCTGGCGTGCCAACTCATCGGCGGCACCAAGGTTCACGTCAAGCGCGTTGGCTTCCTGGCCATTAGTACCACGGACACGGTTGCCGCTGTTCACGTCTACCACATGCATGGCCTCTGTATGCTCTATAATCAAATAGGCACCGTGCTTGTAGTTCACTGTCTTGCCAAAACCCGACTTGATCTGTTTCGTGACGTTGAAATTGTCGAATATCGGCACGTTGCCTGTGTAGAGCTTCACTATGCCCGCCTTTTCAGGGGCTATTAGAGTGACATAGTGCTTCACTTCGTTGTAAACCTCCTCATCGTTTACGAAAATGTTCTCGTATGAGGGGTTAAACAAGTCGCGAAGAAGGGCCACGGCCCTGCCAGTCTCCTCAAACACCAGCTGAGGACGCGACTGGGTGCGCTGAACCTTTGTGATGGCATCATCCCATCTTTGCAGAAGAACCTTGAGCTCGGTGTCGAGCTCTGCCACTCGCTTGCCTTCTGCCACCGTACGTACGATAACCCCGAAATTCTTGGGCTTGATGCTCTGTATCAGTTGCTTCAGGCGGGCACGTTCTTCACCGCTCTTGATTTTTGTAGAGACAGAAACTTTATCGCAGAAGGGCATGAGGACCAGGTATCTACCTGCAAAACTCAATTCCCCCGTAAGTCGTGGACCTTTCGTTGAGATAGGTTCTTTTACAATTTGCACCATTACCTCCTGACCCACTGTCAGGGTGGTGGCTACGCTGCCGTCTTTTTTCAGGTCGGGCAGACGGGTGGCTTTTGTGATGGGATAAAGTTTCTTCCTGTCGCTTTGTACCTGTTTCAGGTATTTGGCGTAAGAGTTGAATTGGCTACCTAAGTCAAGATAATGCAGAAAAGCGTCGCGTTCAAAACCAACATCCACAAAGCAGGCATTCAGGCCTGGCATCAGTTTCTTGACCTTCGCAATGTAGATGTTGCCTACTGAAAATGATGCTGAGCGGGGTTCATTCTGATACTCTACCAGTTTCTTGTCTTCCAATAGGGCTATGGAAATCTCCTTCGCACGAACATCAATCACTACTTCGCTGGTCATTTCTCGATAGCTTAATTGATGTAACCAAAAAGGGCATGCCCCAAAATCCACAGGGGACTCCGCGACACGCCATTCAGCCGAACAGGCTGTGGAGTGTTCAGCACAATGGCTTACTTGCTCTTATGTCTGTTCTTTCTCAGTCTTTTCTTTCTTTTGTGAGTAGCCATCTTGTGGCCCTTTTTCTTTTTTCCGTTTGGCATAAGTGTGTGAATTGATATTGAATTGATGATATGATAATTCTCGTTCTGGATATTAATCCTCGTCCTCTACAATCTCACCCTTCATCTTGCCTACAAAGCTCTTTGCCGGCTTGAAGCTTGGGAAATCGTGGGCGGCAATAACGATGGTCGTGTTCTTGGATATGTTGCGGGCGGTCTTCTCAGCACGGTGTTTCACCACGAAACTGCCAAATCCTCTCAGATAGACATTCTCCTTGTTCAGAAGGCTGGTCTTGATCACTTCCATGAACGACTCTACTGAGATAGCTACATCTTTCTTGGCGAGGCCGGTTGAGGCTGAAATTTGGTTGATAATATCTGCCTTAGTCATTTTCTTGTAAATTAAATGTTGTTATATATTTTTACTTTGTCTTCATTTAGGGATGCAAATATACAAGTTTTTGACGTGATAAGAAAATTTCTCTTTGGATTTTTTGAAAAAAACGGTTTAAAAAATCGTTCAATATGTCTCATCCTCCTAATTCGCACTCTTTTAAGGTGTTATCTTAATAGTATACGTGTAGGGGCAACAGTGGGAATCATTGTCCTTGTGTAAAGAAAATATCAAAAGGGTGCTGTATGGAATACAGAAGGCGTGGCATACTTTATGTATGCCACGCCTTCGGGTTCTGCAATGTGGGATTATTTCCCCCACCATTTTTTTCGCTTCGGTGCGGAGTGATCACTCAGTCGGGTCTTCTTCGCCTCGGCAATCATGTTCTCAAACGACTTGTGCTCCTTGATCATGGTATACATCTCGCCCCAGTCGGGCAGTCCACCAAGATTGCGGTCGTCAATCCATACTTCGGCCTTGATCTTGCGTGAGAAGTGGTTGTTGTATTCCTTCTTCTCCTCAGGATAGTCCTTGTTGACGGCATAGAACTCAACGCCTCTCTCGCGGCACCATTCCACGGCATCGTCGAGCAATTTGCCTTCGCGCACCGTCCATAAGATGACTTTGTGGCGGTCGGCGATGAGCATCTTCAACGTGTCGATGGCGAACGGGATTTCCCTGCCTATCTCTGGATAGCGGTGCTCCACAATGGTGCCGTCAAAATCCACTGCTATTACCATGACTGTGGTGGTTACAACTTGATGGAGGTATCGTTCTTGTTGCCGTAATGGCTGTTGCTGTAGTTGCCGTACGAGCCGTAGGTGCCATAGCTTCCACCATACGACGAGCCATAGTTGCCATACTTGCCATAGCTGGTGTAGCGGCTGTACTTGCCATACTTGCCATAGCCGTAGTAATAGCCATACTTCTTCTTCGACATGTCGATACCGTTGATAACGATGGCCATGTTGGGCAGCTTCTTCTCGACCGACAGCGAGTTCACCAGGTCGAAGCTCGACTTCGGCGTATAGTCGGCGCGGCACATGTATATGGTGGCATCGGTAACGCGGCCTACTTGGAGCGTATCGGTAACCAGACCCACAGGAGCGGTATCGATGAGCACGTAGTCGTAGTTGTCTTTGAGGATGGCAATCACGGTCTCCAGCGACGGACGGGAAATCAACTCAGATGGGTTCGGGGGCACAGGACCGGCAAGGAGCAGGTCGAGGTTACCGTTCACTCCCGAAGGGAGTATCTGCGACCGCACGTCGTCTTCGCTTGGTTGCTCCTGAGCCAGGAGTGGTGTAATGCCATGCTTGTGGTCATCGATCTCGAACAGTTCGGCCAAACGGGGCTTACGGATATCGAGACCTACCAGTACCACCTTCTTGCCCAGGAGGGCGAAACTCACGGCCAGGTTGGCACAGTTGAAGGTCTTGCCCTCACCCGAGGTGGTGGAGGTAAACATGATGACCTTCTGTCCCTCGCGGAGCATGAACTGCACGTTCGTACGCATGGCACGGAAGATTTCCTCCATCTGGTTGTTCTTGTTCTCGTGCACCACGATGTCGGCCTTCGTCTTTGCTGTCTCGCTCGCCACGGCCACATCGGCGATGATGGGCAGTGAGGTGAGGCGGGCCACGTCTTCGTGTCCTTCTATCTTATATCTGAAGAACTTCAGCAGGAACAGCACCAGTCCGGGGAGCAGGAGGCTGATGACCAGAGCAATGGGGATGATGACTGAAGGCTGTGGTGCCACGCGTCCGGCGGTTTCGGGGTTCTCCACGATCTTACCTTTGTCGGCTGTAGAGGCCAGGGAGATGGAGTTCTCCTCACGTTTCTGGAGCAACATCAGGTACAGACCCGACCTCACTTCTTGCTGGCGTCCGATCTGGGTCAGCATGCGCTCTTGTTCGGGAGTGGCCGAGATTTGTGAGGCGTATTTGCTGTATTGTGAGGAGATGGCATTGCGCTGGATTTCGTGGTTCTTGCGGCTCTGGGCCATTGCGCGGCGAATACTTCCCGAGAGGTCGTCGAGCTGGGCGGTGAGGGGAATCACTGCGGGGCTCTCCTCGGATGCCGTGCGGAGAAGTTTGTTGCGCTGCAGCACGATGTCGTTGTATCGGTTGATCAGGCTCGAGGCGGTGGCATCGCTAAGACCCACGTTCGAGGGCAACGTCTGGTATTTGTTTTCCGGACGGTCCATGTAGTCGCTGATGCTCGAGAGCAACTGCATCTGGGTATTGGCCTCGGCAAGGCGCTGGTCGTACTCACCGGCACCGCTCATGGCCTGGGTGGCGTTCATGCGGAGTTCAGTCATGTGCTGGCTGCGCTTGTACGACTCCAACTGGCTTTCTGTCTCACCAAGCTCGGAGTTGATCTTCTCCAGACGAGCATTGATGAACTCTTCGGTGCGGTTGGCCACTTCGTTCTTGTCTTCGTTGGCTTGACGGTTGTAGCAAATCACCATCTGGTTGAGGTAGTCAATGGCACGACGGGGAACCTCGTCGACCAGGGTCATCCTCACGATACTCGTGCTCTTCGACGTGGGGTTCACGCGGAAGTTGCCCATGTATTTGGATGCGGCATTATGCGGCGACTGTATCGTCACCATCATCAAGCTACCATCGGCCATGCTCGTGTTGCCGTTGGCTACGAAGGTCATGTCGCCAACCTTGGTCTTCAATGTCTGTGGAAGAGTGGTGAACACCTTGTTTATATGGTAGGGTCCCAATGAACCACCTTCCTCGTTGGGCACATAATAGGAACCCTTTACCTTGTAATTGCCTTTCTCGCGCTCTATCGTGAGGCGCACGGGCATGTTAAGGTTCTCCAGGTGGGCAGCGTCGATGTCTACGGTCACAGGCTGGTTCTTGTAAAGAATGGCGTTCTTTACACGGCCCTTCATGATGTATGATGTATACAATTTCAGGTCTCTCACCACGTCGGTAGCAAGAATATGTGAGGAGATGATCTCCATCTCATTGTCCAGACCCTCGGAGTTCGACATCATACCAAGGTTGGTCATGTTGAGAATCGAGTTGCTGCGTCCGCGGTTATCCTCGTCCTTGATCAGCATCTTCGCCTGGGAGGCATAACGTGGTGTCGTGTACCTCAGGTAGATGGCGGTAATGCCAAGCAGGATAATCAGCGAGAGGGCGAACCACTGCCAGTTAAGAATGAATGTCTCAAAAAGTGAACGGAAATTGAAGAATGACCTTTCTTCGTTTTGTTCCCGTAAGATCTCATTCGATGTTGCATTGTTGTTCTCTTCCATTTCTTCTTAAATATAATAATTTGTTGTTGTTTCGGTCCTATATCGCGTTTTCCGACAATTTGAGCAAATACTTGCCGTAGTCGTTCTTTTCCATCAGACGGGCACTCTCAAGGAGAATGTCGCGGCTTATCCAGCCATTGACATACGCTATCTCTTCCAGACAGGCTATCTTCAGCCCTTGGCGCTTCTCTATCACCTCGATGAAAGTGCTGGCCTCGGCCAGACTGTCGTGGGTGCCGGTGTCGAGCCACGCAAAACCACGGGGGAGGCACTCCACCCTCAGGTTGCCTTGCTCCAGGTAGGCCTGGTTCACCGACGTGATTTCCAATTCGCCACGGGCGCTGGGCTTCACCTGCTTGGCTATCTCCAAAACGGAGTTGGGATAGAAATACAGGCCAACCACGGCATAGTTGCTCTTGGGGCAGGAAGGCTTCTCCTCGATGCTCAGACAGTTGCCCTCATTGTCAATCTCTGCCACGCCATAGCGCTGGGGGTCGTTTACGTAATACCCAAACACAGTGGCCTTGCCTTCGCTTGCCATGCGTACGCTCTTTTGGAGATAGTCTATGAAACCGACTCCCTGGAAAATATTGTCGCCAAGCACGAGGCATACACTGTCGTCGCCGACAAACTCCTCCCCGATGATGAATGCTTGGGCAAGACCATCTGGACTGGGCTGTTCGGCATATGAGAAACGCACGCCAAACTCATGTCCGTCACCCAACAGCCGCTTGAAACCAGGAAGGTCGTAAGGCGTGGAGATGACCAATATCTCACGTATTCCGGCAAGCATCAACACTGATATCGGATAGTATATCATGGGCTTGTCGAAAATGGGGATGAGCTGTTTGCTGATACCTTTGGTAATGGGATAGAGGCGGGTGCCCGACCCTCCAGCCAATACAATTCCTTTCATGTCACTGTCGTTACGATTCTCTGGGCATGACATTTGGCACCATTGCAGCACGCTTAAGGTGCGGAAATGGACGCCTTCGTCGAAATTTTGCGTGCAAAGATACAAATAAAAGTTGTAAACAGAAAAACTTATCTCTTGATTTTGTCGTTTTTTTATCATTTGTTTAGATATGTTCCCCTTTAATAAGCGTGGAAAGGTAATTGTTGATATAGAAAACAGCGTATCGTCGTTGGCTGATGATGGATTGAAATATGAAAAAAGACGATGCGACGGTACCATTCTCCAATCTTCAACTTTTCGTCTTCATTATGATCAATTTTCATTTTTCAATAGAACTCCCCCCTCTTCAATCATACTGCTTTTTCACGTCTATTCTTTCGGTTTTTCTTTTTTTTGTTGTAACTTTGCTGTCACAACAATTATCACAAAATAAAAAAAACAAACATATCATGAGCTTCTTCTCAAGATTATTCGGAAAAAAGAACGAGGAAATAAAAGTGGGAGGCATTGAGGACTACATGACCCTCGTACGCGTATATTTCCAAGCGTGCCTGGCAGAAAGAATGGGAATTACAAACTTGGCATCACTGCCCGACCTGCGTACTTTCAAGACCACACTTCATATACCAACGGTGAATAACAAGCTGGGTGTGGGAGAGAAAAGCAGGTGTCGTAAAATGATGAAAGAAATTTACAATACGGATGATAGTTTCTTCAAGGAGATTGACAATTCCCTTAAGAAAAACTGCAAACGAGTGCAAGACGTGCAACCTTACATGATACAGTTCCAGGCTTTCTCACAAGACCTCATGATGCTTACAGGCAACTTGATGAAATTCAAGCTGAGGCTCCCGTCGTTCTTCAAGAAGGCCATCCTGAGCATGACAGAGAAGACCGTTGAGGACATCTTCACGAAAAACGACTACAAGGACCCCGGTGTGATGAAGGCCGTGCTTGGCGTGCGCCAGTACAATAGCAAGCTTGGTTTCAGCAAGAAGTGGATTACCGACTTCGTCTACCAAGTGGTGATGCTTGCCAAGAAAGAGCCAAGGAAGAAGGACGAAAGCAATGCATAGCCATATGCAGGGGAGCCGTCGACCGTGATGTGGACTGTGCCCGCAAAAACGGTGATAATAACTTGCCGAGCCAAAAAACACGCGTTTTTTTTGGTATTTCTAATTTAATGATGTAATTTTGTGGGCAAATATCGAAGTATGACTGCCGAGGACAAGACAATCACGCTTTTTTCAACACGCGTGCGACAACTGATCATTCAGTTCGAGAAACTCAAGAAGGAAAATGCCAGCTTGAGGGAAATGTTGGATGAGCGCGATAGCCGCATCCGCAAGATGGAGGACATGTTGAGTACAACGCAGAAAGACTTTGAAAACTTGAAGACCGCAAGAATGCTTGAGGTCAGTGAGGGCGACCTCGACGCTGCCAAGGCAAAGCTCAACAAGCTGGTGAGGAGCGTCAACAAGTGTATCACGCTGCTAAGCGAGAAATGACGTCAACGATGTCTGAAGAGAGAAGAGAAAAACTACATATAAGATTGCATATCTACGATACGGAGATACCCATGCGGATATACCCCGAGGAAGAGGAATTGTATCGTAGAGCAGCCAAGCTTATAACCAATACGGTAACCACCTATACCGCAAGGGCACAAGGAAAAAAAAGCGCCATAGACGTGTTGTACATGGCGCTCGTTGACATTGCTCTCAGATATGAAAAAGAGGCTGAGCGCAATGACACTGCTCCTTTTAGCGATATTCTCGTCAAGCTTACTTCCGAAATCGAAGACGCACTTGTCGAAGACAAGTGAGGCCTCGTGTCATGCACCGCAATTCGCTTTTTCAGCCATCTGGGTACCACGTCGTGCCTCCATGTGCTTGTTTTGGAAACAATGAGAATATCATCAATAACATAACTTCTATATATTAAAATGAGTACTATCGCAACAATAATCATTGCTATCGTATGCCTCGTATTGGGTGGGCTCGCCGGATACATGCTGTTCATGCATGTCATCAAGGGAAAATATAACAAAATGGTGGAGACCGCCAACAAAGACGCCGAGGTCATCAAAGAGAAAAAAATGCTGGAGGTAAAGGAAAAATTCCTCAACAAAAAGGCAGAACTGGAGAAAGAGGTGCAGGCACGCAACCAGAAACTGCAGCAGAGCGAGAGCAGGCTCAAGCAACGCGAAATATCCCTCAACCAGCGTCAGGAAGAACTCGGACGCCGCAAACAAGAGGTAGAGCAAGGACAAAAACGTATTGACAACGAGAAAAAACTGCTCCTCATCAAGCAGGAGGAACTTGAGAAAATGCAGTCGATGGAACGCGAGAAACTCGAGGAACTCTCTGGGCTCAGTGCAGAAGAGGCCAAGAGCAGGCTCGTGGAGAGTCTCAAGGACGAGGCGCGCACCGATGCCGCGAGCTATGTAAATGAAATCATGGATGAAGCCAAGCTCAACGCCAATGCCCAAGCCAAGAAAATCGTCATACAGACTATACAGAGGGTGGCCACCGAGACGGCCATCGAAAATTCCGTCAGTGTCTTCCATATCGACAACGATGAGGTAAAAGGACGTATCATCGGGCGTGAGGGACGCAATATCAGGGCTCTCGAGGCTGCCACGGGCGTGGAAATCGTAGTCGACGACACCCCCGAAGCCATCGTTATCTCCGCTTTCGACCCGATCAGACGTGAGGTATGCCGTCTGGCACTCCACCAACTCGTCGCCGATGGCCGTATCCACCCGGCACGTATCGAGGAAGTGGTGGCCAAGGTGAAGAAACAGCTCGACAACGAGGTCATTGAGATAGGCAAGCGCACTACCATCGACCTTGGCGTTCATGGACTGCACCCTGAGCTCATTCGCATCATCGGCAAGATGAAATACCGCTCATCGTACGGACAGAACCTCCTGCAGCATGCCCGCGAGACAGCCAACCTCTGCGCTGTCATGGCTTCTGAACTCGGTCTTAATCCTAAGAAGGCGAAAAGGGCCGGACTGCTCCACGACATCGGCAAGGTGCCCGATGAGGAGAGCGACCTGCCCCATGCCCTCTATGGAGCCAAGATTGCGGAGAAATACAAGGAAAAGCCCGACATTTGCAATGCCATTGGTGCCCACCACGATGAGATGGAGATGAATACCCTTCTCGCACCCATCGTGCAGATCTGTGACGCCATTTCCGGTGCAAGGCCAGGAGCTCGGCGCGAAATCGTAGAGGCCTACATCAAACGTCTCAACGACCTTGAGGCCATTGCCATGAGTTACCCGGGAGTGACGAAGACCTATGCCATTCAGGCAGGGCGCGAGCTGCGCGTCATCGTTGGTGCCGACAAGATGGACGACAAGGAGACCGAGGCCCTTTCAGGAGAAATCGCCAACAAGATCCAGAATGAGATGACTTATCCGGGACAGGTGAAGATCACCGTCATCCGCGAGACACGCTCGGTGGCTTACGCCAAGTAACACTTTACACCCCACAACCACGACCACACATCGGATGTTTGGCTACGCCAACCTCCATGTGTGGTTTTTATATCACGATTATGCTGCATATCTTCCAGAACCCGTTGTTCAGACACGTGGTACTTTTCCTGGCCATCACCCTGCTGATGGTCTTCTGCATCGACAAGTCGAGGCAGAACAGACGTACACGCAATGCGCTCTACAACTGCGTGTATGTGCTCTATGCAGGCGCCTTACTGAAACTCATACAGATTGTAGACCTCATGCTGCCACTCAATTTCATCCTCTGTCAGTCTATCGGATTATTGTTGGCTGCGGTGGGTGCTGTGGTCTACTGGCGTTGGCTCAAACCGCAGTCCGATATCCCCTACAACAGGATTTTCTATTGGGTAGGGTGGGGTGTGCTGGTATGCACCTTCTTGATGCAGGCGGCATTCCTCTACCTCTCCATTTTCCACGGCAAGGAGGTATAGTGTGGTGGATATGTTCCATGGGCAGACCCGTGGCGTCCTGCAACGACCAGCCTCTGTTGGTCTATATATTATTAATGAGGAAAGCCCCTCCTTGCATGTGAACTAAAATAGCATGACCGGCATCACAACCGGACTAGGGTGAAGGAACGCCATCTGTGTCGCTTATCACAAAGTACCATTTTGCACACTTGCGGCAAATTCGCGGCAAGTGTGCATCGTTTTTTTTGTAATCCCTTATGCCACAACAATTATCATTTCAACAACCTTTCTTTCCTTTTTAAAATGTAAAAAACAAATCATTAAAATACCTTAAAACTTGTATTTTTCACACCCCAACATGGAAGGAAAAACAGATAATTATATTATCTTTGTAACCGAATTCAGAGAACAAATTTATCAATTTACTGACTTGACATTTTAAAAAAGTTGACCAAAACGGAAAACTTTTTTTGATTAAGAATGGAAATGTTTTCCAAAACGAACAACAATTACCATGAGGGAATTTACTATTCTGAAGCGTGACGGTAAGCGTGACCGCTTTTCACTCGACAAAATCATGACTGCCATTATCAAGGCATTCCAGTCCGTTGGACAAGAAGTGGATCTTGGGTCTATCTCTAAGATTCTCAGTCACTTGGATATCCATGACAATATCACTGTTGAGGATATTCAGAACGAGGTGGAAGAGGCCTTGATGCGGGAGGGACACTTCCAGGTAGCCAAGTCTTTCATGCTCTACCGACAGAGGCACACCGAAGACCGCGAGACCATGGAGCGGTTGAAATTTTTGGCAGACTACTGCGATGCTGCCAATGCAGCAACGGGTTCGAAATACGACGCCAATGCCAATGTCGAGCACAAAAATATTGCAACTCTCATCGGAGAATTGCCCAAGTCGAGCTTCATCCGGCTCAACCGCCGGTTGCTCACCGACCGCATCAAGAAAATGTACGGAAAAGAGCTGGCTGACGAGTATCTCGACAAGCTCTCACACCATTTCATATACAAGAACGACGAGACGTCGCTCGCCAACTATTGTGCCTCCATTACCATGTATCCATGGCTCATCGGCGGTACCATGTCGATAGGTGGCAATTCCACCGCGCCCACCAACCTCAAGTCGTTCTGTGGCGGTTTCGTCAACATGGTGTTTATGGTTTCGAGCATGCTTTCCGGAGCCTGTGCCACCCCCGAGTTCCTCATGTACCTCAACTATTTCATCGGACTGGAATACGGAAAAGACTACTGGAAGGAGCCCGACAGAGTGGTAGACCTCTCCGTGAAGCAACGTACCATCGACAAGATGATTACCGACTGCTTCGAGCAAATCGTATATTCCATCAACCAGCCCACAGGAGCACGCAACTACCAGGCCGTGTTCTGGAACATCGCCTATTACGACAAATACTACTTCGAGAGCCTCTTCGGGAATTTCTATTTCCCAGACGGCTCACAACCCGACTGGCCCGGACTGTCGTGGCTGCAGAAGAGATTCATGAAGTGGTTCAACAGAGAGCGGACAAAGGCCGTGCTCACCTTCCCTGTGGAAACCATGGCGCTCCTCAGCAAGGACGGCGACGTCATCGACAAGGAATGGGGTGACTTCACTGCCGAGATGTATGCCGAAGGGCACTCTTTCTTCACCTATATGAGCGACAATGCCGACTCCCTCAGTTCATGCTGTCGTCTGCGCAACGAGATACAGGACAACGGATTCAGTTATACCCTTGGTGCCGGTGGCGTGTCTACGGGCTCGAAAAGCGTGCTCACCATCAACCTCAACCGTTGCATACAGTATGCCGTAAACCACCAGCTCGACTACAAGGAATATCTTTCCGAAATCATCGACCTCTGTCATAAGGTGCAGCTCGCATACAATGAGAACCTCAAGGAACTCAAGGAGCATGGCATGTTGCCGCTCTTCGATGCAGGCTACATTAATATCGGCAGACAGTATCTCACCATCGGCGTCAACGGACTCGTCGAGGCGGCAGAATTCATGGGCCTCAAGATCAACGACAATCCCGATTACCTCGCTTTCGTACAGACCGTACTCGGACTGGTAGAGAAATACAATAAACTCTACCGCACGAAAGACGTGTTGTTCAACTGCGAGATGATACCCGCTGAGAACGTAGGTGTGAAGCACTCCAAGTGGGACCGCGAAGACGGCTATTTCGTACCACGCGACTGCTACAACAGCTATTTCTATATCGTCGAGGACGACTCACTCAACATCATCGACAAGTTCAAGCTCCATGGGGCACCATACATCGAGCACCTCACAGGTGGGTCGGCGCTTCACATGAACCTTGAAGAGCACTTGTCCAAGGCACAGTATCGCCAGCTGCTCAAGGTAGCTGCGAAGGAAGGATGCAATTACTTTACCTTCAACATACCCAACACTATCTGCAACGACTGTGGGCACATCGACAAACGGTTCCTGAAGGAATGCCCGGAATGTCATTCCAATAACGTCGACTACATGACGCGTATTATCGGATACCTCAAGCGGGTGAGCAATTTCTCGGAACCAAGACAGAAGGAGGCCAACCGCAGGTATTATGCCACACCAGAAAAACTCTGAAAACCAAATCATATCACACTACCTACACCAATAAAATAATTGTACAGATGTTGAAGTATGTCAACACGGGAGTCGTGTTCCAGGAAATTCCCGACGAGGTAACCTTGGCCGTAAACATCGCCAACTGCCCTTGCCATTGTCCAGGCTGCCACAGCAAGTACTTGTGGGAGAACATCGGCAAGCCGCTTACACCGATGGTCATCGACCAAATGCTGAAGCAATACGACTCCGACATCACTTGCATCGCCTTCATGGGAGGCGACTCAGAACCTACCTACATCAATGCGCTGGCTAGCTATATCCATCGCGAGCACCCTCAGTACCGTGTGGCATGGTACAGTGGGCGACAGCGCATACCATCGAGCGTGAGGAAGTCGGATTTCGACTACATCAAGGTGGGACCCTACATTGCCCATCTGGGATGCCTCAAGGAGCGCACCACCAACCAGCGGCTCTACAAGAAAGCGTCGGGCGACGATTTCACCGACATCACGTCGAGGTTCTGGAAATAAATGGCACACCCAGCACAGCCAAGTGTGGCCATCGTGTGCCCCAACTCCCTTGCGGTGATGGGGCTAAGACAAATGCTCACCGGCATCAGCACGCTGGTGAGAGTTGATGCGTTTGCGTCGACAAGTCAGTTGCTGGAGACTGGTCCCGAACAATACCAGCATCTCTTCGTTGATGTGAGCATACTCATGGCCGACAGGCATTTCTTTCTCCAGCGACGCCAGAAGGTCATCGTCCTCACCACGCAGGCCGAACACGATAAGTTGCTCTCCGAATTCCATTGCCTCTGCATCACAGGGTCGGAGAGTCAGCTTGTACGGTCGTTGCTCGGACTGATGAATAGGGGGCATGCCCTCCATCGGTCAAATCCAGAAGCCACTATTCCACGTAAACAGCCTTTACTTTCACCACGCGAGGTCGAGGTTCTCGCGCTTGTCGTACAGGGTCTCATCAACAAGGAGATTGCCGACAAGCTCAACATCAGTCTCGCCACCGTCATCACCCATCGTAAAAATATCACCGAGAAGCTAGGTATGCGCAGCGTCTCGGCACTTACTATCTATGCCGTGATGAATGGGTATGTGGATATTGGGAAAATCTAAAGCCATTTTCCTATGATATGGGCGAACCAGCCCCGTAGTTTCTGCCATGGTGTCCGGAAGTTGTCCCAGCTCTCGGGAGTGAGGTAGAAACTCTTTTTTTTGTCGCGTTCGAACATGTCGTTCAGTTGCCGTGTCACGCATGAGTCCACGATAACAGCATTCTCTTCGTAGTCCCACCGCAGGCTACGCCCGTTGAGGTTGGCGCTGCCTACCGTGCAGAACCTACCGTCTACCATGATGATTTTCGTGTGGTGGAATCCTGGTTCGTAGATCCATACGTCGGCGCCGCGTTTCATCAGTCTGTGTGCGTTGTAGTATCCACAATCGGGTGTCAGGGGGATGTCGCTCTTCGCCGAAACCATGATTTCCAGTTTCACCCCTCTCTTCAGCGCCTTGCGCAGTGCTTTCTTTACGCTATGGGTGAGGGTGAAGTATGGGTTCACGAGTTTGATGCTGTCTTGGGCATCGTTGATGGCATCGACATAAAACTGGCGGATAATCTTGTTGCTCACGCGTGGTTCCCGGTTGATGATACCCACCATCTTCTTCCCTTTGCTGGCGGTGGTGTCGGGCTTCAGGTCAAGGAAGTAATTACCACTGTTGGGCGTGAGCCTGAAGTACTTCGGGTTGTCGGCAAGCCGTTCTTTCGTTACCTTCTCCCATATGCGCATGAAGATGCGCTGCAGTGTGTTCACCTCCTCGCCCTCGATGCGGCAGTGCATGTCGCGCCATTCTCCAACCACCTCGGTGCCGTTGATGTAGTAGTCGGCCACGTTCATTCCCCCTGTATAGGCGATTTTCCCGTCAATGATCAAGATTTTGCGGTGGTCGCGGGAGAATACATGGTTTATCCAAGGGAAGCGCAAGGGGTCGAACTCTTCTATCTGGATACCCTTACTGCGGATGGCTTCCAGATGATGTTTTTTCAGGGGTTGGTTGTTGGAGTCGTTGCCGAAGCCGTCGAAGAGCGCCCTTACTTCAACGCCTTCCTTCGCTTTCTCTGCGAGCAGGTCGAAGAGTAGGTTGGCAATGGAGTCGTTGCGGAAGTTGAAGTACTCCAAGTGTACGCTGCTGCGGGCTTGGCGTATGGCCTTGAACATATCGTCGAACTTCTCTTGTCCTGTCATGAGCAATATCACGCTGTTGTCGTTGGAAAAGGTGACGCCTTCCTTGCGCAACTGTGCTACAAGGAGAGAGTCACTGCGCTGTGCGACGGCGCATGTTGCCATGAACAGTGCGATAAGAAGTATTGCGTTCTTGTGCCTCATTTCTTGAAATTATAGTCTAGTTTAACTAGGAATTAAAACTAGTTGGACCAGTATTCACTTTGAGAAGATATCGGTCATAGCATGCAACGGTAGTGGTCGACGATGCCGAGGAGATGACGCTCCTGGTCTACCACCAGCACGGTGTGCACCTTATGCTTATTCATGATGCGCTGTATCTCCGTCACCTTTGTCTCGGGAGACACGCATTTCGGTGTGCGGGTCATGATGTCGCCCACGGTCTTGTCGAAGAACTGCGCTTGCCAGCGCTCCATGGCACGGCGGATGTCGCCGTCGGTAATCAGGCCCTCGACCTTGCCATCGCGGAGCGACACACCGAGTCCCAGTTTCCCTTTGCTCACGTGTATAATGGCTTCGCCGAGGTGCATGTCGGCAGGGATGATGGGCATGTCGTCGCTCTTCATCACGTCGCCGGCGGTGGTAAGCAGGCGTTTTCCCAGTTCTCCACCAGGATGGAACTGCGCGAAGTCGTGCGGCTTGAAGTCGCGAACCTCCATCAACGCCACAGCCAGGGCGTCGCCCATCGCCAGCGCAGCAGTAGTGCTGCTCGTCGGGGCGAGGTTCAGAGGGCACGCCTCTTTCTCCACCTTCACCATGATATGTGCAGTGGAGTATTTGGCGAGGAGCGAGTTGGGGTTGCTCGTCATGGCGATGATGGGCACGTTCATGTGCAGGACAATGGGGATGAACCGCAGCAGTTCATCGGTCTGTCCCGAGTTGCTCAAGGCGAGCACGATGTCATCCGAGGTTATCACGCCCAGGTCGCCGTGGTACACGTCAAGGGGGTTGATGTAGAACGCCGGTGTGCCGGTGCTCGATAGCGTGGCAGCTATCTTTGCACCGATGTTGCCGCTCTTCCCCACGCCGGTCACGATCACCTTGCCATGGCAATGATAGATCATCTCCACGGCACGGTCGAACGACTCGTCCAACTGTCCGATGAGGTCGTTGAGGGCTTGTGCCTCGTCGCGGAGGCACTGTGCGGCGTATTTCCTGCTCAGGAGCAGGCGTTCTTGGATGGTGTTCATGTGTCTTTCCCTTGATGAAGTACTTTCCGGTTCCTATATCAGCGAGGCGATGACGTCGCCAAGGCGCGACAGCGGCAGCATGTTCGGACCGTCGCTCAGCGCATTGTCGGGGTCGGGGTGGACCTCAAAGAAATAGCCCGTGGCACCGAAGGCTTTCGCTGCCTGTGCCATCTGTGGCACGAAACGGCGGTCGCCTCCTGTCGTGCCGTTGCTGTTGCCAGGGCGCTGCACACAGTGCGTGCAGTCCATGATTACGCGGGGCACGATATTGAGCATGTCACCGATGTTGCGGAAATCCACCACCAGGTTGTTGTATCCGAAGATGTTACCCCGTTCTGTCAGCCATACCTCTGTGGCACCTGCATCCAGGGCTTTCTCCACGGGATAGCGCATATCCCTTCCACTGAGGAATTGCCCTTTCTTGATGTTCACTATGCGCCCGGTGCGGGCGGCAGCGGCCAGCAAGTCGGTCTGACGGCAGAGGAATGCGGGTATCTGCAGCACGTCTACGACCTCACCAGCCGGTTTGGCTTGCCAGCTCTCATGGATATCGGTAATAATCTTGAGGCCGTACCTCGATTTCACGTCGGAAAGCATCTGAAGGCCTTTCTCCAGTCCTGGTCCGCGGAACGAGGCAACCGACGTGCGGTTGGCCTTGTCGAACGACGACTTGAAGATGATGTCGATGCCCAGACGGGCATTCAGTGTCACGATTTCCTCTGCCACCTCTCTTAGTAGCAGTTCCGACTCTATCACGCACGGTCCGGCGATGATGACGGGCTTTGGGGTGTTGTTTATTCCTTCTTTCATTTCACGATGATAATGTGTGATGCAAAAATAGGGATAATTGCCGTAATATACAAACAATTTCCCTATTTTGTTTCTTTAGATGAGGTGCATCGTGCCGATAACATACAGCATCACATAACCAAGGACGATGCTCAGGATGCCTGCTATCAGTCCGATTTTTGCCATGTCTTTCTGTTGCACCAGATTCGTGGCGTAGGCCAGCGCGTTAGGTGGAGTGGAAATCGGCAATACCATAGCACTTGAGGCTGCCACTGCCACCCCGATGAGGATGGTCGACGTGCCCCCGATGGCATCAAGTTTGTCGCCCATGGCAGCGCACACCACGGTGAGGATGGGCATGAGGAGTGCTGCCGTGGCAGAGTTGGAGATGAAGTTCGACAGACCGTAGCATACCAGTCCTGAGAGTACCATGATGAGGAGCGGTGAGAAGTTGCCGAAGGGAATGCTCGCTACGGCACGCTCTGCCAAACCCGAACCGTTCAGGGCATAGCCCAGCGCGAAGCCACCCGCCACCATCCATATTACCGACCAGTTGATTTCCTCCAGGTCGCGGCGGTCGATGATGCCGCAGAGAGCGAACACCACGAAGGGTATTAATGCCACGGTGTAGGAGTTGATGCCTGTCACGGAGTCGAGGAGCCACAGCAGCACCGTCACGGCGAATGTCACGATGACGATATATGTGCGTATGTCTTTCTTCATCTCACCCTCGATATGCAGTTCGATGGTCTTCTGGGTAAAGGGGAAGATGTGCTTGAGTACGAACCAGCTCACCACCAGAAGCACGATTACCAGTGGGGTCATGTACATCATCCATTCACCGAATCCGATGCCGAGGTTCAGTCCCTCGGGGTCGTTAAGATATTTGATGGCGATGGTGTTCGGGGGCGTGCCAATGGGGGTGCCCATGCCGCCGAGATTGGCAGCCACGGGTATCGACAGGGCGAGGGAGATGCGGCCTTTGCCTTCCGGCGGCAACTGCTTGAACACTGGGGTGAGGAAAGTAAGCATCATTGCGGCTGTTGCGGTGTTGGAAACGAACATCGAGAACAGGCCGGTAATCAGCAGGAAACCCAGCAGCACGTTCTCGCTCTTCTTCCCAAAAGGTTTCAGCAGGGCTTTGGCCAGCTGCGCGTCGAGGCCTGTCTTCGTTGCAGCGATGGCGAGGATAAATCCGCCGATAAACAACATGATTACGGGGTCGGCGAAGGTTGCCATTACCGACTTATACGACAGTAGTTCTCCTACGCTCTCCGGGTCGCACATCCACTTGATGCCGCTGTCGGAAGTAAATAACAATAGCATGCCGATGATGGCTACCGATGTAGCCCAGGCGGGTACGATCTCGAATATCCACATCAGTGTGGCGAAGGCGAAGATGGCGATGATACGTTGCTGAATCACGTTCAGCCCATCGATGCCAAAGGCGGTGGAGGGAAGGTTCCAAAGCAGCAGGGTCACTGCGATGACGAATAAGGCCTCATAGGTCTTGACAAGCACTTTGTTGGGATGGAAAAACTCCTCAAAATGAGCTTGATGTAGGGATTCCACAAGGTGGAAGCCATTGAAATTCTTAAACATACTGTTCTTTTAATATGATATAACTACAAAGATAATTGTTTCCTGATTCATCGTGTTGGCAAGCACCGACGTGCCGCTTGTCCTTGATTTCTAAAGTGGATAATGGCCAATTGCCATAATGAGATGGTGCCTGTCTTCGCTAAAAGACTGCAAAGGTAATAAATAAAACTGATATTCAAGCGAAAAGCCTATTTTATTTAGGATTTTTCTTCTTGCTTTTTGTTTTTCCATTTTTTTCGTTAATTTTGCATTTGACGATACCGATGCTTTGTATATCCGTCGGATGGAGAAAACCCCGAATACCAATACCCCCAATCATATGAAAAACCTCAGGACAATCAGTCTGCTCTTCTTTGCGGCACTCTGCCTGTCGGCCTGCGACAAAGACAAGGCCGTGAAAGAGTTCGTGGCAAACTATGCCACGGCAGTGACCAATAGCGACACCAATGCCATACAAAAAATGTATCCCGATGCTGCCAAGGCCACTTCGCTCACCACGTCGTTGAATGTCGACAGCATGGCGGTGACCGACCAGGACTCCGTCGTCCTCGTTGGTCTGGGTAAGGATGTCGACATGAAGATACGCAAGGGCAGCGACGGCACGATGACAATCGTGGAGTCGCATGGTCTCTTCGCCTATCCCGCCAAAACGCTCGCCTTTGCCAAGAAGACCGGACAGTGGAAGGAAGGGCTCAGCGATGCACAACAAGCAGCGCGGATGGCCGACCAGGGGCTGGTAGACTATCTCTTCCAGTCGTTCAACGAGCAGGTGAAGACCGGACTGAGCATCATCAAGACAGGCACCTATGGCGATGATTATTACCAGGGAGAGTGGGTAAGTTCACAGGGTGCCACGTTTACCGTCAAGAACCATACTCCCTTCGATGTGCCGGGAAGTGCCTACCACATCGTTTACAAGAGTGGTTACTGGGGTGGTGGTGCGATGTCGTCGGAGATTGTGGCAGGAAAACCCGTTAAAGCCGGCGAGACGGTGATGCTCCGTACCTCACGCCTCGGTCCCAACATGGAGAGCGACACCTCTCAGCAGCTTGTCGTGAAGGGCTTCAGCAAAGAAGAGTTCCTTGCCAACTTCCAACCCACAGGGAAGGAATTCGACGAATATCTATTGCGAAAAGGCCAACAGCCTGCGGCAAGGGCGGAGACACTCTCCTTTATTATGGAAGGACTCATGGGAGGCTGTGGAACCCGTTTGGGATTGGAAGGAAAGGATGGGTTCCTGATGTATACCCTCAACAGCCAGCAACTTGAGGTGGGCAATGTGGAACAGCGTGATGTCACCCTCGTTTCCTACGACCCCACCACGGCTCAGTTGGTGCTGCGTGTGAAGAAAATTGATGGCACCGTAACCGGAAATCTCGTGGGTACCTATCGTAACGGTACCTATCAGGGGAAGTTCAACAATGTGAACGGCAAGTCGTCGTCATTCTCGTTCAAATGAGTTTCTTTGTCTGATAAGCATCCCATTTTTTTATTCACGTCTTGGAACATAGGATGAGAACGGCAATCATAGGTGGTGGCGCGGCAGGTTTTTTCCTCGCCGTCAACCTCAAGGAGATGGTGCCCGCCATGGAGGTGGTGGTCTACGAGCGTTCGCACCACCTGCTCGCCAAGGTTGAGGTGTCGGGGGGAGGGCGGTGCAACTGTACCAACTCCTTCGTCGGAATCAGCGACCTGAAGACGGTCTATCCCCGTGGGCACCGCTTGCTCCGGCGCCTGTTCCATGTCTTCGACCACGATGACACCTGGCAGTGGTTCACCTCCCGGGGTGTGCCATTGGTTACCCAGGACGACCATTGCGTATTCCCCGCCGCACAAGACTCGCACGCCATCATCGATTGTCTTCTCGGTGAGGCACGGCGGTTGGGTGTGGTCATCAAGACAGGGCATGCCGTGACCAATCCCCAACAGCTCACTGGCTATGACTTCATTGCCGTGACCACAGGAGGAATGCCACATCGGAATACGCAGAATTCGCTCATGCAATGGCTTGCCGACGAAGGACATGAGATAGAACCTCCGGTGCCCTCGCTCTTTTCGCTCAGTATCGCCGACCAAACCCTGAAAACACTCATGGGCATTGTCGATGAGGAGGCACAGGTCATGATTCCCGGCACTCATTTCCGTGCCCATGGACCACTCCTCGTCACCCATTGGGGACTGAGTGGTCCTGCCATCCTGTGCCTTTCCAGCCATGCCGCGAGATTCCTGCATGAGCGGGATTACAAGACGCAACTCTCCGTCAACTGGATGGGGAACGACGCAGCCACCATCGGCAACATCTTGGAACAGATGGTTGCACGGCATCCCCAGAAGATGGTGAAGACCTTGTCGCCGTCGCCTCTCACACAGCGGCTGTGGGCATATCTCGTGGAGAAGACGCTTGCCACAAAAGCCTCGGCGAGATGGTGTGACCTCGGTAAGAAAGACATCAACCGATTGGCAAATGCTATCGCCAACGACATGGTCATGACTACCGGAAGGGCACCTTTCCGCGATGAGTTTGTCACCTGTGGAGGGGTTTCGCTACGAAGCATCGACCTCTCCACCCTTGAGAGCAAGTCCCATCCCAACCTCTTCTTTGCCGGTGAGGTGCTCGATGTCGATGGCGTGACAGGTGGATTCAATTTCCAGGCAGCATGGACCACGGCCTTTGTCGTGGCTCAGGCCATTGCTCGGAAGGCAACGAAAGAAGAGATTCGCTTATAACCCCATAAATTATTATTCTATGAAAACACCATGCATCCTACTGATGGCAGGTATCCTGACCTTCGCCACAATCCCTTCTTTGGCTGAAGACCACGGCAACCTCACGAAAACGGTCAACCCGTATATCGGGACGGGTGGACACGGACATACGTTCCTCGGTGCCAACGTGCCGTTCGGACTGGTGCAACTCGGACCCACGCAGCCCGTAAGGGGATGGGACTGGTGCTCGGGATACAACTATGCCGACTCGGTGCTTGTGGGGTTTTCGCACATGCATCTCAGTGGGACAGGGATTGGTGACCTTGGCGACATCGCCTTCTTGCCTGTGGCACAACCGTCGCAACGCAGCATGGTGTTCTCTCACCGCAACGAGTGTGTCTCACCAGGCTATTACTCGCTCTTCCTCGACCAAATAGGGGTGCTGGCCGAACTGACGGCCACGGAGCGATGTGGCATGCACCGCTACACCTATAATGCCATGCATGAGCGACAGCAACTGCTGATCGACCTCAACGAGGGAATAGGGTGGGACCGTACACGCGACTGCATGATGCGCCAGACCGACAACCATACGGTCATCGGTATGCGGCAGTCGGTGGGATGGGCCCGCAACCAAGTCATCTATTTCGTGGCAGAGTTCTCGAAACCAATAAGCATGACACCACTGGCAGGCGATACCCTGGCGCTCGTGACGGCCGACAGCGACGGGCAGCCACTCCTGGTGAGGGTAGGACTGTCACCAGTGAGCACAGAGAATGCCCTTGCCAACCTCAGGGCAGAGATTCCGTCGTGGGACTTCGGAGAAATCAAGAGAAAGGCCACGGAGGCGTGGGAGAGACAACTGGGGAAGATACGGGTAGCGACGCCCGACATGGCAACGCGGCATATCTTCTACACGGCACTCTACCATACCATGGTGGCCCCGTCGGTGTTTGGTGATGTCAACGGCGACTATAGGGGTGCAGACGGAAAGGTGCACCATGGCGGTTTCGTCAACTACACCACCTTCTCATTATGGGATACCTACAGGGCAGCGCATCCGCTGATGACACTCATCCATCCCGAACGGCTTGACGACATGGCGGCCACCATGTTGCAGATTTACCACCAACAGGGGAAACTGCCTGTGTGGCACCTCATGGGCAACGAGACCGACTGCATGGTGGGCAACCCGGGCATCCCGGTGCTGGCCGACATGGCACTTAAAGGGTGCCATGCCGACATGAACGAGGTGATGGAGGCCTTGCGGGAGTCGGCGATGCGTGATGAGCGCGGCCTCGACTTGCTCAAGAAATACGGCTATCTGCCTTGTGACCTCGACTCCACCCACGAGACGGTGGCAAAAGGACTGGAATATGCGTTGGCCGACGCGTGTGTGGCGAAGGTGGCGAAGAAGTTGGGTAGAAAGAACGACTACCGATACTTCGAGGCACGTAGCAAGGCATACCGCAAGTATTTCGATCCGAAGACGGGGTTCATGCGCGGTATCGACAGCCGGGGGCAGTTCCGTGAACCTTTCAATCCCTTCCATGCCGTGCACCGGCAAGACGACTATACCGAAGGGAATGCATGGCAGTATCTGTGGCTCGTGCCCCACGATGCCGACGGGCTATGCCAACTGCTGGGAGGAAAGACGAAGTTTGTGGAAAAACTCGACTCGCTCTTCATTGTCGAAGGTGACCTCGGTGAGGATGCCTCGCCCGATATCTCCGGACTCATCGGACAGTATGCGCATGGCAATGAACCCAGCCATCATGTCATCTATCTCTACCATTATATGGGTATGCCGTGGAAGGCGGCACCCTTGCTGAGAAAGGTGATGCGAGAGATGTACCGCGACAGTCCCGACGGACTGTGCGGCAATGAGGACGTGGGACAAATGTCGGCATGGTATGTGCTCTCTGCCATGGGCCTCTATCAGGTGGAGCCGGCAGGAGGCAGGTATGCCATCGGTACGCCACTTTTCGACAGCGTGGAGATGGATGTGGGCAACGGAAAGTCCTTCCGCATCATCGTTCACAACAACAGCCCCCGCAACATCTACGTGCAACGAGCAACGCTCAACGGACGCAAACATGACGCTTGCTTCATCGACCATCACGATATTATCGGTGGCGGTACTCTTGAACTTTTCATGGGACCACAACCCTCAACCTTTGGTTCATCAAGGTAATAAATTTGAATATTACCGCATTTGTGGGGAATTTCGGCTGTGCCTCTGCATAAGAACAAGTTCTTCTGCATACGGTTTGCACGACATATGAAGATGATCCGGCCTTTAACAACCATCAGCCCCATGCCATGACGGCATGGGGCTGATGGTATAAACAGTGGTGACTTGGCTCAGTCATCCCAAAGTGTGCTCTTGCCACCATATTCTATGTCATCGAAAAAACTGGTGTTGCCCATCGAACCACCGTCTTCGGTGGCTTCATCGCGGTTGGGGCTATTGCCCACACTCTCGCTGAGGATAGTGCAGGGCAGCAAGACCAGGATATCTGTTACGGGCTTCTCGTATGTTCTCATGTTGATGTCCTCCTCCATGTTACTTGAAAATGATTTTCTTGCCTTGGTGTATGTAGATGCCCTTTGCGGCAGGACGGCTGACCCTTACACCTTGCAGGGTGTAGTAGCCATTGTCTGCAGCAGGCATTTCCTGTATCGTGGTGATACCCTCAGGGGCGTCGTCGAAGGTGAAGTGGATATAAGGTGCTTCGGCGGGATTGCCGGCAGTATCATAAAGACCCAGTTCACTGGTGCCATACTCCTCGGGAGTGAGCGACAGGTATGCCATGTTCGCACTCGACATATGGTTTGTAGGATTGTCGGTGGCAGAGGTGCTCGAACGCCAGAATCCCAGGTAGTAGGCATAGTTGCCACGGGTAGTGGTTCCTTCGGCGTATGGCTTCACACGATAGTATCCGAAAGTAAAGTTACGGCATGTTACGCTGCCATCGCTGCCTGTCACTGTGCCGGGGATGAAGAGGGGCGAAACGACGGCTTTCAGTATGTTGTCGTTGCCGGCATAGCTCGCTTTTGGTACGGCATAGCCCGTGGCCTCGACAAGGAGGTTACGGTCGGTACCGTTCTCTGGTGCGTCTTGTGAGAAGAGCAGCACACCGGTGTTGGCGGGGATGTAGTCGGTGTCGAGTTTCTTGAGTACCACCTTATAAATGTCGCCACTTTTGTCGATTCCTGTCACGACATACACGTCTACGTTCTCGGGTTTGGTGTATGCCACATTGTCGGCCCACGATGTAGCCGACTGGTATACTGTGCCATCGATGGTGCGGGTGCTCTCCACGATTTCGCCATATTTCTCGCCAGTGGTGGCGCTGCTGATGTAGGTCATGTTGCGCATGGGGATGTCACGGCTCAGGGTGTAGTAGGAGTCAGCGCCATCTTCTCCCATGTAGAAGCGGAGGGTATAGGTGCCCGTGGGAGCGTTGAAGGTGATGCGGCTGCCACTTAATTGGTCTTCGCTTTCGCTGCCCTTGGTGTCGTATGCCACATGGTTGTAGTAGTCGCCATCGGTGGTGCTGATTCCAGGCACTTCACTGTCTTCGCTCCAGTTTAGTTTGTACGATTTGTTGACGATGAACCGCATCTCACCGCCATTGGTAAACTCTCCCTTGTATTTGTAGCATTCCTCCTGGTCATCCCATTCCAGGGCGATGGCCTCATCAGGAGCCGTGAACTCTTTTTTTACGGCAGTGCCGACGATATAGGGAGAGGTCTTGAAGATGACACCATAGGTGGCCGACGTGAGATTGATATAGAGGCGGTAACTGTCGTAGACGGCAGCATCAATCTCTGGGTTGAATGCCTGGTTCTTGTTGCCGATACCATTGTCATCGGGTACGGTGAGACCGCCCGACAGGGCGATGGCATTGCGGTCGGCAGGAGCCATCATACGAATGGCCTTGTTCCAGTTGTTGTTGTCCCAATCGCTGACAGGTGTGTCGAGCAAGGTGCTGGGTGCCAAAATCAGGTAGAGGTTTTCGAAAGGATGCCCCTCGTTGCTCACGTCGACGTAGTAGACGAGGCTGTCGGGTTGTGTCACGTCGCGCACGAACTTGAATTTCTCGTCTCTCTGGGCTTCCCACACCCAGTCAGTACCGTTCCAGTTGAGGTTGCCGAAGAGGTAGAAACCGTCTTCATCGTCGGCAATGCTCTTGTTCAGGTTGAGTGCCACGCTATAGG
Source organism: Prevotella sp. (assembly GCA_017617615.1). The sequence continues at coordinate 82,564 of JAFZVV010000010.1, read as the reverse complement.
GGCCGTAGGGGTAGCCATACCATTTGTTTACGTCGTAGTGCCAGTCGGCGTCCACGCCTACATTGCCCGAACTACCGGTGTTGAGCGACCAGGTGTAGGAAGCGGCCTTGCCTTTCTCCAATGTAAAGCAGAAGGAGTTCGACTGCTTGCATTTGTCGAAACTCTGGTATGCCGGGGTTTCACGGGTATTGCCGTCCTGGTCGTTATATTTGTTGTCGTTGGGATTCATCGCCAGGCCATAGTTTCTGTCGGGCCTGTAGGTCACTTCCTTGCCGTTTTCGTCGATACCTGCCACATAGTAGTTCATACCACCAGAGGGGATGTCATGGTCGTTCACCGTCAGGGAGAAAAGATTCTCGTCGAGAGGATCACCGTCACCGCGACGACGTACATTCTGGAACTTAAATGTCTCCAACTGTCTTCCGTCCGTCAGTTCTTCGCTCACCAGATAGTAGGTGCCGAATGCATCCACTTCGTCCTCATTGTAGGTCTTGATGCTGTTTCCGTCGAGAATGATGTATGGTTTGTCCTTGATGTCGTCGATCTTTACACCGGGCTGTCCGTCGGCAGGATAGCGGCTGCCTTTTTCGTCTCTCACAATGATTCTCAGGGTGGGGTATGTTTTCAGGTCGTAGTCATAGTAATACCATGTCTTGCCATCGATGACTGTCGTGTTGTTGATGGTGTTGCCCGGGGCATCCCATTCGCCGTTGATTTTCACCAAGTTGTCATCGTAGGTATAGAAATACATCTGGGTATCGCTCAGACTGCGGGCATAGATACGGAGGGCAGATTGACTGATGTTGTAGGTGTATTCTTCGATGTTGAACACCTCGCCGTCGTAGAGGATGCCGGCCTTGAGCGTGGTCGTCTGGTCGAAGGTGAAGTCTACGCTGCTGGTGGTCTTTGTGTCGGTGGAGGCAGTAGGCTCACTGCCGTCGGTGGTATAGACGATAGTGGCACCAGGTTTCGAGGCACTCAGTGTAGTACTCACACTGGGGTAGTAGTTGCCAGGCTCTGCGCTCACCTGTGGCGTGGCAGTGAGGTCGCCCAGGTCCACATTATTGCTCACATAGAACGCATAGTTGGGGTTGGCGGCGGTGCCTGTGGAGACAGCCACGAAGCCGTCGGTGTCGTAATCCGTTACATAGCCGCTGATGACGAGTACGTATTTGCCTTGTTCGCCTTCCACTTTGGTCACATATCCACCGCCTTGCTCATGCTGTTCCTTGATTTTGCTTTCATTGGTGATACCTACAGCCTGACGGGCCTTGATCATCTTCTTCAGTTCGTTCTTGTAGGCAGTCCAGTGAGGCCAGAAGATGCAGGGAGTGCCGGGCATGGCAAGGAGGAAGGCATTGGCTGCCAATACGTTGTTGCCCAGCCTGTCGTAATTGCGATAGGTGTCGTGGTTGTCGACGAAGGTCACGGAGTATCTGCTGTAATTGACATCGGCAGCCATTCCCTTGTCGTTCAGCGCACTCCAGTTGCTGCTGCCGAAGGCAGAGTTGATGGTATATTTCAGTCCGAAATCGAAGGCCGCGGAAGTCTTGTGGGTGGCATCGACCCAGTGGTAGATATTGTCTTTGCTGTCCCAGTATTCACCTACGGAGAATTGGGGCTCGGCATATTTGTTATAAAGTTCGGTGTATTGTGCGCCATAACCTTTCACCATGTCGTAGCGGAATCCGGCGTACCCGAGTTCATGAAGCAGGAAGTAGAGATAGGTTTTCACGTTTTCCTGCACATTGCTGCTGGTATGGTCGAGGTCTCGGTAGCCGCTGAAATCGTCACCAGTGTCGTAGTTGCCGCAGATGGAATATCCCAGACTCTCAGGGTATCCACCATCGTCACCGCTGCAGATATCGGCACACGACCATGTCAACTCTTTGTCTCCCCATGACTCTTGAGGGAAATCACACCAGTCGTTGAGACCGTTTTTGTGGTTGATGACCACGTCTTCGATAATGCCAGTACCTTTGGCCTTGAAGGTGTTTATCATCGTCCGCAATTGCTCCTCTGTACCCCAGCACGAGTTGTGGTTGAGCCAGAAACAGGGGTCGTAGCCCATCGACGTACTGTTGTTGTTGTGATAGAAACCAGAGGTCATTCCTGAGTTGGGCACCCAGATCAGACTGAAATATTTGGATAGTTCATCGGCCTGGTTGGTCAGGTCTTCCCATTTCGTCTCGCTGTAGGAATCCCAGTAGAATCCCTGCAGCATCACACCGCCATATTCGGCAGGCCACCCTTGTGCCAACAGGCCTACAGGGGTGAGCAAGAAGAATAGTGCTAATAGTTTGATTCTCATGATGATTGGTAGTTGACAAATTTTCGACAAATGTAATGCTTTTTGTGAATCGTTGTTGTCAACGACAGGAAGAATGCTTGCATTTCAGCGTGCAAACGATTGCATCATGTTGAAAAAAAAGAGACAGTATTGTCATCATACTGTCCCTTGTCTTTTTGATTTTCAATTTTCAATTCTCAATCCCCAAGATGTATTTCCTTGTATTGATTTCCTCTTCGGCTGCTTTCACCGCAATGTCCTCCCTCATCTTCAGGAGGGCGTCCTCGTCCTTATTGGTCACTTTCTGCACGCCAAACAAGGTGTTGGTGTAGGTAGACCAGGCTCCGGCATACATTTTGTTTTCGAAAGAAGCATTACCCCACCAGTTCTCTGTCTTGCTGGCTTGTACAAGAATCTTGTAGTTGCCGTTGCGAACCCTCACCCATTCGTATTTTCCGGGCGCGAGGGTCTTGCTGAATCCTGTAGGGCCTTTCAGCGAGATAGTCATCCTGTTGTTCTTGTCGATGTTGCCCAAACAGATGAGTGAGTAGCCGGGATGGGAATAGAACCCCACATGGGAGATGGAGTTGAACGACGGCGCTTCCTTCAGGTAGGGGGCAAGACGGATTTCCGTGATTTTGTTTTGTGCTTCGCTGGCATAATAGCCATTGGGATATTGCGCTACGAATTTCTCGTAGGCGGCAAGGGTGTTCTTCTTCTTCGTTGCTGTCCAGTCGGCAGTTTCAAAGGTCTTCACTTTCTCAATGGCCTCGGTGGCGTAGAGTCCGTCGGGGAATTGGTGGTAATAGGCGCAATAGTCGGAATACTGGTCGCTGGCAACAGCGTTATCCCATAAGGTCATCTGTGCTACATTGTCTTCGGCAAACCATGTGTAGCGGCCGTCTGGATGGTCGGCCAGATAGGTCTGGTATGCAGGCAAGGTGTGCGACGTGGTGGCCACATGCCAGTCGAATTTGTCTTTGTTCAAGTCTATGCTGTCGTTGGCAGCTTTGGTGAACACCCCCGTCGAGCCATATGCTTCAAGATAGTCGGCAAAGTCGTTGTAGATGGCGAAGTCGCTGCCGTTCGAGCGGTCGCAGAGTGTATACCAAGCGGTCACGGCTTCAGCGCGGCGGTGGTTGGTGGCACTGATGTTCTCGCATCCATCATATGCGCAGGGGTCTTGACCGGCACAATATTCGGCAAAAGCCTCATAGTCTTCCCTCTTGCCCCCTTCCTGGGCCACCAGCCATTTCTCGTTTTCCTCGAAACAGACCTTTCGGGCTTCTGCCTCGGCAGCAAATTTTGAGGTAGGGTATAGGCGAAGGTAGTTGTCGAAGTCGGCTGTCGAGGTGCTGTATTGAATGGCGAGGAAATCATTCTTCTCGTTGGGCTTGACGCCATATCTTGCTTGGAGCATGGTGGTTAGGATCCTGCCTACACAGAGCGTGTCGCTGAGGCTGACGTCTTCCTTTACCTTCAGCGCTTTCTTCAACAATGGGGTGATTTCCTCGAGCGAAGGCTTGGATATTGGAGTAAGGAGGTTGAATTCGTCTATGGTGTTGCCTTGCTCTTCCCAAAGGTTCTTGAAAATGGAAAAAGGAGTGTTGCCTTTCTTCGCCGTCAGGGCATGTGAAGCGGCCCTCACTGAAGAGGGAAGGCATCCACATAAGAACAATATCATCACGGCAAGGCATCTATAGTCTAACAATGTTTTCTTCATCATGGTCATGCTGATTCTTTTTCGCGGCAAAATTAGCCAAAAAAACTTGATTATGAAACCTGTTGGATGAAGAATTGTTTTTCTTTCGTGAAAAAGATGCCGATTTTGGAAAAAAGTTTGCTGTATCTATCCGTATTTGTAGAGATCAGGCATCTTGCTTTTTCCTGTCGCTGACGATATGCAGGTCGCGCTGGGGGAATGGTATGGTAATGCCGTTGTTTCTGAGCGTATTGTATACACATTCCAGGATTTCGCAGTCGTTCACATACTGTGTGAGTACGGGTACCCATACCAGCAACTGCAGGTTGACGCTGCTCTCTCCGAACTCACGCAACACTACCTGTACGCCATGCTCCTTGTCGATGAAGTCGAGTTTCGAAACCTCGTCTATCAGCAGCTGTCGGCAGCGGTCGATGTCGGTACCATAGGCCACGCCCACATCGAGGAGATGCATCTCATAGCCATGGTTCTTCGTCATGTTCTTGTAGTTCTTGTTGAAGAGCTGGCTGTTCTGGAAGGCGATGACCGAACCGTCGATGGCTTCGAGGGTCGTACTCGTGTAACTGATGGAGTTGACCTTTCCACGTATGCCGTCGCACACAATCCAATCGCCTACCTTGATGCGGCCCGCCATGAGCGACAGACCATAATAGATGTTCTCGAGGATATCTTTCGATGCAAAACCTACACCTGCAGAGAGGCCACCCGACACCACTACGAGCCAGGTACTTTTCACATGACAGATAGCGAGGATGATGATGAACCATATGCCCCATACCAATACCTGGATGATGTTCTTGCCCATGACGAAGCTGCTCTCTGCCGACATGGGGTCGCTTTGCGTGTAATGGTGCTTGAGCAGCGCTTTCGCCGTGCGGTTGATATAGGAGAAGACCATCCACAGGATGATGGCGATGGCGATGTTGAGCACGCTGATGGTGATGTTGGGCGAATCGATGAACTTATAGGTGAACACCTTCCAGGTGAGGTCGGTGAGATTGAATACGGCGGCAGCCCAGAAGATGGACAACAGCACCGATATGACGGCAAGAGAAGGTAGCAGGACGCTGTAGAGTAGGTCGTAGAACCATGACTCGGTGATAGGTTTCGACTCGAATTGATGTCGGTGGCCATAGTCTTTGATCCACGACCTCAGGCAGGTGATGGTGAGGATGCAGGTGAGTTGCATAATCCACCAGATGAGCAGCTGCACGCTCATCAGGGTATATCCCATCCACGATGCAACTACCGCCACGACGAACACCAGTAGTGACACATAGGTATAGAACATGTCGGAACGGGGGATGTTGTGGTTGTAGCACCGGATGACCCACCACTGCCAAATGGTACAGACCAACAGCATCGGTGGAAAAATCATGTTCACCAACTCGTTGGGAATCAAGATGATGCGGAAGGTGATGACGATGAATCCGATGACGAGGAGCGGAGCGTAGATACGTAGGGCATTACGCAGCTGTGTGGCTTCTACACGGGCCAGCAATGAGAGGAGTATCACGCCGAGCAGCCATGCATATTGTGTGAGCAGGCTGCTGGCCATGATATAGAAGTTCTGGCTCCATGATACCCGTATAATCTGTAGGGCGACGGCGAAGATGAGGACGGCGGCGGTGAAGATGATGAGCGACCGTTTCCGCATGAACTCCTTCGTGCGCAGGCGCTGGGGAACGAGGAACCTGGCTCCGAAATACCCCACGAGAATGGCTGCCAGCCCGAAGATTCCCATTGTCAGGAAGAGCCATATGATCATGCGGCTATCCCACTGCGAGTCTACTTTGAGGTTGGGCTCGTATTTCTCTTTCACCGTCTCGGTGGTCTTCGAGAGGTGGTTGCCAAGATGGGAGAGGATGCTGAGATAGTTTTCGCCGCGGTTCACGAAGATGCTGTTCTGTATCTCGTTGTAGCGCAGGTTGGCATAGTCGTTGAGGGCACTGAGCTGACTCTCCGTGGTGCGGTAGATTTTGATGTAGTCGCTCATGTTCTGGCGGTTCTCTTTCAGCGTGCGGTCGATGCACACGGCAAGGGTAAGACAGACGTTGCGGTCGATGGCAGCACGCTCGGAGAGACTCCTCACCGGCATCTTGTTCAGGTTGGTCACCAGACTGTCGTAACGGGCAATCTCGATGTCGATGTTGTTGATGCTCGAGCGGAAAGGCATGATCTTGTCATGGTAGTCACGGTAAAGATTGGTCACCTCATTGCATGCGTAGGTAAGGTCGAACACATATTCCGACTTCTGGGAATAGAGCATCAGCGCACTTTGGTTGCTGCGCATGGAAATGCCGATGAGGTCGCTGATTACTTGGTTGCGGTAGGCTTTATGGTTTTCGGCCTCTGCCTGGAGTTCGGCATAGTAGTCTGTCAGTTCCTGGCGTAGGATGGTCAGCGTACTGGCCAGGTCGGCCTCTTTCAATACGGCATGCGATGGCATGAAGCCTACAACAAAAAGCAGTAAGCACAATAAAGTCTTTCTCGTCATCTTCTTCTCTAAAGGGTACTTTTCCAATCTTTTCCTATGTGAGGGCGATGGCACGACTTGCCCTTCGTGGCAAAATTACTAACTTTATCGCGAAAACCCAAACTATTGCTGGTTTTTATTTCGAATGACTGTTTCTGAGGGCTTTAGAAGTGCTAAAGACAATAAGAGCTTTATGGCCATAAAGGTTTTAAGGTCTTTAAATACTTTTATGGTATAAAGTCTGCTTTTAGCCTGGGAACCTTGATTTCAGGTAGTTGTTGAATTGTTCGCGGTATGCCTCGGTCACGCGTATGATTTCGTCGCCGATATAGATGCAGTCGTTGCGGTCGACACTGCGGATTTTGTTCAGCGCAACGATGTATGACCGGTGCACGCGCATGAACTGGCTTTCAGGCAATAGGTCTTCCACGGCTTTCATCCTAAGATAGGTGATGAGGGGTTTTCGCTCGCCTTCGAGATAGAACATCACATAGTCTTTCATGCCGGCTACATAGAGGATGTTGGAGAAGGCTATCTGGTGGAACTCCCCATCGACCTTGATGAAGACGGTATCGGTAGAGGTGGAATTATTCTCAGTGGTGGGTTCTGTCATTTCAGTGTGACTGTACCATGTACGGGCTTTTTCCACGGCAGCGAGGAACTTGTTGTAGCGGATAGGCTTGAGCAGGAAGTCGAGGGCCGACACCTCATAACTCTCCAGGGCAAACTCCTGGAATGCGGTGGTGAAGATGATGCGAGTCTCTGGTGGTATCATCCGGGCCAACTCCATGCCGTTGATGTCGGGCATCTGGATGTCGAGGAACAACAGGTCGGGTGCCTTTTCCTTCACGTTGGCGATGGCTTCCACTGAGTCGGTGAACGAGGCCACCAGTTCCAGACCGGGGGTTTTGGTAACGAACGACTCAAGGAGTTTCACGGCCAGCGGCTCGTCGTCGATGATGATACAGGTGAGTGGTCTCATGGTTGTATGTCGATTTTTACATGGTAGATGTCATTGTCGAGCGTCTGCTCCCAAGTGTAGCGGTCGTGGTACATCAGTTCCAGCCTACGGCGGGTGTTTTCCAACCCTATGCCGCTGCCGCTGCGGTCGGCATCGTTCTTGGGGTAGTTGGAGTTGTCGCAGGTAAATGTCAGTGCACCGTCTTGTGCTGCCAGACTGATGTCGATATGTGAGGGTTTGTTGCTGCTTACCCCATGCTTGAAGGCATTCTCTATCAGTGAGATGAAGAGTAGGGGAGCCACCTCAAGTTGATTGTCGGCTATGTTGAATGTCGTGCGCACTTGTGTCTTCTCATTGCAGCGCAGTTGCATCAGTCCGATGTAGTTGCGCATGAATTCCACCTCGCCTGCGATAGGTACGAGTGGCTTGTCGGTCTTGTAGATGGCATACCGTAGCAAGTCGCTCAACTGGGCGATTGCGTCCTGGGCACCATCGGGGTCGATTTGGGTGAGGCTTGAGATGTTGTTGAGCGTGTTGAAGAGGAAGTGGGGATTGATTTGGTTCTTCAGCCATGCCAGTTCGGCTTCCACGTTCTTGCGTTTCTCTTCTTCAAACCGCCGCATCATCTCACGGGTCTTCAGGAAGTGCCGAATGGCAATGGCCACGGTGACGGCAGCACAGTTGAGGAGGAAGTAGACAAAAAGCCCGGCGAGCATTCCTATCCACCAATTGTGCGGCATTTCCATTCCTGGGTAACTCCTGATGAAGAAAATCCTGTAGTTGATTGCTGCGAACAGGATAAAGTTCACCAATACGAACGTCTTGTAGCGGCGTTTGTCGAATAGGAATCTCCACAACAGGTAGAAGTTGACGAAATAGAGGATGAATGGCGACTGCAGGTTGAACCATGTAATCCTCAACGATGCCATCGCTGCCGATGTCTCACGGGTGGTGAGGAGGGCGGTCACCGATGGCAACAATAATATCATTGCCCAGAATGACAACTGCATCAACAGCAGTATGATGTCTTTTTTCTTGAGTCGCTTCATAGTGCAAATATATGAAATAATTTTTTGAAAACGTATGCTTGTATGAAAAAAAAGAGCGTTTAGCCATTCGTGGGCATTTTATGTCGCAAGATTACGGAAAATCGTTGGAAAAAAGTGGGTGTGCCAGAAGCTTCCCGCCGGTTGTTGCCAGTCGTTGCTTTTCGGCACACCCTGAGTTAGAATGAGTTGAGTTGTTGAGTTAATAAGTTATCGCGTTGTTATCTTGTCATGGTTCCACCTCCCATGCCTGCTCCAGCACCTGTTCCGGTGCCGCCGCCTGCGCTGTTGAGTATCTCACCTTGCGACTGCTGCTCGATATAGTCGTTGGTGACTTTCGAAACATGTTGCTTGGTCCTGAAGTTGGATTTGCCGAAGGTGTAGCTCACACTGAGGGTCAGTCCGCTCATGGGGACCTTGATGGAGGTGCGCTGCGAGAAGTTCGTGCCGCTGCTGTAGCTCTCGATTTTCAGGTCACCACCGCTGGAGAGGCCGGTCAATGCCGTCACGCCGACGGTGAGTTTGTCGTTGAAGAACGTCTTCGAGAGACTGGCGGTGAGCATGTTGAATCCGCTGGTATAACCTTGCAGGGTCTTTGTCTTGCTCGAGGTGATGAGGTAGGTGCTCAGCTTCAGGTCGAGGGGGAGCGTCTGCTGGATACCCATCATGGCGGTGGCCTGCCAGCCGTGGTTGCGTGAATTCACGTTGTCGCTGCGCATGTCGGTGTAGTTGAGGCTGCCGTTCACGAAGAGACGGGTGTCTTTCAGGGCCAGCCAGTTGGCGAACACGTTCACGCCGGTCTGTGAGCGCTTCACGATGTTCCCGTATGTGGTATTGAGCAGGTTGTTGTCGTAGAAACTATACTGCTCGATGCCGTTGCCGGTGTAGTTGTAGTGCAGGTTGAGGTTCATCATCAGTTTCGAGGTGAACAGATTGTAGACCAAGGCGATATTGTGCGACTTCTCTACGTCGAGGTTGGTATTGCCATAGGTGAGGCTGTTGGGGTCGCTATGGTCGACATAGGGGTTCAGGTAGGTAATACCCGGACGTGATATGCGCATATTGTAGGTCAGACCGATGTTGCTGGTCATGCTCGGCGAGAAAGAGACGCTGGCAGAAGGAACGAGGCAGCCATAGTCCTTGGAGAAGTTGGTGCCGTTGCCGAAGTGGTATTCCACGTCTTGCCAGGTATGCTCATAGCGGAGTCCTGCCTTGGCGCTGTACTTGTCGAACGAGCCCTCATACTCCGTGTAGCCTGCGAGGATGGTGTTGCGGTATTCATAGTCGAGGCTCTGGTTGTTGTCGAACACGTCGTCGAGATAGTATTTGGAGTCGGATGTGGCTTTGCGTGTCATCAGTTTGGCACCGGTGTTGAATGTCTGGCCGGTGGCCAATGGGGTGGTGTAGTCTACCTGCACGGTGTGGTCGGTGGTATTGTCCTTGACGTCGGAGTAGCGGTCGGTGAGGTCGATGAAGGTGTTGTCTACCTTCTCGAAGTCGTTGCGCTGTTCTGTCTTCGACGGGCTGAGGCTCAGTTGGTAGGTGACGATGATTGACTTCGTGCGTTCGGGGTTGAAGAAACGCTGGTAGTCAAGATTGGCGCTGAACGAGGTGCGGCCGTTCTTCATCTTCATGTTGTTGTCGTAGCTGAAGCCGTTGTTGCCCTGTCCAAAGAGCATCTGGGTTGTGGTGAGCCCAGTATTGCGTAGCGATAGGCTGGTAAGCGAGAAGGTGGCGTTTACCGAACTCATGGCATCGAGGTCGTAGCCGAGGCTCAGGCTCCCGAGGGTGAAGGGCAGACGGGTCTTTGTCGAGGCAACGGTACGGATGGTGGTGCCACCATTCTCCTGGTCCATCTCTACTACGGTGGCACCAGGCTTGGAGTAGTTCTCCATCACATTGGCGCTATATGAGAATTTGCCTTTCTGACCGCTCAGCATCACACCGCCGCCAAGCGCCCTTGTTCCTATGGAAGCCCTGATCGTGCCGTTGTAGCCATCGGCTGAGGGAGCTGCACCAGGAGCACCGCCCAAACCGCTCATCATCTGCTTGTTCATCACGATGTTGAGTACGCCGGAGGCACCTTCGGCATCAAACCGCGCACCGGGATTGGTGACTACTTCGATGGTCTTCACCATTGATGCGGGCATGCTCTTGAAAATCATCGAAGGGTTGCTAGAGAACATCACGTTGGGCTTGCCGTCGACATATACCTTGAAGGCTGAGGAACCGTTTACGGTGATGTTGTCCTGACCGTCGACCGACACCATGGGCACCTTACGCAACATGTCGAGCACCGTGCTCGACTTTGAGTCGACATCGTCTTCCACCCGGTAGGTCATCTTGTCTACTTCCATCTTCACCAGAGGTTTCTGGGCTACGACCTCCACGCCGGCAAGCGTCTTGGCGTCTTCGTTCATGAGAATAGTTCCGAGGTCAAGTTCCTTGTTATTGCCGAGGGTGATGCTCTGGCGGATGTCTTCCTTGCCCACGCTGCTGATGACGATGTCGTAGGTGCCATTGCCTTCTACATTCTGGTTGAAATTGCCGTCGGCATCGGTGAGGAACATGGCGATGGCGCCTTCTGATTTGCCGGTTGGGAATATTCTAATGGTGGCAAACGACTCGCCTTCGCCGAGGTTCTTATCTTTAACAGTTCCTTTGACTACGGTGGATTGAGCGAATGCCACCGAGCAAACAAGCATCATGGTGATGCTCATCAAAGTCCTGAGATATTTTCTTGTCAGTCTCATATGTTTTTTTTTGTTTTGGTCGCTTGTGGGGTTGATGATTTACGGTCACATATAGTGGCCCTCGTTTTTCTGCATGCAAAATTACGGTAAGGATGCACCCTCTCAAAATGGTTTTCGACGAAATGCAGGGATTATTTCGACGAAATTTCGGATGGCTCGACGAAATGGAGTGTTTGGATAGATTGAAAAATGGAAACTGGCCTTCGGCAGAAGTAGCTCACGTTCGGCAGGCGGAAAACACACTTCCTGTCTACCTTCTCCTCATCGCGACTTTGAAAATTGCCGCTATGCAACGATTTTTGGCTACGTCTCAGCAATGTCCTTATTAATTCCCCATGAACTCTATAAAGATATATAAGACGTTTCAAGTTTCGCATTCGCTCAACTTTCGGAAGTTAAAGTTATAAGGAAGTTAAAGGGAATGTTTTCGTTAAGCCAAATGAGCAGAGCCAAACTTGTTTGTGCTATGCCATGGCCAGAAAACATCGGCGAAGCCAATGTTAAAGGGACATTTGCCCCATTCATTACCATTTGGAGGTATATTTTTCCCTATCTGAATAGCTTTAACCCTATTATAGTCCTTAAATAATCCTACTTGCGAAAGTTGAGTAAGACGTTTTTTTGGTTAATTATTTTGTAAAATCAAAAAAAAACCTTTACTTTGCAATCAATAATCAAAAATTGGAATGTTTTAATCTTAAAATGATATCTATTATGAAGAAATTGTTAATTGCTATCGTAGCATGTTTGTTTGCAGCTCCCTCGTTCGCTCAGTTCAGCAGCGGCGGATTCTCACTTGATGAGGAACATCTCTATTGGGGTGTTCGCCTTGGTGTCAATTTCAGCAGTATCGGTGGTGATATCGAGTCGGATAAAGGCCGCACCGGTTTTGTGATGGGTGGTGTTGTGGGTCTCCGCGTCTCCGATGCAGCACCTGTATTCCTTGAGAGTGGTCTGTACTACTCAGAGCGTGGTGGCAAGGATTTGAAGTCAAGTAAAGTTCCTGATTTCGATGTTAACCTTCCTGATGGCCATCTTAACTATCTTGAAGTGCCTGTGCTGATTAAATATGGTGTCACTGCAGAAGACAATATTGCCATACTGCCATTCATCGGCCCTTATCTGGCTATTGGCGTTTCGGGTAACTACAGGTATCTGAAGCATCCTGAGGTGGGTCTCAAGGTTGGATGTGGCGTGGAATGGAACAACCTCTACGCTGAGGCACTCTATCAGTTTGGCCTCTCCAACATCGCTGATGCAAAGGGTGAACCGTCATCACACGGACACTCTCTTGGCATCAACATCGGTATCAACTTCTAATCTCCGGCATACAGACAAATATGAGGCCACTTGTGCAAAACAGGTGGCCTTTTTCAGCAAAACTGATTTAATAATCGTTTCTCCATGATCAAGGAACTCCAGATAAGGGTGTTGCCTCACCAAGCGGCTTCGATGCAGGCCATCGTTCGATATGTGGCAGAAGAACAGGCTATCGACGCGCGCACCATCACCCATGTCAGGGTGTTGCGCCGCAGCATCGATGCCCGTCAGCGCACCGTCTTTGTCAACCTCACCATCAGGGTTTATATCAATGAGGAACCTGAGGATGATGCATTCAAGAAGACAGCGTATGGTGATGTGTCGGAGTCAAGAACGGTGGTGGTAGTGGGAGAGGGACCAGCAGGACTCTTCGCCTCGCTGCGGCTCATCGAACTGGGACTGCGCCCCATCGTCGTGGAACGGGGGAAGGACGTGCATGAGCGCAAGCGCGACCTCGCAGCCATCACCCGCAACCAGAAGGTGGACCCCGAAAGCAACTACAGTTTCGGTGAAGGCGGTGCAGGAGCGTTTTCCGACGGCAAACTCTACACACGGTCGAAGAAAAGGGGCAATGTGGAGAAAATCCTACATGTGTTCTGCCAACATGGGGCTTCTACGGATATCCTGGCCGATGCCCATCCCCATATCGGCACCGACAAGTTGCCAAGGGTCATCGAGAACATGCGCAACACCATCATACGCTGCGGGGGCGAGGTGCATTTCCAGACCCGCATGACACGGCTCATCGTTAAGGGCGACATGGTGGTGGGCATAGAGGCTGAGTGCTCAACCGACGGGCAGACGAAGACATTCCGCGGACCGGTAATCCTCGCCACGGGCCATTCGGCACGTGATGTCTATCGCTACCTGCACACGGCAAAGGTAGAGATAGAACCCAAGGGACTGGCCGTCGGTGTGCGACTGGAGCACCCTGCGCATCTCATCGACCAGATACAATATCACAACCGTGAGGGTAGGGGGAAATATCTTCCGGCAGCGGAATACAGCCTCACCACACAGGTCGACGGACGTGGCGTCTACTCATTCTGCATGTGCCCTGGAGGCTTTGTCATCCCGGCAGCCACAGGACTAAGGCAGATTGTGGTCAATGGCATGAGCCCGAGCAACCGTGGAACGAAATGGTCGAACAGTGGCATGGTGGTAGAAACGAGGCCGGAGGACGTGGAGGGCGATAGCCCCTTGCGCATGCTCGACATGCAGGAACGGCTTGAACAGACGTGCTGGGAACAAGGAAACCGCAGGCAGACGGCGCCAGCGCAGCGGATGTTCGACTTCGTAAACGAGAAGTTGGGCTATGACCTGCCGGAGTCGTCGTATGCACCAGGTTTGGTGCCCAGTCCGCTGCATTTCTGGTTGCCGGAGCAGATTGCCTCGAGGTTGAGGAAAGGTTTCGCATTTTTCGGGAAGCACCATAAGGGCTTCCTCACCAACGAGGCAGTGCTTATTGCCGTCGAAACACGCACGTCGGCTCCCGTGCGCATTGTCAGGGATAAGGAAACGCTTCAGCATATCCGCCTGCAAGGTCTCTTCCCGTGTGGTGAAGGTGCCGGATATGCCGGTGGAATAGTCTCGGCTGGTGTCGACGGCGAACGCTGTGCGGAAATGTGTGCCGCATATATAGACAGCATAGGAGGTGTGAACGATTTGAACACACCTCCTATACATATATATTCCAAACACTAAAAAGTCTTTAACGAACTACAACGCTATCCTTTCCAAGTCATCGGGCACAAAGACACGGCCACTGAAGGCAGACATGGCTTCGGTGGTATAACGCTCACGGCGTGTGGCGATGGTCTTGTCCTCGGTGTGGTAGAGGATAAGGTTCTTCACACGCAACCGCTCTGCCAGTCGGGCGGCATCGAGGGCGGTGCTGTGGTGTTTCTCGTAGGGGTTGAAGCGGTCGCGGTCGGCATATAGGCAGAACGCCTCGCTCATCAGCCAGTCGGCATCCTCGGCATATGGCAGGGAGAGCTCGCTGAAAGGCTCGTCGCCAAGACAAGTGAGCCGCTGCCCGTCGGGGAGTGCCGCCGTAAAGCCAAACTGCCGTTCTTTCGTGGAATGGATGTCGAAACACTGTATGGCGAGGTCGCCAACCTCGAAACGGTCACCGTCTTCCAGGCAGTTCATCTCTACCACAGTTCCGATGCGTCCCGATATCTTTGGGGGTAATAGCTGACGGCAGATTTCCGTGAGCACATCAAGCACCTTGCGATGGCTCCACACACGCAACGGACTGGTATATTGCAAGGCCACACGCATTACCCATACCACGCCGAGCAAATGGTCGGTATGGGCATGGGTGACGTAGAGGTCGTGGATATCTCTGATGTTGATGCCGGCACGCTCCAGTTGTGCCAGGATGCCGTTGCCACCACCTGCGTCTACAAGCAACAATGCTCCACCCTGACTCTGCAGGGTGAAGCATGTGTTATAGCAGTGGGTGACAAAGGCATTGCCCGTGCCGAGCATCGTGATGACATTGCCTTGTTGTATCATTTACAGGTCGCTGTAGTTGCCAGTGAAGGTGGTGGTGCTCATGTCGCCGGTATCAAATCCACGCTTCAGCCAGCGCATGCGCTGGTCGGAGGTGCCATGGGTGAACGACTCGGGTTGCGAGTAGCCCTGCGACTGTTCCTGCAGGTAGTTGTCGCCAATATGCTGGGCGCAGTTGATGGCTTCCTTCAGGTCGCTGTCGTCCAAGGAGCCGAAAGCCTCGTGCTCATAATGAGCCCAAACCCCGGCATAGTAGTCGGCCAACAACTCCAGGCGCACGCTCATCTGGTTGGAACGTGTCTGGTCGAGGCGTTGCATCTGCGCATGGGCCTTGCCCAGTATACCCAGCAGGTTCTCCACATGATGACCCACTTCGTGGGCAATCACATAGGCACGTGCAAAGTCACCGCCCGATTTCAACTGTGTCTCCATCTGCTTGAAGAACGACAGGTCGATATACAGCTTCTGGTCGGCAGAGCAATAGAAGGGACCTACTGCCGAGGTGGCGCCACCACAGTTGGTTTGAACAGCGTTCTTAAAGAACACCAAGGTGGGAGGGGTATACTCGGCATTGAATTTCTGGCGGAACACAGCCGACCAGATGTCCTCTGTACTGCCCAGGATTTGTTTGCAGAACTTCACCTGTGCCTCCTCCTCTGGAGAGAAGGTCTGGCCTTCGGCCACTTCTTCCTCGCCTCCACCCATGCTGAGACCTCCTGTCTGCTGGATGATGTCTAAGGGGTTGCCTCCCATCAACAGTGTTATCAAGCCTATGAGGATGATTCCACCGATGCCCATACCGGCCATCGCGCCGCCACTCATGCCCCGGCGATCCTCTACATTCTCACTTTCTCTTCTTCCTTCAAGATCCATAATATAAATTTTGGTTAATGTTTCGGTTTTTGGTAATCATTTCACAGAGTGCAAATATACACATTTTTTTTATTTACCAAGTCTTTTCACGTTCTTTTTTGTTAAAAATAACTCCACATGAGGTCGAAAAAGCGGAGTCGTTCGTTCAAAAGGCCATCGATGGAAATGCCTTTGGTGACTGGGGACAAGGCAAAAAACGCAAAAAAAAGCCGTTTTTTTTGCATATCTCATGATTTTACTGTATCTTCGCATCAGAAGTAATCAAATCAACGAAAGTATTATGGACAAACACGAAAAATTCGTCATTACCATCAACCGCCAATTTGGTACAGGCGGTCATGAAGTAGGGGCGGAAATCGCCAAGCGGCTGGGCGTGAAATTGCTTGATAAACAGATACTGCAGGCGGTGGCCAAGAAATTCGATATCGGACAGGAGACAGTGGAGAAACTCGAGGCCAGGAACCAGTCGTGGTGGGATGATTTCACACAGTTCTACAGGTCGTATATGGTCGACAACGAATACCACGCTCTGGGTGAAGAGCTTACCTCGGGGGAACTCTTCGAGGCGCAAGCCGCAGTCATCAGGCAAATCGCGTCGGAGGAATCGTGTGTCATCGTGGGGCGTTGCGCCTCGTTTATCTTCAGGGACCATGAGAATGCCCTGAAGATTTTCCTTCACAGTCCGATGGAGAAGCGCATCAAGCGTATCGTCGACAAATATGGTGTTACCGAGGCTGATGCCAAACTGATGATTGTTGACAACGACTACACCCGCGAACTCTATACCAAGAAATACACCGGCACCGAGTGGTTCGACGCACGCAACTACGACGTGTCGCTCGACGTGAGCAAGTTTGGTCTCAACGGTTCCGTGGATTACCTGCTCGCATTCGTGGGAGAGTGAGAAAAAACATTCTTCAGGCGGCATGGACCCACTGTCTGGCAAGCCAAGGACCATCATCCCTCTCTTGGCTCGTCAGCATAAAATAGAGCGCAACAAAGTATTGTTGTGCTTTTTTTTGTTGGATTCATGGAAATTGTGTAATTTTGCACGATTTTTTAGAAGTAAACAATATCCAAAAGAAATGAATATCTCTTATAAATGGCTGAAAGAATACGTGGATTTCAGCCTCTCGGCCGAGGAAGTGTGCAAGGCACTGACATCAAGCGGACTGGAAGTAGGCGCACTCGAGGAAGTGCAGTCGGTAAAAGGTGGACTGAAAGGACTTTTCGTGGGGAAGGTGTTGACCTGTGACCCACACCCCAATTCCGACCACCTGCATGTAACGACCGTCGACCTGGGCAAGGAGCAGCCTTCGCAAATCGTTTGTGGGGCACCCAACGTGGCTGCAGGGCAAAAGGTTATCGTGGCCGACCTGGGTTGTGTGCTCTACGACGGCGACAAGGAGTTCGTCATCAAGAAGTCCAAGCTCCGTGGTGTGGAGTCGTGCGGCATGATTTGTGCCGAGGATGAGATAGGCGTGGGCACCAGCCACGACGGAATCATCGTGCTGCCTGAAGATGCCGTAGTAGGCACGCCGGCAGCAGAATACTATCATCTTGAGAGCGACTGGCTCATCGAGGTCGACATCACTGCCAACCGCGCCGATGCCCTCTCGCACTGGGGCGTGGCACGTGACCTCTATGCGTGGCTCAAGCAGAACGGATACCCCACAGCCTTGCATAGGCCCTCATGCGACGATTTCACCGTCGACAACCACGACCTGCCCGTGAAGGTGACCATCGAGAACGAGGAGGCATGCCGGCGCTATGCTTGCGTAAGCATCACCGACTGCGACGTGAAGGAGTCGCCTGAATGGCTGAAAAACAAGCTTGTGGCCATCGGTCTCAGACCCATCAACAACATCGTCGACATCACCAACTTCGTGATGCATGCCTACGGACAGCCGCTCCACTGCTTTGATGCGGACATGGTGACAGGACATCATATCATCGTGAAGCCACAGCCCGAGGGCACGAAGTTCGTCACCCTCGACGGCGAGGAGCATATCCTCGGCTCCCACGACCTCGCCATCTGCAATGAGGAGGAGCCGATGTGCATCGCCGGTGTTTTCGGTGGAAAAGGCAGCGGCACATATGAAACCACACGCAACGTTGTGCTCGAGAGTGCCTATTTCCATCCCACATGGATCAGGAAGAGCGCACGCCGCCATGGACTGAGCACCGACTCGTCGTTCCGCTTCGAGCGCGGTGTAGACCCCAACGGCATCATCTACGCGCTGAAGCAGGCTGCCATCCTCTGCAAGCAACTCGCGGGAGGAAAGGTGTCGATGGATATCTGCGATGTCTACCCCAACCCCATTCCCGATGCCCATGTCACTTTGAGGTATGACTATGTGAACACCCTCATCGGCAAGGAAATACCACGGCAGACGGTGAAGAGCATCCTCGAGAGCCTGGAGATGACCATCGACAGTGAGGACGACGAGAAACTCGAAATCACCGTTCCGGCTTACAGGGTCGACGTGCAGCGCCCCTGCGACGTGGTGGAGGATATCCTCCGCATCTATGGGTATAATAATGTGGAGATTCCCACCCAGCTCAAGAGTTCATTGGTCATCAAGAACGATGAAGACCAGAAGCACAAAATCCATAACCTTGTTGCCGAACAGCTCGTGGGATGTGGCTTCTGTGAAATCATGAACAACTCGCTTACCAAGGCTGCCTACTACGATGGGCTGAACACCTACCATGCCGACAACCTCGTGCGTATCATCAACCCGCTGAGCAGCGACCTTAATGTGATGCGGCAGACCATGCTTTTCGGCGGACTGGAGAGCATCGCATACAACGTCAACCGGCGCAACCCCAACCTCCGCTTCTTCGAATTCGGAAACTGCTACCAGTTCGACCCGGAGAAGAAAAACAACGAAGATCCCATGAGGGCTTACAAGGAAGAGTATCACCTCGCCCTGTGGGTTACCGGAAAACGGGTATCGGGCAGTTGGGCGCATGCCGACGAGGACAGTTCTTTCTACGAACTGAAAGCCTACGTGCAGAACGTGCTCGCACGCATGGGTGTGCCACAGGGAATGGTGACGCAAGGTGAGTCGGGCAACGATGTCTTCTCCAAGGCAACGGCATTGGAGAACAGAGGCGGAAAACTGCTTGTGGAGATGGGTATTGTGTCTCCGAAACTGGTGAAGGCGGCTGGTATCGACCAACCCGTGTATTTTGCCGACTTCAACTGGACTGCCCTCATGAAACTGGTGAAAAAGAACAAGGTGCAGTTTACTGAAATCGGGAAATTCCCGGCAGTGAGCCGTGACCTCGCACTCCTCATCGACAAGAACGTGGAGTTTGCGCAAATCGAGCAGATCGCAAGGGCCACGGAGAAGAAACTCCTCAAGAGCGTGGAGCTCTTCGATGTATACGAGGGCAAGAACCTGCCAGCCGGGAAGAAAAGCTATGCCGTGAACTTCATTCTGCAAGACGAACAGCGTACACTCAACGACAAGCAGATAGAAGCCATCATGAACAAGTTGATTGGCAACCTGAAGGCAAAGCTCCATGCAGAACTCAGGTAATCTTTCAACCTTCTTGGCACTTATCTTTGCGAAAGTTGAGTTAGGTTATAAGAAAAAACATCAATAGAAGTAAAACATAAAACTATTATTCCAATGGGAAGAGCATTCGAATACCGCAAAGCGACAAAACTAAAGAGATGGGGCCATATGGCCAAGACGTTCACCAGGATAGGCAAGCAAATCAGCATTGCCGTGAAAGCAGGTGGACCGGAACCTGAGAACAATCCCACGTTGCGTGCTATCATCGCCAACGCGAAACGTGAGAACATGCCGAAAGACAATATCGAGAGGGCCATCAAGAACGCGATGGGAAAAGACCAAAGCGACTACAAGGAGGTGTCGTATGAGGGATATGGTCCTCACGGTGTGGCCATCTTCGTTGAGACGCTGACCGACAACACTACCCGTACCGTGGGCGACGTGCGCTCAGTGTTCAACAAGTTCAATGGCAACTTAGGTACGCAGGGCTCGCTGAGTTTCCTCTTCGACTACAAGTGTGTGTTCACTTTCAAGAAAAAGGAGGGCATTGATATGGACGAACTGATTCTCGACCTGATCGACTATGGGGTGGAAGATGAGTTTGACGAAGACGAGGAAACCAACGAAATCACCATCTATGGCGAGCCGAAGAGTTTCGGTGAGATACAGAAACATCTTGAGAGTGAGGGATTCGAGGTGACTGGAGCTGAGTTCACACGTATCCCCAACGACCTCAAGGATGTCACTCCCGAACAGCGTGAGACCATCGACAAGATGGTGGAGAAGCTCGAGGATTTCGACGACGTGCAGACCGTGTACACCAACATGAAACCCGAAGAGTAATGGCGAGACGAACCATCAATTACAAGACCCAGGGTACGTGCAGCCAGTTCATAGAAGTGACCGTAGACGATAACGACGTTATTGAAGAGGTGACTTTCTATGGTGGATGCAATGGCAACCTGAAAGGTATCTGCTCCTTGGTCAGGGGAATGAAGGTGGAAGACGTGAAGAGCAAACTCGACGGCATCCGATGCGGGGCGAAAAACACCAGTTGTCCCGACCAACTCTGCCGGGCCCTCGACCAACTTGGATAACCCTTCTACAACACATTTCAACACATATCTGCCTCCCTTGCACTATCGCAAAGGAGGCAGATTCCTTTTGGGGTAGGTCAAACCTCAAACCTTACTCGTAGTCTTCTTTCGTAATGGTGGTTTGGTAAAGTACGGTATTCTTGTCGCTTGCCGAATGGTAGACGAAGCGGTACGAGAACCCAGCCTCCTTGAATAACTTCTCATTGGGGGAGTTCTTGATATCCGCAACCAACGCCTCACGGATAGTCGATGACTTGGCCTGGGCATTTTCCAGGTCGTCGGCAATGCCTTCCAGCGTGAAATACGAGCACTTCGTGGTGGTTGTCTTGTCGAACACAATGCTGTCGAGCACGACGGTGGGGTCGACACGCATCGGGCAGAACTTCTTGTTGAATTCCAGCGTCTCACGGTAGGCACGGTCTTCGAGCGACTCCTGGCAACTGGAAAACACCATAACGGCCAACGTGATATAAATGAGTTTTCTCATGTCTTCTTCTCTTTGTTGTTCACAAGTGCAAAAATAGACAAAATTCCGCACATAAACATGATGACACACGATATTTTTATCATTCTTGCCTTGAATGGCGCGCCCTAACGCAAAAGCGCAAGTTATGCAAGAGCCATACATCCGTTAAAATTCTTAAAAAAATATGCAGGCAAAGGGAATTGTACTAAAATACGCATATTTTTTCTTATTTTTGTCGTTTAAAAGAGAAAGTAAAGTATTAGGAAACAGAACCTACTTAAGGAATAATGGAGCTGATCAGGAATTTTTGTATTATCGCGCATATCGACCATGGTAAGTCTACCCTGGCCGACAGGTTGCTCGAACATACGAAAACCATACAGATAACCGAAGGGCAGATGCTTGATAACATGGACCTTGAGCGTGAGCGTGGCATCACCATCAAGAGCCATGCCATACAGATGGAATATGCCCTTGAAGGAAAAAACTATATCCTCAACCTCATCGACACACCGGGACATGTAGATTTCTCGTACGAGGTGTCGCGGAGTATTGCGGCCTGCGAAGGGGCCTTGCTGGTGGTAGATGCCACACAAGGTGTGCAGGCACAGACCATTTCCAACCTCTACATGGCCATTGACCACAACCTGGAGATCATACCCGTCATCAACAAGATCGACATGCCCTCGGCCATGCCCGACGAGGTGGAGGACGAAATCGTGGAACTCATCGGATGCGACCACGAAGACATCATCAGGGCTTCGGGGAAGACCGGTGAGGGGGTGGAGCAAATCCTCGAGGCCGTAATCAAACGCATTCCACATCCCGTGGGCGACCCGAAGGCACCGCTCCAGGCACTTATCTTCGACTCGGTGTTCAACTCTTTCAGGGGAATCATAGCCTATTTCAAGATAACGAACGGAAGCATCAGGAAAGGCGACAAGGTGAAGTTCTTCAACACCGGCATGGAGTATGATGCGGATGAGGTGGGTGTACTCAAGATGGACATGATTCCCCGCGACGTGCTCAGTACCGGAGAAGTGGGTTATATCATTAGTGGAATTAAGGACGCCAAGGAGGTGAAGGTGGGCGATACCATCACGCATGTGGCAATACCCTGTCAGAACGCCATTGAGGGATTCCAGGAGGTGAAGCCCATGGTCTTTGCAGGGGTTTATCCCATCGACCCCACCGACTACGAAAACCTCCGCTCATCACTGGAAAAGCTGCAGCTCAACGATGCTTCGCTGTCGTTTACGCCGGAATCTTCCGTGGCCCTGGGATTCGGCTTCAGGTGCGGATTCCTGGGGTTGCTCCATATGGAAATCATTCAGGAACGGTTGGACAGGGAGTTTGACATGGATGTCATCACAACCGTGCCTAACGTGTCGTATGTCGTCTACGACAAGCAGGGTGGCTCGAAAGAGGTACATAACCCGTCGGGACTGCCCGAACTCACGCTCATCGACCATATCGAGGAACCGTATATCAAGGCTTCTGTCATCACCACGACCAATTTTATCGGGCCTATCATGAAACTCTGCCTCGACAAGCGCGGTGAACTCATCAGTCAGGAGTTTGTGAGCGGCAACAGGGTGGAACTGATGTTTTACTTGCCATTGGGAGAAATCGTGATCGACTTTTACGACAAACTCAAGAGTATCTCGAAGGGATATGCGTCGTTCGACTATTATATCTGTGGATACAGGCCTTCCAAACTCGCCAAACTCGACATCCTGCTCAATGGCGAGCCCGTAGACGCATTGTCGACCCTCACACATCAGGACAATGCCGTGGCATTCGGAAGGCGGATGTGCGAGAAACTCAAGGAACTCATACCCCGACAGCAGTTTGACATCGCCATACAGGCCGCTATTGGGGCTAAAATCATTGCCCGTGAAACCGTGAAATGTGTGCGCAAGGATGTCACGGCAAAATGCTATGGCGGTGATGTGTCGAGAAAGCGCAAACTGCTCGAAAAACAGAAAAAAGGAAAGAAAAGGATGAAACAAATCGGCAACGTAGAGGTGCCTCAGAAAGCCTTCCTCGCTGTCTTGAAACTCGATTGACAACATGTGAATTCATATAGCTAAACAGGGAACTTACCATAAGAAAGGAGAAAGAGAATGAGGGAACTTCATACCACACGCGACATTGCACGCGAACTGGCACGAAAGTACAGTACCATGACGCACGACGAGCTGGATATCCTTGAGAGTGTACTCGTGCCAAGGAAATACACCAAAGGACAGATTATCCTTGCCGAAGGGGATGTCTGCCGGGAGATACTGTATGTTGATACCGGACTGGTGCGGCAGTTTTATGAGAAACACGACCTGAACAAGACACGCATTGTTACCGAGCACCTCGGGGTGGACGGCACCATCGTGATGTGTATCGAGAGCTTGTTCAGGGAGGAACCCACCAAACTGCAGATAGAAGCACTCGAAAACTCCATCTGCTATGCCCTACCCAAACAGCGGTTGGAAGAGGTGGCGCTGCACAACGTCAATATCCAGATTCTCTACCGTAAGATTCTCGAGGAGTCGCTTATCCTGTCGCAGGTGCACGCCGACCTCGTGCGATTCGAGAGCGCACAAAACAGGTACAAGCGTATGTGCAAACTCATGCCGAAGGTGGTGCTGAGAGCCCCACTCAACTATATCGCCAATTACCTGCAGATGACTCCCGAGACCCTCAGCAGGGTAAGGTCGGCATCACTCAACGACTGACCCTGCATATTGTCGGAAACAGACACAGCTCCGATACCCAAGACCTTTTGTTGACGCTTTTCTCCAAGCGAATTGAAATATAAAAACACCCTTTATCTGCATTTCACTGGCAGATAACGATAGCAAGGGGTATGTATGCATAATTTTGCGCTTTTTATTCATTAGATGTCTAATCTTCCAAAGCACTCTTCAGGAAATAGTCTGTTGTATCATATCGTGGCCATTGTTGTGGTCTCGATATGGGGCAGCACGTTGGTGAGCACGAAAATACTGATGCAGGATGGCATGAGAGCAGACGAGGTGTTCATCGTTCGCTTTGCATTGGCATATGTGGCAGTCTTGCCCTTCTCTTCCAGGAAATTATGGGCCGACAACTGGCGCGATGAGTTGATGATGTTGGCCCTGGGCGTCACAGGAGGCTCCCTCTATTTCATCACGGAAAATATGGCGGTGGGTATCACATATGTCAATAATGTGAGTTTCATCGTCAGTACGTCGCCATTGTTTACCATGGTCTTCGTGCTGCTGACTTACAGGTATCTCAAGGTAAAGAAAATATTGATTATCGGGTCGTTGCTCGCGTTGTTGGGCATCGGTGTGGTGATATTCAATGGGCAGGTTATCCTGAAACTCAACCCGCTGGGCGACATGCTCTCGGTGGCAGCCTCCTTGTGTTTTGGCGTGTATTGCTATCTGGTGAAGGTGATGGGCGACCGCTATGACTCCGTCTTCCTCACCCGCAAGATGTTTGTATACGGACTGCTCACATCGCTCATCATACTTCTGTTCAAGCCATGGCAATACGACCTTTCCGGACTGATGAAAGGAACGGTGATGCTCAATTTGCTCTTCCTGGGACTCGTTGCGTCCTTTTTCTGCTTTGTGTTATGGAATGTCGCCATCAACAAACTCGGTGCGGTGACGATGTCGAATTACCTCTACCTCATTCCCGTGACAACAGTCATTTTCAGCGCCATCTTCCTTGATGAGCCCATGACTGTCGTGGCTTATGCTGGTAGCGCGCTCATCCTCATCGGCGTATTCCTGGCCAACAAAGGTTGTGCCGACTGATTTGGCTGGTTATTAATTCAAGTTTCTCTATGTTCAACTTTCGGAAGTTAAAGGGAAGTTATAAGGAAGTTAAAGGGACATTTGCCCCATTCATTACCATTTGGAGGTATATTTTTCCCTCTCTGAATAGCTTTAACCCTATTACAGTCCTTAAATATTCCTACTTGCGAAAGTTGAGTAATAAATTAAGGTTTTAAGTCTTTATCCTTTTAGATAGAGGAAACGCTTGATGCTTTTCTTGGGTGTCTTCTCGAACTCCTCGCTCTGGATGCGTATCGATGCTATTTTGCTGTATGAAGGCAGCACGTTGTTCAACTCCTTGCGGTTTTGTTCCATGATGTTCTCCAGGTCGCTGTGGGTGAATCCCATCGACTGTGCTACTTCAAGGTCGGGATGAACCAAACCCACCAGTCGGTCTTCCTCTTGTATCACGATGCTTTCGTTCACCATCGCCATTGAGTTGAGTTTGTCTTCAATTTCCTCAGGGTAGATGTTCTGGCCATTGGCACCCAGGAGCATGTACTTCGAACGGCCTTTGATGAAGACGTTGCCTTCTTCGTCCATCACACCCAGGTCGCCGGTGTGGTACCATCCGTCTTTGTCGATGGTCTCGCGGGTGGCTTCCTCGTTCTTGTAGTAGCCCAGCATCACGTTGAGGCCACGCACCAGGATTTCGCCTGGGATATTCTGTGGGTCGACGCTGTTGATTCTTATCTCGTTGTGGATGACAGCCTTGCCGCAACTGCCCTGCTTGAAGTCACGATAGTCGGCATAGCAGATGATAGGAGCACACTCCGTGGCACCATAGCCTACGGTATAGGGGAATTCGATGCGCTTGAGGAAAGACTCTACCTCTTGGTTGAATGCAGCACCACCGATAATCACCTCGAAGAAATTCCCGCCAAATGCATTTACCACCTGTTCGCGGATGGTCTGTCGTACTTTCTTGCTGATGACGGGCATGTTGAGCAAGAGGCGCATACGGTTGTTCTGTATCTTGGGGAATACCTTCTTCTTGATAATCTTCTCGATGATCAGTGGAACGGCGATAATGACGGCAGGCTTCACTTCGGCGAATGCCTTGGCGATGATGGCGGGCGAAGGCACACGGGTGAGGTAATAGACGTGGCAGCCATGCAGGAATTCGTAGATGAACTCAAACGACATGCCGTACATATGCGCCATGGGCAGTACGCTGAGCACGTTGTCGCCTTTCTTCACATTGTCACCCATCACATGACAGGCGAAGTCGTAGTTGCTCCAGATGGCGCGGTAGGGTATCATCACGCCTTTCGAGAAACCGGTGGTCCCGCTGGTGTAGTTGATGAGGGCCAGTTCGTCGGGGCTCTCCTCCTTGTAGTACTTCACATGCTCAGCCCTGAAATACTTAGGAAATTTCTTGCCAAACATCTCGTTCAGGTGTTCGCGGGCGAAGGTGAGTTTGTCTGAACGAGAGAAAAGCAGGGAGTAGTCGGGGATATAAATGATACCTTCGATGTCGGGCATCTTTGTCGGGTCTACCTGTGTCGAAACCACATCGCCGGCAAAGAGGAGTTTGGCACCGCTGTGGTTCACGATATTGTGAATCTGGTCGGAGGTGAATTCGTGGAGGATGGGAACGGCCACGGCACCATAGGTAAGGGTGGCGAGGAACGCTGATGCCCATCCTGCGCTGTTGCGCCCGCAGAGGGCAATCTTGTCGCCGCGTTGCACGCCGCTGCTCTCAAACATGATATGCAGTTTCTCTATCTTTCGGGCTACGTCGTGATATTGTAGCGTGATGCCTTTGTAGTCGGTAAGGGCATCACGGTTCCAATTCTCAATGATGCTCTTTTCTATTAAGGTATTGAAATTCTGTATTGATTCCATAACGTATATTTTTCAAACGTTTTGGTATAAGTATCTTTTGATGCTTTTCTTGGGAGTCTTGGCAAATTCTTCCTGATGAATCTCGATGGTGGAGATCTTGCTGTAGGAGGGGAGAACGGTATTCAGGTCCTTGCGGTTCTGCTCCATCACGTTGACGAGGTCTTCGTTGGTGAAACCAAGATTACGGACTTCGTCGTAGTCGGGATGGACGATGGCCACGAACTTTTCGTCGCGTTGCACCACAATGCTCTCGCCCACCAGGGCCATACTGTTGAGACGGTCTTCAATCTCTTCGGGATATACGTTCTGCCCATTTGCGCTGAGCAGCATGTTTTTCTTCCTGCCGCGGATGAAGATATGGCCGTCGGCACTCATCGTGCCCAGGTCGCCGGTGTGATACCATCCGTCTTTGTCGATGGCTTCGCGAGTGGCTTCCTCATTCTTGTAGTAGCCCAGCATCACATTGCGCCCGCGTGTCACTATCTCGCCTTCCACATTTTCGGGGTCACGGCTGAGGATGCGTACCTCCATGCCTTTCACAGGTGTGCCGCAACTGCCGGGCACCCGGTCTTTGTAGTCGCTGTAGGCTATCAGCGGTGCACATTCAGTGGTGCCATAGCCCACGGTATAGGGGAAGTCGATGCTGTGGAGGAATGTCTCCACCTCTTGGTTGAGTGCTGCACCGCCAATGATGACCTCATAGGCGTTGCCGCCAAAGGCTTCATACACCTGCTCGCAGATTTTCTGCTTTACCCGTTTGCTGATGACGGGCATGGTGAGCAACAGGCGCATGATATTGTTCTGTATCTTGGGAAACACTTTCTTGCGGATGATTTTCTCGATAATCAGCGGTACGGTTACGATGAGCGACGGCTTGATGTCGGAGAAAGCCTGTGCAATGATGGCAGGGGAGGGGAGACGGGTGAGAAAGTAGATGTGGATGCCGTAGATGAAGGGATAGAGGAATTCCACAGCCATGCCATACATATGGGCCATCGGAAGGATGCTCAGCATGTTGGTCTGGGGTTTCATGTACGGATACGCCAGATACTCCAGTATGAATTCGATATTGCCCATCAGTGCGCGGTAAGGAAGCATCACACCCTTCGAGAAGCCAGTGGTGCCGCTGGTGTAATTGATCAGGGCAAGTTCTTCTTCATCGTCTTCATAGTAGCACACGTCCGTAGGCTTGAACTTTTCGGGGTATTTCTTTCCGAAAAGTTCATTGAGGTGCTCACGTCCATAGGTGAGTGCCTCCGATCTTGATACCAGGAGCGAGAAGTCGGGTAGGAAGATGATTCCCTCCAGTTGGGGCATGGCTTCGGCATCAATTGTCTTGGCCACGACATCGCCCACGAAGAGGATGCGTGACTCACTATGGTTTACGATGTTGTGTATCTGTTCGGCATTGAACTCATGGAGAATCGGTACGGCTACTGCCCCATACGACAGCGTGGCAAGAAAGGCCACTGCCCAATGGGCACTGTTGCGACCGCACAACGCGATCTTGTCGCCTTTCTTGATTCCGATTTGTTCCAGGAGGATGTGTACCTTTTCTATCTTGCGGGCCACATCATTGAATTGGAGAGTGGCTCCCTTGTAGTCAGTAAGGGCGTCGTAGTTCCAGTTCGAGACAATACTTTTCTCAATGGTCTTGTTGAAACTCATAAAGTGTTCCGTTGCACAAAAAAACAAATTTTGTGCAAAGATAATATCTATTCTGCACATTTCAAAAAAAAATGTGCAAATTTTCGATGAAATATTATTTATGTGGCAAATAGACTACAAAAACCGACAAATCTACTCATATTTGATGGCTTTTGCAGGCTGGATGTGCGTGATGAGGAAACTTGGCGCTATCAAGACAACCACACTGATGAGCAGCGTAGCAAGGTTGAGCAACAGGATAAGGGGCACGTTGACCTCGACGGGCACCACGTCTACATAGTAGGTCTCGGCATCAAGTTTCACCAGTCCGAAATAGTGTTGTAGGAGGCATATTCCCAGGCCGATGACATTGCCAATTACCATCCCCTTTACGATGATGAAGACGGCAAACCACAAGAACGTGTGGCGTATTGACCGGTTTTTCGCACCCAGGGCTTTCAATGTGCCTATCATGCTGGTACGCTCAATGATAATGATGAGAAGTCCTGAAATCATCGTGAATCCTGCCACGGCAATCATCAAGGCGAGGATAATCCATACGTCAAGGTCGAGCAAGTCCAGCCATGCAAATATTTGGGGATACATCTTCTGGATGGTCAGCGAAGAGATAACGGCTCCGTCGTGGTCGGCTGTGCGGTCTACCTTTGCGTTCATCTCCTGGTCGATGTCCTCGAGCGCATCGAAGTCGCCTACGGTAAGTTCTGCGCCACTTACCCGTCCTGGCTCCCATCCGTTGAGCCTTGATATGGTGTAGAGGTCAGTCAGGCAGAGGGTCTCGTCGAAATGCTTCAGGTTGGTATTGTATACGCCAGCGATGGCGAAACGGCGGGTGCGGACATCATTGTCGTTCATGAAATAGGCATAGATGCGGTCGCCTGTCTTCAGGCGCAGCTTGTCGGCAATCAGTTTCGAGACGACAATCCTGTTTGTACTCGATGTATCGCTGAACACGGGCATGGTGCCTTCAACCAGATGGTTGCTGATGAAAGTGGTGTCGTACTCCGGTCCCACGCCCTTAAGCACCACACCGAGGAAATCGTCGTCGGTCTTGAGGATACCCTGTTTCTGCGAGAACCGTTGTACGTGGGTTACTCCCTTGATGCCATGGAGAACCTCCATCATGCTGTCATCGATGCAGATGGGGTAGGGGGCGTCGCTTTGGAGTGTCATGTAGTCGGCCACGGTGATGTGGCTGCCGAACCCCACTACTTTGTCGCGGATGGTGTGCTTGAATCCAACTACCACACACACCGAGACGATCATCACGGCAAGGCCGATGGCCACGCCGGCAGTGGCGATGCGTATAGCCGGGCGGCTCACCTTGCGGCGGTCGTCTTCGTCGTGATAGATACGCTTGGCTATGAACAGGGGGAGGTTCATGCTGTTAGGAGATGTCGTTATTGTTCGTCTACGCGCCCCGGGTAGGCTTCCAGTGCCTTGCGTAGTACGATGAGGGCACGGATGAGGTCGTCTTTCTTCAGCACATAGGCAATGCGTACCTGATTGATGCCGGCGCCAGGTGTGGTGTAGAAACCCGAGGCAGGGGCCATCATCACGGTCTCGCCCTCGTAGTTGAATTTCTCCAGACACCAACGGCAGAATTTCTCGGCATCATCGACAGGCAACTTGGCCACGGTGTAGAACGCACCCATGGGAATGGGAGAATATACGCCGGGGATGCGGTTCAGTCCGTCTATCAGACATTTGCGGCGCTCCACATATTCGTCGTAAACGTCGCGGTAATACTCCTCGGTGGCATCGAGTGATGCCTCGGCGATAATCTGGCCGATGAGTGGCGGTGAGAGGCGGGCCTGACAGAATTTCATCACGGCGGCACGCACGGCAGCGTTTTTCGTGATGAGGGCTCCGATTCGGATGCCGCACTCCGAATAGCGTTTCGACACCGAATCGATGAGGATGACGTTCTGTTCGATACCTTCCAGATGGCAGGCGCTGATATATGGCGAACCGGTATAGATATACTCCCGGTATACCTCATCGGAGAACAGGTAGAGGTCGTATTTCTTCACCAAATCCCTGATTTGGTTCATTTCGCGGCGCGTATAGAGATAGCCTGTGGGATTGTTGGGGTTGCAGATCATGATGGCACGTGTGCGCTCATTGATAAGTTCTTCGAACTTCTCTACCTTGGGAAGAGAGAACCCTTCGTCAATGGTCGTGGCTATCGTCTTGATTTTCGCGCCGGCAGAGATGGCAAAAGCCATGTAGTTGGCATAGGCGGGTTCGGGGACGATAATCTCGTCGCCGGGATTAAGACAGGAGAGGAAGGCGAAAAGTACAGCCTCGCTGCCGCCCGACGTGATGATGATGTCGTCGGCACTCACATTGATGTTGTATTTCCTGTAATAGCCTACCAGTTTTTCGCGATAACTCTGGTATCCCTGTGACGGGGAGTATTCCAGGATGTCACGGTCGATGCCCTTCAAGGCTTCAATGCCCTCACGGGGTGTGGGGAGGTCGGGCTGACCGATGTTCAGATGGTAGACTTTCGTGCCTCTTTTCTTGGCTGCGGCAGCGAGAGGAGCCAATTTCCTGATAGGTGACTCCGGCATCTCATGTCCGCGTATGGATATCTCTGGCATAGTAAAATTGCAATTTGGGTGCAAAGGTAGTGAAAACCGAGCGCAATGCGAAACAAAAAACAAAGTTTTTGTTTCCATCTTTGCCTGCTATCCTTGAACACAGTGTCATATAGGCAGGCGCATCCTACCTTCGGGCACCCCTTTTACTCTACGACCAGTTCCTTGGTGTCGAACTGCCCTACGCCTGCGCTCTTTTTACTGAAAGATTTCACGTTTCCTTTTAGGCTGACACTGCCGGTTCCGTTGGCCGAGCAGTTGAGCACCCCTGTGTCAGTGAAGCGGGCTTGCACACTTCCCACCCCATTGATTGACATCGATGCGTCTTGCGCCGTCACTTCATCGAGGTCCACTTTGCTTACTCCCGCAAAACTCATTTTCAACCGATCACAGACAATGCCTTTGGCTTGCATGCTTCCACAGCCGTTGATGTCCACATCCAGACGGTCGGTCTTGGTCTCGTCCTGCAACTTTACATTTCCAATGCCTGCCATGTTCATCTCATGCAACACGGGCAATACGACGTGAACATGCACACGCTGATGCCGAAGTAACCGTTCGTTTGTGGTTTTCTTGACGACGAGAAGGTTGTCTTTGTTGGAAACGCTGAAGCGCGAAATGGCATCCTCATCGCCAGAGAGAATCACTTGCGACGAGTCTCCATGTGCAATAGTGACTTCGTCTACTCCCGAAATGTTGATACGGTCGAACGAGCCTTCCAACGGAACGGGCTGTCCTGACACGATCGACGGATTCCCCGAAGTGAACACTTCCTTTTTACTATCGCATGAACTGAAGGCCAAAGTCATAGTCATAGTCATTGCTAAGACATACAACCAAATCGTAGGACATGATTTCATTTTCATTTTTTTGTTAAGTTGAATGATAAAGATTTGTATACTATCTGCTTATTAGACGTGTAAAACACAAAATTGCTACATCAATTCTCTCTTTTTTTTGAATCAGGTTGTGGTTTTTGTGCTTTTAACCGGATTTTTCACTACCTTTGCCCCTCGAAACTTTAAAAACAGAAACAATGAGATCAAGAACAGCAGACTGGTTTGAGACCAAAATCCGTTATGAGAAAACAATGGAAGATGGATTGCAGAAAAAGGTGACCGAACAATATACCGTTGACGCCCTGAGTTTTACAGAGGCCGAGACATCAATAACCGAGGAGATGTCGTCGTATATCAGTGGTGAGTTTGAGGTGGCAGACATCAAGAAGGCGTCTTACAAAGAGGTGTTCTTCAGTGATGCCGACAGCGATGACAAATGGTATAAGGCAAAGCTGCAGTTCATCACCATCGACGAGAAGACTGCCAAGGAGAAACGCTCGAATGTCTATTATCTTGTGCAGGCAGGGTCGCTCCATGTGGCCGTCAAGCATATCGAGGAAGTGATGGGCACGACCGCTATCGATTATAGCATTGCCAGCATCGCTGAGACGATGATTATGGATGTCTATGAACATAAAGCCGCTCTCGTGGCTGCCGAACAGTAAAGGATACGAAGATGATGAAGGGAGACGTGAGCCAAAACCTGCGCCGGGTACTCGACAGCCTGCCTCCACAGGTCAAGCTGGTGGCGGTGAGCAAATACCATCCAGCAGAGAGCATTCTCGAGGCGTATGACGAGGGCCAGCGTGCCTTCGGCGAGAGCCATGTGCAGGAGATGCAGGTGAAGCACGAGGTGTTGCCCACCGACATTGAGTGGCATTTCATCGGTCATCTGCAAACCAACAAGGTGAAGTATGTCGTTCCCTATGTGGCCATGATAGATGCGGTGGATTCCATGCGGCTGTTGCGTGAGATCAACCGTCAGGCGGCTAGGCACGACAGGGTGGTGAAAGTGTTGCTCGAACTGCATATCGCCGCGGAGGAAACGAAGTATGGTCTATCGCTTGATGAATGCCGGACTTTGCTTGACGACGGAGAATGGCGCACGCTCGACCATGTGAAGATTTGTGGACTGATGATGATGGCATCGTTTGTCGACGACATGGAACAGGTGCGCAGGGAGATGCTTGTGGCAGCCGATTTCTTCGACGAGGTGAAAGCCAAGTATTTTGCCGCCGACGACAGTTTCTGCGAGCGCAGCTGGGGCATGAGCCACGACTATCCTGTGGCCTGCGAATGCCGGAGCACGATGGTGCGTGTGGGCACCTCGATCTTTGGTGAGCGGGTCTACTGATGATTTTATAAAGGAAGCGAAAGTGACGTGTATTCCTTTACTTGTGAAAACGGAGAAGATATCGTTATCTACAAAAGAAACGGAGGCATAGAGAAAAACTCTGTGCCTCCGTTTTTTATGAGGAAATATTGTGACAATCTTTAGCCTTTAGTCTTTAATTACCATCTTTTTCCCATTCCTTATATAAATGCCTTTGGGAAGCGTGGCATGGTTGTCTACACGACGACCGTCAAGGGTATACACATGCTCGTCGCCGACGGGCCTTTCCTCTTGCAGGTCATTGATGCCGAGAACGTACTCTTCGAATTGGGTGATGAACTTCAGCGACACAACACCATTGCTCTTTTCAGTTATTTCGTCGAAAGCCTTGTCGAGCTTGCCGCCGTTGAATACCTTGAAATTCACATGGCCTGTGGTATCGTTGAGTGCTGTCACATGACTGGTGCCGGGGAAGGGGTCGCCCGCCAGTTCATCGTAGAAATACTTATTGTTGATGTAAACCCCGTCGATGGTCTGTCCTACATTGTATTGGGCAAACAACAGGTTGTCGGCGGGAACGATAGTCATGCGTGGATGGCCTTTCGTGTTGTTCACTTTGTTGTAGCTCATGGAGAACAAGTTGGGGTCGTAGTCTATGTGATACACCAACATGCCATGCCCTTTCTGGGCACGGTTGTGACCGATATTCTGGATGTTCTCGATGATGAAATACTCATTGCCGGTATTGTCGTTGTCGTTGGCTATACGATATGCAATGCCATCCGCATCGATGGAGGTGAGGTCGAGGTCTTGTGAGTCGATGAGGTCGGATATTTCTATCCATCCAAAGGCCTCTCGCTCCCATGCGGTCATGGCAACTGGCTCGTAGCCGTTGATGAGATAGTTGCCGCTGTCCATCAGGCTCCAGTATTCCATGGCTTGGTTGTTGCCTTTCACCGACTGCCCCTGCTTTCCGGTGGGATAGAAGTCGGGCATGCCCATCGTGTGGCAGAATTCATGGCAGAGGGTGCCTATGCCATTGATGCGCTGCCATGGTGCTGAACTCCAGCATCCGGGGAAGCCATTGAGTTCGGCGCTCACGGCATAGCGTGACACCGTCTTCCCGTCGTATGTCCCGCCAGCTGTCGTTCCTGACTTCGGCCAGATACATTCGGCGGAGTTGCCCCCCATCGATTCGGAATAGCCAGCATAGAGAATGATGACAAGGTCTACCTCCCCGTCGTTGTTGGCATCATACTGGGAGAAGTCAAGGCTGTCGTTCATCAGCGTGCAGGCATCTTTCATCAGCTTGCCCATGTTCTCTCCGTCACCGCCCGCGACGGTGCCACCGTAGACCTTCAGGGAATCGGGCAGGCGCACCGGGCCATAGACATCAAACTGTGGGGTGAAATTCCCGAAACTCACGTCGGCGAAATATTTGCCCACGCTCGATGCATTGCGGTTCTCGCCACGGCCATAGTCCTGAAGGTCTGCTTCCATGGAGTTGAAGTAGTCCTCAAACGAGCGTTTCGTATTCTCGATAGTGAATGTGGTATCGGCAAACTCGGCAAGGATAACTACGACACGGGGACTGCCCACATGAGGAAACATGTTGCCAGTGGTCTCGATGGGTTCTCTCTGTAACCTATGGGCATGGGCCTCGCTCTCTGCCCTTTGCATAAACCGGGTCATGTCCTGTGCATGGGCAGCCGTTTGTTCTGCAATGGTACGCTGGGCTGCATTGTGAGCCAGCAGCGAGGTGGCTACCAGACTGCCGTCACTACAAGTAGATGCCACATAGTAGGCGCCTTGATGCTGTACGAGCAGGATGCCGTCCGTAGTGGTATAGTAATGGAAATCCTCGTCGCCATGGAGCACCACGGTGAGTGTCGTGCCATCGGCTTGTTTCACGTCAACAGGACGTGGGTCGGCTTTCACTGCCCAGGCACTTATGCAGATTATCATGGAGATAATCGAAAAAACTGTTCTTTTCATATCTTATAGTTTGTTCTTCCCAAAATAGTACTGTCCTTTTTTCCGTGTACGTCCGCCCCATTCGATGGCATGGTGAGGACAATGGTGGTAGCAGGCGAAACAGGTAAGGCAACGGCCACCGTGAGTCCATCGGGGATGCCCATTCTCGTCGATGATGATATTTCCCACTGGACAGGCCTTGGCGCAAAGGCCACAGCCTACACACCGGCTGCTGTCGCACCAAAAGGGTTTGTCGCTGACAAGCCAGCGGTAGAACGCTCCCCCTAGAAACCTGCTGTTCAGACGAGGCCAGTGGCTTAGGTGAAGCCTTTTGACTCCTCGCTCCCTGTTGAGAATGCTGGTCATGTAAGCCGAGAGGTCTTCACTGGCACCAGAGGTCTTCTCCCTTTCTCGTGAAAGCGTGTCCACATCCATGAATGGAAGGCCTACATAGGTCTCGGGCATGAGCAATGAGAACATGCTATGTGCAGAGAGACCACCAACAGCAAGGTCGTGTTGCAATATATCCATGGTCTCACCGATGTCATCGCCTGCCGTGCAAAGGACCCATAGATAATGAGACGCTGCGTCAGGCAGATGCGTGCCCAACTCACGGGCAAAATGCCTTACCAGCAACGGGGGGCGCCATGCATGAACGGGGAAACAGATTCCGATACGCTCTCCGGATACCAGCTCAGGCATGTCGTCCGCCTTTATGCCTGCTATGTCGTAAAGCGATTCTCCTGTTGCACGGCTTACCTCCTGGGCTGCCCAGCGGGTATTGCCAGTGCCTGAGAAATAGAATATCATGTTGCAAAAATAGCAATAATTCAAATAAAAGCAAAACTTTTCCCCCGTTTTCATGGTAAACCTTGTTTTTTAAGATGCATTTCGTTGGTGATGTGCTTTTTTTTGCGTAATATTGCACATTTAATAAAATTGACCGACAATGAAGTTTAAAAAACGACATATTGTTCTTGCTGCGATGATGTTCTTTTGCCTCTCTATGCACGCGCAGCGGATGATGAAGGATTTCTGGATGAGCATGCCCGATTCGCTTGTGGAATACCTCGATGCCACCAAGAGACGCGAGATGATAGATTTCTATGGTATGGGGGTGAGGGCGGAAGTATTTAATTTGCTCGAAGGCATGAGTGTGATGGATACGCTGACCGCACGTCATGCTGCCGTGACGCTTTCGGAGAGTTCCAAACTATCTGTGTCTTTACTTCCAAAGAACGATGGCGATACGCTTATCTGCATGGTGAGCACTTTCCTGGGGCCTCAGCCCGAAAGCCTGGTATCGTTTTACGACTCTTCGTGGAGAAAGGTACCTTCAGAGGGGATGTTGCCCGAACTGGATGCCCAGTCGTTCCTGCTGCGTCCCGACACGATGGATATCGATGAATTCGAGAAAATGGCATCACTTGTCGACCCAGTCATGATATCGGCCGAATTCCTGCCCACAGACGATACGCTCGTTTATAGGCTTTCTACACCATTGCTTTCCAAATCCGACCGTGAACGGCTTGATGCCATCCTCGTGGAAAGAAAGTATAAATGGGATGGCAATTCATTCAAGTAACTTGGTGGGAATGCTAACAAATGTGAATTTCTCGCCATATTTGTTAAAGAATGTTGCCAAGCGGGTTTTCTTGATGGAAAAATTTGATAAAGTGGAAACTATACACTAAATTTGCATCGTGTTTTTCATGGTATTAGATTATTAAGGTTAATAAAGATTGGTTGTCGTGAGACAATCAATTTTTTTTGTGCTTATTCGTCGGATTGGTCAGGTGGCTCTGACTGGTCCGAATTTTCATAATCCTCCATTTTGTTTCTCTACATCCCTACGGCATGCTTGTAGGCCACGACCTTGTTCTGGTAGTCGGCAAAGGCATCGGTGCGCTTGTCGAGCGACTGCTGGTGTAGCATCTGGGCTTCGAGCAAGTCGCTCATCGTTGTAGTGCCTGCCCGGTAGCAGTTGCGACTGATACGCAGGTTTTCTTCCGACTGTTGGATGCTGCGTTCGGCAATAGTGAGTTGTTGGTAAGCCTCTTCTACGTCGTTCCAGGCTTTCTGCATGCGGATGGTCAGCAGTTCGGCATTGTCGGACCGTTGGTCGATGGCCTGTTGCTGGGCAATCTTCTTGCGTTTGATGGCATGTGAGCCGCCCCACCAGCTTGAGATGGGCACGCTCACAGTGGCAAAAACCATGCCGAAGGTCCGATCGTTGCCCAGCAGGTTGTGGTAGTTGTAGCCGGCACCCACTGCCACGGATGGTAGGTTCTCGCCCACAGCCATCTTCTTCTGAAGCAATGTGGCCTCCACTTGTTTGTCGAGCAACTGGTATTCGGGTGTGGCGAGGAGAGCTTGTTGGTGGTCGCGCTTGAGGGTGAGGGGCGAGGGGGCGACATTGTTGTAGATTAGCCTGAACGATGTGTCGCGCAGGCCACAATACTGGGCCAGAAGCATGTGCATGAGCGAGATGCCGTTGCATATCTTCACTTTCTGGCTTTCCACTTCATTTTGCCGCAGTTCCACCTTCAGTAGGTCGTTGCGGAGTATCAGTCCTGCTTCCAGAGCCATGCTCACGTCTTTGTGGATGTCGTTGAGCATTTCCTCTACGGCGGCGATGGTACGTTGTTTCTCCTCCAGGGTCACGAGTTGCCAGAAATACTGTTCAGTGGTGGTTTCCACCTCGTCTTCGGTAAGTTCTAATTGCAAGCGGCTCACCTCTTCACCTATTTTCGCCAATTTGTTGCCGTTCACAATCTGTCCCCCGGCAAAGAGGGGCTGTATGGCAGTGATACTGGCAATGGTGCCGTGTTTCATCATCGAGATGCTCATTGGGGTGCTCAGGGCAACCAATGTCTCGGGAGGCAGCAGCTGTGCCAGCGATGCTCCCAGTTCGGGTGTGATGTAAGGCGAGAGGTCAAGTTCTGTCTGTGCCATGCTCTTGTTGGCATTGAACCATGCTCCTGTGGCGCTCACCGAGGGGAAGTATTTCGTGAATGCCTCCTTGCGCTGTTCCTGGGCTGTCTCGATGTCGCGCTCGCCATTGCGGAGGGCGATGTTGTGTGCCCGGGCAGAGTCGAGCAACTGTTCCAAGTTGTATGTATGTTGTGCCGATGCCCCAAGAGCAGGCATGACACTAAGGATAATGACGAGGATGATGTTTCTTTTTTTGATCATAGTTCCTGTTTTTTCGACCGTTTAGAATCTTAGGTTTTTAGGGTCTTTAGAGACTTTGACGTTATTTCGTAGACACTTTCCAGTATATGACGGGTAGCATTGTCACCACCAAGATGAGCGAGCCGATGCCGCCGGCGAAGATGGTCACGCCTACAGGCATCCAGAACGACGATTGGGCGATGATCATCGGCACGACGCCGACAGCGGTGGTGGCTGTGGTGAGGAATATGGGCACCATGCGGCGCCTTCCTGCCTCATAGGCGGCCTGTTTCACGGCTTTGTTGTATGCCTCACGGTCTACAGTCCAGTTGCCATGCGATGCCACATGTTGCTTGATGAGGCAGATGGCATGCTCGAAAATCAAAA
This sequence comes from Prevotella sp., assembly GCA_017617615.1. The sequence goes on along the minus strand of JAFZVV010000010.1, from coordinate 43,868 downwards.
TCTCATTGCGCATGATGATACCCATCAGTGTGATGACGCCCATGATGGAAGTGAGGCCGAGCGTGCGGTTCAACAGTCCGAGTCCTATGAGCACGCCTGGCGTCATCAGTCCGAGGGCGGCGATACAGACGATGGTGATGCCGTATTTCCTGAAGTTGAAGAGCAGGAAGAAGAATATGATGATGATGGCGATGGCCACGCCACCGAAGATCTGTGGCAGGGCCTCCTTGTCATATTCTATCTCTCCACCCACCTCGGCACGCACGCCCTCGGGGATGCGGAGTTCTTTTTGCATGATTTCGGCCACACGGTTCTCTATGGGGGAGGCGTAGACGCCATTGGCAAACTGTGCTGTCACTGTAAGGCAACGTTCTCCACCCCGATGCATGATACGGCTCTCGCTCCATGCCGGTTCCACCTTGGCTATCTGGCGCAGGGGGACGGTGCTGGTAGCAGAGAGGGTGTTCGACGGGTCGGGAAGCACTGCCGAAGCGACGGCCATCGGTGAGGCGATGCCAAAGTCCTCGATGTCGGAGAAGGTGAGGTCGGAATCGTCTTTCACCACGATGGGCACTTCGTAGTCGCCTTCCCACAATTGCCCCACGCGCAACTTCCCGGTAGTGGAACTCAGCGCCAGGGCAGCCATCGAACGGCTGATGCCCAACTGTGCCGCCCTTACGGGGTCGAGGGTCACGTCGACCACGGGGTAGGGCTGCAGGAAATCGGTATGTACCCATTCCAGTTCGGGCATCTCGCGCATACGTGCCATCAGTTCCTCTGCCACGGCATGGATAGAGTCAAGGTCTTCTCCATAGAAGCGGTATTCCAGTTCGGGTACCTCCAGGAAGTCGAGACGCTTGAAACGTACGTAGGCATTGGGGAATGCCTCGCTCCAGCGTGGCTGGTATTCGGCCAGCAACTGCAGTGTGGCATCTTGTGAGGTGGTGTTGACGATGAACTGGGCATAGTTGCGGCCGGCCATCTGGGGGGCATAGCAGGTCATGAAACGGGGCGACGAACAGCCTATGAAACTGGTGATACACTTCACGCGTTTGTCGGCTTGCAGTACCATGCGCATGGAGTCGGCCAATTCGCGGGTCTCATGGATTCCCTTGCCCTCGGGCAGGAATATCTCGATGGCAAACTGGTTGCGGTCGGCGTAGGGGAATACCCTAACTTTCAGTATGGGCACGATGAGCAACGACAGCAGCACGAATGCCAGCCCACAGGTTATCGTGAGCCACGGATGGCGGAAGGTTACCTTCAGTACGCGGTCGTATAACTGCTGCACGACATCTGTGATGCGGTTCTTTTTCTTTTGTTCTTCCGGCTTCTCGGGTTTGATGAGAAGCACTTCGAAGAAGGGGATGACGATCACGGCGAGTAATAGCGACACAAGCAGGTTGATGCCGATGGTCCAGGGGAAGTCGCGGAGCGCGTCGTTGAAGCCACCTTTCAATGTGATCAGCAATGGGAAGAAGATGACGCTGATGCACAGGGTTGCGAGCAACATCGGCATGAAATACTGTTTCGACGAGGCAATGGCGGCATCCTTGGGTGCATAGCCCTTCCCAAGATACTCCAGGTATCCGTCGATGACCACGATGCTGTTGTCGACAACCATTCCCAATACCACGATGAGGGCGGCAAGCGTCACGATGTTGAGTTCGATGCCCACCAGATACATGATGGCCACGGAGATGAAGGTGCTCAGCGGAATGGTGATGGCGGCCACGATGGCGGAGCGGATGGGGAAGAGCACCATCATCACCAGGATGATGATGGCCATGGAGATGAGCAAGTCGCGCAAGAAGTCGTTCACGCTGTCGGCCACCACCTGCGGCTGGTCGGCAATGCGGGTGAGTTTCACGTCGTCGGGCAATGCGTCATGTCGGTATTCGTCAAGCACTTTGTCCACATCCTTGCCGTAAGCCACGATGTTGTTGCCTGGCGTCATCTCCAGCGAGAGCAGGATGCAGGGATGCCCGTCTTGCTCGATGTAGCTGTCGCTGTGGTCGTATTCACGCACCACGCGTGCCACGTCGCGCACCCTTATCACCTTGCCGGTGGCAGGGTCGCTGAATATAATCATGTTGGCTACTTCCTCCTCGCTGTTCTCCGTTGGTCTGACGTGAATGGGCACTTGCTGGTCATCGTCGCTCAGGCTGCCACTGATCATGGTCAAGCCGTTGCTCTGCAACTGCGTAAAGAGCATTTGCTGTCCGATGCCATAGGCCTGCAGGCGATGACGGTCTACGTAGAGGCTCACCTGCTCTTGTTGCTCTCCGTAAACGCGTACGTTCGCCACAGAATGGATACGGCGCAGACGGTCGCTCAGGGCATCGCTGTAGTGGCGCAGTTCACGGTGACTGCGTTCGCCACTCTCGATGGAGATTAGCAATGCTGATGTGTTGCCGAAATCATCGTTGGCAATGAGGGCGAGCACACCGGCCGGCAGGCTTTGCTTGAATAGGGCCAGTCCGTGCTTGATTTTCGACCAGACCTCGTCTTTGTTGTTCACTTCGTCGTTCAGTCGCACCATCACATAGCACATGCCGTTCTGGGAGGTAGTGGTGGTCTTTGTACGGTTCACCTCCTTGAAAGTGAAGAGATAGCGCTCGAGTTCACGAGCCACTTGTTGCTCCACTTCTTCGGTGGTGGCACCAGGATAGACGGCAACAACCACGCCCTGACGGATGGTGAACTTGGGGAACTCATCTTTGGGCATGTCATACATGCCGAAGATGCCGAGCACGAACAGCAGCGCGATGATGAGCAGGGAGATGGGGTAATGGTCGAGTGGCCAGCGAAGCCAGTTGGTGTTCTTTTTCATGCTAATAGGTGACTTTCGTTCCCTCACTCAGTTTTTGATATCCCTCCACTACTACGCGTTGGTTGTAGTGAAGGCCTTGTGTGATGGCCACGCGATTGCCCACGGGATGACCGATGCTCACTGGGGTGCGGTGTGCGGTGCTGTCATTGGCTATCGTCCAAACAAAGAGGGTGCCGTCGGATTTCTTCTGCACGCTGGTCACTGGGAGTGTGATGGCACTCTGGTTATGGTCGCCGGCACCAAGTGTGACGCTGGCCACCATGCCTGGCAACAGTTTGCGGTCGGGGTTGGCCACATGGATGCGTATGTCGTAGGTGTGGGTGAGTGCATCGGCCTGCACGCCCTTTTCTATCAACCCTCCGTTGACATGGCGGTCGATGGCATCTACAACGATATACGAGGGGGTGTGGGCGGTGATACGGCTCATCTCCTGCTCGGGCACGGATATCTTCACCTTTACCATGCTGATGTCGAGTATCGTCACGACCGACTGTGAGGGTAGGGCGGTTTCACCGGCATCTACCTGTTTGCGGCCAATGACACCGGCGACAGGTGCAAAGAGACGGGTGTCGGCAAGGTTCTTGCGTACGATTTTCTCCGTTGCAGTGGCCGAACGCACACCCGACTCGGCGGTGCTGAGCGCTGTCTCGGCCTGCTTCAGGCGGGTCTCGGCTTCTATCCACTTGATCTCTGGCAGCGAACCATTGTCGTGGAGCAACTTCATGCGGTCGTAGGCATCCTTGGCCTGGGCATAGGTGTTGCGGGCCTGGGTCACCATGTCGTGGGCCTGACTCGTAGTGGCCCTGGCTGCTTCCACGCTATTGTCCATACTGGTAGGGTCGAGTTCGGCAAGCAGTTGCCCGCGCGACACCAACTGCCCTTCGTTCACGAACATTCGGCGCACTACGCCCATGCTCGTGAAACTCACGGAAGTGGCAGCACGCTCTTCTACCACGCCCACGTATTTCTCTCCACCATAAGTGCTGGCAGCCGACGTGGTCTCTGTCTTCACGCGTGTAGGTGCTTTCGCTTCTCCTGTCTTGCCGTTGTCGCAACTCATGCAGGCGAATATTATAGTCAACAGTACAAGGGCTTTGTTTTTCTTCAGCATATTAATTTCAGTTCTTGTTTGTCAATTCCGTGTATTTCCATATTGGTGCAAAGATGATAATATTTCTTGAATTTCCCTTGTCTTTTTTTGCCGAAAAAATGTCTTTTTTCTGCCTTTTGGCAAAAAAAATGTATTTTTCTGTCCGATTTTTGCGAAATTTGAAAAAAAAGTTCATATTTGTGGTGAAAAAGACTATAGATGAGATGAATGAACAATTAAGAGTCGACAAATATTTGGGCAATGTGGCACTGGCAGGTGCTTCAAAGGCGGAACTCACGGTGGGTTACTCCGACGACGACCTCGTCTTGTTTGATAGTGTGAAATTGTTGGTGGCACCGCAGTCTTCACGGTTGCAGATGAATATCGTTGCATTCTGCACACAGGGAAAAATCCAGATTGATTTGAATGACAGGACCCTGGTTTTCGAGGCCAATCAGATACTGGCATGCCCTTCGAATGTATCATTCTCCAACATCATGTTGTCGCCCGATTTCGAGTTCAAGGCACTCTTCATCAGCGACAAGATGCTGCAAGACATTCTCAGGACGAGAATGAACTCATGGATGAACCTGCTTTATGTGCGGAAAAGCCATGTGGCAACTTTGGGCTCTGTGGAAATCGGTTTTCTGGTAAGGTTCTATGAGATGCTCAAGGTGATTTTCGACGAACGTGAAAACAATCCCTATTCCTCCGAAATCGTTGAGTCGTTGCTCAGGGGAGGATTTCTCTCGTTGTTGGGTTTTCTCATGATGCAATCGGGGGGAGATTTTCCGCAGAAAGATAGTAAGTCATCAGAAATGGTTTTTCAGCAGTTTCTTGATTTGCTGGCCAATCAAACGGCAAAACACCGCACGGTGGAGTATTACGCAAATGGGTTATGTGTCACGCCGAAATACCTGTCTGCTGTCTGCAAGACGCATTCTCAGAAAAGCGCCAATGCTTGGATAAGGGACTACGTACTCAACGACATTAGGTTTTACCTCATGCAGACGAACATGAGTATCAAGCAGATATCAACCCTACTGGGCTTCCCCAACACTTCCTTCTTCGGCAGATATGTGAAAGCGCATTTCGGCAAACCGCCTTCACAACTCAGGCGTATGTCTTTTTAAAGGAACTTTCAACTCTGGGGCTTTTCTCTTTTTGACTCCGCAGAATTGGCTTCGCCGATCCCTTCCCCTGCCACGGGCCAGTCTGACAAAGTAAAAGGACCTCAATCCTGAAAGCAAGCTTTCGTCTTGAAGTCCTTTCTCTTTGTGACTCCGCAGAATTGGCTTCGCCGATCCTTTACCCTGCCACGGGCCAGTCTGACAAAGTAAAAGGACCTCAATCCTGAAAGCAAGCTTTCGTCTTGAAGTCCTTTCTCTTTTTTGACTCCGCAGGATTGGCTTCGCCGATCCCTTCCCCTGCCACGGGCCAGTCTGACAAAGAGAAAAGACCCATCGTGTGAAAACAAGTTTTCAACTCTGGGTCTTCTCTCTATGTGACTCCGCAGGGATTCAAACCCTGGACCTTCAGAACCGGAATCTGACGCTCTATTCAGCTAAGCTACGGAGCCATCACAAAAAAGTGTGTGCAAAAATATAAAAAAAACCTGAAACCAACAAATACAATCACACAAAAGTTGTTTTCTGGCAGAAAAACCCATCCTTGTTGCTTGTTCTTATCAGAACTCCCAACACCTATAGGAAAAAAGGAATTCCGAAAAATGAAAATTATCCTGTCAAAATGATATGAAATATTTGGTTTTGCTGTCTTTTTGCGATTATTTTCCCTAAAAATTCTTTCATAATAATAAAAATGTATACCTTTGCAGCGCTTTTCGATTCAACCCATATATGGGTCGATTCATGGAAAAGTACACAAAACAACAAGGTAAAAGGAAATGAGCAAACTGATTCGTCCCTCACACTACAAGGCACTTCTTGGGATGCGCCAGACAGAACAGGGCATCAAACTGATTAAGGATTTCTTCCAGCAAAACCTCAGTACCGAACTGAGGCTCCATCGCGTGACGGCACCACTCTTCGTGCTTAAGGGATTGGGTATCAACGATGACCTCAACGGTGTTGAACGCCCCGTCACCTTCCCCATCAAAGACCTCGGTGATGCCAATGCCGAGGTAGTGCATTCTCTTGCGAAATGGAAAAGGCTCACGCTGGCCGAATATGAGATAGAACCAGGATATGGTGTCTATACCGACATGAATGCAATAAGGGCTGACGAAGAACTCGACAACATCCACTCATTATATGTAGACCAGTGGGACTGGGAGGCTGTCATCAATAAGGAAGACCGTTGCGTGGCATTTCTGAAAGATGTGGTGCGGCGGATTTACTGCGCCATCAGGCGCACGGAATACCTCGTATGTGAGACCTATCCGCAAATCAAGCCTTTCCTGCCCGAAGAAATACATTTCGTGCACAGTGAGGACCTCTTGCAGATGTATCCAGACCTTTCGCCAAAGGAGCGCGAAGACGAGATTTGCAGGAAATATGGCGCAGTGTTCCTCATCGGCATCGGAGGAAAACTGTCGGACGGGCAGCCTCATGACGGAAGGGCTCCCGACTATGATGACTGGTCGACGACAGCCGAAGACGGTCGTCCTGGACTCAATGGCGACATCCTGATTTGGTATCCTATCCTGGAAAGGTCGTTTGAAATCTCGTCGATGGGCATACGCGTGGACAAGGAATCGCTGTTGAGACAGTTGGAGATTTCCGGAAAGACGGAAAGGAAGGAATTGTATTTCCATCGTCAGCTGCTTGAAGGAAAACTGCCTCTGAGCATTGGTGGTGGTATCGGACAGAGCCGGCTTTGCATGATGCTCTTGCAGAAAGCCCACATCGGGGAGATACAGGCAAGCATCTGGCCCGAGGACATGCGTGAGGAGTGTGAACGCCTGGGTATGCCGCTCATCTGAGCCTATATATAGTTTCGCTTTCGCTCAACTTGAAGGGAAAGGAAGGAAGGTGATTCCGGCTTCAGCTGAAAGATGAAAAATGAAAAACCCTCAAGGACTTTGGCTTTTTTTACGCTAAAGATCTTGAGGGTTGATTATGTCAGGCCAGTTCCAGGTCGAGTGCGGCACGCAACTGCTCCAAGGCATGGTTCTCCTGGCGGAGTTTGTCGAAAAGTTCGCGTTTCGACAATATGGGCTTCACTTCTTCGGCTTTCGCCAAACGGGGTGTGAAGTCGATGTTTCCGTTGTGGAGGGAAAGGGCCATGGTCTTGCGGATGCGCCCTTTTACCTGAACCAGTTGGTCGAGCAATCCTTGGTTGTTCACCACCAACTCGATGTTGGGATAGTCTGTAATCTGCGGTGTCACGTGTTTCAGGCGGGCGGCCAGGCCTGCCATCGACTGCGGCATGCGGTTGCACATCGCCAGCCATTCGCGCATGAGGTCCGACTGGCTGAACTGCTTCTGCTCCTCCTTGTTGGTCACTTCGGCATCATCGGATGAAGATGCCGTTTGACCTACATTCTTCAGGCTCTTGAACGACACAGAGAAATCACCGATTTTCTTTTTAGAGACAGCGGGCGAAGGGGTGGGGGCGACGACCACTGCTACTGGCGTTGCATTTTGCCCAGGATGTGAGGCTGCTTCACCCGTGCCGGCCTGGGCATGCCTGTGCGACGGGCGCTCAGTCGCGGCCACCTGCGATGCCGATTGTCGTTGACTGAGTGCTGCCAATTTGTTGAACAGGGATTTTAAACTCTTATAGGGGCGACGCCCCCCCGAGGGCACATCGTCGGCTTGCGTCTCCTGGGCAATCTCGATGAGCGTCAGTTCCACAAGCAGGCGCTTGTTGCTGCTGGTACGGTAGTTGATGTCGCACTCGTTGCAGTAACGAAGTGCCTGGTAGAGGAACTTCGACGGGCATCTCGCTGCCTGGTCCTTGAACTTCTCGCGCAGGCGGTCGCTCACCTCGAGTAATGGCAGAGTGGCATTGTCCTTGGCCATCATCACATTACGTAGATGATGGGCGAGTCCGTTCACCAACTGTCCACCGTCGAAGCCCTTATTGATGATGTCGTTGAGCAACAGCATCACCTCGGGCACCTTGTTCGATAGGCTCAGGTCTACCAACTTGAAGAAATGCTCGCTGTCGAGCACGTTCAGGTTCTCCATCACCTTGTCGTAGGTCAGGTTGCCACGACAGTAGACCACCGACTGGTCGAAGATGGAAAGGGCGTCGCGCATGCCGCCGTCGGCTTTCTCGGCTATCAGTCCCAGGGCCTCTTCCTCGTAAGTGATGCCTTCCTTGCCTGCAACCATCTTCAGGTGACTCACGATGTTGGGGACGTCCATACGGTCGAAGTCGTAGATCTGGCACCGTGAGATAATGGTTGGCAGGATTTTGTGTTTCTCGGTGGTGGCGAGGATGAAGATGACATACGAAGGTGGCTCCTCAAGTGTCTTCAGGAAAGCGTTGAACGCCTGGGAGGAGAGCATGTGCACCTCGTCGATGATGAACACCTTGTAATGTCCCAACTGCGGGGGTACACGGGTCTGGTCCATCAGTACCTTGATGTTTTCCACAGAGTTGTTGCTCGCTGCGTCGAGTTCAAAGATGTTCAGTGAGCGCTGTTCGTTGAAGGCCTTGCAACTCTCGCACTCGTTGCATGCCTCACCATCAGGGGTGGGGTGCTCGCAGTTGATGGTCTTCGCGAAAATGCGCGCGCAGGTGGTCTTGCCCACGCCGCGCGGACCGCAGAACAGGAAGGCATGGGCCAGTTTGCCACTCTTCACCGCGTTTTTCAGTGTCGTGGTAAGTGACGACTGCCCAACCACCGTGTCGAAAGTCATCGGACGGTATTTGCGGGCTGAAACGATATAATCCATAATCAGTGAATCAGTGTTTTTTATGAATGAGAAGCCAAATTTACACAAAAATCCTGAAATATACCCCGTCGGGACAAAGAAAATCGTTTTCTTTTGAGGAATGTTGCGAATAAGTGGGCGAATACACAAATTATTCCAAAAAAAAAACTATTTTTTTGTGTAGTCATCAAAATGTACTATCTTTGCAAATAAGATATTGATTAGGAAATCATGAGACACTGCAGACACATTATCACCTTCTTGTTGCTGATGCTGGCAATGACCATTGCGGCACAGACAACGAACATCAGGACTCAACACAAAGTAGAAAAAAGTGAGACTGTCTTTGGAATCGCAAAGAAATATGGAATAACCATCGAGGAACTCATCGCCGTAAACCCGGAGATGAAAGTTCAAGGGTATGAACTCAAGAAAGGAGATACACTCAACATCCCATATCCCAAGGCGAAAGACACTCCGACGACTGCCACAAGTGTGCAGACGCCGGCCAAGCCCTCTACCCAGCAGCAGGCAACCCCCACGACCCAACGGCCCACAACGACTACCGTAGCGGGACGGAAAAACGTGAAGGTGGGCGTGATGCTCCCGTTGCACGACAACGATGGCGACGGCAAGAGGATGGTGGAGTACTACCGTGGACTGCTCCTGGGCGTGGAGCGCGTGAAGAAAGACGGTATCACTGTGGAGATGCAGGCCTGGAATGTACCCATCGATGCCGATATCAGCAACACGCTCAAGGAACAAGGCGCTGCCGACTGTGACATCATCTTCGGACCGCTCTACACCAAAATGGTGAAGCCTCTCGCCGATTTCTGCGCCAAGAACGATATCATGATGGTCATACCCTTCTCCATCTCGGGAAACGATGTGGAGAACTACAAGAATATCTTCCAGGTATACCAGTCGCCCGAGGATTTCGACCAGCAGACCATCAAGAACTTCATACAATGGTTCAACAACTACCATGTCGTCATCATTGACTGTGAGGACGAGAACAGCGGAAAGGGAGGGTTCACGTCGAAACTCAGGGCGCAACTCGACAACTATGCCATCAAGTACTCGCTCACAAGCCTCAACACCAATGAGAAGAGTTTTGCCAAGGCTTTCAGCCTCTCACAGCAGAACGTGGTGATACTCAACACGGAGCACTCGCCGGCACTTAACACCACACTGGCAAAACTCAACGTGCTCACGCAGAAGAACGCCGACCTTTCGGTGTCGCTCTTCGGGTATAAGGAATGGCTCATGTATACCAAGGTATATCTCGACTACTATTACAAGTACGATGCCTATATCCCTACCTATTTCTATTACAACGATGCATCGGCCGACACGAAATGGGTGGAGCGCAACTACCAGCGATGGTTCGAGAAAGAGATGAACGCCGACGCCCTTCCACGCTTCGCGCTCACCGGGTTCGACCATGCCTGTTTTTTCATCGGAGGGTTCAGCCAGTTTGGCAGTGCTTTCAACGGGGGGAAAGGGCAGATGACCTACAAGCCCGTTCAAACCCCGCTCCGTTTCAAAGAAGCAGGAAAGGGACATAAGAATGTCAACTTCATGTTCGTGCATTACAAGACCGACCGCACCATAGAGTCGGTGAACTACTAAAAGACGTCGACAGTCCATGGCTACAGTTCATATGAAAACGCTGCTCTCTGCACTCCTCCTCGTCATCATGCCGTTGAGGGGAGCAGCACAGGTGGGGGAATATCGCAATGATTTCTCTGTAGGAGGCGGCATAGGCGTGGCCTTCAACTCCGTGGGATTTACACCCAAGGTATCGCAAGGCATGCATGCGGGTCCCATGGCGGGTGTGACCGTACGCTATGTGTGCGAGAAATACTACAGCATGATTTGCTCCATAGTGGCAGAGGTGAACTACGCTTCGTTGGGATGGAAAGAGGAAATCCTTGATGCCTACGACAAGGAGGTCATCAACCCCACGACGGGGAAAGCAGAGGAATACAGCCGCACCATCTCCTACGTGCAAGTGCCCATCTTCGCGCACCTCGCATGGGGAAAGGAACATAGTGGGTGCAACTTCTTCTTCAGGGCAGGACCGCAGTTGGGAGTAATGCTCGGGGAGTCGTCCTCGGCGAACTTCAATGTCGGGGAACCCAACATGACTGACCGGTCGAACCCCACCATAAAACAATACTCCATGGACGTGGAACGGAAGTTCGACTATGGTATAGCAGGAGGACTGGGCTTGGAATACACCGCTCCCAATCTTGGACATTTCCTGCTCGAAGGACGATATTACTACGGACTGGGAAACATCTTCAAAGATTCCAAACGCGACTATTTTGGAAAGTCCAACCACTCCACCATCATGATAAAGCTCACTTACCTCACCGACGTATTCCGCAAGAAGTAAGGAGACAACCATTTAACCTTTTATCAATAACCCTATGAGAACCATCTTCAGACAATTCATTCTCGTCTTGGCACTCTCTTGCAGTGCCTTGCCCGCCATGTCCCAGGTCAAGGACATGTTGAAAATCATCAACGACAGGGGATTCTTCATGCCCCACGTGCAGTGGCTCGGTGACGACGGAAGGATGAACTCGTATCTACAAGACCTCGACCGCAAGAGCACGCAAAGCATGGAGGCCACGTTGGAAGCCATGGTCGATGACCACCAGAGGGCACAGCAGATACTGACGGCAAGGCAGGAAATCCTGGGCAAGAAACTCGAAAGGAAATACTTGAAGAACCCCTCTGCCAAGACCCTTGCCAAGGTAGATGAAATACTTGCCAAGCGCTTCAATGACATAGAGAGGGTGAAGGCGGCCATGGAGAACGCTGCACAGGTGGAGCGGCGCTACGAAGTACTCAGCAGTGCCATCACAGCACGGCTCGCCAACCCCATCCACAGATCGATGCCCCAGGGTGCACTCAAGTCGTTCTACTATAGTTCGGGCAATGGCTTTGCCGGATTCCATTACGAGGTGTCGCTGAAGAAAGTGGATGGGAAAAACGTTCTCCGCATAGAGGAAAAACGCATGATACACGATTTCGATAATGCCCAGACACCGCCGGAAGCCTACGACGCCGTGGTGGCCGATTCGGTGTTGCAGCGAGTGAGAGACATGGTGGAAGAGGGAAAACTCTATGAAATAGGAAGCGACTATATGCCCGACTATGAAATCATGGATGCCTCGAACTGGTCGTTGTCGTTCACATTCGAAAAAGGGAGTATCTCTTCGGGCGGATATGCTGCCGGTCCCGACCATTCCGACGTGTTGGGTAGGATTATCCGTTATCTCACGGCCATCTATGATGAACAGAAGCCTCAGGCTCAGCATGCTGAAGAACAGCAATGACTTGAAGAGGCTTCAGATGGGCTTTCGTGGCTTCATCGCTCAAAAACTCTGAAGAAAAACTTGCGTATGTCGTTAGTTTTTACGATATTTGCCACTAATTTTAAAACTATACACTATGTTCAAAAACCATCCTAAAGGATTGCTCCTTGCAGCGTTAAGCAATATGGGAGAGCGTTTCGGCTACTATATCATGAATGCCGTGCTCGCGCTGTTCCTCTGTTCGAAATTCGGACTGTCTGATGAAAAGAGCGGTTTCATAGCCGCCATGTTCCTCACGGCCATCTATGTGCTTAGTCTGGTGGGAGGTATCATTGCCGACCGCACACAAAACTACAAAGGCACCATCGCATGGGGACTGGTGGTGATGGCTGTGGGATATATCCTGCTCGCCATACCCGTACTCGCCACACCCAGTAACATCTCGTGGCTGCTGCCGTTCACGATCTTCGCACTGGCGCTCATCGCCTGCGGTAATGGCCTTTTCAAGGGAAACCTCCAGGCCATTGTCGGACAGATGTACGACAATTTCGAGGCCGATGCCGCCAAGGAAGGGCCGGAGAAACTGAAATGGGCACAAGGTCAGCGCGATGCAGGATTCCAGATTTTCTATGTCTTCATCAATATCGGTGCTCTGGCAGCCCCGTTCATTGCCCCGCTCTTGCGCAGTTGGTGGCTAAAAGTGCACGGACTCACCTATAATGCCGACCTTCCCAAACTCTGCCATGAGTACATCTCGGGCAACATGGATACCGAGAAGATGAATAACCTCAACGAGTTGGTAGCCAAGGTGGGTGGCGATGCCTCCAACCTTGACACGTTCTGTACCAACTATCTCGACATCTTCAATACGGGTATCCACTATTCGTTCATCGCGTCTGTGGTCACGATGCTCATCTCGCTGGCTATCTTCTTGTTGTCGAAACATCTGTTCCCCACTCCGGGAAAGAAAGAGACCGTATCGACCGAGGGGTATACCGAGGCGGAGAAGAAGGCCATGGCCAAGGAAATCAAACAGCGCATGTATGCGCTCTTCGCCGTGCTCGGCATTGCCGTGTTCTTCTGGTTCTCATTCCATCAGAACGGACAGTCGCTGTCGTTCTTCGCGCGCGACTTCGTGCAGACCGATGCCATAGCGCCCGAAATCTGGCAGGCCGTGAACCCATTCTTCGTCATCGTGCTCACACCTGTCATCATGTGGTTCTTCGCCATGCTTACGGCACGGGGCAGGGCTATCTCCACACCACGGAAGATAGCTTATGGTATGGGTATCGCGGGCTTGGCTTACCTCTTCCTTGCCCTCTACTCTGCATCGCAGGGCTATCCATCGGCAGAAATGTTCACAAAACTGGCCGACTCTGCCAAGGTGGGTCTGAAGGCTGGTCCATGGGTGCTCATCGTCACCTATTTCTTCCTTACCGTAGCCGAACTCTTCATTTCACCTCTGGGACTGTCCTTCGTATCGAAGGTGGCCCCCAAGAACCTGCAGGGACTCTGCCAGGGCCTCTGGCTCGGTGCCACGGCAGTGGGTAACGGTTTGCTCTGGATAGGTCCGCTGATGTACAACAAATGGCCCATCTGGGTATGCTGGGTGGTGTTCCTCGTCATCTGCCTCATTTCCATGGCGGTGATGTTCGGTATGGTGAAATGGCTTGAGAGAGTGACGAAATAAAGCGAACACTCCATTATAGGGACTATAGTGACTATAGTAACTATTTCCACTTAAAAATGAAAAATCCAATGGCAAGGCCATTGGATTTTTCAGTCGAAGAAATCGAAAGGCAGCTGGGGCTGGTTGGCGTCGGCTGCCTTTGTCTTCTTCCGTTTCTTCTTCGGACGGTCGGCAGACTCTACGTGTCCTTCGCTGCTTTGTTCACTTGTGGTAACGGGAACGGTTGTCTCCGCAAAATCCGTTTTCAATGCCTGAATGCTTTGTTCCATCGACAACAGTTTCGACTGGGATTCCGAAACCTCCTGACTGAGTATGGTGATACGACGCTCAAGGTCGGAAACCTGTTGCTCCAGTGATTCTATTTGCTTTCTTAAAAGCGTATTCTCGGCTTTCAACTGTTGGTTTTCTGACTCCAGAACAGTATTCTTCTCTTCAAGCGTCTTGTTCTTTTCCGTGAGGACCGACTGCTCTTCGCTGAGTTGCTGGCGTTCGGCACATGTGGTTTCCACACTTTGCTCCAGCGTGTCGATGAGGCTTCCCAATTCGGTGAGGTGTGTGAGTATCGATTCCATGACAGGGGTCGTTGGGGGTTATTCTTCGTAAAGGGTATTGTCGGCGATGCCCGCTTCACGGAGGGCCTGCTTGCGCTCCATGCAGGTGCCGCATTTGCCACAATGCCGTTCACCGCCTTTATAGCAGGAGTAGGTCTGGCTGTAGTCGATGCCCAGACGTTTTCCAATGATGGCAATGTCGGTTTTGCTGATTCCCGTATAGGGGGCGAGGATTTCCACGCCGATATAGGTGCCTGCGCGCATGGCCTCCGACATCGGGCGGATAAACTCCGCACGGCAGTCGGGATAGATGGAGTGGTCGCCGAAATGATTGGCAATCAATACTTTCGTTAGTCCACGACTTTCTGCAATGCCACAGGCAATGGAGAGCATGATACCATTGCGGAAAGGTACGACGGTGGATTTCATGTTTGAGTCATCGTAGTCGCCCTCGGGAATGGCGTCGGCCCCTTCGAGGAGTGACGACTTGAAATAACGTGACATGAAGTCGAGAGGGATTAGCAGATGCGCAATCCCAAGTTGCTGGCAGTGCTTCTTGGCATAGAGCGCCTCACGCTGGTTGTGGTTGCTGCCATAATCGAATGTGATGGCCAGTGCGATACGCGCTTGCTGTTCATATAACAAGGTGACGGAGTCCATGCCTCCCGACAGGATGATGACGGCGTCTTTGGTGCTCTTGTTGTTCATGTCGTTAGTTGTTGCAAGTATTGAGTATGCGCAAAAAGGGAGAAGATGGCTTCACGCTTCCTGCTTCTGAATGTTGGCTTCGCTGAGCCCATAGCCTTTCCTCTTGTCGACGGCCATCAGCACCAGGGCGATGGCAACCGCTCCCAGTCCTAACAGGGCGAATACTACCATGGGAACGGTAAAGTCGACATGTCCGCTGGCATCGGTATGGATACCTATCACATGGCCTACCAGCATCGGTACCAGCATCAGGCCGATGTTCTGCACAAAGTAGATGATGCTGTAAGCGGTGCCGAGTTGCTTCAATGGCACAATCTTTGGCACGCTGGGCCACATTGCGCTGGGAACAAGAGAGAACGACACGCCATAGAGCAGCATCATTGCCGACGCGAACCAGGTGTGTTGCATGACGGGAAGGGCGAGGCACACATGACAGAACGTCACGATGATGCATCCGATGAGCATCAGCAGACTGCCACGCCCCAACCGGTCATAGACCATGCCGAAGAGTGGGGTGAGTATGATGGTGCCATAAGGCAGGATGGAGACAATCCATCCTGCCGTGACGGTGTCGATGCCGTATTTGTTGACCAACAGGTCGCTGGCGAATTTCAGGAAGGGGCGCAGGCTGGAGTAGAATAGCACGCACAGCACTGCTATCAGCCAGAAGCCTGGGTTGCTGAGGATACGTAGGAAATCCTTCAAGGTGAAGGTGTCATCGCTATTGGCAGTGCTGGACAGGCTGGATGCATGAGAATCACTGGATGTCCTGGATTCTCTGCTATCCATAATCAGATAGACCACAAACATGATCAGTCCCGACAACAACAGGGCGGCTCCAACCAGGATAGGGGCAGAAAGACCATAGGCGTTTGCTATTACCGGACTGAGACTGATGGCACTTGCCGTTCCCAGACGAGCCATGGCCACCTGGATGCCCATGGCAGAAGCCAACTCGTGTCCGGTAAACCATTTCGTCACGATCTTCGAAACGGTGATTCCTGTGATGTCGCAACCCACGCCAAACACCCCAAACCCCAACGAGGCGACGAGCACCTGTGATTTCATGCTCGACGGGATAAGTCCGAAAAGGGTGAAAGGCATGTCTACCTGTCCTGCGGGCAGGATGGAGGTGACGGCATAGTAGTTGACCAGCGCACCGCCGAACATCATGCCTGTAGCCAACAGACCAGTGAAACGGATGCCACACTTGTCGAGGATGATACCTCCCCAGAAAAGCATCAGCAGGAAAATGTTGAAAATGCTGTAGCTGCCGGCATAGAAACCATACTCTTCCGCAGTCCAGCCCATGCCTCCTTCTGAAACAGGGGCCTTGAGCGTGGTCGACAGCGGAGAGACAATGTCCCAGAACACATAACCCATCATCATGACAAATGCCACGATGACGAGTACGGTCCAGCGTCGGACAAGGGAAGGGTTGGGTGATGACATGGATTTCCTGTTTTATCACAGACGGGCCGGACTTGTCTGACCCGTCCGACCCGTCTGATGATTGACGGCTTATCTAAACCTCTTATTTAATATTAGGCTCCTCAAGACCAAGACCTTTCTTGCGGTCTACGACCTTGAGAATCAGTCCGAGCACCAAGGCGGCAACACCCAGGCATGCCAGCATCACGAGCGGCCAGGTGTAGTCGTAGCTCACCGCGGCCTCCTCTGCGCTGATGGTGTTGTTGGCCAAGCCTTCCACAATAGCGGGATTGGTCTTGTCGAGCACCTTTCCGATGAGCAGGGGGAACAGCCACAGACCGATGTTCTGAATCCAGAAGATTAGGGCATAGGCAGAACCAATCACCTTGGAGTCAACCAATTTGGGAACACTGGGCCACAAAGAGGCTGGCACTAAGGAGAAGGATGCACCCAACACGAGGATGGTGGCATAGGCTACGACGACACCACCCACGGCATTGCTCTTGAACATCGGCAGGATGAAGGCGAAGGTCAAGTGGCAGGCGATGAGCAGCAGGGAGCCCAAGACTAGCATCGTGGCGGCTTTGCCTTTATGGTCGACATAACTGCCGAGAATGGGAGTGATGCCGACAGCCAGCAACGGGAACACGGCGAAGATGGTCTCTGCCGACTGGCGCATGTAGCCCATATAGCAGAACACGATAAGGGCGAGCACCGAAATGGCGAGAAGAATGTTGCGCTTGGCTTTGTCTTTCATGAAGTTGCTGGCGAATGCCGAGGCGGCCACCACCAACATGATGAGATACTGTACGATGGTCACTTGGCTGCCTGCCCAGAATGAGTTGGGGTCTACCTCCGAGAAAGTGAGGTTGCACTGAAGCATGTTCACTGCATATTTCTGGAAGGGGAAGATGGCGGAGTAGTAGAGTACGCAGAGCAGGGCCACCAGCCAGAACCCACTGCTGGAGAGAATCTGTCCGATGTCGCTGATCTTGAAGGGATCGTCTTTCTCTTCGGCCTCGCCGGTCTGGGCATCGAGCTTCTTGTCCATGAAGAAATAGACGATGAACATGATGAGGGCAATACACAACAGCACCACACCGAAAGCCACGGAACGCGACACACTCACCACACCGCCCAATTTGGCGAAGAAGGGTGAGAAAATCATACAGGTGGCGACGCCCAGACGGGCAAGGGCCATCTCCGAACCCATGGCAAGGGCCATGTCGCGGCCTTTGAACCATTTCACGATACCACGGCTCACCGTGATTCCTGCCATTTCGCATCCGCAACCGAAAATCATGAAACCGACGGCGGCGAACTTGGCAGAAGCGGGCATGCCAAGGTAGAAGGGAGAGATGCCCAACTCATCGAATCCCGGGATGTAGTTGAGGTTGTTGGTGAACCATGTCTCCAGTCCGCTCCCTGCAAAGCTGTCGGTCACGGCATACCATTTGATGATGGCGCCCACCAACATGACTGCACCTGAAAGGATGGCGGTGAAGCGCACCCCCATCTTGTCGAGGATGATACCGGCGAAAATCAGGAAGAATACGAACACGTTGAGGAACACCTCAGAGCCTTGCATCGTGCCGAAGGCGGTGGAATCCCATCCTCGGGTTTCAAGCATCAGGTCCTTGATGGGAGAGAGGATGTCCATAAAGATATATGAACAAAACATGGCCAGGGCCAGGAGCAACAATGCCGTCCAGCGCATGGCTGCAGAATCGCGAAGAGTCTTTTGAATATTCTCAGTCATTTTTTTAAGTTGTTTTTTGGCGTTTATAGTTACTATAGTTGCTATAGATGCAATAGTTGCTATAGCGTTTGTGTGCTTATTTCAGCCATCGGTCGAGCCAGTTGAAATAGGTGCGCTGCCAGAGGACACCGTTTTGTGGTTTCAGCACCCAGTGGTTCTCGTCGGGGAAGATGAGCAGTTGGGCCTCGATGCCTTTCATGCGGGCGGCATTGAAGGCGCTCATGCCCTGGGTGGCATTGATGCGGTAGTCTTTCTCGCCGTGGATGCAGAGGATGGGGGTGTCCCAGTCGTCGACGAAGCGGTGGGGTGAATTGGCATAGGTCTTCCGGGCATTGGCGGTCTGGTCCTTGTTCCAGTAGGCATCGTCGTACTCCCAGTTGCTGAACCAATTCTCCTCGGTCTCGGTGTACATGGCCTCAAGGTTAAAGGCACCGTCATGGGCAATGAAACACTTGAAGCGTTTGTCGTGATGTCCGGCAAGGTAATACACGCTGAAACCGCCGAAACTGGCTCCAACGGCTCCCAGACGGTCCCTGTTGACGTAGGGCAGGCAGGCACAGGCATCATCGATGGCGGTGAGATAGTCGTCCATGCACTGTCCGGTCCAGTCGCCGCTGATTTCCTCGCACCACTCACTGCCGAAGCCCGGCAGTCCGTGGCGGTTGGGGGCGATAATGACATACCCTTGTGATGCCATAATCATGAAGTTCCAGCGGTAACTCCAAAACTGTGAGACAGGGCTCTGCGGTCCGCCTTCGCAGAAGAGCAGGGTCGGGTATTTCTTGTTGGGGTCGAAATGGGGAGGACGGATTACCCAATACAGCATGTCGTTGTTGTCAGTGGTCTTCGCCCAGCGTTGGTCGACAGAAGGTTTGGCCAACTGGTCAAGGATATGCTTGTTCTCTTGGGTTAATTGCCATATCGAAAATGATTTGGCAGTACCGGGAGTTACAGTGTAGGGTGTGGCAGAACCTGTCTTCGGTGCACGGATACCAGGGGTGACAAGATAGAGGTCGGCTGGCTCCGTATAGCTGTGCTTCTCGGCTATCAGGCGTTTTCCGTCACCCAACATTTTAATACTTCCAAAATCTGCCACAAGATTGGAGTGGCACCTTACTTCGCCTTTTAGGTTGGTTGAGTAAAGATTCTCTGTGCCATGCCATACTCCAATGAAGTAAATGATGTCGCTCTTATTGCCGGCCCAGCAGAAATCGTCAACATTCGAGTCGAATGCCTCGGTCAGGTAACGCTTCGTACCCGTAGTGAGGTCGTAGACACACAGGCGCATGCGGTCGCTCTCGTATCCGTCGCGTGCCATGCTCAGCCATGCCACATATTTGCCGTCGGGAGAGAACTGTGGGTTCTGGTCGTAGCCAGGGTTGTTGGCCAGGTTGGCGGGTGAGTTCACCGACTGGGTGCGGAGGGTCTTGGTGGGGTCGACCTTGGGTGCGACATATCCTTCGGGCTTGCAGAGGTTGCGGGTGGTCTTGTTGGCCACGTCATACAAGAAGATGTCGGAATCCGTAGAAATGGAATATTCCAGTCCGGTCTTTTTCCTGCAGGTGTATGCAATCTGCTTGGAGTCACGGCTCCAGTCAAGTTGTTCGATGCCACTGAAAGGCTCCATAGGGCACTCGAAAGGTTCGCCCTCCAGGATGTCGGTGCCAGCACCAATGCCGTTGGTGGTCACCGCAGCCACGAAAGGATGGGGAATGCTCTCTACATAGTGGTCCCAGTGACGATACATCAGGTCGGTCACCAGTCTACCGGTGGCCTTTGGCAAATCGGAGGGGTTCTCCTTGATAATCTCATGGAATGGCAATTGCTTGATATACACCACTTTCGTGCCATCGGGGGAGAACTTGTAGCCTTCCACGTTGCCATCGGTATGGCTGAGTTGGCGACGGTCGGTACCATTGGCTTCCATCGTCCAAATCTCACCGCCGCTGATGAAGGCGATGCGTGAACCTAACCATGAAGGGTCGGTCTCGTTCTCTGCTGATGTGGTAAGTTGGCGCTGGTTGGAGCCATCGGCATTGATGATGCAGAGCACATGATGACTCTTGTTCTCTTTTACGCTGTAGTATGCCACTTGGTAGACGACCTGTGTGCCGTCGGGCGATGGGGCATAGCTGTTGATACGTCCCATGGCCCAAAGACCCTCAGGGGTGAGGAGGTCGCTGTTGAGCGTGATGTCGTTCTTTCCAATATTCACTTTCTGTTGTGCTTTCATAGGGCAACAGCACGCCAGGGCGAGTGCTGCCGACAAGATGATGGATTTGTTCATATCATTGCTATTTTTGTTTCAGGTCTCGCTTTTTGCGCTCCAGCTCCTCGCGCTTGCGTTGCATCTCCTGCTGCTGCGCCTGCATGGCTTCCAGACGTGCTGCAAGGCCCGTGGTCTTCTTTGGCTTGTCCTTGTTTTCGCGGAAGCGGGCCTCGAGAATTGCCAGCAGTTTCTCGTCATTGGTGGTCTTGCGGAGGATGAACATGATGGCGGCACTACAGAACAGGGAGATGAAGTAGTAGAAGTTCAGACCGGCAGAATAGTCGTTGAAGATGAAGAAGAAGAAGACGGGCATGAGGAACATCATCCATTGCATGTACTTCATCTGGTCGGCTTGCTGCCCCACCATCTGGTCACGCTGCTGGCGCATCGTCATCAGCGAGTAGAGGAGGTTGGCTCCGCAGAAAAGAATACAGGTGAGCGACAGGTGGTCGCCGATGGCCCAGTAGTCCTTGCTGAATTCCATGATGGGGTCGTAGGTCGATAGGTCCTTGATCCAGAGGAAACTCTCGCCTCGCAACTGTATGGCATTGGGCACGAAGTTGAACATCGCAATCCAGATAGGCATCTGTATGAGCATGGGCAGGCAGCCACCCATCGGACTCACGCCATACTGGCTGTAGAGTTGCATCATCGCTTGCTGCTTCTGCATCTGGTCCTCTGGCTTGTCGTATTGCTTGGTGGCCTCCTCGAGTTTGGGTTTCAGCACACGCATCTTGGCGGAGTTGAGGTAGGTCTTCTTGACCAATGGGTAGGTAAGCAACTTAAGGATGAGCGTGATGATAATCAGCACGATACCCATGTTCAGTCCCAGTTTCGTGAGCCAGTCGAAGACGTAGAGTGTGAACCAACGGTTGATGTAGCGGAACAACGGCCATCCCAGGTAGACCAGGCGCTCCATCTTGAGGTCCTTGCCAAACGTGCTTTGTTTCTCCACCGCTTTCAGCAACTGGAAATCGTTGGGACCATAGTAGAATTCCAGTTGCGTCGTGTCTTTGCCACTGGGGTCGAAAGATGTCTCGAGCTGTGCTTCGTATTTTTTCAGATAGCCTGTCGACTTGTCTTGGGGAATGCTGGTGAGGCTGGAGTTTGCGGCGAATTCTGTCTTCGCAATCATCATCGCGGTGAAGAACTGATTCTTGAAGGCAACCCAGTCGAGGGGAACTTCGATTTTCTCGTTCACTTTCTCCTTCATTTCACTGAGATAGTCGGTGCCAGAGCCTTTCTCTTTATAGGTCAGCGTGGCATAGCGGTTCTCGAAAGAGTGACCGCGCTCCTGTTGCTTGCAGTCCTCCCGCCAGAGGATGTTCATCGTGCGTGTCTTGGTAGAGAACAGTCCTTCCATGCCTTCCACATGCATCTTGAAATGCAGCAGGTAGTCTTTGCCCAACAGGTAGTCGAAAACGATTTTTCGCCCACTACCGGTATCGGCAGTAAGTGTCAGGGTGCTGTCGCTCTGGTTTGAGGGCGTGAAGAACAGGTCGCCGCTCGAGATGTTACTTTCCTTGCATTCAAGGTGATATTCCAGTGCCTGGTCCTTGCCTTCGAAGAGCGTCACGTCCGAGGCGCCTTCCCTGTCCTTGAAGTTCTTGACTAAGGCCTTGGTCACTGTGCCGCCTTTCGTGCTCAGCGTGAGTTCCAGCTTTTCGTTTTTCAGCACGATGTCGCTGGCCGAACCCGTAAGGGCGGCATGGAAAAGGGCAGTGCTGTCTTCACGGGCCTGGGCCAGCGCAGCCTTTTGCTTGGCGGCCTCGGCTTGTTTCTTCTCTGCGGCCTTGCGTTGCTCGGCTTTTGCTTTCTCCACTTGCTCTTGCTGGGCTTTCAACTCCTCTTCAGTGGGGCGGTTGAACCAACTGAAGCCTATCAGTACGGCGGCTATCAACACGAAGCCGATGATCGTATTCTTATCCATTTATACTCGTTTGATTTTGAGGTTGGTGATGTCATAATAATCAAGGTGCAAAATTACACTTTTTTTACGACATGCACAAATAGTAGTATCTAAAAAACACCAAAAACGGGTTTTTGCTGCCGTCTTGTGTTCCATGGGTTATTTCGCCTTTTTTTCTACGGAATTAAGGCTCGTTTCGGTTTTTTTTGCTATTTTTGCAGAAAATCATCAAAACCATCAAGTCATGAGACATATCTTAACATTTGTGCTCGCGCTTTGCACCATAGGGGTCAATGCGCAGAATAACAGGAATTCTACTCGCTACATCGAGTATCAAGAGTATCAAATCAACAAGAATTACTCCGACTCTCTTGTCGCTTTCCAGCAGAAGAGCAATGCCGAAGCATCAGAAGCGGAAGTTGGTGAGGAACAGGCCGATGGCAGGTTTTACAAGCTCTTCGCACCATTAACCTTTTATCATACCCCGGCCAGGAAAGCACTGCGACTGAGTATGAACAGGGACAGCGACGACCCGGTAAACGATGAGATAGACTATACGCTGCTCTCCATGTATCTCCGTCGCCCCGACCTTGTGGTCAACAGCGAAAGCCTGCTCAGCAGGATTGGCGGTGTGGGTGCCGATGTCGTCGCACCCATTCAGCAGGATACTGAGCTCGCAGAACTGGAAATCCCCGAATTCATCGACCAGGAGGCGGATTCGGTGGTGGCGCCTGTGGTGACCAAACCCAATTTCTGGACCATCAAGGGCGACTACTTCCTTCAGGGTTTGCAAAGCTATATTTCCGGCAACTGGTATAAAGGTGGTGAGAGCAACTACTCCATTCTCGGTAGCATCACGATGGAGGCCAATTACAATAACAAGCAGAAGGTGAAATGGGACAACAAACTTGAGATGAAACTCGGCTTCCTTACTTCGAAGAGCGATAGCGTGCATTCCTTCAAGGCTTCCGAAGACCTGCTCCGTCTCACCAGCAAACTGGGCTTGCAGGCAACCAAGAAATGGTACTATACCTTGCAACTCATGGCTGCCACGCAGTTTACGAGAGGTTTCAAGAGCAACGACCAGCGGATTTATTCCGACTTCATGTCGCCTTTCAATCTCAATATCTCTATCGGTATGGACTATACGGTGGAGGCATGGAACAAGAAACTCACTGGTAACATCCATCTCGCCCCCCTGGCGTATAACATGAAATACGTAGACCGTAGGTGGTTTGATACGTCATGGATGCCCAAGAGATATGGTATCGACGACGACAAGCATGTATTGCATGACTTCGGTCCCAACTTCACCGTGGAACTCAAGTGGGCCATGGCCGAAAACATCACCTACCAGACCCGTATGTACGGCTTCTCATCGTTCAGGAGGGTAGAGTGGGAATGGGAGAACACTTTCACATTCCAGTTCAACAAGTATATCTCCACCAAACTGTTCATCTATCCGAGATTCGACGACAGCACCGTGCGCGACGACCATCATGGTTACTTCCAGTTCCAGGAATTCATGTCAATAGGTTTCAACTATTCTTTCTGACCGCCGGACACGAGGAACACATACGAAAAGCGGATGGCATTCACTGCCATCCGCTTTTCCTGTTTGATATAGGCAGCCGTGCTGCTGCCTCACCCGAAAGGTTTATTCTTCTGTCATATCCCCTTCCACATACAGACGGGTCATCTCCACTTCGCCATTCGTGCGTACGGTGATGCTCTTCTTGAAATGGCCGGGAATCTTGCCTGCTCCATTGTATGTCACCTTGATGGTTCCCTTGGCACCAGGGGCGATAGGGGTCTTGGTGTATTGGGGAACGGTGCAACCGCAGCTGGCCACGGCCTGGTTGATGACGAGGGGCGCATCGCCAACGTTGGTAAAGGTGAATGTGCATTCCTGCACGGGATTCTTCTCGGAGAAAGTGCCAAAATTATGGGTCTTCTTGTCGAACTCTATCTTGGCTTGGCTCTGGGCTGATGCCATTCCAAAGGTAAAGAGCATCAGCATGGTAAGGATAATTGTTCTGCGCATATCTTTTACGTTTTTTAAGTTCATGATTATGGGATGCAACCACTCGCATTTCATCTGCTTTCACACAAACTCCATGCCATGTGGTTGCAAAAATAACAATTTTATGCGACAATGTTTAGAATAGTCCCTTTTATTGGAATAATTTAACAAATCTTGTCATCGCTTTTGTTTTTTTCGGAAAACAATTCATCCGTACAACTAACGGAATGGGAGGGATAGGGACATGAAACGGGCGTATGTCTGATTGTCGTTCAAGTAGAGCGCAAAGTGGCATGAAAAGCATCGTGGCCATGAGTCTTTTCCTCATGGCCACGACAGGCGTTGGTATTGGCTGTGTATGATAAAAAGCCTACTGGATATAACCATAGGAGTCGGAAACCCAAAGCACACGGCCTTTGTAGTTCACCTTCAGCCATGAGCCACTATAGCCCAAATAGGGCAGGCGCTGGCCTTTGTTGAATCGCACACCGCTGTCGGCACCGGCAGGCGACTTGCGACCGATGACACTGTTGCCGGTAATCACTACATAGTTGGTCACTACGGGAGCTTTTGGGGTTGCTTTCACCGGAGTGGCATAGCTCGACGATACCCAGCGCACGCCATTGCCGTATTTCACTTTGTACCATGAACCGTCCATGCCGTAGCAGGTGAGTTTCTGGCCTTTGTAGAACCTTACGCCAGTGTCGTAGCCTGCAGGACCGTCGCGGCCGATGACGCTGTTGCCGGTGATGATGATGGTATACACACCGTTTGTTTCCAACACCTCGTTGGTGTCTTCACGGGTGATTCCAGTAGCTGATGCAGTGAATACTACACAGAAAAGCATGATTAGCGTGGTAATGAATGATTTTAGTTTCATGTTGTTGTAAGATTGGTTAGACAAATGGATGAACGATACAATGGCATGGAGTCGTGCCCTGATGATATGGCAGACAGACTTTCCCTGTATTCGTTATGGTATATTGCAAAGATAGGCATTTCTGTATTCTTATTGGGTTTTATGTAAGTTAATTTATGTTAAGGCGGGCGTTGGAAAGGGCTTTGGCAGATTTCCGCGCATCCCTTTTTCCAGGATGAAGCGTTTCCGCGCGGTCAGGAAACATACTATGGCATGTTGGTGTTTGTTGGTGTTTTTCCCAAAAAGTAGATTTTTGAGTCGATTCCTTCTTTAGTTACATGGATTCTTTGTAATTTTGCAGCCGATTCTAGAATTATTCTTTTTATAAGGTATGACATGCTTTGCGTAACCCTTGCAAAGCTATGATTTTTTAAGGTAAGACAACATGCAAGACATCAGAAACATCGCCATCATTGCCCATGTCGACCACGGAAAGACGACGCTTGTAGACAAGATGATGCTGGCTGGAAATCTTTTCCGTGAGGGAAAAGAAATCGGTAATCAAGTGCTCGACAGCAATGACCTGGAAAGGGAACGAGGGATAACAATTCTTTCGAAAAACGTCTCAATCAATTATAAAGGCGTGAAAATCAATATCATAGACACTCCGGGACACTCCGACTTCGGAGGAGAGGTGGAGCGTGTGCTCAATATGGCCGACGGCTGTCTCCTGCTCGTCGATGCTTTCGAGGGGCCGATGCCACAGACGCGTTTCGTGCTCCAGAAGGCACTGCAGATAGGACTGAAGCCTATCGTCGTGGTCAACAAGGTCGACAAGCCCAACTGCCGCCCTGAGGAAGTCTATGAGATGGTCTTTGACCTGATGTTCTCGCTCAATGCCACCGAAGACCAGCTCGATTTCCCTGTGGTCTATGGCAGTGCGAAGAATGGATGGATGGGCGAGGACTACAACACGCCCACCAGCGACATCACCTACCTGCTCGACAAAATCGTAGAGGTTATCCCTGCCCCGCAGTATATCGAAGGAACACCCCAGATGCTCATCACCTCGCTCGACTATTCCAACTATACCGGGCGCATCGCTGTGGGACGTGTGCACCGGGGAACGCTCACCGAGGGCATGAACGTTTGCATTGCCCACCGTGACGGGTCGATGGAAAAGACGAAGATCAAGGAACTGCACACCTTCGAGGGAATGGGACACGTGCGTACACAACAGGTGGGGAGTGGCGACATCTGTGCCATTATCGGTCTTGAGAAATTCGAGATTGGCGATACCATCTGCGACTTTGAGAACCCCGACCCACTGCCGCCTATCTCCATCGACGAACCAACGATGAGCATGCTTTTCACCATCAATGACTCTCCGTTCTTCGGACGTGAGGGCAAGTGGTGTACGTCGCGGCACATCAACGACCGCCTGCAGAAGGAACTGGAGAAAAACCTCGCACTCAAGGTAGAGGAGTTCGACGGCAACACCGACCGCTGGATTGTGAGTGGCAGGGGTGTGCTACATCTCTCCGTGCTCATCGAGACTATGCGGCGTGAGGGCTATGAACTGCAGGTAGGACAGCCGCAGGTCATCTACAAGGAAATCGACGGCGTGCGTTGTGAGCCGATAGAGGAACTTACCATCAACGTGCCCGAGGAGTCGTCGAGCAAGATGATTGACATGGTGACACGCCGCAAGGGCGAGGTCACGTCCATGGAAACCCAAGGCGACAGGGTGAATATCGAGTTCGACATCCCGTCGAGGGGTATTATCGGACTACGTACCAACGTGCTCACTGCCAGTCAGGGCGAGGCCATCATGGCGCATCGCTTCAAGGAGTATCAGCCGTTCAAGGGCGAGATTTCGCGCAGGGTCAACGGTTCGATGATTGCCATGGAGACGGGTACTGCCTTTGCCTATTCCATCGACAAGTTGCAGGACCGAGGCAAGTTCTTCATCGACCCGGGTGAGGAGGTCTATGCCGGACAGGTGGTGGGAGAGCATGTGCACGACAACGACTTGGTCATCAACGTGACCAAGGCCAAGCAGCTCACCAACGTGAGGGCAAGTGGCAGCGACGAGAAGGCACGCATTATTCCCAAGGTGGTGATGAGCCTCGAGGAATGCCTCGAATACATCAAGGGCGACGAACTTGTGGAAGTCACACCCAAGAGCATCCGCATGCGCAAGAGCATCCTCGACCACAACGACCGCAAGCGCAGCCAGAAGGAATAAGCCTTGCAGATGTCCCTTTAACTGGGCTTTAAATTTATTCCTCTTACGGATAAATCATATTTTCCTCACCGATGTTGTCAAGCACTTCGGTGAGGAATTTTCTTGACTCCCAACGGGCCATTGGCAGGTCGTGCAAGAGCCAGTTGCCACAGTCGCGGGCAGCGGCTCCAGGCACCTCGCCCTCAAACTCGCTCACAAAACGGAATGTGCGGCGCATCAGTTCTACGATGTCGTGGGGAGTGTAGTCACCTGCCAACAGCAGGTAGTTGCCGGTGAGGCAGCCCATGGGACCCCAATACACGATGCGGTCTTTCCACTCCGAGTCGTTGCGCAAGTAGGTGGCGGCGAGATGCTCGATGGTGTGCAAGGCACCGGGATGAAGCGCAGGCTCACGGTTAGGCTCCTTCATGCGGATGTCAAACGTGGTCACCACGCTCCCGCCAATCACGTCCTTCCGCGATACATAAATTCCCCGCTTCAAAAGGGTATGGTCGATGGTAAAACTGGGTATCTTTTCCATATATAGGTTTCCGTTTTCGTTTTCATTTTGTTTGAAAAGTATAATGATAAGGGCCTGAAATCTATGAAAATGTCGAACAAATTGAACTGTTGTCTCTTCAGCTTTCTTTCAATATCATAAGGTCTCAATGAACGACTTGGTGACTTCGAACGAGCCTTCTGCCATTCTGCTCCAGAAGTCAAAATACTGTGAGGCTTTGTGGTCGCTCAACGGCACGTCACTGATGATGCGGAACGACAGGTAGGGCACTTGGTAGAGCCAGCACACCTGAGCAATGGCACAGCTCTCCATGTCTACCGCCTTGGCATCGGGGAAATGTCCTAATATCTCACGCATCTTCTCGCGGCTGTCCACAAACCAGTCGCCGCCCACCATCAGTCCGCCATGCACCTTTGTGCCACAGTCCAGACTCAGGGCTTTTTCCAGCAATTTCTCGTCGGCGGGGAAGGTGGCGGGCATGCCCACGAACTGTCCATACTCCACCTCGCTGCCGCAATACACGTCGTGATAAGCGTAGTGGGTGCCTACCACCACGTCAGTGATGTTCAGCGCTGTATCGGCGCCTCCGGCGCAGCCTGTCGAGAGGACGATGTCGGGCTGGTAGGTGAGCAACATCTCTGTGACTCCTGAGGCAGCGTTCACCTTGCCGATGCCGCACTGCTGCATCACTACGTCGTGATGTCCTATCTTGCCGATATGGAAATCCTTCCCATGATGATGCTCTTCTTGTGGGTCGCTAAGTAGTTGGCGCAACTGCGTCAGCTCCTTCTCCATGGCGATGATGATTCCGATTTTCATTGTTGTGGTTGGGTTAAGTGGATGTTAGTTAAAAAAGTCATTAAGCAAGCAATGACACCTCACGTTCATATTATGACTTTGCAAAAATAATAAAAAAAAAGAAAAAAGGGCAGCGTATGTCCTTTTTATGTGAAGAAGTCGTTCATGGAGTGATAGACTCTTTCTCTAACATGTTAAGGGCGTGTATATCCAGAATGGGAAGAAGCGGTAGCCTTTTGAGGGAAAAACGGGGCGTGGAAAAACTTTTTTCCCCTCAGGATGCCATTATTGCGAAATAATCACTACCTTTGCCCATAGTTGAAACCAAAACAGGAAAAAATGAAAAACTTAGATTGGGCAAAGTTGTCGTTTGGGTATATGCCCACCGACTACAATGTGAGATGCTACTATCGTGATGGCAAATGGGGCGAGATTGAAATCTGCTCCGACGAGTATCTGAAACTCCACATGGCTGCCACCAGCCTGCACTACGGACAAGAGGCTTTCGAGGGACTGAAAGCCTATCGGTGTCCCGACGGTAAGGTGCGGGTTTTCAGGATGGACGAGAATGCCGCCCGACTCCAGAGCACATGCCGTGGTATCATGATGCCCGAAGTGCCCACGCCACTCTTCGAGGAGATGGTGGAGAAGGTGGTGAAACTCAACCAGGAATATATCCCCACCTATGAGAGCGGTGCCACGCTCTATATCCGTCCGCTGCTCATCGGAACCAGCGCCCAGGTGGGTGTGCACCCCGCCAGCGAATACCTCTTCCTGATTTTCGTCACCCCCGTGGGACCGTATTTCAAGGGTGGCTTCTCTACCAATCCCTATGTCATTATCCGTGACTACGACCGTTCGGCACCCCTTGGTACGGGTAAGTACAAGGTGGGCGGAAACTATGCTGCATCGCTCTTTGCCAATAATCTGGCACATGAGAAAGGCTATGCCTGCGAGTTCTATCTCGATGCAAAGGAAAAGAAATACATGGATGAGTGTGGCGCTGCCAACTTCTTCGGCATCAAGGACAATACCTACGTCACACCGAAGTCGACGTCAATCCTCCCCAGCAT
Organism: Prevotella sp.; assembly: GCA_017617615.1. The sequence goes on along the minus strand of JAFZVV010000010.1, from coordinate 13,952 downwards.
CACCAACAAGAGCCTTATGCAACTGGCAGAGGACTTCGGCATGAAGGTGGAACGCAGGCCCATTCCCGAGGAAGAGCTGGCCACGTTCGAGGAGGCAGGCGCCTGCGGTACTGCAGCCGTCATCAGCCCCATTTCGTATATCGACGACCTTGACACCGGCGAGCGCTTCACGTTCAGCAAGGACGGTCAGCCCGGTCCCATCTCGAAGAAACTATACGACACATTGCGTGGCATACAGTATGGTACAGTAGAGGACAAGCACGGCTGGACTAAAGTCATCATTGAATGAGCAAAGGAAAACTGGCGAAGTTCGCCGACATGGAAACCTATGAGAACGTGTTCCAGTGCCCTTATTCGGCACTGGAACATGCTGATTTCCACCTCAAGGGCCATTGGCGGGAGGAGTATTTCCACAATCAGCATCCCATCATCCTTGAACTGGGATGCGGGAAAGGGGAATACACGGTAGAACTGGCGCGGATGTTTCCCGATATCAATTTCATCGGTGTGGACATCAAGGGTGCGAGGATGTGGACGGGTGCCACACAGGCGCTGAAGGAACAGCTCGGCAACGTGGCTTTCCTGCGCACGAACATCGAAATCATCGACAAGTTCTTCGCTGCCGACGAGGTGCAGGAGATATGGCTCACCTTCAGCGATCCGCAGATGAAAAATCCCAGAAAAAGGCTCACCAGTTCATACTTTCTGGAGAGATACCGCAGGTTTCTTACCGACAGGGGTATCGTGCATCTGAAGACCGACTCCAACTTCCTCTTCACTTACACCTCGCTGCTCGTGGAGAAAAACCAATTGCCCGTGCGCTTCGCCACCGATGACCTTTACCATGCCGACCTGCTCGACCCACAGACAGCGCATATCTTGTCTATCCATACTTATTACGAGAACATGTGGATAGAACGGGGCCTCAATATCAAGTACATCAAGTTCGAGTTGCCGCATATGGGCGAGTTGCTGGAACCCGACGTAGAGATTCCGCTCGACGATTACCGCAGTTACAGGCGCGACAAGCGCAGCAGTCTCGAGAAAAGCAAGTGATGGCAGGATAAGTACAAGCGCAGCAGCCTCGAGAAAAGCAAGTGATGGCAAGATAAGTACAAGCTTAGCCGTTTCAAAAACCAAGAAAAGGCAGGGTAAATACAAGCGCAGTAGTTTCAAAAATCAAGAAAAGGCAGGGTAACGTACAAGCGCAGTAGTTTCAAAAACCAAGAAAAGGCTGGGTAACGTACAAGCGCAGTAGTTTCAAAATCAAGAAAAGGCAGGGTAGGGGCATATGTCCCAGTCCCCTTTGCTGCAACATCGTTGCAGCCATAAATCGCAAACCCAAAACATAAGGCGGGGCTATTTGAGCCTCGCCTTTATCCATTCCATCTGGAGCCTGTTCGTTGCATCCGATGTCCAGTGCTCGTTGATGGGTGTCACCAGTTTCTCTTTCTCACAGTTCAGCGTGTTCCACACCGCATACGAGGTGGTTGGCGGACAGGTGTCGTCGTTGAACCCCCAGGTGAGAAAGGTGGGACAGGTCACGTAACGGGCGAAATTCACCACGTCATAATATGCCATCGTGCGTACATTGGCATCGGTATATATGCCTTGCTCGGCTTTGAAATGGGGATAGCCGCTGGTGAGGCCGGCACTCCCTGCAGCCATATCGCTCAGGGCGGGATGGTTGGCCACGCAGAGCGTCACACGGGGGTCGAGGCTGGCTGCTATCAGGCTCAGCGCACCACCTTGACTGCCACCCATCACGGCCACGTTTTTCCCATCCCATTCGGGGAGCGAGGTGAGGAAGTCGATGCATTTCACCAGTCCCAGGTAAACATGGTGCATGTAATACCGCTCACGCGAGTCAAGACCCATTTCAAGGTAATTGCTGAAGGCAGAACGGAGGTCCTCGAAGTCACTCTCATCGAGGGTGGGGCGCAGGCCATGGATTTCCGTGACGAAACGTATCATGCCATTCTCTTGGTAGTAACGGCGTGACGTCACCTCCTTGATGGTCTTCACCCCTGCTCCGGGCGGGGTGAACACCACAGGGCAACTTCCGGGAGTGCAGCCCTTCGGGACTAGCAGATAGCCGTATAGGTGGTGGCGGCTGTCGGTATGTAGTTTCACCAACCATACGTCTTCCACTTCATCCGACATTTCAGGCACATATTCCTTGGTATAGTGCAGTGGGGTCTTGGCATTGTCGGCGACCTGTTTTTCCCAGAACGACCTGAAGTCTTCGGGCTCCTTGGTAAATGGACGTATCTGCTCGGGCGAGAATCCCACCTTCACATGATGGCGGTAGGTAGTCCCGTCGAGTTTCAGGGTGAGACGGAGGTCACGGAATCCGGGGGTGCGACAGGTTCCCATGTTGATGGTGGCACGGCCGTTTTTCAGTCTGCAGCGCCCGCTCTTGTCGTAGGGCAACAGGTCGGTGCCGATGCTGTACTCCAATTCTCCTTCGCGGGGAATACCATATTTGTAGAACTGTATCTCCACATGGGCTTCCTCACCAGTCTGGTATACCCAGTCGGGATGGTCGGGCACGGTCACCCAGAGATAATCACTCCGATAGGGGTAGTTCTCCGCATTGGCTGTCATGGCACAGAGCAACAGGGCAAGTAGAATAAATGATTTGTTTAACATCATGTTTATTTTCAAGTAGTTTTCTATCGTGCAAAAATAGTACATGATGAGCAAAAAACCAAAGAAACGGGGATATTTGTTTTTTCAGCTTTAAAACCGACACTACAAGAACTCATGTCCCGACAAAAACTGTTGGGAGCAAAGGACTCATATGCAATACAATTAATTCTCCCCAAACTCCAAATACAGGATTTTCCCTTCAAATAGGTTGATTTTACTTTTTTCATTCAGTTATTTGCTTTTTTCTTCTTACTTTTGCACGAAAGACCAATAAAACTGAAAAATGAAAAGACTTTTGATGATCATGGTGGTAATGATGTCGGCCACCATGTTGTTTGCAAAAGACATCCGCACACTTGTGCTGACGACAACTCCACAGATGCACTGTCCACGGTGTGAAAACAGGGTGAAAGCCCAATTGAAAGACGTCAAGGGCATCAAGTCGATAGAGACAAGTGTGGCAGACCAGACCGTCACCATCAAGTACGACGCGAAGAAGACCACCGATGCGAAGATTATCAGCGCTTTCGAAGGCTCGGGATTCACGGCAAGAATACTCGCTGAGGGTGAGACCATCGTGAAGGAGGCTCATGAGTGTAAAGAAGGTGATTCGGGAGATTGCAAGGAATGACACTGTATCCTAAACTCATCACAGACGCGCTGGCCACCGTCTCCTATCCGGGTACGAAGAAGAGCTTGATAGAGAGCGAGATGCTGGCCGACAACATGCGTATCGACGGCATGAAAGTGTCGTTCTCGCTCATTTTTCCCCGCGACACCGACCCCTTCCTTAAATCTACCGTCAAGGCTGCCGAGGCCGCCATACACTACCATGTGAGTCCTGACGTGCAGGTGACAATCACGACGGAGTTCAAGTCGAAACCCCGTCCCGAGGTGGGGAAGATGCTGCCACAGGTGAAGAACGTGGTGGCAGTAAGTTCGGGAAAAGGTGGAGTGGGGAAGAGCACGGTGGCCGTCAACCTCGCCATCGCCCTCGCACGACTGGGGTATCGGGTAGGACTCCTCGACACGGATATCTTCGGCCCATCGGCACCCAAGATGTTCGGGGTGGAAGAGGCACGTCCCTATGCAGTGAACATTGACGGGCGCGACCTCATCGAACCCATAGAGAAGTATGGCGTGAAACTGCTGAGCATAGGCTTCTTCGTCAGTCCCGAAACGGCAACGCTGTGGAGAGGTGGCATGGCGTCGAACGCACTGAAACAGCTCATCGCCGATGCCAACTGGGGAGAACTCGATTATTTCATCCTCGATACGCCACCGGGAACGAGCGACATCCACCTCACGCTGTTACAGACGCTGGCCATCACCGGCGCGGTAATCGTGAGTACGCCGCAGAGCGTGGCCCTCGCCGACGCACGCAAGGGTATAGACATGTATCAGAACGAAAAGGTGAACGTGCCCATTCTGGGACTCGTGGAGAACATGGCATGGTTTACGCCCGCCGAATTGCCCGAAAACAAATACTATATCTTCGGTAAGGAGGGGTGCAAAAAACTGGCAGAGGAGATGAAAATACCTTTGCTGGCACAGATACCCCTCGTGCAGAGCCTCCGCGAGAGCGGTGACGAAGGGGTGCCAGCAGCAGTGAACATCGATACCGCCACCGGACAGGCATTCATCAACCTGGCGCAGGCGGTGGTCACTATGACACGACGACGGAACCAGGAACTGCCGCCCACACAAGTCGTGGGCGTGAAGTAATATTTTTACCAGAAGTTAAAGGGAAGTTAAAGGGAATGTTTTCGTAAAGCCAAATGAGCAGAGCCAAACTTGTTTGTGCTATGCCATGGCGAGAAAACATCGGCGAAGCCAATGTTAAAGGGACATATGTCCACTTCATCTCCCCATTTGTATGGCTTTACTATATCCTTAATATAGTCCTATTTGCGATACTATACTAAAGCGTTCACCCCCGGCTTCTTGTTTGGAAGCTGGGGGTGAATGGTATGGTGGGGTAAGGAAAAGCGGGTGCTATCCTGGTGTCAGTCCTAATGACCTGCTGAGGTTAAATCTTCACGGATGCTCCTTTCACCGACTTGCGCATCGTGGCCTTAATTTCGTTCATACGGTCGATGGCATGGCGGCGGGCAGTGATGATCTGGTAGCGGTAAACGAGGCAGGTGAGGAAGAAGTAGAACAGAACCTGACACCACATGGCATCATATTCCATGCGTACGTCGCCCAAGGTGGCGCCCATGGAGTTCACACGGACAAAGGCCCGTATGCCAAAGGTGGATGGGATTAAGTTGGCCACTCCTTTCCAGAAACTGGGGATACTGCTGGTTGGCCATGACACACCACTAAGGAACAGGAAGGGTACAGAGGTGAACACGATGATGAGCAGCACATTCTCACGATAGCGGATGATGCACGAGATGAACATGCCGAAAAACACGCACGCCAGGATGAAAGGCACCATGATGCCCAGCAAGGCATAGGGATTGGCGATGTGTACGAAGTGGAAAAGGCGGGGAATCACCAACACCTCGAAGGCTGCCAGAACGGCATAGACCAGGATATAGCTGAGCGACTTGCCGAAGACGATACGGAAAATACCATTGTAGTGACGGCTTACCGGCACCAGATCGCGATAGCGGTTGCGCTCACGCGCCGTGCCGGCAGCAAGACCGATGCCGAGAAGCAATGTCTGCTGCAGCACCAGCATCAGCACGCCGGGAATGATGAAACTGCCATAGCCACCGGCACTGTTGAAGAGAGGCACCTCTTCGAAGGCAAGGGGTTGGGTGCCCACCTCGTCCTCGCGGTTGGTGGGGTTGCCGGACAGGGAAACCTGGATATGTTTGTTCATTTTTCCTGTCACCGACGTGGCTGTCTGGTAGATGGCCTTATAATAGAGTAGGAATCCCATGTTGCAATAGACACTGACGGTGGCCTGTTCCATGCGGTTCAGGCGGGTAGAGAAGTCAGCGGGAACAAGGAGGATGCCATATACTTTCTGCTTGCCGACAAGGCGCTTCGCCTCTTCCATGTCACTGCAATAATATTGTACGGAAACGTCGGGCGAAGCATCTACCCCACGTGCGAATTCCCGGCTCAGCTGACTGTGTGACTGGTCGACGATGGCCACCGGGACATCACGCACCACTTCGTTGTTGTAGCACCAGGAGTAGAGAATGGGATATAAAAGGGGGACGAGGATGCAGAAAATCAGCACGCCCTCGTCTTTCAGCACAGTGATGGTCTCCTTGCGCCAGATGTACCCTACGTCGAAGATACCTTCCTTGATTCGTTGCAGCAGTCGTTCTTTCTTTTCCATGGCTTCAGGGAATATAGACATATTCTAACATGGCCTTGCGGATAATGTGGACCACGAAGAAGGGCATGATGATGAACACGACAAGCGCGCCGAAGTGTATCACGGCATCAGTCCAAGGAAAACCGTTGAGTATGCACGTCTGGTATATCATATAGTAATGACGCAAGGGGAAGAGTTGGGCAAGAGCTTGGATGGGGGTGTCCATCGCGCTCAGCGGGAAGGCGGCACCTACCGTCGTGAAGCTGAGCACCGCCCACAGCGAACAGACGCTCATCGACATGCGCAAGGAAGGCAACAGCCCGAAGATAAAGATGCCAAAGGCTTGAGAAGCGAGGATGGTAATCACCGTCAGCGCGATGATTATCCATTGGCTGCCGGCATTGGTGAAGTGGAGCACATGGAAAACATAGAACTCGAAGCCCAGCATCATGGTGAGGAATATCAGGAACTGGGGTAGGAACTTCCCTGCCAATGCCACATAGATATTGCCGTTGGCTGCGGAAATCCATTCCTTGGAAGTGCCGAACTTCAGTTCCGTGCCTATGGAATAGGCGGAGATAAGGAAAATGAATAGGAGCATGGCGCCGGGAATGAGCATCACGCTCAGGTACATGTTGTAGTTCACCCAGGGATTGTTGATGGGGTGAAGGTCGAGTGTGATGGGTTGAAGGAAAGTGGATATCTGCTTCGATGTGTAGCCCTGGGCGCTCATCTTCGCACTGCCCACTCCTGCAGAGCCCAACATCGAGATGGTCTTCAGGTCGCGGAAAAGCAACGAGCCCGAAGTGAGTGTCGTAAAGGAATAATAGAAAGAGACCTTGGGCTGGCGTGCGGCAAGTAGGTCACTCGCCATGTTCTCGGGGATATAGAGAAAAGCGTAGATTTCGTTGCGCTGCATGGCCTTGCGGGCATCGTCATACCCCGTATAATGGCCAACCACACGTGATGTCTCGAATGAGTCGAGCTTGCGCACAAGACTACGCGACAACGACGAATCGTCCAAGTCTACCACACCTATTGGCATTTCCGTTGGCAAACCGTCGCCCATGACCGAGGTGAAGAATACAATCACCAACAAGGGAAACAGCACCATGCAGAATAGGTAAATGGGGTTTTTCAGGAAAAAACCACATTCGCGGGATGCGATCTTCAATATCCGACTCAGCGTTTTCAATGCCTCGTACCTTCTATACTATATGGTCTATTTTTTCCTGATAATCAATGACATGCCTGGGCGCAGTCCCTCGAACTTCTCTACCGGACGGGCACGGACCTCAAAAGTCTTCAGGTCGTATTGCCCAGTGGTCTTCGTCGCTTTCCATACCGAATAACTGCCCTGGTCTTTCAGATAGTATACCTTCATTTTCAGTTCCTTGTTGAAGGCTGGGGCGAAAGCAGTAATCACGTCGCCTACCTTCATGCCTGCCAACTGGTCTTCACGGACATTGAAGACACCCCAGAGATTGTCTATCTCGGCAATGTTCATGATGGGTGAGCCTGTGCCGACAAGTTCGCCAACCTTGGGGAAGACTTCTGTCACCTCACCGTCTTTTTGGGCACGCTGGATGGTTTCCTTGATGTATGAGTTCACTTCGGCAATGGCACCACTGGCCTGGTCGACCTGGGCCGACGTGGCCTTGCGCTCTTCTTGGCGGGCACCGTTGCGGGCCATGTCGTACTGGCTCTGGGCGGCTTTCACCTGTGCGGTGGTGGCTTCTACGGCGGCTTGGGCTTCGTCGCGGCGCTGGGCGGTGACAACTCCTTCCTCATAGAGGTTGTTCACGCGTTCAAAGGTCTTCTTGGCAATGTCGTTGGCGGCCTTGGCTTGTTGCAGCAGCTCGAAGGCGGCACGTATGGTCTCCTCACGGGCACCGTTGTCGGCCATCTCGTTGATGGCAGAGGCGGCGCGGCGTGCGCTCTCGGCCTGGGCACGCTTGGCTTGTATTTCGGGAACGTCGAGAACGGCTACGATATCACCGGCATGTACGAAATCGCCTTCCTGGACGCGCAGTTCGAGAATACGGCCGGGCACCTTGCTCGATACGCGGTATTCCGACACTTCCACCTGCCCCTGGATGATATCTTCTTCTTTATCAAGGGTGAAATATCCAATTGCGCCTACTGCGGCCACAGTGGCTATGATACCGAGAATGGCTAGTAAAATGTTGTTGTGTTGTTTCTTTGCTGACATGGATTCATCTGAGTTGGCCAAGGGCTTTGCGGAGAGCCACTTGTGACAATTGAACTTCTATTTCTGAGTCTATCTTCTCGGAATGGGCGGCCTGCCATGCTGTCTGGGCGGTCATGACCTCGGTGAGACTCATCACTCCTTCGCGGAAACCTACCGTCGCGCATCTCAAGTTCTCTTCGGCACTCGAGACGTGTTTCTTGCTCATCTCCATCCGGCGGAGGGCTTCACGATACCTGAAACGGTGCTGCTCTACCTGCAGGTTGATTTTCTCAAGGAGATCACTGCGCTCCAGCTGGGCTATCGTGGTGGCTGCCTTCGAGGCACGTATCTTGTAACGGCCTTCATGCCAGTCCCATAGTGGCATGCGCACCAGGAGTCCGATATTCCACACTCCGCTGAACTTATGCTCAAAGCCATTATACAAGTTAGGATTCGACACCAGATAACCACCAGTAAGGGCTATCTGCGGACGATGGTAGGTGGCTGTGAGAATCTTCGAGGCCTGCTCCGACAGGCTGATGCCTGTCTGAAGCATGCGGAGCTCAGGACGGTCGCCCTCAACATCGGCTTCGGCGACAACCGACGTGTAGTCGGGTATCAGGTCCTTGTCTTCATCGGCCAAGATTATGGGATAGTCCATGGGCAAACCACAGAGTTGGCATAGCAGCATCTTCGACAGGATGAGGTTGTCGTCCACCTTCATCTTCGTCATCTCTGCTTCGTTCACCCTGACATCCACGCTCAGTCCTTCAGCTCGGGTGGATACACCCTGGTCAATCATCTTGTGCACGTCGACATCGAACTGCTTCACCAGTTCCAGATAACTCTCGGCTAGCCGCTGCTTCTGTTTCAGGGAAACCACAAGCCAATAGGTGGCATCGATTTCGTAAAGGGTGTTCTGCACAAGCATGTCGTAGTTTTCCGAGGCCATCACCTCATTCAACTCGGCAATGCGGTTCAAGGCTGTAATGGCGCCACCCATGTAGAGTGGCTGTCGGACCATAACCGAACCGGCTATCGTGTTGCGGTTATTGGTACGGAAAGCCTGACGGATGGTGCTGCCCAATTCGTTGCCCATGGAGGCCATCGAGTTGCCGATACCGCCAAGATACTGGCCCAGCGACTGGGCCAGTTCGGGTGTAATGATGCCCTTACCCGCCATGTCGGTGATGACAGTGTTGAGGTTGTTGCCAACCCCCGACATGGCTGTCGTGCCAAGGTTGTTGAGCGCTGTTTTCTGTTTATCGTTCAAGATGGATACTTCCTTGCTCATCAACTCATAACCAGCCATGGCGTCTACTTTAGGCAGGTAGTGAGTGCGTGCTGCTGCACGGTTGCTCGAAGCGATGTCCTGACCAAGTCGGGCTACACTCAATTGCTTGTTGTTGTTGAGGGCCAACTGACGGCAGTCTTCCAATGTCATCTTCTCTTGAGCTTGAACCAACAACCCCAGGGAGAATGCTATAGCAATTAATGATAGTCTTCTTGTCATTTGGTTTATTTGCTAAAGATTAAAAGAATTTCTCATCGAGAAATCAATTCGTTATGCAAAGATATGACAATTCGTTTGTTCCTTTTCAAATTCTTGGTATAAAAAAATAAAAAAATAGTATAAAATAATATTTTTGGCGAGAAAAAGAACAAAATGGATTTTTTTTATATATATTTGCCGTATCATTCGCTTGGTGGTCAATGCCTGGCGAAAGGCAAAGCATGAAACCATGGGAAAGTCGTCATTCTTCCATAAAGCCTTCGACCTCTATTACGAGGGGTTCAAAAACATGACCTTAGGGAAAACACTATGGATGGTGTTGGCCATTAAACTTTTCATTATTTTTGTCATCCTCAAACTGTTCTTCTTTCCTGATTTCATCAAGTCGAATGCAGAAAAAGGCCATGAGGCAGAATTCGTGAGCGAGGAGATGGTGGAGAGAGTCCCCGACAGATAATCATCAATCATTCATATACTATGCAAAACTTGTTATTAGACATCGATGCCGGCATGGTCGACTGGGCGAGGGCGCAATTCGCGCTCACGGCCATCTATCACTGGCTGTTTGTCCCACTCACACTGGGATTGGCCCTTATCATGGGCATCATCGAGACCTGCTACTACCGCACGAAAAATGTCTTCTGGAAAGATGCAGCCAAGTTCTGGCAAAAACTCTTCGGAGTGAACTTTGCCATGGGTGTGGCCACGGGCATCATCTTGGAGTTCGAGTTTGGTACCAACTGGAGTAACTACTCATGGTTCGTGGGTGATATCTTCGGTGCCCCACTTGCCATCGAGGGCATCGTGGCGTTCTTCATGGAGTCTACTTTCGTGGCCGTCATGTATTTCGGATGGAAAAAAGTGTCGCCGGGATTCCACCTCACCGCCACCTGGCTCACAGGACTGGGAGCCACCATCTCGGCATGGTGGATTCTCGTGGCCAATTCGTGGATGCAATACCCTGTGGGGTGTGAGTTCAATCCTGATACCATGCGTAACGAGATGGTGTCGTTCTCCGACGTGGCACTCTCGCCTTTCGCCGTCGACAAGTTCTGCCATACCGTTACCTCTGCGTGGATTATCGGTGCACTCTTCGCTGTGGCAGTGAGTTTTTATTACCTGTTGAAGAAAAGGGAGCAGAAACTTGCCGTGGAGAGCATCAAGGTGGCAAGCATCGTCGGACTGGTGGCTTCTTTGCTCGCTGCACTCACGGGCGACCATTCGGCTTATACGGTAGCCAAGGTGCAACCGATGAAGCTGGCGGCAATGGAAGCACTTTACAACGGCAGCGAAGGAGAGAGCCTCACGGCTATCGCACTCGTCAACCCCTTCCAGCAACCCGACTACGCTTCTGGGGAAGAGCCACCAATGAAAATAGGTATTCCAAAGATGCTGTCGTTTATGGCGACCCACGACTTCAATGGTTTCGTGCCTGGTGTCAATGACCTGATAAAAGGTGGCTACACCAATGCTGACGGACAAGTGGAACTGTCGCTGGCAGAAAAGATAGAACGGGGCAAGGCTGCCATCGCCACACTGGCTGAATATCGGAAAATCAAGGCCGACACGAAGGGACAACTTTCTGAAGCACAGGAGAAAGACCTTGCAGTGATGGCGGCATCACTGAAAGAGAACATGAAGTATTTCGGCTATGGATATATCAAGGATGCCGATGATGTGGTGCCTTTCATTCCGGTATGTTTCTATACTTTCCGTATCATGGTGGGCCTGGGGTGCCTCTTCATCCTTTTCTTTGCCGTAACCCTCTTCTTCGTCTACAAGAAAGACATCACCGAGGGGAAATGGTGGAAACGGCTGGGAATACTTCTCTTGCCACTGGGATATGTGGCCAGTGAGTCGGGATGGCTCGTGGCGGAGTTCGGCCGACAGCCCTGGACCATACAAGACATGATGCCTACATGGGTGGGCGTGAGCGACCTCTCGTCGAGCACTGTAGTCATCACATTCTTCCTCTTCCTTTTCCTCTTCACCGCGCTGCTGGCCGTGGAAATCAGTATCCTCTGCAAACAGATCAAGAAAGGGCCAGAGTATTCAAAATAACCTTTAAACCTTCATCACTATGACTTACGAGTTTATGCAAAAATATTGGTGGTTCCTGGTATCGCTGCTCGGGGCCTTGTTGGTCTTCCTCATGTTCGTACAGGGGGCAAACTCTCTTATCTTTGGACTCGGGAAAAACGAACAGGAGAGGAAAATGGTCATCAATTCCACGGGACGGAAATGGGAATTCACCTTCACCACCCTCGTCACGTTCGGTGGCGCGTTCTTCGCCTCTTTCCCGCTGTTCTACAGCACGAGTTTCGGAGGAGCCTATTGGCTATGGATGATTATCCTGTTCTCTTTCGTGCTGCAGGCGGTGAGCTATGAGTTCCAGAACAAGTTGGGCAATTTCCTGGGGCCAAAGACTTTCCAGGTGTGCCTCGTCATCAATGGCATCGTCGGGCCACTCCTTATCGGTGGCGCAGTGGCTACGTTCTTCAATGGCTCCAACTTCATCGTCGACAAGATGAGCCTCACCGACAGCGTACAACCCGTCATATCAAGGTGGGCTAACGCTTCGCACGGACTCGATGCCTTGCTCGATATCTGGAACTTGGTGCTCGGACTGGCGGTGTTCTTCCTTGCAAGAGTGCTGGGCACACTTTATGTCATGAACAATGTGAACGACGAAAATATCAGGAGCAGGGCTTCCGTGAAACTGGTGGGGGCAGTCATTCCTTTCCTTGTCTTCTTCCTGGCTTTCCTTATAAGGACACTGCTCAAAGACGGGTATGCCTATGACCCGGCAACAGGAGTCATCGCCATGCAACCCATGAAATACTTCCACAACTTCTTGGATATGTGGTACTTGCTTATTGTCTTGCTCTTTGGTGTATTGCTCTTGCTCTATGCTGTGAAACGTACCATCAAGAGCAAGACTTATGTGGGCGGTATCTGGCCTGCCAGCATCGGGGTGGTGCTTGTGGTGCTGTGTCTCCTGCTTTGTGCGGGATGGAACAATACGGCCTATTACCCGTCAAACGCTGACTTGCAGAGCAGTCTCACCATTGCGAACAGTTGCAGCAGTGAGTTCACTCTTCGGACAATGACCTATGTCAGTTTCCTCATCCCCTTCGTCTTGGCATATATCTTCTATGCCTGGAGGGCTATCGACAAAAAGAAAATCGATGTCGAGGAAATCGCTGCCGATGACCACCTATATTAATTTAATAATGCTTTCAATGATAAAGAAATGCTTGTTCCTCTTGTTGGCTGTGTGCATGGCATGCATGGCCAATGCACAGACCACAACCGATACGCTGAGACACGAGGTGCTTCTCAATACCACGGTGGGAGATATCCGCATCGTGCTCTATAACGAAACACCTAAGCACCGCGACAACTTCCTCAGGATGGTGAGGAAAAAACTCTACGACGGGGTGCTGTTCCATCGGGTGATAAAAGACTTCATGATACAGACGGGCGACCTCGCAACGAGAAAACCCGGAAAGAGACTGGTACCCGCACCGCCAAAGACGCAGATTCCGGCAGAAATCGTGTTCCCACAGTATTTCCATAAGCGGGGTGCCGTGGCAGCGGCAAGGGAAGATGACAACGTGAACCCCAAGAAGGCTTCGTCGTCCACCGATTTCTATATCGTATGGGGAAGGCAGTTGCATGAGTCGCAGATTGACTATTTCCAACACCGCCTTGATACCATCACCGGGGGAAAAGTTCATCTCACGCCCGAAATCCGGGAAACGTACAACAAACTCGGCGGAACTCCTTTCCTCGATGGACGATACACGGTATTCGGCGAAGTGGTAGAAGGCATGGACGTGGTGGAGAAAATCCAACTGTCGGAAACTGATGCGGCCGATAAACCCAAGGAGGAAATCAGAATCATCAAGGCAACTGTCGTGAAATGACAAGCCCGCTCTCTTGATTATATATATTAATATGTCTCCCCAAAAGACGAAGTGTTCAGGTGCTTTGTCTTTTGGGGAGATATTTTTGTCGATTATAGTAATTGTTCGTTTTCTGGATTTGATTTATGTCAATAAATCAGAAAAAGATTGGTTTTTGCCGAAAAAAGTTGCAGAAAAATTTGGAGGAAAACAAAAAAGGTTGTACTTTTGCATTCGCTGCGCTTGAAAAAGCAGCATCTTTTAGAAGCGTTCTTTGAGAGATTTACATAGAAGACAAGTAGTACAAGAAGCAGCGCCGCCGCCTCGCCCTTTCGGGCATTCCGGTGGTGGCGTGGGTAGAAGATACGAGCCGTCAATGCGTATGCCGTCATGGCATATGCCGAAGGT
>JAFZVV010000009.1 GCA_017617615.1 Prevotella sp. | reverse complement strand
TCTTCCCATCCCGAACAGAGAAGTTAAGCCTGCCCGCGCCGATGGTACTGCAATGCAATGCGGGAGAGTAGGTCACCGCCTTCTTTTTTTCAGACGCTCCCCGGAAGCCCCCAGGGCATCCGGGGAGGTTTTTTTTGTGCCCTGTGGTAGTGATAGTATCTATAGTATCTATAGTAACTATAGTGAGCATGACAAACCTCAAACCTCAAACCTCTCTATAGCAAGTTCCCTATAGTGTCCGTTTCCATAAGGTTATTTTTCTGGGTTGAAAGTTGCAAGAAATCAAAAAAAATCGTATGTTTGCAACCGAAACTCGGCCAAGTGCTTCCATGATGTCGTATCTGGGCCTGAAAAACAAATGAATTCTATCCGTCGAACGGCATGCATCGAATAAAGAGAGCGATTATCTGGCTGAAAAGGATAGGCCATGGACGCGGATTCAGTGTGCAGTCGCCCAACGATTACCGTTTCCTGAGGAATGTCATCAAACAGAGTAGTCCCTATTACAAATACGACGAATTGCAACGGTCGGCCGACCACCATGGGGCACCATCGAAGAAGATATGCCAACTCTATTTCCGACTGGCCAATTACGCGCAGGCAGATTATTTTCTGGAAATCAATTCACTGACAGACGACGTGCCTGAATATGTCGAGGCTGCCAGCAAGAAGACGAAAACCATCCGACTGCAACTTCCAGAGAACCGGATGCCTGAAGAATGCAAGGGCATGACTCTGCTCGCAAGATGCTCGTACGCCCCGGGAATGGACGACCTGGTGAAACAGGTGGTCAGCGACAGCGACGAAAGGTCGGTCATCGTCGTCGACAATATCTATGCCGACAGCGATGCACAACGGTTCTGGGAACAGCTATCTGATGACAGCCAGGTGACCGTCTCTTACGACCTGTACCATTGCGGCATTCTTCTGAAGGAAAGCCGGCGTTATAAGAAAAAATATTTTGTAAACTATTAAATATAAGACCATGAAAATAACTAAAGTCTATACCAAGACCGGTGACGAAGGACTGACTTCCTTGGTCGGCGGCTACCGTGTGAGCAAGACAAATGCCAGAATAGAAGCTTATGGCACCGTGGATGAACTGAGTGCCAATCTGGGCGTTCTCGCATCATACATGAAAGACGGTGATGACAAGACACTCATCATACGCACCCAGCGCAACCTCTTCACCGTGTGTTCAAATCTCGCCACGGACAAGTCGAAGATGAAAGTGGCAACATCGTATACCCTCGACCCCGATGAGGTGAAGATACTCGAAGAGGAAATCGATGCCATCAACTCAAACATCCCACCACAGACGGCGTTCATCTTGCCGGGAGGCTCGCATGAGGCTGCTTTCGCACATGTGTGCCGAACTGTTTGCAGAAGGGCAGAGCGAAGAATCTTCTTTATGCACGAATCTACCCCCGTCGATCCTGAAATCCTGCAATATATGAATCGTTTGTCGGATTACCTTTTTGTTCTTGCACGGAAATTGAACTTTATTGACGGTGTGAGAGAAAAAATATGGAAGAAACCTTTGAAATAAGAAAAATTTCATTACTTTTGCGCATTATTTTAAAATAATTGTGTAAAAACCTATAGAATATGTATTGGACACTCGAATTAGCATCAAAATTGGAAGACGCGCCTTGGCCTGCTACTAAAGATGAATTGATTGACTATGCGATAAGGTCGGGAGCACCATTGGAAGTGTTGGAGAACCTCCAGGAAATAGAGGATGAGGGAGATGTCTATGAGAGTATAGAGGACATTTGGCCCGATTACCCGACGAAAGAAGATTTTCTCTTCAACGAGGATGAGTATTGAGCACACATTCTCCTTGAATGGTTAAATAACGGCGAGATAAACAAAATATCATGTTTTGTTTGTCTCGCTGGTGTTTTATGACACCGAATGGCACGACTTGTTTCATGGAATGCCTTGTCCGTGCCTTCCTCCCCTTTTCCGTGGCCGTGTGCCCTTCGACTGCCCTGATGCGAGGCCTGGAAAGGTCCAAAAGCAATTATCATGCACCAAGTTACAATAAAAACCGCTTTCTGTCGTTATATTCACGTGTTCGGACGTCGAATCATATTCCTCGTGATACTGGCCATTGCCTGCACCAAGGCAAAAGCCCAGTATGATGTGCCCTTTAGCCATTATTGGGGCATGGAACCGTATTTTAACCCCGCTTCGGTGGGAAAAGAGACAAAATTGAACGTCGTGGCAGCCTATGCACTCAACTTCGCGGGATTCGAACACAACCCACGCACGATGTATATCAGTGGCGACATGCCTTTCCTCATGGCCAACTCACTCCATGGCGTGGGCCTGCAATTGGTCAACGACCAACTGGGAATCTTCACCCACCAAAGGCTCTCCGCACAGTATGCCTTCAAACGCAACCTTGCAGGAGGAACACTCAGCATCGGCGTCCAGGGCGGAATACTGATGGAGAACATCGACGGCAGCAAACTCGACCTGCAAGACAACTCCGACCCCGCATTTTCCTCTTCCTCACAGAAAGGACAGGCACTCGACCTTGGAGCAGGAATCTACTATACCCACGGACGATGGTATGTGGGATTGTCGGCACAGCACCTCACTGCCCCACTCGTGGAACTCGGTGAGACCAATGAACTGCAAATCGACAGAACTTATTATTTTACAGGTGGATACAATATAAAACTGAGAACTCCGTTTCTAACAATACACCCCAGTGTGCTCGTCCGCACCGACGGCGTGGCCTACAGAGGCGATGTGACAGCACGTCTGGTCTATACACACGAGAACAGACACATGTATCTCGGTGTGGGATATAGTCCCACCAACTCGGTCACGGCAATGATAGGCGGTAGTTTCCACGGCATACACGTGGGTTACAGTTATGAGTTCTACACCAACGGCATCAGTATCGGAAACGGAAGCCACGAACTCTTCGTCAACTACCAGACCGACATCAATCTCGTGAAAAAAGGAAAGAACAAACATAAAAGTGTGAGAATATTGTAAGAATATGAAGATGAGAAATAGCTTCGTTGCACTTTGCGCCTGCATGCTCGTCGGCCTTACGGGATGCATGGGAGGCAGTACCTCCACTTCCTCGGGAAGGGGAGGAGAAGTGGTAGGCGTGGGTGGAGGAAAGTCTTTCAAGGAACCAGCACCCTTCGGAATGATTATGGTGAAACGAGGATTCCTGAAAATGGGTATCGACCAGCAAGACACGCTATGGGGAAAAGAGACACCCGTGAAGGAAATCTCCGTCGATGGATTCTGGATGGACGAGACAGAGGTGACCAACTCCAAATACAAGCAGTTCGTGTATTGGGTGAGAGACTCCATTCTCAGGGAGCGACTCGCCGACCCTGCTTATGGCGGAGACGATTCGTATAAAATCACCGAAGACAAGAACGGTGACCCCGTGACACCGCACCTCGACTGGAAAAAGGCATTGCCCAGGAAACCCAACGAGGATGAGCAGCGTGCCATCGAAAGCCTCTATGTCACCAATCCCGTGACGGGTGAGAAACTGCTTGATGCCAGCCAACTCAACTACCGCTACGAAATCTATGACTATACCACTGCTGCACTGCGCCGCAACAGGCTCAACCCCGACGAGCGAGTCCTCAATACCGACGTCATGGTAGACCCCAATGAGGTGGTGATGATTTCGAAAGATACTGCATATATCGACGACGAGGGACGTATCGTAAGGGAAACCATCAACCGTCCGCTCTCTGGACCATGGGACTTCCTCAATACCTATATCGTCAATGTATACCCCGACACCACATGCTGGGTCAACGACTTCCGCAACTCCGACAATGAGATGTACCTGCGCAACTATTTCAGCAATCCCACATACAACGACTATCCCGTGGTGGGCGTGACATGGGAGCAGGCCAACGCATTCTGCCAGTGGCGTACAGATTATCTGCTCAAGGGACTCGGACCGGAGGCGAGATACGTGCAGCGCTACCGTCTGCCCACAGAGGCTGAATGGGAGTATGCCGCACGCGGCAAAGACGGGACGGAGTTCCCATGGGAGAATGCCGACGTGAAGAACGGTGAAGGATGCTTCTATGCCAATTTCAAGCCCGACAAGGGAAACTATACCAAAGACGGTAACCTCATCACCAGCAAGGTGGGTATCTACTCAGCCAACAGCAATGGACTCTTCGACATGGCGGGGAACGTGGCGGAATGGACAAGCACCATCTATACCGAGGCGGGCGTGGATGCCATGAACGACCTCAACCCGCAACTTGAATACAAGGCAGCAAAGGAAGACCCCTACAGGCTGAAGAAGAAAAGCGTGAGAGGCGGCTCGTGGAAAGACCCCGAATCGTATATCCGCTCAGCATGGCGCACATGGGAATACCAGAACCAACCCCGCTCGTACATCGGATTCAGGTGCGTCAGAAGCCTGGCCAGCTCTTCAAGTCAGAAACAAAAAACAAGCAAGAAATAGCCATGACAAGATACAGCAAATACAACATCATCTACCTGCTCCAGAAATGGATGGACAGCGTGCCCGGACAGACATTCCTCAACTACGCCTATAGTTGGGGCGCATCCATCGTGATCCTTGGTACATTGTTCAAGCTCACCCACTTGCCTGGAGCCAACCTGATGCTTTTCATCGGTATGGGCACCGAGGTGCTCGTGTTCTTCCTCTCCGCCTTCGACCGTCCTTTCGACAAGACTGCCGACGGAATGGACCTCTCAACGCATTATGGCGAAACACGGCAAGTTGGCGATGAGGACGGCGAAATCATCGGTATCGACGAGACAGACGGTGGTGATGGCCAGTCGGAAATAGGCATCGAAGGCCAGGAGGGCGGTCAGGTGGCTGCCGTTTATGGCAATACCGGTGGCACCATCATCATCGGTGGTGGCGGTGGCGGAGTCGTCGACGGTACACCAGTGGCTGCCGCTGTAGATGGAACAAACTTGCCCGAGGGACAGGTTGTAGGAGCTGGAACCCCACAGGGTGGCGCCACTACCACCTGGGTTACACAGCAGCAGCGCGTGTCGCCAGAGATGGCAGAGGCTACGGAGAACTACGTTGAAGAGCTGAAGCGCCTCACTGAGATGCTGGGCAAGGTCAACGAGCAGAGCATCCGCCTTACACGTGATTCCGAGGAGATGGAGAACCTCAACCGCACGCTCACCGGTATATGCAAGGTATATGAGATGCAGCTCAAGGGTGCAAGCCAGCAAATCGGCACCATCGACCAGATCAATGACCAAACCAAGAAGATGGCACAACAGATCGAACAACTCAACAAGATCTATGCCCGAATGATAGAGGCCATGACGGTGAACATGAGAGGTGCAACGCCCGCTCCCCCCACCCAGCCTACCAATCTCGATATCTAACCATGCGGTCAGCGTGACTGTTAAATCCAGCAAGACCAAGAAATGGCAATAAAGAAAAGACCTGTCTCACCACGCCAGAAGATGATCAACCTCATGTATGTCGTCTTGATGGCCATGCTCGCCCTGAACATCTCATCGGAGGTGCTCAACGGTTTCTCTATTGTGGAGGAGAGCCTCAACCGCTCTACACAGAACTCCATGAAGGAGAACCTCGCGCTGCTTGGCGACCTCGACGAACAGATGAAGTCGAACCCGGAAAAGGTGAGGGAGTGGTTTGAGAAAGCCAAAGGGGTGAAAGACATGAGCGACTCGCTCTACAATTTCGCACAGCAACTCAAAGAGGCTATCGTCAGAGAAGCCGACGGACCGGAAGGAAAACTCAACAGTATCGTCAACAAGGATGATCTCGAGGCTGCCAGCTTCGTGATGCTCGCCCCAGGAACAGGAAAGGGAAAGGCGCTCAAAGAGGCTGTCGACTCGTATCGCGAGAGGATACTGAAACTCGTGAGCGACCCACGGCAACAAGACATCATCTCCAGCAACCTGTCTACCGAACCGCCGAAGAAACTCAACGCCCTGGGGAAGAACTGGCAGGAATACTTGTTCGAGGACATGCCGGTGTCGGCTGCCGTGACATTGTTGTCAAAACTGCAGAACGACGTGAGGTATGCCGAGGGTGAAGTGCTGCACTCCCTCGTGGCCAACGTCGGCATGAAAGATATCCGTGTCAACAAACTCGAGGCCTTCGTGGTGCCCGACAAGACTACCCTCTATCCCGGGGAACGCCTCACCGCCAATATCATCATGGCTGCCGTGGATACCACCCAGCGTCCTGAAATCTATGTCAATGGCTCGCGCATCAGTTCGCCCAACGGAACCTACTCGATTACAGCAGGTGGCGTAGGTGACCACTCCTTCGCAGGATACATCCTCATGAAAAATGCCGAGGGAGATATTATCCGGCGTGAGTTCAAGCAGAAATACAATGTCATTGCACCACCTTCGGGAGCCACTATCGCAGCCGACCTGATGAACGTGCTCTATGCCGGATTCCAGAACCCCATCAGCGTCACCTGCGCCGGAATATCACAGAACTCAGTGTCGCTTTCGATGACCGGAGGGTCGCTCACCTCACAAGGCAACGGACACTACATCGCCGTTCCATCGGCAGTAGGACAGGATGTCACCTTCACCGTGACAGGGTCGGACAAGGGACAGAGCCGTACCATGGGAACAGCGACGTTCCACGTGAGGAAACTCCCCGACCCGACAGCGTATATCTCTATCGGCACTGACAGATACAAGGGGGGCAGACTCGCCAAGGCCTCGCTCATGGGCGTGAACACCCTCAAGGCTGCCATCGACGATGGTCTGCTCGACATCGAATTCCGCGTGGTCAGTTTCGAGACGGTGTTCTACGACAACATGGGTAATGCCGTGCCTATGGCATCCAGCGGAGCTTCGTTCTCCGACCGTCAGAAAGAAGCCTTCAGGAAACTCTCACGAAACAAACGATTCTACATCACCAATGTCACTGCCACCGGCCCCGACGGCATCACCCGCAAATTGCCGCAGGCCATGGAGGTCATCGTGAATTAACACCATATAACCAGGAAGAATTTTCGATATGAGACGCATAGTATTCATCTTGCTCGCAGCGTGCATGGCGCTGAATGTGGCAGCACAACCACAGGCGCGCAGAAACCAAGGCGAACAACAACAGACAGCCAGGTCGAATGCCAACAACATCACCACAAGGGCGCAGATAGCGTTCCCTACCACTGCTGCCATGTCGGAAGACGTGGTGTGGCGTCGCGACATCTACAGGGAACTCAACCTCGAAGATGACGCTAATGCCGGACTGTACTATCCCGTGGAACCCGTTGGCACGCAGATGAACCTCTTCACCTATCTCTTCAAACTGATGATGCACGGCAACATCAAGGTGTATGAGTACCGGCTCGATGGCAATGAGAGTTTCGACGACTCGGCAAGGGTAAAGCCTCTCGCGTTCCTCAACAACTATCACATCTACTACGAGCGCAACAACGGAAAGGTGCGTATCGACAATAGCGACATCCCTTCGAGAGAAGTGAAAGGCTACTATCTGAAGGAGAGCGCATATTATGACCAGGGGACATCGACTTTCCACCGGAAAGTCATCGCACTATGCCCCATCATGATGAGAGAAGATGACTTCGGTGAGGGAACAACGAAATACCCGCTCTTCTGGGTGAAGTATGACGATGTGGCACCTTTCCTCAGCAAGCATACCATCATGACCAGCAACATCAACAACAGCGCCACCATGAGTGCCGACGACTATTTCACGCTCAACCGCTACAGTGGAAAGATATACAAGACCACCAACATGCTCGGACGTACGCTCGCGCAGTATTGCCCCGACGACTCTACCATGGCCTTGGAACAGCGGCGAATAGAAAGAGAACTGATGGATTTCGAAAGCAACATCTTCGGCAATCAGGCCAAGAAAGACTCTCTCGACAGCATCGCCCAGACACAAACCGAGGCGAAGGCAAAGAAAGTGAAGAAAACCCGTCGTTCGGAAGACAGTGGCGAGGAGAAAGTGTCGAAGCGCAGACGCTCTTCCTCACCGTCATCGTCGTCAAGTGCTGCCAGGGTATCGGTGCGCCGCGAACGACACTAAACAAACCACCGTGCCATGAGAAGAATCCAGTGCTTGCTGCTCCTGACAGCCTTCCTTTCCCTATGGATGACCAACACCCAGGCACAGGTGCGCCTGGGTGTGAAGGGTGGATATAACTACACCAACTGGTCGTTCGGGAAACTCAAGATGAATAAAGAAGACAAGAATGGTTTCTTTATCGGCCCGACTTTGAAAGTGAGTCTCCCGACGAAAAGTTCAATAGGCTTCAGTGTCAATGTCTCGGGATTGTACGACCAGCGTAAGGTGGAAGTGGGCACAGAGAATCCTGTGGAAATCACTTCCAAGATGGTGGCCGTTCCCGTCAACTTGCAAATCGACTTGCTCCGTGGCTCTTCAATTGAGTTGTTCGCCTATGCCGGTCCGGAGTTTGACTTTAGCCTCAAGAATGACGACAAAATCCTCGAGGCGGCAAAGACGTGGAAATTCAAGGAGTCGGGATTCAGCCTCAACGCCGGTGCCGGAGTGCTGCTCCTGAGGTTCCTCCAGTTGTCGGTGAACTACAACCTCGTGTGCCGGTCGACAAATGAGATTACCATGGAAAACGTGGCCGACGATGTGAAGGCTTTCAAGACAAAGGCCAATACCGGACACGTGGCCCTGACCATCTATTTCTGATATGCAGCGGGCGTGCCGCCCTGCAGCCTCCCTTGCCCCAACACCTTTTTCTTTTTTCCTCTATGTACGCAGACGTCATACTCCCCTTACCACTCGATGGCTTGTTCACATATGCTGTGCCACAAAAGTGGAGTGGGGAGGTAGGAGTAGGCGCAAGGGTTTCTGTGCCTCTGGGTAGAACAAAGAGGTATATCGCCTTGGTGGTGGTTGTACACGACAATAAGCCCGATTTCGAATGCAAGGAGATAGATGCCGTGCTCGATAAAAAACCTTTGGTACTTGACTTGCAGATGCGGCTCTGGCAGTGGATTTCCGACTATTATATGGCTCCGCTGGGTGACGTGTATGTAGCAGCATTGCCCGCAGGACTGAAGGAGGAAAACTACAAACCGAGAACGGAAACTTTTGTTACCCTGACACCACAGTTCCGTAACGAACAGGCCTTGCATATCGCACTCAACATGCTTGCCAGGGCACCACAGCAACAGAAAGTATTGGTTGACTTCCTCGCCATCTCACATTACGATACCATGGAAGGAGAGACTTGCACCGTGGAACCCGTGGAGGTGTCACGCGACGAGCTCATCAACGCTTCACATTGCAAGGCTTCAGTGGTGAAAGCCCTCATCGACAGGAAAATCCTGATGGCTTACCAACGCGAGGTGGGGCGGCTCAACCATGGCGGTGAACCTCATCCCGAGAACATGCGGCGGCTGAATGCCGTGCAACAGGAGGCCTACAACACCATCCTCTTCCAGTTTCTTCGACGTAATGTGGTGTTGCTGCATGGGGTCACGTCAAGTGGAAAGACAGAAATCTACATACACCTCATTGCCAAGACACTCAGCGAACACAAACAGGTGTTGTACCTGTTGCCGGAAATCGCACTCACCGTGCAGATGACCGAACGGTTGCTCAAGGTGTTCGGCAACCGGCTGGGTATCTATCACTCCAAATACAGCGACGCCGAGCGGGTGGAGATATGGAAGAAACAACTCTCCGACAATCCCTATGACGTGGTGCTGGGCGCAAGGAGCGCTGTGTTCCTTCCCTTCCAGCGCCTCGGGCTGGTGATTGTTGACGAGGAACACGAGACATCATTAAAGCAGCAAGACCCTGCTCCAAGGTATCATGCACGCTCCACCGCCATCATGTTGGCTGCCATGGCAGGAGCCAAGACGCTCCTGGGTACCGCCACGCCTTCCCTGGAGAGCTACTACAATGCCCGGAAAGGTAAATACGGGTTGGTGAGCCTGATGTCGCGCTACAACGACATCCAGCTGCCACGTGTCGAGGTGGTCGACATCGCAGACCTCAGGCGTAGGAAACTGATGAAGGGCTTGTTCTCGCCGCAATTGATAGGTGCCGTGCACGAGGCTCTTGAGAGAGGTGAACAGGCCATCCTCTTCCAGAACCGGCGCGGGTTTGCCCCGATGGTGGAGTGTAAGGTGTGCGGGTGGGTACCCAAATGCAAGAACTGCGACGTGTCGCTCACGTTGCACAAGACCATGAACGTGCTTACTTGCCATTATTGTGGCTATACCTATGGCATACCCGGAAAATGTCCTTGTTGTGAGAGTCAGGAACTCATGGGACGTGGTTTTGGCACCGAAAAGGTGGAAGACGAGATTGCTGCCATCTTCCCCGAGGCGAGGATAGCAAGGATGGACCTCGACACTACGCGTAGCAAGACGGCCTATTCCAGACTGATCGACGACTTCTCGGCAGGAAGGTCGAACCTGCTCATCGGTACACAGATGGTGACCAAGGGTCTCGACTTCGACCATGTGAGCGTAGTGGGCATCCTCAACGCCGACAGCTTGCTCAATTACCCCGACTTCAGGGCTACCGAACATGCGTTCATGCTCATGGACCAGGTGAGTGGGCGTTCGGGGCGCAAGGGCAGCCAGGGCCTGGTAATCCTGCAGACCAAGAATCCCGACGACGCTATCATACGCCATGTGGTGAACCACGACTATGAGGCCATGTACCGAGAGGTGATGGAAGAGCGCAAGGCTTTCAGTTACCCGCCTTACAGCCATATCATCAATGCCTACGTCAGGCACAGGGAGGAGCACTTGGCAGAGTCGGGGGCACTGTTGCTCAGCGGTTACCTCAGACAGTGGTTCGGTGAGCGTGTGCTGGGTCCCGACAAACCTGCCGTGGCCAGGGTAAAGTCCATGAGCATACGAAAGTTGGTTATCAAACTCGAAGCGGGCATCAGTCAGGGAAAAGTACGCGAATGCCTGCGCCTGGCACAAAACAAAATCTTGCAGGACAAGCGCTACGCTGCCCTGCAAGTCTATTACGATGTCGACCCCTTGTAGCCGGGTCGTAATGGAAGATGGTCAGAAGTCTACGTCAACTCCGATGGCGAACACCTTGTTCGTGCGGGTGAACTGGTCGGTACAGTCGGCTGTAATGCTTTGGCCGGCTGCATCGAACGATTGCGAGTAGCTTTTGTCGAACTTGTCGTAGAAAGTCTGGAAGTAGGCAATGTTGAACTTCATTTTGTCGGTGAGCTTGATGCTGCCACCAACACCGAGCGAGTAACTGCTGGTTACGAAACTCATGTCATTGAGGAATTTTCCGTCGCCCAACCCGTAGTTGGTCTTCTGTCCGCCACAACTCACCATGATTTTGTCGGTAAGGTCGTATTCCACGCCTGCGTTCCACTCCCATGTGTTATGAGAGAGGTGTTTCTGCTTGTCTTCCGACATATGCGCATGCTTGTCGAAGTAATAGTGTGCGCCTGCCATCACGCGGAGCTGGGGGAGAATCTCGTATTGGGCACCCAGGGTGGCGATGCCCGGCATGTCGCCAGGGGTGTTCACGCCATCGGCGAAAAGACCGGTGTCGTCGACCTTGGTGTCGTTCTCGATATTGAAATGGGTGGTGAACTCTATACGCGCACCGATATTGAGCTTGCCGTAACGGAAATCGGCACCAATGATGGGACAGATGGCCCAGCCCCGTTGGGCGCAATCGAGGTACTTGTCGGATACCAGTCCTTGCATCGAGGCTACCGTTTCAAGGCCCTGGGCTCCCTCGGCATACTTGCTGGCAGCGGCAGCGGCGGCAGCAGCCTGTGACGGGTCGATGTCTTGCAGCTGCTTGGCGGCTTCTGAGTAGGTCTGGGCCTTGCCCTGCAGCATCGAGGCCACCTGCCCCAGTTGGGCACTGGCATTGGAGACATAGTTGGAGAGGTTCTGGTTCTCTCCTGCGATGTTCACGCTGATATTGCGGATGTTGCCTTCGTATTTGTTGTAGACGTAGTTGAACCGGAAACCACCATATACCGACCAGTGGTCGCTGATTTTGTATGATGCGCCCAACTGCAGACCAAAGACATATTGCTGGCCATGGATATAGCTTTCCACGGAATAGCCGGGTGTCGTGGTGCCAAGACCCAGACCGATGCCAGCCAACTCGGGGAACTGGGCGTATTTGTCATTCACCTGGGAGATGATGGCGGGCAGAAGTGAAATGGTGCGCTCAAAGGAGCCAAGACCATGGTTGAACGTGCATTTGCCACCACCACCAATCATGGCAAAACTGGTTTGCAGCGTCCACGATTCACCCACATGGGCGAGTTGGAACGAGGGAAGGATGGGGGCTGTTGCCACACCCTCAAAGGTCTTGATGCCGTTCTCGTCACCGCCATTCAACTTGAAGGGCTGGTAGAACGGTGTGCCCGCAAAGGCGGGAATGGAGATGCCGCTCTTGATGGTACGCGTTTGTTTCACACTCTGGTTGGTGATGGAGAAATGCCAGCCCTGAGGCATGAACGATACACCAGCCGGGTTGGAGTACACACCGTCGATGGCTATCACACCGTCGCGGGCAAAGTTGCGGTTGAATGCCACGTTGGTATTCGTGTTGGTTAGAATTCCTCCTGCAAATGATTCTCCTGAAAACAGCATGGCCATAGCCATAACATACAATCTGATTTTACACATTTTAAACTAATTTTGTTGAAATTGTTTGCAAAATTACATAAATTGTTCAGAATTTCCACACATCGCCGCAAAAAAGTTAATATTTATTAACAAAACGGCATCCGAAAATTGCACATTTTCTTGATTTTGTGCAATTCTCGGATGCCACAGCGCCTGGAAGTATAGGGATATACTTCTTGTAATATAGTATTATTGGTCTATGTTCTCGTCGGTCTTTTCTTTGTTGAGTTCTGGATACTTGATGCGGGTATGGTAGATGTTTTTCAGTCTTTCCACCATCACTTGCTTGGCTATGGTGATGTCGCGGAACGTGATGGGGCACTCGGTGAAGAAACCGGCATTCACCTGTCCGTCGACGAGCTTGTTGACCAGGTTGCGGATGGTCTCGTCGTTGTACTCGTCGAGTGACCTTGATGCGGCTTCCACAGCATCGGCCATCATGAGTATGGCTTGTTCACGGGTGTTGGGATTCGGGCCGGGATAGGAGAAGATGTCGGTGTCGATTTCTTCGTCGGGATGTGCGTTCTTGTATTTGACGTAGAAATATTTGGCCAGTCCCTGGCCATGATGGGTGAGGATGAAGTTCTTGATGACAACAGGCAGGTCGTATTCTTCTGCCAGTTTCTGTCCCTCAGTGACATGACTGATGATGATTTGCGCACTCTCTTTCTCGTTGAGTTTATCGTGGGGGTTCACGTTGGCTTGGTTCTCGGTGAAGAACACGGGGTTGGCCATCTTGCCGATGTCATGGTAGAGGGCGCCTGTACGCACGAGCAGTCCGTTGGCATTGATGCGGTTGGCTATCTCGGAGGCCAGATTGCCCACGGTGATGGAATGCTGGAAGGTGCCGGGTGCTACCTCGCTCAGGCGTCGGAGCAAGTCTTTGTTGGTGTCGGAGAGTTCGAAGAGCGTGATGTTCGACGTGAACCCGAAAGCATTTTCGATGACGTACATCAGCGGATAGGTGAGCAGCAGCAGGATGCCGTTGAGGAAGAACACCATATAGGTCTTGTCGTGAAGATGCGCCTCGCCTGTCTGGATGAGTTGCAGGGCTAAATGCGTGATGGAACTGCAGACGAAGACCAATATGACAGCCTTGAACAGATGGGCACGCTTCGACATGTCGCTCAGGGCGAAGATGGCTGTCAGGCCCGCCACTATCTGTATGGCAATGAATTCGAAACGGTCGCTGACGGCCAGTGCCGACACCATGGTCACGCACACATGGGTGATGAACGCGGTGCGGGAGTCGAGGAACACCTGCGAGAGCATGGGCACCATGGCCAGAGGCAGGAGGTAGACGCTCAGGAGGTTTTGCCGGGCGAGGAAGGATACCATGATGGGGAAGATGATGATCATGGCATAGAGCATGAGGATATTGCGGGGCTTGTTGAAGTAGTTCTTCCTGAAGATGATAAGGTAACAAGTAAACAATGTGATGAACATCAGTACGTAGAGCGACTGGCCCATGGTATGGCCCAGCAGGAACTTGTTGTCCTTGGCTTGGTCGCCGTTGAGTGCTTTCAGCATCGAGTCGATTTTCAGGGCAACAGTGTCGGTGACGATTTCGCCGCGGTCGATGATTTTCTCGCCTTTCTCCACTTTCTTGCCTATTCCTGTGGCGACGTTGCTCAGCAACTGCTCCAGTTCCAACTCGCTTCGTACCTTGTCATACTTGATGTTCGGACGGATGTAGTAGTCCATGTTGAACTTGTTGAGTTGCGACTTGTGCTCGCTAAGGTCATCGTCGAAGAACAGCATCTCGTGAGCTTTGGATTCGGACAGGACATTGTCTATACGCAAACGGTTCGCCTCCTTGTCTTTCGACACCCTGATGACTGCCGATGAGTCGGCATCGAAGATGCTATTGTAGTCGGCGGCACTCATGATGGGCTGACTGTAGAGAAAGTGCAGGCGACGCACAATTTGGTCTTTATAGGTAAAGAGCGAACCGACGTTCTCCTCGGTGAAGTTGTTGCAGAAATCATCGATGGCTCTTTGTTCCACCTTGTCGTCGAGCACATAGAAGGGAACGAAACTTCTCGTGATTTCTTCCTTCTCTCTCGTGATGGTGCTGTCGGCACGCAAGACGTCGTAGTTGAAGTCGGCTATCAGCGCGCTGCCTATCCATGGGCGCCCTATTTCGTAGTTGAGGCGCAATTCTGTCTGTCCGGGCAAGGCCCATACGATTAATGCCGTTGATACCAGCACCAATATGGTGCGGGTGAATATTTCCAGGAGGTTGTTGTCTTTTTTATTGTTGATTGCCATGGTCGTGACGGTTTTACCTGGCGAAAATACAAAAAAAAACTGAATTGGGGAGGATATTCACGATTTTATTATCCATAGATGTGCCCAAGGTGGGTTCTGTGGGTATAAAAGGATGAAATAGGGTGACAAATTGCATGGTTTCGAAAAAAAAGAGTAATTTTGCAGAAAATTGGTTAATCATGACAGTAAGAAAAGTTAGGGTGCGCTTTGCACCAAGTCCAACCGGACCATTACATATTGGCGGTGTACGCACGGCTTTATTTAACTATTTGTTTGCCCGGCAACATGGAGGCAGCCTGGTGCTCAGGATAGAGGACACCGACTCCAGCCGTTTCGTGCCAGGTGCCGAAGACTATATCCTCGAGTCGTTTGCCTGGCTGGGCATCAAGTTCGACGAGGGCGTGTCGATGGGAGGCGACTATGGCCCATACCGCCAGAGTGAGCGCCGCAAGATATACAGGCGTTATGTAGACCAGTTGCTCGAAGACGGCAAGGCCTACATCGCTTTCGACACGGCGGCGGAGTTGGAGGCCAAGCGTGCCGAGATACCCAATTTCCAGTATGATGCCAGGAGCCGTGGCATGATGCGCAACTCGCTCACCATGCCAGAGGCTGAAGTACAGGCACTTATCGACGAGGGCGCTCAGTATGTGGTGCGTTTCAAGGTGGAGCCTGGCGAAGAGGTGCATATCAACGACATGATCCGTGGCGACGTGAAAATCATGAGCGACGTGGTAGACGACAAGGTACTCTTCAAGAGTGCCGACGAGCTGCCTACTTATCATCTGGCCAATATCGTCGACGACCATCTGATGGAGATTACCCATGTGATTCGCGGTGAGGAATGGTTGCCCAGTTCACCGCTGCATGTGTTGCTCTACCGTGCATTGGGCTGGGAGAGCACCATGCCCAGGTTCGCCCACTTGCCCTTGCTTCTCAAGCCCGAGGGAAAGGGAAAACTGTCGAAGCGCGACGGCGACCGGCTTGGGTTCCCGGTGTTCCCTCTCGAATGGCATGACCCCAAGACGGGTGACGTGGCCTCCGGTTTCCGCGAGAGTGGCTATTTCCCCGAGGCCGTGGTCAATTTCCTTGCGTTGTTGGGCTGGAATCCCGGCACCGACCAGGAACTGTTCACGCTCGATGAACTGGTGAGGTATTTCGACTTGTCGAAATGCTCGAAGTCGGGCGCCCGTTTTGACTACCAGAAAGGCATCTGGTTCAACCACGAGTACATGTTGCATAAGAGCAACGAGGAGGTGGCGAAGTTGTTTGCCCCCATCGTGGCGGGAAATGGCATCGATGAACCCATGTCGCGCATCGTGGAAGTGGTGGCGATGATGAAAGACCGTGTGAGCTTCATCAAGGAACTGTGGCCGCTTTGCTCGTTTTTCTTCATCCCACCGACAGAATATGACGAGAAGACGGTGCGCAAGCGCTGGAAGGCCGATTCGGCTCAGGTGATGGGTGAATTGGCTGACCTGCTCAACGCGCTCGATGACTTTTCGCTCGAGAATCAGGAACGTGAGGTGATGTCGTGGGTAGAACGTAAAGGCTATAAACTGGGCGATGTGATGAATGCCTTCCGACTGGCTTTGGTGGGTATAGGGAAAGGTCCGGGGATGTTTGATATCTCGGCATTCCTTGGCAAGGAAGAGACGGTTCGCCGCCTGCGGAGAGCCATCGAGGTGCTAGGGTGATTTCCTTTCTTATCTAAAAAGGGTGGTGTGTACAATTTATTGATGTACCTATATCTGACGGGTGTTGCCATCTACAGTCTTTTCGACAAGAAGGTGCGCAAGATGTGGCGTGGGGAGCGTGAGGCTTTCGGCGTGCTCAAAGCCAACGTCGATCCGAATGCGAGGTACGTCTGGTTTCATGCCGCCTCGCTTGGTGAGTTCGAACAGGGGCGACCGCTGATGGAGCACTTGCGTGAGAACCACCCGGAATACAAGATTTTACTGACTTTCTTCTCACCTTCGGGCTACGAGGTGCGCAAGAACTACGAGGGCGCGGATATCATATGCTACCTGCCCCTCGATACGCGCATCAATGCCCATAGGTTCCTGAAACTGGTGTCGCCAGAGATGGCTTTCTTCATCAAGTATGAGTTCTGGTACAACTACCTGCATATCCTGAAACGCCGTGGCGTGCCCGTATACAGCGTGTCGAGTATCTTCCGGCGCGACCAGGTGTTCTTCCATTGGTATGGACACGAATATGCGATGGTGTTGAAGTGTTTCACGCATTTCTTCGTGCAAAACGAGAAGAGCGTGAACTTGTTACGGAGCATTGGCATCAAGTGTGCCACGGTAGTGGGCGACACCCGTTTCGACCGAGTGCTTCAAATCAAGGAAGCGGCCAAGCAACTGCCCATCGTGGAAGCCTTCAAGGCGGGCAAGAAGGTGTTTGTGGCAGGGTCGAGTTGGCCTCCCGACGAAGATGTGTTCATTCCTTACTTCAACCGTCATCCCGACTGGAAGGTCATTATTGCTCCCCATGTCATTGGTGAAGACCACCTAAAGCAGATTATGTCGAAACTCAGGCGCAAGACAGTGCTTTATACCGAGACCACGCCTGAGGAGGCTGCCAGTGCCGACTGCCTTGTCATCAACTGTTTCGGGCTGTTGTCGAGTATCTACCGTTATGGAGAGGTAGCATATGTGGGCGGCGGCTTCGGTGTGGGCATACACAACGTACTCGAAGCAGCTGTTTGGGGCATGCCCGTGATTTTCGGTCCCAACAACAAGAATTTTCAGGAAGCACAGGGTTTGCTCGCTGCAGGAGGGGGATATGAAATCAACGACGAAGAAGACTTCTTCACAATAATGGACCAGTTGATTTCCGACGACCAACTGTTGCGTTCCTCAAGCGAGAAAGCCGGCACTTTTGTAGGCGGACAAGCCGGAGCCACCGGGAAGGTGATGGAGGCCCTCGGCTTGTGACAGGCTATGGCGCACAAGAATGACAGTCTTCAATTTTGAATCTTGAATCTTCAATCTTCAATCTTCAATTTTGAATTTTGAATTTTCAATCTTCAATCTTTTTCGCGTCTTCTTCCAGATACCATTTGGCGTATCCCACATAATGGGCGGCATAACTCTCGGCCTGGCCGGGACGTGTCTTCTTGATGAATTTTGCGGGTACGCCGCCCCATATCTCATGCTCGCCGATTTTGGTGCCTTGCAGTACCAGTGCACCGGCAGCCACGATGGCTCCGCGACCCACGTCGGCATTGTCGAGCACGGTGGCTCCCATGCCAATAAGTGCTCCCTGGCGGATGGTACAGGCGTGGACAGTGGCGTTGTGCCCTATCGACACATCGTCTTCGATGATGGTGGGACCGATGGTGTTGGTGACGTGCACGCAAGCACCGTCTTGCACGTTGACGCGGTTGCCGATATGCACGTAGGCCACATCGCCCCTGACGACGGCATTGAACCAGATGGAGCATTCGTCGCCCATCTCTACTTCGCCTACGATAGAGGCGGTTTCGCTGAAATAGCAGTCCTTACCCCATTTGGGAGTAAGGCCTTTCACTGATTTGATAAGTGCCATGTCTGTTGTTTTTGGTTGATTAGTATTGCCAATGCGCGTTGCATGCGGGTGAGGGCCTCTGCCAGCTGGCTGCGTGGACAGGCAATGTTGATGCGTATGAATCCCTCACCGGTTTCCTGCCCATACATCGTCCCGCTGTTCACGAGTACATGGCCTTCTTGGAGGAGCCATGCTTTCACTTCGTCGGAG
Organism: Prevotella sp.; assembly: GCA_017617615.1. Next base: position 182,673 of record JAFZVV010000009.1, on the reverse strand, counting down.
GTCTTGCCCGTGGCACGGATGTCTACCCATACGAGATAGGTGCCTTCGAGCAGCGTGACATCCATCATGGGCAGGTGATCATGGAAAAAGCCGAGGAGGTAGGTATAGTTGCCATACAGGTAGTCGCACAGCTGCCCTATCCATTCTTCGCAGTCGTTGTAGGCGGCCATCAAAGCCTCTACGCCGAAGGGGTTGACGTCGCACACCTCGTTGATGTTGATGGCCCGGTCGATGAGCTGTCGAGTGGCTGGGTCGTTGCAGATGATATTGGCGATTTGCAGACCGGCGGTATTGAATGACTTCGAGGGGGAGTTGCAGGTAATGCTGTTGTCAAGACAGGCTTGCGACACGGAGGCGAAAGGCGTGAACCGATATCCCGGCATCACCAGTTCGCAGTGTATCTCGTCGGATACGACCTTTACGCCATGCCGCAGGCAGATGTCGTTCATCTTCTCCAGCTCTTCCGTTCTCCACACGCGTCCTGCGGGGTTGTGGGGATTGCAGAGCACGAAAAGCTTCACTTTGGGGTCGGAGGCTTTGCGCTCCATGTCGTTGAAGTCGATATGGTAGGTGTGGTCGGCATAGACGAGCGGGTTCTCCACGATTTCACAGTCGTTGTTGCGGATGGAGGAGAAGAAACAGTTGTAGACGGGTGTCTGAATCAGTACCTTGTCACCGGGTTGGGTGAGGGCCTTCACCACCACGGAGATGGCGGGCACCACGCCCGAGGTATAGAGAATCCACGACGGGTCGATGTGCCAGGAATGTCGGCGTGAAAACCAATTGATGATGGCATCGTAATAGGCTTCGGGAACATGGGTATAGCCGAAGACCCCGTGTTCTGCCCGTCGTTGCAGGGCATCGGTGATGGGACGGGCAACACGGAAATCCATGTCGGCCACCCACATGGGGATGGCTTCGCTGGCTTCTGGGGTGTCCCATTTCACGCAATGGGTGTCGCGGCGGTCGACAGGTTGGTCGAAATCGTATTTCATGGTTTCCGGGTTATAATCTCACAATTGGCGGGGTCTTTGATGTTCTCGTCGATGATGATCTCTCCATAGCCGTCGGCGATAATCCGTCCGCTGGCAGGGTTCTTCACGCTCGTCACAGTGCCGCGGATGTCGGCCACGAGGGTGGAGTATTCGAAGGCACGGTCGCAGGCGGCATCGAAGGTGCAGTTTTCCAACACCAGGTCATGGGCATAGCAAAGGGGCTGTTCGCCGAGGATATGGCAGTTCACTAGCCGCAGGTTCTTCGAATGCCACCCGAGGTATTCGCCATCGAGGTAGGAGTCGTAGATGGTCACGTTCTCCACTTCCCAGAAGGCGTCTTTCGTGACGATATGGGCATGATGTATCTCCACGTCCTTTACATATTGGAAAACATACTTGCTGTCGCTCTCCAGGTTGTTCACCTTCACGTTGCGGCATCCCATGAAAGGATATGTGCCATCGTGGAGCACCACATGGTCGATGTCAAGGCCGTCGACGTTCCAGAACGTCTCGTCGGCATCGTTGATGGTTACGTTGCGGAGTTTCAGGTTACGCATCTCGCGGAAGAATTTCGGAGCATCGATTACGCAATCGCTCATCTGCATGTCGTTGGAATACCATATGGCGGAGCGTGAACCGGGGGCGAAATAGCAACGGGTAATGACGCTGCGGTCGACATGCCACAGCGGGTATTTGCCCTCGAAACGGCAGTCAGCACACTCGATGTCACTGCATTCCTTGAGTCCCGACTCGCCATCCGTGATGCTCACGTGTTCCAGTCGGAGACCATGCGACTCGAAAAGGGGACGCTCGCCACCGAAGGATTGGTTGCGGATGATTTCCATAAATGTAAGTCGTCTTGGATGTGGGACTTGCCACGACCCACAGGGTTTTTTAAGTTGAGGCCTTATATCGCTATCCTGCAAGAATAATGTCAGTATCCGTGCTATAGAGGTGTCATTCCTTGTATGGAGAAAAACCAAAGGCCTGCCCCCGGGCAGGCCTTTGGCAAGAGGATGTGGCTTAGAGATTCGGATTGATCTTGTTCCACTCCGAGATAGGAGGCACAATGTTGAGCGTCACAAGCTCGTCGCGCATCTTGCAGAGGTGCTCATAGCTGGCATCGAGCTTCGCATTCTCCTCGGGTGTGCCCTGAGGCACTTCGAAAGTGGCGCCCTCGGGAGTGAGGGTGGTCTTCATGGCCATCATGATGTGGTCGTACTTGTCGGTCTTCACATAGGTGCCTACGGGGAAGCGGAAGGGCTCTCCGCCCATGGCGGCACGAATCATCTCTACCGAAAGGTAAGAGGGGCTCTGGAACGAGCTGCGTCCCCTGAGCTCAATGATCTTGGCTCCGCCCTTGGTCACGTCGGTCTTCATCTGCTCCCATTCCTCAGCGGGGAATTCGTCGGTGCCGATGATGTCGGTGAGCTTGCGGCCGGCAATCTCTACATGGCTGCCGAAGACGGCCATCTGCTCGCCATGTCCACCATAGGTGGCGCAACCGGTAATCTCGTCCTGCATCACGTTGAATTTCTTGGCGAGGGCCGACTGCAGACGAGTGGTGTCGAGACCTGCGAGGGTGGTCACCTGTCCGGGTTTCAGTCCGGAGTAGAGCAGGGTTACCAGACCGGTGAGGTCGGCAGGGTTGAAGATAATCACGACATGCTTCACGTCGGGACAGTACTTCTGGATGTTCTGGCCCAGTTCCTCGGCAATCTTGCAATTGCCTGCAAGAAGGTCTTCGCGGGTCATGCCGGCCTTGCGGGGAGCGCCGCCTGACGAGATGATATACTTGGCGTTGGTGAAGGCCTCTGCGGCATCGGTGGTGGCGGTGATCTTCACGTTTCCGAAACCACTCTGGCGCATTTCTTCGGCCACACCTTCAGGAGAGAACACGTCGTAGAGACAGATGTCATCGGTAAGGCCCATCATCAGGGCGGTTTGTACCATGTTGGAACCAATCATGCCGGCAGCGCCGACAATCGTGAGTTTTTCGTTAGTTAAAAAAGCCATAATTGTTTATAGTATTAAATAATTGATAGTAATATCTTCAATTCCTTATCTTTGCTGCAAAGATAGGCAAAACTATGCGAACCGCAAAACGAAATCGGCCATTTTTTTGTGTCTGGCACCCTTATTCTATCGTCACATATATGATAGGAAAGTTTTTTGTCCTGCAACGTGGTAGTTTGCGGAAAAATGATTAAGTTTGCATCATCATCACATTTCGTGCAACCTCATTTTCAATTCTCATTTTTCCATCTTCAATCTAATCATGGTCAACGAAACAATCACAGGCAGGCTGAGGGCCTTGCGGCAACTGATGCTCAAGGAGCATATCGATGCTTTCATCTTTCCAAGTACCGATCCCCATCACGGAGAGTATGTGCCCGACCATTGGAAAGGGCGTGAGTGGATTTCTGGTTTCAATGGCTCTGCGGGTACTGCTGTGGTGACGATGAAAGAGGCCGCGCTATGGACGGACTCACGTTATTTCATCGCGGCAGAGGAACAGTTGCAGGGAACGGAATTCGTGTTGATGAGAGAAAGGGTGGAAGGCACGCCCACCATAGTGGAATGGTTGGGTCGCTGTCTGGCCGACAGCCCTCATGCACGTGTGGGAATAGATGGCATGGTGAACTCGGCTGCCGAAGTAGAGGAACTCTTCGGAAAGGTAGACCTGGTGACGGATGTCGACCCGCTCGAGACGATATGGCATGACCGTCCGCCTATCCCCGATGCCCCGGTGGTCGTTCATCCACAGGAGTATGCCGGAGAGGATGTTTGTTCGAAACTGCACCGCATACGCCTGGCATTGAAAAACCTTGGGGTTGATGCACTGCTTGTGACGACACTCGACGACATCGCCTGGACGCTCAACCTGAGGGGAAGCGATGTGCATTGCAACCCTGTCTTCGTGGCCTATCTCCTCATCACGCTCAAGGATGCAACGCTTTTCGTCGACCCACGGAAGGTGGATGACAAGGTACGTGACTATTTGAAAGGAAGCGGAGTGGATACGGCCGGTTACGACAGGGTGGGGGAATGCTTGCGGATGATGGACGAGGGAACGATGCTGCTCGACCCCCATGAGGTGAACTACTCGCTGTGGAATGCCGTGGGATGTACCGTGCAGGCGGGCGCATCGCCTATACCGGCCATGAAGGCGGTGAAAAACGAGGCGGAAATCGCAGGGTTCCGACGGGCAATGGAACGCGACGGCGTGGCGATGGTGAAGTTCTTGCGGTGGCTCGACTTGAAAATGGAACGAGGAGAGGTGGAAACGCTTACCGAACTCGCTGTCGACCGTCGGTTGACGGCGTTCCGGGCGGAGCAACCGCTATTTCGCGGCATCTCGTTCGACACGATAGCGGGATATGGCGCACATGGTGCCATCGTGCATTACGAGGCAACCGAGGAGAGCGACATCCCGCTTCAGCCCAAGGGCTTGCTGCTTCTGGATTCTGGCGCACAGTATCTCGACGGCACCACCGATATCACCCGCACCATCGCCCTGGGGCCGGTGACCGAGGAGGAGCGGCGGGTGTACACGCTGGTGCTCAAGGGGCACATACGCCTGCAGATGCTGAAGTTCCCCGACGGGGCTTGTGGGTCGCAACTCGATGCGGTGGCGAGAAGCCCGCTGTGGGAAGAGGGACTCAACTTCATGCATGGCACGGGGCATGGCGTGGGGGCATATCTCAACGTGCACGAGGGTCCGCACCAAATCAGGATGGAATGGAAGGCGGCACCAATGCGGGCGGGCATGACCGTCACCGACGAGCCAGGAATCTACGTCGAAGGGAAATTCGGGGTGAGGATAGAGAACACCTTGCTCATCGTGCACTACAAGACGACACCTTTCGGCTCGTTCCTGCAGTTCGAACCGCTCACGCTGTGTCCCATCGACCTCCGTCCCGCCGACCTCACGCTACTGACGGCAGAGGAAAAGGCATGGCTCAACCATTACCACCAGAAGGTGTACGACAGACTGTTGCCTTTGCTCGACGAGGAGCACCGGCAGTGGCTCCGTAAAGCCACTACGCAGATTTAATGACGCATCGGTGGACGCAAAAAAAGCACCGCCTGTAAGTTGGCTACAGGCGGTGTGTCGTATAATATAAAAAAGGGTCAATTATTGTCAGGAAGCAAGCGTATCGTGATAAGGATAAAACTTAAGAATGGCTGTAGTTAATAATGCGAGTTTGGTAGCCATATACATGACCGCTCTGATTATTTGGATTTATAGCATACCAAAGCGGTTCATATGTAAGCACATCATCCAAACTTGTAGGATGGGATTTTTTGGAGGGCCAACACAAAGCCGGTGCATACTGAATTTCAAGTTCTTCAGGTTGACTATTATCCGTGGTTTGTACATGAGGTAAATCTGATTCCTCACATATGCCATCGTTATTCCAATCCAAGACGAAATGCTGCCAAGAAGGATAAGGGTCTCTCAACGTATAACTTATAATCTCCTTATCTTCACATATCTCACAATAACTATTCGGCACGAAATTCTCCATCACCATCCTTGGTTTGGAGTATTCTTTCAGTTCTTTTTTCATAATGAATACGTGTATAAGTTTATTTTTTAATTGGGTATCTAGGTAAAATGAAAGGGGCAAAATCTAATAAAGGTATTATAGATTGCAAAGATAAAACAAACTCATTTTTTTCAAAACTATCCTTGAAATAGAATTGTGACAGAGGTCTCTAAAAAATATGACACATATATTGTCATAAAATGCCATATGTGAATCTTTTTGTGTTACGTATTGCAAAGAGATAAAAAATTACATAAACGGCTGGTTTTCATTTTGTTTTTATAATTTGTGCAAGCTGCAATAACTTGTTAAATGCTATGTGTCATAATGTGACATCAGTAGATTTGTGTGTATATTTGTAGAAATTAATGTTTAAATGGACAAATGATTAATGACCATAAATATGTTGAATCAATCCAAGAATGAAACTCTGAGTTTCAAGTCCAAACGATGATCTGGGTGTATTATTAGTTTCTAAAAGTAGTGCCCTATAACATCTTTCTGTCCGAAAGAATTTGGAAGCTGCAAACCATACTTGACTTCAGATAAAACAACAAATAAACGAAAGATGATGAGAAGAAATCTTTACACCAAGCCTTTTATGATTGCAGATCTGTTCATGGCATCCCCAAATAGGTCTGTTCAAGAAATGCGAGTTGAGGATGACCGAGACCGAGATCAAGCGTTTTCTGAATCCTTCTCTTGGGCGTTGACCTTTACTAAATTTCGATATACATTGGGCGTCATGTCATATTCTGACTTGAACTGACGATAGAAGGTGCGCGACGACCCGAATCCCGACTCCTCGGCCACCACTTCCAACTTCTTGTTAGTGGTCTCAAGCAATTTGGAAGCATAACTGAGTCGAAGCCTGTTCACTACGGTCGTGATGGAACATCCTGTGATGTCGGCAAACTTCGTCTCCAGTTCAGAAGCCGTCATGTTGAGCTGTCTGGCCAGTGGCGTCATGTCAAAGTTCATATCCCGAAACCTGTCGTTTTCTTTCACATACGATTCTACCTCCTTGATAAACAGAATATTATCTTCATGATCGTTTTCCTTAGCTACGGACTCGTCTTCGGATGATGCCTCCTCTTTTGGTGGTGACACTACAGGCGGGTTTTCGTCAATCGCCTGATAAGGATGTTCAAAAACTTCTACATTATGCTTCTTCACCCATCCTGCCACTTTCAGCCGCTCATGCTCATATTTCCGCCAGAGAAACCAGGTGACCCAACCTAGTAAGCCAACTAAAAGGCAAACAGCAAATCCCCAGGCCCAACGGGCACGTTCCTTAGCTGCCCGCAACTCCGCAATCTGCCTTTCGAACAAACTGTTGAGAACTGACATCTGCTGTATGGCCGATTTCATGTCAGACTCTTGTAGGCTGTCACGGAGGTCCACATATCGCTTATGAAGCGGATAGACCATGTTGCTCATTCCCAACTTATCGTAAGCCTCAATCAGAAAGCCCAATCCTTTCATTACATCTGAGGGAGTGGACGAGGTTTGTATGAATGGCTCCAGCATTTGTCGCATACGCTCATACTGCCCTGTCTCAGAAAGATAATCAGCGATAGAAGGTATCACATCCATCATACCTAGGCTGTCGTGGTAAATGGACAAGGCTTTATTCACATATTCCTCCGCCTCTTTTTTCTTATCCAGATGAAGACAAACCTCAGGCAGGAAAGAATAAGCAATAAGGAGATAGGATTTCGCATCGATTTCCGACAGGCCATAGCCCTTCTTCTGTTTCATCTCCTCACACTCACTCAACATCATCCTATAACAACTATAGGCCTGCTCGAAATGCTCATTATAGTAATAGGCGTAGGCTCTATACTCCATGAGGTTCATTTTCAAGTCACATATGTTGACAAGTTCTTTACTGTGCGATATCTCATGGTTGGCACTGTCGAGTTGTATCATACATCCATTGAGGTCTTTGTCCAATATCCGACAATAGGCGAGGTGCATGTGGGCAAACGACAGGTAGTAGTTGACATCATCGATACCCCCACTTCTCTCCGCCTCTTGTATCAGTATGCGCGCCGAATTGGAGAGCAGTTCGGTGAAACCAAGCGATTCCTCTATCTGGCAGAGCAGATGGATCGCCTCGAGCTTAAATTTATGATTATCTTCCTTTTGGGCGTGTTCATAAACTACAAGAAGATGCTTCAGGCTATTGGCCATGTCATTTACAGAATAGAGCGAATCGGCTTGATGCATCTCTTGCTCCATCATTCTGTCCGAGGCATCCTGCGCTTGAATGTTTACACCCCAAAAAAGAAAGACAATCAATGTAAATAATCTAGTTTTAACCAATTCCTAAATAGAAAAATGTATAATTGCTGTATAGTGTATTATATTATTTTGAGAATTTTGCGCAAGTTAGCCAAAATTTTTATAAAAGTGCTCTCCAATCTACAAGAAAATAACAGGACGTCCCTATTTGCAAATAAAATTAACGGATGTTAACAAAAAGTGCTTGCTCACCATCAAATCGTAAAAGAATAAGTCGCTTTTTATTTCATGTCGGTTTGTGATAAACATAACCCCGCCCTATCATTTAAACAATATTTACAAATATAGAGTACACCCTGGAAAGAAAATCCAATAAATATTTGGTAGTTAGCAAAATAAGTGGTAATTTTGCACCCACGTCCCAAATTTTGGGGTGAAAATTATCGTTTAACAATTAAAATTTAAAGACAAAAAGCATGATTATTGTACCCGTAAAGGATGGCGAGAACATCGAGAGAGCCTTGAAGAAATTCAAGAGAAAATTCGAGAAGACAGGTGTAATTAAGGAACTCCGCGCACGTCAGCAGTTCAACAAACCGTCTGTCATTAAGAGGCTCAAGATGGAAAAAGCCATCTATGTGCAGAAGTTGAGAAACGCCGAGGAATAAAAATTTCCAAGGAAAATTTGGAAGTTTGAGTTTTATTCCGTATATTCGTTGCCGAATTATTCCGGCAAATCACACTTGATGATCATAGAGGGATTCCTTGAATACCTGCGGCATGAGCGCAATTTCTCTGAGCTCACCGTGAGGGAATACGGCAGGGACCTGGAAGATTTCCAGTCGTATTTCAAGACCCTTGACGGCAGCCTCTCCTGGGAAAATGTCGACAGCGACGTGGTAAGGGGATGGATGGAATGCATGATGGACAACCAGCAGACCGCCACCTCGGTAAACAGGAGGCTCAGCGCACTCAGGTCGTTCTACAAGTACGCTGTCATGGCGGGACTTGTCAACGACAACCCCGCCCACTCGGTGAAGGGACCGAAGAAAGGCAAGCCATTGCCACAGTTCCTCAAGGAGAGTGAAATCGATGAACTGCTCGACCCGCAGATGTGGGACGACAGTTTCAAAGACCTTCGCGCACGTACATTATTATTAATGTTCTACTCCACGGGGATGAGGCTTTCCGAACTGATAGGCCTCGACGACAACATGGTCGACTTCGCCACCGGAGAGCTGAAAGTGACGGGAAAGCGCGACAAGCAGCGCATCATACCCTTCGGGGCAGAGTTGCGTGAGGCATTGCTGGAATATGTCCGCCGGCGCGACATGGAGGTGCCGAGAGTGTCGGAAGCACTCTTCGTCACCGACAAAGGTGAGCGGATGAACCGCAACCGCGTGGGATATGTGGTAAGGAAAAACCTGGGACGGGTGACCACCCTCAGGAAACGGTCGCCGCACGTGCTGCGCCATACCTTCGCCACCGCCATGCTCAACCATGACGCCGGACTTGAAAGTGTGAAAAAGCTGCTGGGGCATGAGAGCCTGTCGACGACAGAAATCTATACGCATACCACATCCGAGCAGCTCAAGCGAGTATATAACAGTGCCCATCCACGGGCTTAACCCTTAAAAACGGAGGTAACTATGGAAATCAAAATTCAAGCGATCCATTTCGACGCTACCGAGAAACTTGAGGCCTTCATCCAAAAGAAAGCCGAGAAATTACAAAAATCATTCGAAGACATACAGAAAGTAGAGGTGCAACTGAAAGTAGTCAAGCCTGCTACCGCGCTCAACAAGCAGACCAGCCTCACAGTGGCTGTGCCAGGACAGAAACTGTTTGTCGAAAAGACTTGCGACTCATTCGAAGAGGGGGTCGACCAGTGCGTGGATTCGATGAAAGTGCAGCTGACGAAATTCAAGGAAAAACTGCGTAACAGATAAAAAAACAGCCAAAAAATTTTGGCAAACAGAAAATAATTCCTATCTTTGCAGCCGATTTCGACAAGTCCTTCGACTTTTGCTCGACGGCTGCATTGATTTGCCTCTTTAGCTCAGTTGGCCAGAGCACGTGATTTGTAATCTCGGGGTCGTTGGTTCGAATCCGACAAGAGGCTCAAAAACAAAGGAGGATTCAAGGATTTGAGGGTGTTTTCCAGAGTGGCCAAATGGGGCAGACTGTAAATCTGCTGTCTTTCGACTTCGGTGGTTCGAATCCATCAGCACCCACCTTGTTCTGCGGAAATAGCTCAGTTGATAGAGCACTAGCCTTCCAAGCTGGGGGTCGCGGGTTTGAGTCCCGTTTTCCGCTCCATGTTGCTGTTATAGCTCAGTGGTAGAGCGCTTCCTTGGTAAGGAAGAGGTCCCGAGTTCAACTCTCGGTAACAGCTCTTTTATTAGTTGTGAGAAGCAGAAATACACGATTAATCATCTTATAAATAAAAAGTTAAGCAATGGCTAAAGAGAATTTTGTGCGCACGAAACCGCACGTAAACATTGGTACTATCGGTCACGTAGACCATGGTAAGACCACATTGACCGCCGCTATCACCAAGGTGCTTGCCGAGAAGATCGAGGCAAACAAGGACAAGGTGAAGTCTTTCGACCAGATCGACAACGCTCCCGAGGAGAAAGAGCGTGGTATCACTATCAATACCGCTCACGTGGAGTATGAGACTGAAAAACGTCACTATGCTCACGTAGACTGCCCGGGACACGCCGACTATGTGAAGAACATGGTTACTGGTGCTGCCCAGATGGACGGTGCTATCCTCGTGGTGGCTGCTACCGATGGTCCTATGCCCCAGACCCGTGAGCACGTGCTGCTCGCCCGTCAGGTGAACGTTCCCCGCCTCGTGGTGTTCCTCAACAAGTGCGACATGGTCGACGACGAGGAGATGCTCGACCTCGTGGAGATGGAAGTACAGGAAATCCTCGCCCAGTATGAGTTCGAGGACGACACTCCTATCATCCGTGGTTCTGCCCTTGGTGCCCTCAACGGTGATGCCAAGTGGGAAGAGAAGGTGATGGACCTGATGAACGTTTGCGACGAGTGGATCCAGGAGCCTCCCCGCGCTACCGACAAGCCCTTCCTTATGCCTGTAGAGGACGTGTTCTCTATCACTGGCCGTGGTACTGTGGCTACCGGACGTATCGAGACTGGTGTTATCCACGTTGGCGACGCTGTAGAGCTGCTCGGTCTTGGCGAGGATGCCAAGTCGGTGGTTACCGGTGTTGAGATGTTCCGCAAGATCCTCGACGAGGGTCAGGCTGGCGACAACGTAGGTCTGCTCCTCCGTGGTATCGACAAGAAGGAGATCAAGCGCGGTATGGTGCTCTGCCATCCGGGTCAGATCAAGCCCTTCAAGAGATTCAAGGCTTCTATCTACGTGCTGAAGAAGGAAGAGGGTGGACGCCACACTCCATTCGGCAACAAGTATCGTCCTCAGTTCTACCTTCGCACCATGGACTGCACCGGTGAGATCACTCTCCCCGAGGGCACCGAGATGGTGATGCCTGGTGACAACGTGGAGATCAACGTAGAGCTCATCTACGCTGTGGCTCTGAACAAGGGTCTTCGCTTCGCTATCCGTGAGGGTGGCCGCACCGTGGGCTCAGGCCAGATCACAGAGGTCTACGAAGACTAATATCCAAGGATTCTATAGGGTTCCCGCGACAGTGGGCGCGGGAACTTTTTTACGGGAATAGCTCAGTTGGTAGAGCATCGGTCTCCAAAACCGAGGGTCGTGGGTTCGAGTCCTCCTTCCCGTGCTAAAAAGGAAAAAGATATGTTTAAGAGATTCATTAATTATTGCAAGGATTGTTACGACGAACTTGCGCATAAGACTACTTGGCCGACATACAAGGAATTGTCTCACACTGCGATGGTTGTTCTATCTGCTTCCCTTATCATCGCTCTCGTGGTATTCCTTATGGACGTGGTGTTTAAGAATTGTATGCAATTTATTTATCAATTGTTTTCTTAACAAATGGCTCAGACAGGAAAGAACTGGTATGTGCTTAAGACCGTGAGTGGTAAAGAAGCCAAAGTGAAGGAATACATCGAGGCTGAACTTAAGCACAATCCGTTTTTGTCTCAATTCGTTTCCCAGATTGTCATCCCCATGGAGAAACATGCTGTGCAACGCAGCGACGGGAAACGTGTGGTCAAGGAGAAAGTTTCTCTCCCTGGCTACATCTTCGTTGAGGCAGAAATGAAAGGCGACGTGGCACACACGCTCCGCTTCATGCCCAATGTGCTGGGATTCCTCGGCGGATTGGACAACCCCTCGCCTGTCAAGCAGTCAGAAATCAACCGTATGCTCGGAAATGCCGAGGAGACCGAAATCGAGAATGAAGTGTCAATCCCGTATGAGGTCAACGAGACAGTGAAGGTGACGGAAGGCCCGTTCAGCGGATTCTCTGGTGTCATCGAAGAGGTGAACGTGGAGAAACGCAAACTCAAGGTAATGGTCAAGATCTTCGGACGGAAGACTCCGCTCGAACTTGGTTTTATGCAAGTGGTAAAAGAATAAAGGGATTGTTACGGCCCGGTATTCTTTTATAATATCAAACTTTAATTTTCAAACAAAATGGCTAAAGAAGTTGCTGGATTAATCAAATTACAGATTAAGGGTGGCGCTGCTAATCCTTCACCCCCAGTGGGACCTGCCCTCGGTTCGAAGGGCATCAACATCATGGGATTCTGCAAGGAGTTCAACGCCAGGACCCAGGATAAGGCAGGGAAAATCCTCCCCGTCGTTATCACCTATTACAACGACAAGTCTTTCAGCTTCGTAATCAAGACTCCTCCCGCAGCCATACAGCTGCTCGAGGCTGCCAAGATTAAGGGCGGCTCCCCCGAACCCAACCGCAAGAAGGTTGCTTCTGTGACATGGGAACAGGTGAGGGCTATCGCAGAGGACAAGATGAGCGACCTGAACTGCTTCACCATCGAATCTGCCATGAAACTTGTTGCCGGCACTGCTAGAAGTATGGGTATCACTGTAAAAGGCGAATTCCCCGGTCAATAATTAACTTCAATTTAAGGAACTATGAGTAAACTGACAAGAAACCAGAAATCAGTAGCCGACAAGATTGAAGCAGGGAAGGCCTACACTCTGAAGGAAGCATCCGAGTTGGTGAAGGAAATCACCACCACCAAGTTCGAGGCTTCTGTCGACATCGACGTACGTCTGGGTGTCGACCCCCGCAAGGCCAACCAGATGGTGCGCGGCGTGGTGTCGCTGCCATGTGGCACTGGCAAAGTAGTGCGTGTGCTCTGTCTCTGTACACCCGACCAGGAGGCTGCCGCAAAGGAGGCTGGTGCCGACTATGTGGGCCTTGAGGAATATATCGACAAGATCAAGGGTGGTTGGACTGATATAGACGTGATTATCACCATGCCGTCATGCATGGGTAAGGTAGGTCCACTTGGCCGTATCCTCGGCCCGCGCGGACTGATGCCCAACCCGAAGAGCGGCACCGTGACCATGGATGTTGCTAAGGCAGTGAAGGAAGTGAAGCAGGGTAAGATTGATTTCAAGGTCGACAAGACCGGTATCATCCACACCTCCATCGGTAAGATTACCTTCACACCGGACCAGATTTACCAGAACGCGAAAGAATTCATCGCTACTGTGATCAAGCTGAAGCCGGCTGCCGCTAAAGGTACATATATCAAGAGTATCTTTATTTCAAGCACAATGAGCTTGGGCATCAAGGTCGATCCCAAGTCTATTGAATAATTCTAAACGGACATCGTAAAATGAAAAAAGAAATAAAAGATACCATCATCGTTGAACTGGGCGAGAAGCTGAAGGAATATCCTCACTTCTACCTCGTCGACGTGACGGGCCTCAACGCTGAGAATACAAGCAAGCTGCGCCGCAAGTGCTTCAAGAACGAGATCAAGATGGTCGTCGTGAAGAACAACCTCTTGCACAAGGCTTTCGAGGCTTCGGATGTCGACTTCTCCGAACTGTATGATACCCTCAAGGGAAATACTGCCGTGATGTTCTGCAATACGGCCAACGTTCCCGCAAAGTTGCTCAAGGAGTACACCAAGGAAGGCATTCCCGCACTCAAAGGCGCATACGCCGAGGAAGGAATCTTCGTGGGTGCCGACAAACTTGAGGAACTGGCATCTATCAAGAGCAAGAACGAACTCATCGCCGACGTCGTGGCCCTGCTGCAGTCGCCTGCAAAGAATGTCCTTTCTGCTCTTCAATCAGGCGCTGGCACCATCCATGGTGTGCTGAAGACTTTAGGCGAGCGTGCTGAATAATTTTTTAAGTCAATCATTTAATTAAAAAACAATTTAAAAATTCATAATAAAATGGCAGATATCAAAGCTATTGCTGAACAATTGGTAAATTTGACAGTAAAGGAAGTTAACGAGTTGGCTACTGTCCTCAAGGACGAGTATGGAATCGAGCCCGCTGCTGCAGCTGTTGCTGTTGCTGCTGGTCCCGCTGCTGGTGGCGCTGCTGCCGCTGAGGAAGAGAAGACAGAGTTCAACGTAGTGCTCGCTGAGGTTGGTCCCAACAAGCTCAAGGTCGTGAAGGCTGTGAAAGAGGCTTGCGGTCTGGGTCTGAAAGAGGCCAAGGATCTCGTTGATGGCGCTCCCTCTACCCTGAAAGAGGCTGTTGCCAAGGCAGAGGCTGAGAACCTGAAGAAGGTCATCGAGGCCGAGGGTGCCAAGGTTGAGCTGAAATAATAGCCAGACTTCAACAGCTTGGGGGGCAACCCCCAGGCCACTTCTCGAGATTTATCGGTTAAGAGTCTCCCAGTAGGGGATTCTTAACCTTTTTGTGTCTTATCATTGCAATCCTACCGGTCGACGACCGGATGTAATCAATTTTTTAATGGCTTCACAAAACAACAACAGAGTAAACTTTGCCAGCGTGAAGAATCCGATGCCCACACCGGATTTCCTTGATGTGCAATTGAAGTCCTTCAAAGACTTCCTACAACTCGACACCCCTCCCGAACTGAGAAAGAACGACGGACTCTACAAGGTGTTCTCGGAGAACTTCCCCATCACCGACACGAGAAACAACTTCGTGCTCGAGTTCCTCGACTATTTCATCGACCCGCCAAGATATTCGATCGAAGAGTGTCTGGAGCGTGGTCTCACCTACAGCGTGCCCCTCAAGGCCATGATGAAACTCTATTGCACCGACCCCGACCATGAGGATTTCGGCATCAAGACATCTGATGTCTTCCTGGGCACCATCCCCTACATGACCAACAACGGCACCTTCATCATCAATGGTGCCGAGCGTGTGGTAGTGTCACAGCTCCACCGCTCACCCGGCGTGTTCTTCAGCCAGGGTGTGCATGCCAACGGCACCGTGCTCTATTCGGCACGAATCATCCCGTTCAAGGGCTCATGGATAGAGTTTGCCACCGACATCAACAACGTGATGTATGCCTACATCGACCGTAAGAAAAAACTCCCCGTCACCACGCTGCTCAGGGCCATCGGTTTCGAGAGCGACAGGGACATCCTGCAGATCTTCGACCTCGCCGAAGAGGTGAAGGTGAATAAGAAGAACCTGAAGGAGGTCATCGGTCGACGTCTCGCCGGACAGGTGCTCAAGTCGTGGACGGAGGACTTCTCCGACGAGGAGACAGGCGAGGTGGTATCCATCGAGCGCACCGAAGTGTGCGTGGACCGCGAGCATGTCATCACTCCGGAAGACGCAGACACCATCCTCGAAAGTGGGTCACAGTCGATACTGCTCCACAAGGCCGGTGATGCCGCCAACCGCTACTCCATCATCTTCAACACCCTTGCCAAGGACTCCAGCAAGACAGAGAAGGAAGCCGTGCAGTATATCTACCGCCAGCTGAGAAATGCCGACCCTGCCGACGACGCCAGCGCCAAGGAGGTGATACAGAACCTCTTCTTCTCTGACAAGAGATACGACCTGGGCGAGGTGGGACGCTACCGCATCAACAAGAAACTCGGTCTGGATACCGACATGGACGTACGTATCCTCACCAAGGAAGACATCATAGAAATAATCAAGTACCTCATCCAGCTGGTCAACTCCAATGCCACCGTGGATGATATCGACCACCTCTCCAACCGTCGCGTACGCACCGTGGGAGAGCAGTTGGCCAACCAGTTCTCCATCGGACTGGCACGCATGAGCCGCACCATACGCGAGCGCATGAACGTGCGCGACAGCGAGGACTTCACACCTACCGACCTCATCAATGCCAAGACCATCTCGAGCGTCATCAACTCGTTCTTCGGCACCAACCCGCTGAGCCAGTTCATGGACCAGACCAACCCCTTGGCAGAGGTCACACACAAACGACGCCTCTCCGCACTCGGACCTGGCGGTCTTTCGCGTGAGCGTGCCGGCTTCGAGGTGCGCGATGTGCACTACACACACTACGGACGACTCTGCCCGATCGAGAGCCCGGAAGGTCCCAACATCGGACTGATTTCCTCGCTCTGTGTCTACGCTACCATCAACGGACTGGGATTCATCGAGACCCCATATAGAAAGGTGGCCAACCAGAAAGTGGACCTCGACAATGATCATGTGGTGTATATGACTGCCGAAGAAGAGCAGGAGCACTACATCGGACAGGGCAACGCACCGCTCAACGACGACGGCACCTTCGTGCGCGACGTGGTGAAATGCCGCAAAGACGCCGACTTCCCCGTCGTGGAACCCGCAATGGTGTCGTTCATGGACGTGTCGCCACAGCAGATAGCTTCTGTATCGGCAGCACTCATCCCCTTCCTCGAGCACGACGACGGACACCGCGCACTCATGGGATGTAACATGATGCGACAGGCTGTGCCCCTGCTCCACAACGACTCCCCCATCGTGGGAACCGGACTCGAGAGGCAAGTGTGCGAAGATTCACGCACCATGATCGTGGCAGAGGGAGAAGGCGTCATCGAATATGTCGATGCCACCACCATTCGTATTCTCTATGACCGCACCGAGGAAGAGGAGTTCGTGAGCTTCGAGCCCTCGCTCAAGGAGTACCGCATACCGAAGTTCCGCCGTACGAACCAGAACATGACCATCGACCTGAGGCCTATTTGCAATAAGGACGACCGTGTGCACAAAGGACAAATACTCACTGAGGGTTATGCTACCGAGAACGGCGAACTCGCACTCGGACGCAACCTCCTCGTGGCATACATGCCATGGAAGGGATACAACTACGAAGACGCCATCGTGCTCTCCGAGAGACTGGTGCGCGAAGATGTCCTCACCAGCGTGCATGTGGATGAATACCAGCTCGACGTGCGCGAGACGAAACGCGGAATGGAGGAGTTCACCTCCGACATCCCCAACGTGAGCGAGGAAGCCACCAAAGACCTCGATGCCAACGGCATCATCCGTGTGGGAGCACGCGTGGAGCCAGGCGACATCCTTATCGGAAAGATCTCGCCGAAGGGCGAGAGCGACCCCTCACCCGAGGAGAAACTCCTGAGAGCCATCTTCGGCGACAAGGCCGGCGACGTGAAAGACTCCTCGCTCAAGGCCAACCCGTCGCTCAGCGGTGTCGTCATCGACAAGAAACTCTTCTCACGCGCAGTGAAGTCGAGAGAGGCACGCCGTCAGGACAAGGTCATCCTCCAGAAAATCGACGAGGAGTATGAGGCAAAGAACGAGGAACTGAAAGACATCCTCGTGGAACGCCTGCTCACGCTCATCAAGGACAAGTCGTCGGAAGGCGTGAAAGACTATACCGGGTCGGAAATTATCACAAAGGGCTCGAAGTTCACGCCTACAAACCTGAAGAACCTCAAGTACGAGGGCATACAGTCGAATGGATGGACCGACGACGAGCATACCAACATGCTCATCTCGAAACTCATCATGAACTACATCAGGAAGGCAAAACTTCTCGATGCCGAACTGAAACGACGCAAGTTTGCCATCACCATCGGTGATGAACTGCCTTCGGGAATCCTCCAGATGGCAAAGGTATATGTGGCAAAGAAACGCAAGATCGGCGTGGGCGACAAACTCGCCGGACGACACGGAAACAAAGGTATCGTGTCGAAGGTGGTGCGGCAGGAAGACATGCCGTTCCTCGAGGACGGAAGACCCGTCGACCTCGTGCTCAACCCACTTGGCGTGCCTTCGCGTATGAACCTCGGACAGATCTTCGAGGCTATCCTCGGAGCCGCCGGAAAACGACTCGGCGTGAAATTCGCCACACCTATCTTCGACGGCGCGAAACTCGACGACCTCTCCGAATGGACCGACAAGGCAGGACTGCCAAGGCTCTGTTCCACTCACCTCTACGACGGAGAGACAGGAGAAAAGTTCGACCAGCCGGCAACAGTGGGTATCACCTACTTCCTGAAACTCGGACACATGGTGGAAGACAAGATGCACTCGAGGAGCATCGGCCCGTACTCCCTCATCACACAACAGCCACTCGGAGGTAAAGCACAGTTTGGCGGACAACGATTCGGTGAGATGGAGGTCTGGGCGCTCGAGGCTTTCGGCGCAAGCCATGTGCTGCAGGAAATCCTCACCGTGAAGTCCGACGACGTCGTGGGACGCAGCAAGGCCTATGAGGCTATCGTCAAGGGCGAACCCATGCCAGTACCGGGAATACCCGAATCTCTCAACGTGTTGCTGCACGAGCTCCGCGGACTCGGATTAAGTATCAAACTCGACTAAATCGTATCAGAAATGGCTTTTAAGAAAGATTCAAAAGTAAAGAATAATTTCACGAAGATTACCATCGGACTCGCCTCGCCTGAGGAAATCCTGGAAAATTCGTATGGTGAGGTGACAAAGCCTGAGACCATCAACTACCGTACGTACAAGCCCGAACGCGACGGCCTCTTCTGCGAGCGCATCTTCGGCCCGACACGCGACTATGAGTGCGGGTGCGGAAAATACAAGCGCATACGCTACAAAGGCATCGTCTGCGACCGATGCGGTGTCGAGGTGACAGAGAAGAACGTCCGCCGTGAGCGTTCAGGACATATCGAACTCGTGGTGCCTGTGGCACATATCTGGTATTTCAGGTCGTTGCCCAACAAAATCGGTTATCTGCTGGGACTTCCTACCAAGAAACTCGACCAGGTGATCTACTACGAGAAATATGTGGTCATACAGCCCGGCGACTTCGAGAACCGTACCAACGACGACGGGACTGAGGCACTTGGGGCAAGCAAGTACGACTTGCTGTCGGAAGACGAGTATATCGACATCATCGAGAATAAGCTCACTCCCGAGAACCAGATGCTCCCCGACTCCGACCCACATAAGTTCGTGGCAAAGATGGGTGCCGAGGCAGTCTACGACCTGCTCGCTGCCCTCAACCTCGACGAGTTGGCTGCCGAACTGAGGACAAGGGCAAACAACGACTCCTCGGTGGCACGCAAGACCGAGGCCCTGAAACGATTGCAGGTGGTCGAGGCTTTCCGTATCAGCAAGGAGGTGAACCGTCCGGAGTGGATGATCATGAAGATCATACCCGTAACACCGCCTGAACTGAGGCCGCTGGTGCCACTGGATGGCGGGCGATTCGCCACTTCCGACCTCAACGACCTCTACCGCAGGGTCATCATCCGCAACAACCGCCTGAAGAGGCTGATGGAAATCAAGGCTCCCGAGGTCATTCTCCGCAATGAGAAACGTATGCTCCAGGAGGCCGTCGACAGCCTCTTCGACAACTCTCGCAAGAGCAGCGCCGTGAAGAGCGAGTCGAACAGACCGCTCAAGTCGCTCTCCGACTCGCTGAAAGGCAAGCAAGGACGCTTCCGCCAGAACCTGCTCGGAAAGCGCGTGGACTATTCGGCACGCTCGGTCATCGTCGTGGGACCGGAGCTGAAGATGGGTGAGTGTGGTCTGCCGAAACTCATGGCAGCCGAACTCTACAAGCCCTTCATCATCCGCAAGCTCATCGAGCGCGGCATCGTGAAAACGGTGAAGAGCGCCAAGAAAATCGTTGACCGCCGTGAACCGGTGATCTGGGATATCCTCGAGAACGTGATGAAAGGTCATCCCGTACTGCTCAACCGTGCGCCTACACTCCACCGACTGGGTATCCAGGCTTTCCAGCCCAAACTCATCGAAGGAAAGGCCATCCAGCTCCATCCGCTGGCATGTACCGCGTTCAACGCCGACTTCGACGGCGACCAGATGGCCGTGCACCTGCCGCTGAGCAACGAGGCCATCCTCGAGGCACAGATTCTCATGCTCCAGAGCCACAATATCCTCAATCCCGCCAATGGCGCGCCAATCACCGTGCCTTCTCAGGACATGGTGCTCGGACTGTACTACATCACGAAGATACGTCCAGGTGCAAAAGGCGAGGGACTCACGTTCTACGGTCCCGAAGAGGCCATCATTGCCCACAATGAGGGGAAATGCGACCTCCATGCGCAGGTAAAGGTAGTGGTAAAGGACCTCGACGAGGAAGGGAAACTGGTCGACAAGATGGTGGAGACCTCTGTCGGACGCGTCATCGTCAATGGCATCATCCCCGAGGAAGTGGGATTCGTCAACAAGGTCATCTCGAAGAAGAGCCTCCGCGACATCATCGCCGACGTCATCAAGACCGTGGGCTTCGCCCGTGCTTGCGAGTTCCTCGACGGTATCAAGAACCTCGGTTACCGCATGGCCTATCTGGCAGGTCTCTCGTTCAACCTCGACGACATCATCATCCCGTCAGAGAAGGCGGCGTTGATTGAGAAGGGTAACGAGGAGGTGCGCCAGATTACCGACAACTACAACATGGGATTCATCACCGACAAGGAACGTTACAACCAGGTCATCGACACCTGGACGCATGTCAACAACAACATTGCAAACATCTTGTTGAAGGAGATGACAGAGGCCGACCAGGGCTTCAATGCCGTGTTCATGATGCTCGACTCCGGTGCCCGTGGTTCGAAAGACCAGATCAAGCAGCTCTCGGGTATCCGCGGACTGATGGCAAAACCACAGAAAGCAGGAGCCGAGGACGCCCAGATCATCGAGAATCCTATCCTCTCCAACTTCAAGGAGGGCATGTCTGTGCTCGAATACTTCATCGCATCACACGGTGCACGTAAGGGTCTGGCCGACACCGCCATGAAGACAGCAGATGCCGGATACCTCACCAGACGACTTGTCGACGTTTCACACGACGTGATTATCACCGAGGAAGACTGCGGTACGCTGCGCGGACTCGTCTGTTCTGCACTCAAGAATGGCGACGAGGTGATCTCGACACTCTACGACCGTATCCTCGGACGTGTGTCGGTGCACGACATCGTACACCCCATGACGGGGAAACTCATCGTCGCTGCTGGTGAGGAAATCACCGAGAGCGTGGCACAGGCCATTGAGGAATCGCCTATCGAGAGCGTGGAAATCAGGTCAGTGCTCACTTGCGAGAGCCGCAAGGGTGTATGTATGAAGTGCTACGGCCGCAACCTTGCCACCAGCCGCATGGTGCAGAAGGGCGAGGCAGTGGGTGTGATTGCTGCACAGGCTATCGGTGAACCGGGTACTCAGCTTACCCTCCGTACGTTCCACGCCGGTGGTGTGGCAGCCAATGCCGCTGCCAACGCATCCATCAAGGCCAAGAACGACTCGAGGGTGGAATTCGACGAGGTGCGTACCGTGCCGTTCGTCGAGGGTAAGGAAATCGGAGCACCGAGAGAATGTCAGATGGTGGTGAGCCGATTGGCGGAAGTGAGGTTCGTTGACGTGAATACGGGCATCGTGCTCTCCACGCAACCCCTCCCCTACGGTAGTTCACTCTACTTCAAGCATGGCGACATGGTGAAGAAAGGCGACATCGTGGCCAAGTGGGATCCGTTCAATGCCGTCATCGTCACCGAGTTCAAGGGTAAGCTGGCTTTCAAGGACGTGATAGAAGGCTCTACCTTCAAGGCAGAGACCGACGATACTACCGGACTTACCGAGAAAATCATCATCGAACCCAAGGACAGGGCGCTCGTGCCTACTTGCGACATCATCGACGAGAATGGCGACGTGGTGGGTACCTATAACTTCCCCGTGGGAGGACACGTGGTGGTAGATGACGGCAAAATGGTGGAAACCGGTGCCACCCTCGTGAAGATACCACGTGCCGTGGGTAAGGCCGGCGATATCACTGGTGGTCTGCCACGAGTCACCGAACTCTTCGAGGCACGCAACCCGTCGAACCCCGCCGTGGTGAGCGAAATCGACGGTGAGGTAACCATGGGACGCCTGAAGCGTGGTAACCGCGAGATTGTGGTCACCAGCAAGACTGGTGAGCAGCGCAAGTACCTCGTGTCGCTCTCGAAGCAGATCCTCGTACAGGAACACGATGCCGTGCGTGCAGGTACGCCGCTCTCCGACGGACTCATCACCCCGAGTGATATCCTCGCCATCAAGGGCCCGACTGCCGTACAGGAGTATATCGTCAACGAGGTACAGGACGTCTACCGCCTCCAGGGTGTGAAGATCAACGACAAGCACTTCGAGATTATCGTGCGCCAGATGATGCGGAAAGTACAAATCGAAGAGCCGGGCGACACCACATTCCTCGAGCAGGAGGTGGTCGACAAACTCGACTTCGCCGAGGAGAACGACCGCATTTGGGGAAAGAAGTACGTGCTCGACAAAGGCGACAGCGAGAATGTCTATGAAGGACAGATCATCTCGGCAAGAAAACTGCGTGATGAGAACTCCAGCCTGAAGCGGCGCGACCTCCGTACCATCAAGGTGCGCGACGTCATCCCCGCCACGTCCACCCAGATACTGCAAGGTATCACTAGGGCCGCACTGCAGACGAAGAGCTTCATGTCGGCAGCATCGTTCCAGGAGACTACGAAGGTGCTCAACGAGGCCGCCATCCGAGGCAAGGTCGACTACCTGGAGGGCATGAAGGAGAACGTGATCTGCGGACACCTCATACCTGCCGGTACCGGACTGAGGCAGTGGGACAAACTGCTCGTCGGCTCCAAGGAGGAGCACGACCGCATGGAGGCCAACCGCAAGCATGTGCTCGACTTCGCCGAAGAGGAAATGACCGTAGAAGAAAACTAAGTCTTCAACCCACAGCCACGGCTATCCCCTTGTCGGTATAGCCGTGGCTTTTTACACCTTATTATAATATAACTATGGACAATCAAAACAAAAACCAGGGACCCCAGCTCCAGATAGAGGTGTCGCCTGATGTGGCACAGGGCGTCTATTCCAATTTTGCCATCATATCACATACCAGCTCGGAATTCATCGTCGACCTGGCTGCCATGATGCCGGGAGTGCCTAAAGCCACCGTGAGAAGCCGTGTCATCCTCACTCCGGAACACACCAAACGGCTCGCCATGGCGCTGCAGGAGAACATCGCCAAATACGAACAGGAATTCGGGAGGATACAACTGCCCAGCAGACAGCCACGAACCATCTCACCCTTCAATATCAACAACAAAGGAGAGGCCTGAACAGGCAAAAGGCATCCTATTCAAGAACAGAATCCATCGTGAAAGAGGGGATTCTGTTCTTAATTTATGTTAATAAGCGTTATATAAACGTAAATCAGTCCTTGTCAGGTGGTAGCGAAGGTCACTTGATTAGGATATTCCAAATAATGTTCGTACCTTTGCAGCCCAAATTGGTGTGTCAAGGCATGCCGACTTAATTGTGCAAACAACTAAACAACAATATAATAATTAAAAAATCAACAAAATGCCTACAATTTCGCAATTAGTAAGAAAAGGCAGAAAGGAACTGGTAGACAAGAGCAAGTCGCCCGCGCTGGACTCATGTCCTCAGCGCCGCGGAGTTTGCGTGCGTGTCTATACCACGACTCCCAAAAAGCCTAATTCGGCAATGAGAAAAGTTGCCCGTGTAAGATTGACCAATCAGAAGGAAGTAAACTCGTACATCCCGGGTGAGGGACACAACCTGCAGGAGCACAGCATCGTGCTGGTGCGCGGCGGACGTGTGAAGGACCTCCCAGGTGTGCGCTACCACATCGTTCGCGGAACTCTCGACACCGCTGGCGTCGCCAACCGCACTCAGCGTCGCTCCAAGTACGGAGCCAAGCGTCCTAAGGTAAAGAAGTAACACCGGAGAAGGTCAATACGAAAAAGGACACTACATTTTTTTAACCGTTTTGCTGGAGAATTGTTAACGACAGGTTGAGTAAATGCTCTCGTGTGAGCGTTGAAGAACAAGGATTACAGCCCCAAGCAGAATTTATTTTCAAATAAAATGAGAAAAGCAAAACCAAAGAAGCGTCTGGTACTGCCAGATCCAGTTTTCAACGACCAGAAGGTCTCGAAATTCGTGAATCATCTGATGTATGATGGCAAGAAAACCATTTCATACGAAATCTTCTACAACGCCCTTGATATCGTGAAGGCCAAGATGGCCAAAGAGGAGAAGAGTCCGCTCGAGATTTGGAAGACCGCCCTCGACAACATCACCCCGCAAGTGGAGGTGAAGAGCCGTCGTATCGGTGGTGCTACCTTCCAGGTGCCTACGGAAATCAGACCCGACCGCAAGGAGAGCGTCTCGATGAAGAATATGATCAACTTTGCCCGTAAGCGTGGAGGCAAGAGCATGGCTGAGAAGCTTGCTGCCGAAATCATGGACGCTTACAACAACCAGGGTGGTGCATTCAAACGTAAGGAAGACATGCACCGTATGGCTGAGGCCAACCGCGCTTTCGCACATTTCAGGTTCTAATTTCAGGTAATAGGTATAATATAAGGTAAAAAGAAAAATGGCAAAGCAAGATCTACATCTCACCCGCAACATCGGTATCATGGCGCATATCGATGCAGGTAAGACAACAACCTCTGAACGTATACTCTTCTATACGGGAAAGACCCATAAGATAGGCGAGGTGCACGACGGTGCCGCCACCATGGACTGGATGGCACAGGAGCAAGAGCGTGGTATCACCATCACGTCGGCTGCCACCACCTGCGCATGGGACTGGAACGGAAAGAAATACAAGATCAACCTCATTGACACTCCGGGACACGTCGACTTCACTGCAGAGGTGGAGCGCTCGCTGCGCGTGCTCGATGGTGCCGTGGCCACTTACTCGGCTGCCGACGGCGTACAGCCACAGTCGGAAACCGTATGGCGTCAGGCCGACAAATACAATGTGCCACGTATCGGATACGTCAACAAGATGGACCGCTCTGGTGCCGACTTCTACGAGACCGTGCAGCAGATGAAGGACATCCTGGGCGCCAACCCCTGCCCCGTGCAGATTCCCATCGGCGCAGAGGAGAACTTCAAGGGCGTGGTCGACCTCATCAGGATGAAGGCCATCCTGTGGCACGACGAGACCATGGGCGCTGAATACGACATCGAGGATATACCCGCCGACCTCGTCGCCGAGGCTGAGGAATGGCGCGACAAGATGCTCGAGTGTGCATCGAACTACGACGACGCCCTCATGGAGAAATACCTCGAGGGTGAGGAAATCACCGAGGAGGAAATCATCGCCGCCATCCGCAAGGGCACGGTGGCCATGGAACTCACCCCGATGGTCTGTGGCTCCTCATACAAGAACAAGGGCGTGCAGCCTCTTCTCGACTATGTGTGTGCCTTCCTGCCGTCGCCGCTCGACGCCGTGAACATCGAGGGCACCAACCCCGACACCGAGGAGGTGGAGGAGCGCAAGCCTTCTGAGGACGAGCCCACATCGGCCCTCGCCTTCAAAATCGCTACCGACCCCTACATGGGCCGCCTGGTGTTCTTCCGCGTCTATTCCGGCAAGGTGACTTCCGGTTCGTATGTGTACAACCCCCGTTCGGGAAAGAAAGAGCGCATCAGCCGCCTCTTCCAGATGAACTCCAACAAGGAAATCCCCATGGAGTCGATAGACGCTGGCGACATTGGTGCAGGAGTGGGCTTCAAGGATATCCACACCGGCGACACGCTCTGCGACGAGAATCACCCCATCGTGCTTGAGTCGATGACCTTCCCCGACCCGGTGATCGGTATCGCCGTGGAGCCCAAGTCGCAGTCCGACGTCGACAAGCTCGGCATCGGACTTGCCAAGCTCGCCGAGGAAGACCCCACGTTCACCGTGCGCACCGACGAGCAGAGCGGACAGACCATCATCTCGGGCATGGGCGAGTTGCACCTCGACATCATCATCGACCGTCTCAAGAGAGAGTTCAAGGTGGAGTGCAACCAAGGCAAGCCACAGGTGAACTACAAGGAGGCCATCACCAAGACAGTCAACCTCAGGGAAGTCTACAAGAAACAGAGTGGCGGACGCGGAAAGTTTGCCGACATCATCTGCAACGTAGGTCCCGTCGACGACGACTTCAAGGAGGGCGGACTGCAGTTCGTCAATGAGGTGAAGGGCGGAAACATCCCCAAGGAGTTCATACCGGCAGTGCAGAAGGGATTCGAGAACGCCATGAAGAACGGCGTGCTCGGCGGATACCCGATGGACTCGCTCAAGGTGACACTGCTCGACGGCTCGTTCCACCCCGTAGACTCCGACCAGCTCTCGTTCGAGATCGCTGCCATGCAGGCCTACAAGAACGCATGCGTGAAGGCAGCACCCGTACTGATGGAGCCCATCATGAAACTCGAGGTGGTGACACCCGAGGAGAGCATGGGCGACGTCATCGGCGACCTGAACAAGCGTCGCGGACAGGTACAGGGCATGGACGAGGCACGCTCGGGCGGACGTATCGTGAAAGCCATGGTGCCGCTGTCGGAAACCTTCGGCTACGTGACGGCACTGCGTACCATCACTTCAGGAAGGGCCACCAGCTCCATGGAGTACGACCACCACGCACCGCTCTCCAGCAGCATTGCCAAGGCTGTGCTGCAAGAAGTAAACGGCAGGGCAGACCTGGTGTAAGACCGAAAGTGAGGACCGGGGCATCGCTTAGCATATGACTCTTAAGAATGCCTGCGGTCCACATGAGAATAATCATCAATTAAAACAACAAGAAAATGAGTCAGAAAATCAGAATCAAACTGAAGTCCTACGACCACAAGCTCGTGGACAAGTCGGCAGAGAAAATCGTCAAGGCCGTCAAGGCTACCGGTGCTACCGTCAGCGGTCCCATCCCCCTGCCCACACACAAGCGCATCTACACCGTCAACCGCAGTACGTTTGTCAACAAGAAGGCACGTGAGCAGTTCCAGCTGTCCGACTACAAGCGCCTCATCGACATCTACAGCACCACGGCAAAGACCGTAGACGCATTGATGAAACTCGAACTCCCCAGCGGCGTGGAAGTGGAAATCAAGGTATAGTAAGCGATCACACAACAACGAGTTGTAACCAACAAGACAATTCAAAACACAATTTTTTAATAAACAATTATTGAAATGCCAGGATTAATAGGAAGAAAAATCGGAATGACATCCGTTTTCAGTGCCGACGGCAAAAACGTGCCGTGCACTGTTATCGAAGCTGGTCCTTGTGTTGTAACCCAAGTCAAGACCGTGGAGAAGGACGGCTACAAAGCCTTCCAGCTCGGTTTCGGCGAGGCCAAGGAGAAACGCACCTCCAAGGCAATGATGGGCGCCTTCAAGAAGGCCAACACAACACCGAAAAAGCACTTGGCCGAGTTCAAATTCGACGAGGAGTACAACCTCGGCGACACCATTACTGTCGAGATATTCAACGACTCACAGTTCGTCGACGTCACGGGTACTTCAAAAGGTAAGGGCTTCCAGGGCGTGGTCAAGCGCCATGGTTTCGGCGGTGTAGGACAGAGAACTCACGGTCAGGACGACCGGGCCCGCAAGCCGGGTTCCATCGGAGCATGTTCATATCCAGCCAAAGTGTTCAAGGGAATGCGCATGGCAGGACACATGGGATGCGACAGGGTCACTACCAAGAACCTCAGAGTGTTAAAAGTAATACCCGAGCACAACCTCCTTCTCGTGAAAGGTTCTGTGGCCGGATGTAATGGTTCAACCGTCTTAATTCAGAAATAATGGAACTTAACGTATTGAAGATAAATGGTCAGGAGACCGGGAGAAAGGTCACGCTCAACGATGAGATTTTCGGTATCGAGCCCAACGACCACGTGCTTTATCTCGACGTCAAACAATATCTGGCCAACCAGCGCCAAGGCACTGCCAAGGCAAAGGAGAGAAGTGAGCACACGGGTTCTACAAGGAAGCTCGGACGACAGAAGGGCGGCGGCGGCGCACGCCACGGCGACATCAACTCACCGCTCCTCAGAGGTGGTGGCCGCGTCTTCGGTCCCAAACCACGCGACTACCGTTTCAAACTCAACAAGAAGGTAAAGGTGCTTGCAAGGAAAAGCGCACTCTCGTACAAGGCCCTCGAAGAGGCTATCATCATCGTGGAAGATTTCGATTTCGAAGCCCCGAAAACTAAAGATTTCGTAAATATTACTAAAAATCTTAAAGTCGAGGGCCGCAAATCACTCTTCGTTTTGCCAGAAGCAAATAAAAACGTATATTTGTCGGCTCGAAATCTGAAGCGTTCAGAAGTCATACTCGCATCATCACTCAATTCTTACAAAGTATTGAATGCTGATGTTATTGTCGTGACCGAAAAATCACTCGGAACTATCGACGAAATCTTATCAAAATAATCAAGGAGACTTACAGACATGGCATTTATATTGAAACCATTGGTCACTGAGAAGATGACCAAGATCACTGACAAGCGTCCCAACCGATATGGATTCATCGTTAGTCCGGTAGCCAACAAGCTACAGATCAAGGAAGAAGTCGAGCGACTTTATAATGTCACGGTTGTCGACGTCAACACGCTCACCTATGCCGGGAAACGCTCGCAGCGCTATACCAAGGCAGGCCTCATAAGAGGAAAGAAAAGCGCGTTCAAGAAGGCTATCGTTACCCTGAAAGAGGGCGATACAATTGATTTTTACAGCAATATTTAATAAAAAATGGCAGTACGTAAATTAAAACCCGTAACACCGGGTCAAAGACACAAGATTATTGGTACGTTCGAGGATATTACTGCATCCGTACCAGAGAAGTCTCTCGTTCGTGGAAAGCGCTCCACAGGAGGACGAAACAATTCCGGAAAGATGACTGTCCGCTACAGAGGCGGCGGCCACAAGAGGAAATACCGTCTCGTCGACTTCAAGCGGGAGAAAGATGGTGTTCCAGCAGTAGTGAAGACTATCGAGTACGATCCCAACCGCTCTGCTCGCATTGCTCTGCTCTACTATGCTGATGGTGAAAAACGCTACATTATTGCTCCTATCGGACTGCAAGTGGGCACAACGCTGATGTCCGGACCCGATGCGGCTCCGGAAGTGGGCAATGCCCTTCCGCTTGCTAACATCCCTGTCGGAACAGTGATCCACAACATCGAGCTTCGCCCGGGGCAGGGCGCCAAGCTGGTGCGTTCCGCAGGTAATTTCGCACAGCTCACTTCACGCGAAGGCAGCTATTGCCTCATCAAGCTCCCTTCAGGTGAATTGCGCAAGATACTCAGTGCTTGCAAGGCTACCGTGGGTAGCGTAGGCAACTCCGACCATGCGCTCGAGCAGTCGGGTAAGGCCGGACGCTCACGCTGGCTCGGACGTCGCCCCCACAACCGTGGTGTGGTGATGAACCCGCACGACCACCCGATGGGTGGTGGCGAGGGACGCCAGTCGGGTGGACACCCACGCTCACGCAAGGGACTCTATGCAAAGGGACTCAAGACAAGGGCACCCAAGAAGCATTCAAACAAGTATATTGTCGAGAGAGCTAACAAGAAATAATCGTTAACAAGAGTAATTATGAGTCGTTCATTAAAGAAAGGTCCATATATCAACGTAGCTCTCGAGAAGAAGATTCTCGCCATGAATGAGAGCGGAAAGAAAACCGTCGTCAAGACATGGGCCAGGGCATCAATGATCTCCCCCGACTTCGTGGGACACACTGTTGCAGTTCATAACGGAAACAAATTCATACCTGTCTACATCACCGAAAACATGGTGGGACATAAGCTCGGAGAGTTCTCCCCCACACGCAGGTTCGGCGGACATGCCGGAAACAAGCGGTAAGACAGGCTAACCATTGAAAAAAAAGGAATAATATAATGGGAGCAAGAAAAAGAATCGCGGCCGAGAAAAGGAAAGAGGCCGCTAAGAACCTCTACTTCGCCAAGCTTGTAGGGGTACCTTCGTCACCCCGCAAGATGCGCTACGTGGTCGACATGATCAGGGGAATGGAGGTCAACAAGGCACTCGGCGTGCTCAGGTTCTCCAAGAAAAAGGCTGCCATCGACGTGGAGAAACTCCTCCGCTCGGCAGTGGCTAACTGGGAGGCCAAGAACGACCGAAAGGCAGAAGACGGCGAACTCTACGTATCGCGCGTGTTCGTCGACGAAGGTGTTACATGGAAGCGTATGCGCCCGGCACCACAGGGCCGCGGATACCGTATCCGCAAGCGCAGCAACCACGTCACCCTGTTCGTGGATTCTAAAACTAATGACGAAAAATAATAAGCAGAATGGGACAGAAAGTTAATCCAATAAGCAACCGCCTGGGTATTATCAGGGGATGGGACTCGAACTGGTTCGGAGGCAAGAACTTCGGCGACAACCTGGTGGAAGACCAGAAAATCCGCAAGTACCTCAATGAGCGCCTCGCCAAAGCCAGCGTGTCGAAAATCGTCATCGAGCGCACCCTGAAACTCGTCACCATCA
Source organism: Prevotella sp. (assembly GCA_017617615.1). The sequence continues at coordinate 152,247 of JAFZVV010000009.1, read as the reverse complement.
CGATCTGCACTGCCCGTCCGGGCATCGTCATCGGTAAAGGTGGACAGGATGTCGACAAACTCAAGGAAGAATTGAAGAAGGTTTCCAACAAGGAAATCCAGATCAATATCTTCGAAGTGAAGAAACCCGAACTCGATGCCACTATCGTGGCCAACTCCATCGCTCGCCAGGTGGAGGGCAAGATTGCCTACCGTCGCGCCATCAAGATGGCTATCCAGAACACCATGCGCGCAGGCGCAGAAGGCATCAAGGTGCAAATCACGGGACGCCTCAACGGTGCAGAAATGGCAAGGAAAGAGATGTACAAGGAGGGCAGGACCCCATTGCACACCTTCCGCGCCGATGTCGACTATTGCCAGGCAGAGGCACTCACCAAGGTGGGTGTGCTCGGTATCAAGGTGTGGATTTGCAGAGGTGAGGTCTACGGAAAGGTTGACCTCGCACCCAACTTCACACAGGACAAGCAGGGCGGTCGCCAGGGAAACAGTGGTCGCAGAGACCGCGGCAACCGCAAGAGAAACAATAACCGTTAAAATTGAGAACCTACAATGTTACAGCCAAAAAGAGTAAAATATAGAAGGCCCCAGGACGGGCGCGGCCACAAAGGAAACGCCCACAGAGGCACGGAACTGGCTTTCGGTTCCTTCGGCATCAAGACACTTGAGGCCAAATGGATCGACAGCCGGCAGATTGAGGCTGCCCGTGTAGCCGTCAACAGGTACATGCAGCGTGAGGGACAGGTGTGGATACGTATCTTCCCCGACAAACCCATCACCCGCAAGCCCGCCGACGTGCGTATGGGTAAGGGAAAGGGCGACCCCGCAGGTTGGGTGGCTCCCGTCACACCAGGACGCATCCTGTTTGAAGTTGATGGTGTCAGTTTCGACATCGCAAAGGAGGCTCTGCGCCTCGCTGCTCAGAAACTCCCCGTCAAGACTAAGTTTGTTGTAAGACGTGATTTCGATAAAAACGCATAAGCTATGAAGATGAATGAAATAAAGGAGCTCGCTACCCAAGACTTGGTAGAGAGACTGGAGGGCACCGAGGCCAAGCTGCAGCAGATGAAACTCAACCATGCCATCACGCCCCTCGAAAATCCATCACAGATAAAGTTGGTGCGCCGCGACATTGCTCGCATGAAGACCGAACTTCGTCAGAGAGAACTTAACAAATAACATGCTCAGATGGAAACAAGAAATTTAAGAAAAACAAGAACGGGTGTGGTCATCAGCAATAAGATGGAGAAGACCATCGTCGTAGCTGCCAAGTTCAAGGAGATGCACCCCATCTACGGAAAGTTCGTGCAGAAGACAAAGAAATATCACGCACACGACGAGAATAACGAGGCAAACATTGGTGACACCGTGCTCATCATGGAAACACGTCCCTTGAGTAAGACCAAGAGATGGAGACTGGTTCAAATAATCGAAAAAGCTAAGTAATCATGATACAGGCAGAATCAAGACTTACAGTATGCGACAACAGCGGTGCAAAAGAGGCACTCTGCATCAGGGTGCTCGGTGGCACGCGCCGTCGCTATGCAAGTGTGGGCGACATCATCGTGGTCGCCGTGAAAAACGTGATACCTTCAAGTGATTTGAAGAAAGGGGCAGTGTCGAAGGCGCTCATCGTGCGCACCAAGAAGGAAATACGCCGCGCCGATGGCTCTTACATCCGCTTCGACGACAATGCTTGTGTGTTGCTTAACAATGCCGGCGAACTTCGCGGAAGCCGTATCTTCGGCCCCGTGGCACGTGAGTTGCGCGCCGTCAACATGAAGGTTGTCTCACTCGCACCCGAGGTACTTTAACAATTTAAATGAGAAAACCAATGACAAAGTTACATATCAAGAAAGGCGACAACGTGATCGTCCTGGCCGGTGAGGACAAGGGCAAGACCGGGAAAGTGCTCAAGATGCTTGTCGACAAGCAGCGCGCCATCGTTGAGGGGGTGAACATCGTCTCCAAGAGCGCAAAGCCGTCGGCAAAACACCCGCAGGGTGGCATCATCAAGGTCGAGGCCCCCATACACATCTCTAACCTGAGCCTCATCGACCCGAAGAGCCAGAAACCTACCCGTATTGCCATCAAGGTAAAAGAGGATGGCACGAAAGTACGCATCGCAAAAAAATCTGGGGAGGAGATTAAATAATGAATACAGCACAACTTAAGAAAGAATACAACGAGAAGATAGCTCCTGCTTTGATGAAGCAGTTCAACTACACCTCGCCCATGCAGATTCCCGTGCTCAAGAAGATCGTCATCAACCAAGGTCTTGGCGACGCCACTCAGGAGAAGAAAATCATCGACGTGGCCATCAACGAGCTCACCACCATCACCGGACAGAAAGCCGTGGCTACCTACTCCAAGAAAGACGTGGCCAACTTCAAGCTCCGCAAGAAGATGCCTATCGGCGTGATGGTGACTCTCCGCCGCGAGCGCATGTATGAGTTCCTCGAGAAACTCGTGCGCGTGGCCCTGCCTCGTATCCGCGACTTCAAGGGCATCGAGTCGAAGCTCGACGGACGCGGCAACTACACCCTCGGTATCGAGGAGCAGATCATCTTCCCTGAAATCAACCTCGACACCATCGAGCGCATCCAGGGTATGAACATCACTTTCGTCACATCAGCCCAGACCGACGAGGAAGGCTATGCACTGCTCAAGGCCTTCGGTCTGCCGTTCAAAAACGCTAAAAACGCATAATCACCATGGCAAAAGAATCAATGAAGGCCCGTGAGGTCAAGAGAGCAAGGCTCGTGGCCAAGTATGCAGAGAAACGTGCGGCCCTGAAGAAAATCATCGCCACCACCAACGACCCGATGGAGGCATACGAGGCAGCACGCAAACTGCAGAGCATCCCACGCAACGCCAACCCCATCCGCCTGCACAACCGCTGCAAGATCACCGGTCGTCCCAAAGGATACATGCGGCAGTTCGGACTCTCGCGTATCCAATTCCGCGAGATGGCTTCGGCTGGCCTCATCCCCGGCGTGAAGAAGGCAAGCTGGTAAAGACAAGCATCTTTTTTATTTAATATTGTCGGGGGAGTCCCGATCAATTAAAAACATCACAAATATGACAGATCCAATAGCAGATTATCTGACGAGGCTCAGAAACGCCATCATGGCTCATCACCGTGTGGTGGAGATTCCTGCCTCAAACTTGAAGAAAGAGATCACCAAGATCCTCTTCGAGAAAGGCTACATCCTCAACTACAAGTTCATCGAGGATGGCCCACAAGGTACGATCAAGGTCGCGCTCAAGTACGACCCGCAGACCAAGACCAATGCCATCAGGAAACTGAAAAGGGTTTCCACTCCAGGTCTCCGGAAATACACCGGATACAAGGACATGCCGAGAGTTATCAACGGACTGGGTATCGCTATCCTTTCCACATCCAAAGGTGTCATGACCGACAAAGAGGCTTCCGAGCAGAAAATCGGAGGCGAGGTGCTTTGCTACGTCTATTAATTCAGGAGGAACGAAATTATGTCAAGAATAGGTAAATTGCCAATCGTTATTCCTGCTGGCGTAGAAGTGAAACAGGAAAAAGGTGTCATCACCGTGAAAGGCCCCAAGGGCGAACTCTCACAGAAGGTAGACCCCTCCATCAACGTGAAGGTCGAGAACGGTGAGATGGTGTTCTCCATCAACGAGGAGAGCCCCGTGAACATCAAGCAGAAGCAGGCTTTCCACGGACTCTACCGCTCACTCGTCAACAACATGGTCGTGGGCGTGAGCCAGGGATTCCAGAAGACTCTCGAACTCGTGGGCGTGGGTTACCGCGTGTCCAACCAGGGCAACCTCATCGAGTTCTCGCTCGGATACACACACCCCATCTTCCTCATGCTGCCGCCTGAGGTGAAAGTGGAGACCAAGTCGGAGAGAAACCAAAACCCTGTCATCAACTTGGAGTCATGCGACAAACAGTTGCTCGGACTCATCTGTGCTAAAATTCGCTCTTTCCGCAAGCCTGAGCCTTACAAGGGCAAGGGTATCCTGTTCAAGGGTGAGGTCATTCGCAGGAAGTCTGGTAAATCGGCTTCAGCCAAGTAACTTTAATAATTTACGATTATGACAACGAAAAAAGTAGAAAGACGAATCAAGATCAAATACAGAATCCGCAAGCGGGTCAATGGCACTGCCGAACGTCCCCGCATGACCGTATTCCGCAGCAACAAGCAGATTTACGTGCAGATCGTGGATGACTCATGGTATAACACAGAGAAACCTTTCACAAGGACTGTGAAGAAAAAGGGACGTACCGTAGAGGTGAAATACTGCCCCAAAGGCAAGACATTGGCTTCGGCCTCGTCGATAGGCCTCGAAGCCATGCCCAAGGCACAGCAGGCAGAGAAGGTGGGCGAGCTCATCGCCGAGAAGGCAAAGGCCGCCGGCATCACCACAGTGGTGTTCGACCGCAACGGTTACCTCTATCATGGAAGAGTGAAACAACTGGCTGACGCAGCCCGTAAAGGTGGACTTAATTTCTAAGCGATTATGGCAATAAATAGAGTAAAAATCAACAGTGACGTAGAGTTAAAAGACCGCCTCGTGGCCATCAACCGTGTTACAAAGGTGACAAAGGGTGGACGTACGTTCACATTCGCTGCCATCGTCGTAGTAGGTGACGGTAATGGCGTCATCGGATGGGGACTTGGAAAAGCAGGCGAGGTGACGGCAGCTATCGCTAAAGGCGTCGAGGCTGCCAAGAAGAACCTGGTGAAAGTTTCCGTGCTCAAAGGCACCATCCCTCATGAGATGGAAGTGGCCTACGGTGGCGCTAAGGTATTCCTCAAGCCGGCAGCACCCGGTACCGGTATGGTGGCCGGTGGTGCTATGCGTGCCGTGCTCGAGAGTGCAGGCGTGACAGACGTTTTGGCCAAGTCGAAAGGCTCCTCCAACCCCCACAACCTCGTGAAGGCTACCATCAAGGCGCTCAGCGAGATGCGTGATGCTTATACCGTGGCAGGAGACCGCGGCGTTTCAATGCAAAAAGTATTTAGAGGATAAAAGGAGATATTGAAATGGCTACGATAAAAATCAAACAGGTTAAGAGCAAGATCGGTTATCCCATTGACCAAAAGCGCACGCTTAAGGCCCTTGGACTGCACAAAATCTCACAGGTGGTCGAGAAAGAAGACACACCCGAAATCCGTGGAATGATCCGCAAAGTGCATCATCTGGTGACCGTAGTTGAATAAGTAACTTTTTAAAAGCAAATAAATCATGAAATTGCATAACTTAAAGCCAGCTGCTGGCTCAACTCACTCACGTCGCCGTATTGGTAGAGGCACGGGCTCCGGGCTCGGTGGTACCTCCACACGTGGACACAAGGGTGCCAAGGCACGCTCTGGCTACAAAAGGAAGATCGGTTTCGAAGGTGGACAGATGCCTTTGCAGCGCCGCGTGCCGAAAGCCGGTTTCAAGAATATCAACCACAAGGAGTATTTTGCCGTCAACCTCTCCACGCTCCAGGCCCTCGCTGAGAAGAAGGGTCTCGAGAAGGTGGGCATCGAGGAACTCAAGGCCGCTGGCCTTACCAATGGCAAGGAACTCGTGAAGATTCTTGGCAACGGTGAGCTGAAGGCAAAGCTCGACGTCACAGCAAACGCATTCTCTAAGACTGCCGAAGAGGCTATCAAGGCAGTTGGTGGTACCACAACTATTATCTAAGTAAATGAAAAAGTTTATCGAGACACTGAAGAACATCTGGAAGGTGGAGGATTTGCGCCAGCGGATCCTCATCACCATCCTGTTCACGGCAATTTACCGTTTCGGCTCGTTCGTCGTGCTTCCTGGCATCGACCCGGGCAAGTTGGAAAATCTGCAGTCACAGACCGAGGGCGGACTCATGTCGCTCCTCGACATGTTCTCCGGTGGTGCTTTCTCCAATGCGTCCATATTCGCGTTGGGAATCATGCCATATATCTCTGCTTCCATCGTGATGCAGCTGCTCGCAGTGGCAGTGCCTTACTTCCAGAAGATGCAGCGTGAGGGCGAGAGCGGAAGGAAGAAGATCATGTGGTACACACGTGTGCTCACCGTGGCCATCCTGGTGTTCCAGGCTCCTTCCTACCTCCTGAACCTCAAGGCTCAGTCGGCAGGGGCACTCAACCCCGCCATCTCCTGGAACTGGTTCATGTGGACCGGTCTCATCATCCTCGCCGCAGGTAGCATGTTCATCCTGTGGCTGGGTGAGCGCATCACCGACAAGGGCGTGGGCAATGGTATATCGCTCATCATTATGATTGGCATCATCGCAAGGCTGCCCCAGGCGTTCATGCAGGAGGTCACCTCGCGATTCACTGCCATCACTGGTGGCGGTCTCGTGATGTTCATCATTGAGTTGCTCATCCTCTTCGCTGTCGTGTGCGCAGCCATCCTCCTGACCCAGGCCGTTCGCAAGGTTCCCGTACAGTATGCACGCCGCGTGCAGGGCAACAAGACCTTTGGCGGTGCACGTCAGTACATCCCGCTGAAGCTCTTTGCCGCCAATGTGATGCCTATCATCTTCGCCCAGGCCCTGATGTTCATACCGTTGGCACTCGTACAGTATTCGTCGAACAGCACGAGCTATGTGATGCGGTCGCTCATGGACCACACCAGCCTGTTGTATAATGTGGTGTTTGCCGCGCTCATCATCGCGTTCACCTATTTCTACACAGCTATCACGCTCAATCCCACACAGATGGCCGAGGACATGAAGCGCAACAACGGGTTCATCCCTGGCGTGAAGCCGGGCAAACCCACTGCCGACTACATCGACACCATCATGTCGCGCATCACCTTCCCGGGGTCGCTCTTCATTGCGTTCATCGCTGTCATGCCGGCACTCGCCGGACTGCTCAACGTGCAGCAGGGATTCGCGCAGTTCTTCGGCGGCACCTCGCTGCTGATTCTCGTGGGTGTTGTCATCGACACGCTGCAGCAGATACAGAGCCACCTGATGATGCGTCACTACGATGGCCTGCTCAAGACCGGTCATTCACGTGGCGGCGTCTCGGCTTACTAATGACCTCGGATGAGTATATTTCTTAAGACTGAGGACGAAATCGAACTGATGAGGCGGGCAAACCGGCTTGTTGGCCGGACGCTCGCTGAATTGGCAAGACATATCAAGCCAGGAGTCAACACACTCCAGCTCGACAAGATCGCAGGGGAGTTTATCCGCGACCACGGGGCAATACCCACGTTCAAGAACTTCCCCAACCCTTATGGAGGACCTTTCCCCGCCAATATCTGCACGTCGGTAAACAACGTGGTGGTGCATGGGATACCAAGTGCCAAGACAGTGTTGCGCGAGGGCGACGTCATCTCCATCGACTGCGGCACGCTGCTCGACGGCTTCAACGGCGACTCATGCTACACGTTTTGCGTGGGTGAGGTGGCCGACGACGTGCGACAACTGCTCGTCACCACCTATGAGGCACTCTATCTGGGCATACAGCAGGCTGTCGCAGGCAACCGCATCGGCGACATCGCAAGTGCGGTGCAAGACCATTGCGAGGCGCGTGGCTATGGCGTGGTGAGAGAACTCACCGGACATGGCATCGGCCGCAAGATGCACGAAGACCCGATGGTACCCAACTACGGTAAGCGTGGCAACGGTCCGAAACTCAAGGAGGGCATGTGCATCGCCATCGAGCCGATGATAACCATGGGCGACAGGGCCATCTCGCTGCTGCCCGACCGCTGGTCGGTATGCACGCGCGACGGCAAGCCCGCTGCCCATTACGAGCACACCATTGCCATCAGGCGGGGTGAGGCCGAGATTTTGTCTTCTTTCGATGAAATAGAAAACATAGTAGGAAAAATCAAGTAGTATATGGCAAAACAAGCCGCAATAGAGCAAGACGGAACAATCGTTGAGGCTTTGTCCAACGCAATGTTCAGAGTGGAACTGGAGAATGGATGCCCCATCACGGCACATATCTCGGGCAAGATGAGGATGCACTACATCAAGATCCTGCCCGGCGACAAGGTTAAGGTCGAGATGAGTCCTTACGACCTCACGAAGGGCAGAATAGTGTTTAGATACAAATAATTTTTGTGACATATGAAGACAAGAGCATCAATCAAGAAACGCACGCCCGACTGCAAGATTGTACGCCGCAAGGGACGCCTTTTTGTCATCAACAAGAAGAACCCCAAGTACAAGCAGCGTCAGGGCTAGACGCAGATGGCACATCGTGCCGCTAATGAATTTATCAATTTTTAAATTTTTCAAACAAAATCAATGGCAATAAGAATTGTTGGAGTAGATTTGCCCCAGAACAAGCGTGGCGAAATCGCATTGACTTATATCTATGGTATAGGTCGAAGTAGTTCAGCAAAGATATTGGATAAGGCAGGCGTGAGCCGCGACCTGAAAGTCAACGAGTGGAGTGACGACCAGGCAGCCAAGATCCGTGAAATCATCGGCGCTGAATTCAAAGTGGAAGGTGACCTCAGGTCAGAAGTCCAGATGAACATCAAGCGACTGATGGACATCGGATGCTACAGAGGCGTCAGACATCGTAACGGTCTTCCGGTACGCGGACAGAGCACCAAGAACAATGCCCGTACCCGCAAGGGAAAGAAGAAGACTGTCGCTAACAAGAAAAAGGCTACAAAGTAATTAGGTAGAAAGTAAGAATCATGGCAAAGAAAACAGTCACTTCGAAAAAGAGAAATGTAAAGGTTGATGCACTCGGACAGCTTCATGTCCATAGCTCATTCAACAATATTATCGTGTCTTTGGCCAACAGTGAGGGACAGGTCATCTCATGGTCTTCCGCCGGAAAGATGGGCTTCCGTGGCTCAAAGAAGAATACTCCCTATGCTGCACAGATGGCAGCAGAGGATTGCGCAAAGGTGGCCTACGACCTCGGACTGAGGAAGGTGAAGGCTTATGTCAAGGGACCGGGTAACGGACGTGAGTCGGCTATCCGTGCCATCCACGGAGCAGGCATCGAGGTCATCGAGATCATCGACGTCACACCACTCCCACACAATGGCTGCCGTCCTCCGAAACGCCGCCGCGTGTAATGTCAATGACTGCACTCCAAGAGTACAGGATTTCAAAGAATTCAAAGCAATTTATTTTATATTATGGCTAGATACATAGGACCGAAATCAAAAATCGCACGCCGTTTTGGAGAACCCATCTTCGGCGCAGACAAAGTTTTGTCTAGGAGAAACTTCCCTCCTGGACAGCATGGCAATAACCGTCGCCGCAAGCAGTCGGAGTATGCTGTCATGCTGGCAGAGAAGCAGAAGGCCAAGTACACCTATGGTGTGCTCGAGCGCCAGTTCCGTAATATGTTTGAGAACGCAGCCAAAGCCGAGGGTATCACGGGCGAGGTGCTGCTCCAGAACCTGGAAAGCCGACTCGACAATGTCGTCTTCCGTCTGGGTATAGCTCCCACACGTGCTGCTGCCAGGCAACTCGTAGGCCACAAGCACATCGTGGTCGATGGAAAAGTTGTCAACATTCCTTCTTACTCGGTGAAACCCGGACAAATCATCGGGGTTCGCGAGAAATCAAAGTCTTTGGAAGTCATCGAGGCTGCACTCGCAGGGTTCAACCACAGCAAGTATCCTTGGATCGAGTGGGATGAGAACACCAAGAGCGGTAAGTTCCTCCACAAGCCCGAGCGCGCCGACATTCCCGAGAATATCAAGGAGCAGTTAATCGTTGAGTTGTACTCTAAATAATCATTAAATTAATGGCGATATTAGCATTTCAAAAACCCGATAAGGTCGTAATGTTGGAGGCGAACGATAAGTTCGGCAAGTTCGAATTCCGTCCCCTCGAGCCCGGCTTTGGCGTCACCATCGGTAACGCCCTGCGCCGCATCCTCCTCTCTTCCCTTGAGGGCTATGCCATCAACACCATCAAGATCGGTGGTGTGGAGCATGAGTTCTCGTCGGTTCCCGGAGTGAAGGAAGACGTCACCAACATTATCTTGAACCTCAAGCAAGTGAGGTTCAAGCAAGTAGTAGAAGAATTCGAGAATGAGAAAGTGACGATCACCGTGGAGAATACCACCGAATTCAAGGCTGGTGATATCACTAAGTATCTCACTGGATTTGAAGTGTTAAACCCTGATTTGGTGATTTGTCATTTAGATGTCAAGGCGTCCATGCAGTTGGACATTTCTATCAATAAGGGCCGTGGTTACGTGCCCGCCGAGGAGAACCGTGATTTCTGCACCGACGTCAACGTAATTCCAATCGATTCTATCTACACCCCTATCCGTAACGTCAAGTATGCTGTCGAGCCCTACCGCGTCGAGCAGAAGACTGACTACGACAAACTCGTTCTCGAGGTGTCGACGGACGGTTCCATCCACCCGAAGGATGCACTGAAGGAGGCTGCCAAGATACTCATCCATCACTTCATGCTCTTCTCCGACGAGAAGATCACGCTTGAGAATCCTGGCGACAATACCAACCAGGAGTTCGACGAGGAGGTGCTTCACATGCGTCAGCTGCTGAAGACCAAGCTCATCGACATGAACCTCAGCGTGCGTGCGCTCAACTGCCTCAAGGCAGCCGACGTCGAAACATTGGGTGACCTGGTGCAGTACAACAAGACCGACCTCCTGAAGTTCCGCAACTTCGGCAAGAAATCGCTCTCAGAGCTTGATGATTTGCTCGAGGGTCTGAATCTGTCGTTTGGAACCGACATTTCAAAATACAAAGTTGATAACAATTAACAAAAATGAGACACAACAAGAAATTCAACCATCTGAGCCGTACTGCAGATCATCGCAACGCCATGCTTGCCAACATGACCATCTCGCTGATCATGCACAAAAGAATCACTACGACTCTCGCCAAGGCAAAGGCACTCAAGAAATATGCCGAGCCGCTGATTACCCGTTGCAAGGATGATTCCACTCATTCACGCCGCGTGGTGTTCAGCTACCTCCAGAACAAGGAGGCGCTCAAGGAGCTTTTTGGTCCGGTAGCCGAGAAGGTAGGCGACCGTCCCGGTGGCTACACCCGTATCATCAAGCTTGGCCATCGCCTAGGCGATGCTGCCCCGATCTGCTTCATCGAACTCGTCGACTTCGACGAGAACATGGCCAAGACGGGCAAGGCTGCCAAGAAGACCCGCCGCAGCCGCAAGTCGTCTGCCAAGGCAGAGGCTGCTCCTGCTGCAGAGGCTCCCGCAACCGAGGAAGCCAAGGCTGAATAAGACATCGTATGTTACATACCCATCAAGGGCTTCCGCCGGCTGGCGGGAGCCCTTTTGCGTTCTTTCTCCCATCATGCCTCTGGAAAAGATAGGGTTTTCCCTATCCGTTTTTGGGGATTTTCCGTTTGTACAGTGTCAGATCATTCATAATTTTGCATCGTGGAACAACACCCAGGCGCATCGTTACGCACCGGCAACCCTGGGTCGGGATTCCATGATTGGCAAACGAATAATGATACATGGATATGAAAAAAGTATTTGTTTACGCTGTCTGCGCAGCCTTGGTTCTTAGTGGCTGCGGCACATATACAGGAGCTGGCGCATACACTGGCGCACAGTTTGGTTCCATCCTCGGCTCGGCTATCGGTGGCATCACCGACGGATACAGGGGAAGCCATGTGGGCACCATCATCGGCATGGCCGGTGGGGCAGTGGTGGGCGCAATGGTAGGCAATGCTGCCGACGAGGCTTCACGCCGCGAGGTGCGCGACCATTACGACGAGGTGCAGCGCCGCAAGTCACAGAATGGTTCGTCGCGCTACGACGACTCAGGCTACTACTCGCCCGACAACAGCGGTGACGACCGTCTCTACGACTTCCAGAGCAGCGACTATACTTCCGACTACTCGGCTTCCAGCCCGAGAATCATGGACCCCGCTTCATCGAGCATCGAGGACATCACCTCCGACTATTCCGTGAACAGGAGCCTAGTCATCCGTAACCCCCGCTTCGTCGACGACAACCACGACGGATGGCTGAAGTCCAATGAGACATCAAAGGTCATCTTCGAGATATACAATGCCTCGGGCGAGACACTCTACGACATCCAGCCCACGGTCATCGAGGCCTCGAAATGCCGCAACATCTATATCTCTCCCAACATCCATGTCGAGCGGCTTGAGCCGGGAAAGGCCATCCGCTATACCGCCATGGTGAAAGCTGGCAAGCTGCGCGACGGCTCCGCTACCTTCTGCCTCTCAGTATTGCAGGGCAACAGGGTGATGTCGAACGTTGCAGAGTTTACCGTCACTACCCGCAGATAACTGTCATTTTGTCTAAATCAGTCATAGCCCGGGCTTCGCGTTGTATGCGAGGTTCGGGCAACCTTTGTGTGGCATCCGATACGTTGCATGTAAGCACGAAAAAGGGAGGCGGATATCCGTCTCCCTTCATGGTTTCATGCACGATGTACGTTATACGATGCCTTGTGCCATCATGGCATTGGCCACCTTCATGAAGCCGGCAATGTTGGCGCCCTTCACGTAGTTGATGTAGCCGTTGGGCTCCTTGCCATACTTCACGCACTGGTCGTGGATGTTCGACATGATGGTGTGCAGTTTCTCGTCTACCTCGGCGCCGCTCCATGAAATACGCATCGAGTTCTGCGTCATCTCCAGGCCCGATGTGGCCACGCCACCGGCATTCACTGCCTTGCCCGGGGCGAACAGCTGGCCGGCTGCCACGAACTTGTCCACAGCCTCTGCCGTGCAGCCCATGTTCGACACTTCGGCCACACATAGCGTCTTGTTGGCGAGCAGTTTGTCGGCATCCTCGCCATTGAGCTCGTTCTGGGTGGCGCAAGGCAGCGCAATGTCTACCTTCACCTCCCATGGCTTCCTGCCCTCGTAGAAGGTAGAGCCTTCAAACTCCTCGGCATACGGCGCGCACACGTCGTTGCCGCTGGCACGCAGCTCCAGCAAGTAGGCGATCTTCTCGTCATCGAGGCCGGCAGGGTCGTATATGTAGCCGTCGGGACCCGATATGGTCACTACCTTCGCGCCCAGTTCGGTGGCTTTCTTTGCGGCACCCCATGCCACGTTGCCGAAGCCGCTGATGGCCACGGTCTTGCCCTTGATGTCAATGCCGTGGGTCTCCAGCATCTGGTGTACGAAGTAGAGGGCACCGTAGCCGGTAGCCTCCGGGCGCAGGATAGAGCCGCCCCATTCTATACCCTTGCCGGTGAGTACGCCTTGATATTGGTGGGTAAGTTTCTTGTACATGCCGAAGAGATAGCCTATCTCACGGCCGCCCACACCGATGTCACCGGCAGGAACGTCCATGTCTGGACCGATCACCTTGTGCAACTCCAGCATGAAAGCCTGGCAGAAACGCATCACCTCAGCATCGCTGCGACCACGGATCGAGAAGTCTGAGCCGCCCTTTCCGCCACCCATGGGAAGTGTGGTGAGCGCGTTCTTGAATGTCTGCTCGAAGCCGAGGAACTTCAGTATGGAGAGATTCACTGACGGGTGGAAGCGCAGGCCACCCTTGTAGGGACCAATGGCGCTGTTATACTGCACGCGGTAACCGATGTTCACGTGCACCTCACCCTTGTCGTCTACCCATGGCACACGGAAGGTCAGGATGCGTTCGGGCTCCACGATGCGCTCGATAATCTTGGCTTTCTCAAACTCAGGATGTTTGTTGTAGACTTCCTCTACCGACAGCAACACTTCTCTCACTGCCTGCAGATACTCTGATTCGCCCGGATGTTTCTGCTCCAGGGCTCGCATGATTTTCTCAACTTCCATAGTAAAAAATAATATAGGTTACAAAATCAAAATGTCATTTGCTGATGACGCAAAATTATGTAAATAATATGTTACTTCCAAATTTTTCGACCGAAAAAACAAGTCATTCTTCCTTTTTGTCATTCGCCAGCCATCACATTGTGCCACCTCATGTTGTCAGATTTCTTCGCATAGGGGCGCCAATGGTTTCAAAATGCTGTCTGCGTGGCAAATCACGGCGCAATAATTTTGTTTTTCAGACGCTTTTCATTATTTTTGCCATTAAAATTTTATTGACATGGAGAATAACATACCTCAGGAGTGGACGAAGTTTTATCTCAAGGACGTGTCGTTCGTCAACCTCATGACGCACCGCATCTTCAACGTGCTCATCGTGGCCAACCCCTACGATGCTTTCATGCTCGAGGACGACGGACGTGTCGACGAGAAAATCTTCGACGAGTATATGGAACTGGGCATGCGCTACCCACCTACCTTCACGCAGGTGTGCACCACCGAGGAGGCACGCAACGTGCTTTCCACCACCGACATCGACCTGGTAATCTGCATGCCCGGCATTGCCGACAACGATGCATTCTCTGTGGCACGCGACATCAAGGCCGACTTCCCCGACCTGCCTTGTGTCGTGCTCACCCCTTTTTCTCATGGCATCACCCGCCGCATGCAGGATGAGGACATGTCGATTTTCGACTATGTCTTCTGCTGGCTCGGCGATACCAACCTTATTCTCTCCATCATCAAGTTGCTCGAGGATAAGATGAACATCGCGCACGACATCCAGGAAGCCGGCGTGCAGATGATACTCCTCGTCGAGGACAACATCCGTTTCTATTCCTCTGTGTTGCCCAATCTCTACAGCTATATCCTCTTGCAGAGCCAGCGCTTCTCCACCGAGGCGCTCAACCCGCACACCTCGGCACAGCGCAAACGGGGGCGCCCCAAGGTGGTGCTCGCGCGTACCTACGAAGAGGCGATGGCGTTCTATGAGAAATATGCCGACAACACCCAGGGCATCATCAGCGACGTGCGTTTCCCCAAAGACGGGGCGAAAGATCCCGAGGCGGGCTTCAAGCTGCTGCGCGAGATACGCCGGCGCGACGAGTATGTGCCGCTAATCCTGCAGAGCGCAGAGTCGGAGAACGAGGAGAAGGCGCGCCAGGAGGGTTTCCACTATGTCGACAAGAACTCGAAGAAGATGAACATCGACCTGCGCAAGCTCCTGGCAGAGCACATGGGGTTCGGTGACTTTGTCTTCCGCGATCCCGTGACCAAGCACGAGGTGATGCGCGTGAGAAGTCTGAAGGAGTTGCAAGACAACATCTTCAACATCCCCTATGAGTCGATGCTCTATCACGTCTCGCGCAACCACGTCAGTCGTTGGCTTTGCGCTAGGGCCATCTTCCCCGTCTCCAGGTTCCTCAAGACCGTTACCTGGCACAAGCTCAAGGACGTGGATGCCCACCGCCAGATCATCTTCGATGCCATCGTGCAATACCGCAAGATGAAGAACGTGGGTGTGGTGGCTGTCTTCGACCGCGGGAAATACGACAAATACGCGCATTTCGCACGCATAGGCGATGGGTCGCTTGGCGGAAAGGGCAGGGGACTGGCCTTCCTCGACAATATCATCAAGCGGCATCCGGAGTTCAACAAGTTCGATAACGCCAGTGTTTCCATTCCGAAGACCGTCGTGCTCTGCACCGACATCTTCGACAAGTTCATGGATGCCAACAACCTCTACCAAGTGGCACTAAGCGATGCATCTGATGAGGATATCCTCCGCCATTTCCTCAAGGCACAACTGCCCGACTCGCTCATCGCTGACTTCTTCACTTTCTTCGATGCCACACGGTGTCCTATCGCCGTCAGGTCGTCGTCGCTCCTCGAAGACGCCCACTATCAGCCGTTTGCGGGCATCTACTCCACCTATATGATTCCATGGCTCGAAGACAAGTATGAGATGCTCCGCATGCTTGCCTGCGCCATCAAGGCGGTCTATGCCTCGGTGTATTACCACGACTCCAAGGCCTACATGACGGCAACGAGCAATGTCATCGACCAGGAGAAGATGGCGGTCATCTTGCAGGAGGTGGTGGGAAACACCTACGGCACACACTTCTATCCCAACGTGAGTGGCGTGCTGCGTTCGCTCAACTACTACCCCATAGGCGATGAGAAGGCCGAGGAGGGTATCGCCAGCCTCGCTCTCGGACTGGGCAAGTATATCGTTGATGGCGGGCAGACGTTACGGGTATGCCCCTATCATCCTTTCCAGGTGCTGCAGACCAGTGAGATGGAGACGGCACTGCGCGAGACGCAGACCAAGTTCTATGCGCTCGACATGACACACATCGGGGGCGACTTCAAGGTCGACGACGGTTTCAACATCCTCAAATTGCGTGTCAAGGAGGCCGACCACGACAAGTCGCTTGATTTCCTGGCATCAACCTACGACCCCTACGACCAGATTATCCGCGACGGTATCTATGAGGGAGGGCGTAAGGTCATCACCTTCGCGGGACTGTTGCAGCAAGGGGTGTTCCCCTTCCCCGAAATTATGCAGATGGCGATGAAGTTTGGCTCCGAGGGCATGCACCGTCCTGTGGAGATAGAGTTCGCCTGCAATATCCTTGGCGGGAAGATGCTCGACTTCCATCTGCTGCAGATACGGCCCATCGTCGACTCGAAGCAGATGCTCGAGACCGACCTCACCACCATCCCCGACGAGAAATGCTTGCTCCGCTCGCACATGTCGCTGGGGCATGGTATCAATGAGGATATTACCGACGTGGTCTACGTGAAGACCGACGAGCATTTCACTGCTTCCAACAACCCGACGATTGCCATGGAGGTGGAGCGTTTCAACAGGCGTTTCCTCGACGAGGGCAAGGGATATGTGCTCGTAGGGCCAGGACGGTGGGGGTCGAGCGACTACTGGCTTGGCATACCGGTGAAATGGCCGCATATCAGTGCCGCCAAACTCATTGTAGAGGCAGGGCTCAAGAACTACCGCATCGACCCGAGTCAAGGCACACACTTCTTCCAGAACCTCACCAGTTTCGGCGTGGGCTATTTCACCGTCAATACGTTCTTGGGTGAGGGCATCTGGCGCAAGGAGGTGCTCGATGCCATGCCGGCAGTAGAGGAGACGCAGTTCGTGAGACATGTCAGGCTCTCCAAGCCGCTGCGCATCATGATGGACGGCAAACGACAGGAAGGCGTGGTTCTCATGCCGGAAGAATGTGAGAGCATAGAGTAATCAACAGTGGAACTTCGAGTGCGTCAACATATAGGCTATGTTTGGTGGATTGTAACAAATCAATAGGAATGACCGCCAGAAGTTTTTATTCTTTAAATAGTGTGCGTACACAACCAAAAAATTGATTTAAATCAAGAAAATTGTATTTTATACACTTTTTCAAAGGGAAAATTTGGAAAACACGATGCGGATGATTAACTTTGCATCGTGTTTTTCATAGTATTAGATTTAAGGTTAACAAAGGTTGGAGTACGGCGGTACTCCTTTTTTTGTGCCCCAATATTTTAACTCTTTCAAAGTGGCGTTATAGCAAGAGTGGCAAAATGCACTGTTTGAGCAATGCTGAGACATCATGGATAATCTTCAATCTTCAATCTTCAATTTTCAATCAACAATCACACCACCTTTGTCGTATAGTATTGGAAGTCGTTGAAGATGGTGCCCAGAAAAGCCTCTGCGGAACTCTCCTTGGGATTCACGCCCAGAAATTGCTTGACTTTGTTTCCCAGGATGTTCAGGTCTACTTCACGCATCTTGTTGTCGGTAGTGTAGAGCGTGCGGGCTATCAGGTTGAATTGCCTCACCGAGAGGTTCATCGCCTCAGGATAGGTAGGCTTGTAGTTCGGATTGGTATAGTAGAGGTCGTAGAAACTGATAGAGGGGTTCTGGCGGTTTACTTTCACCACGGTGGTACCCGCAGCCAGGTCACCCAGCCGCTGGCTGTTCTTCGTGAAGATGATGAAGGTAAGGCCCACCACACCCATCAGTAAGTCGACGAGCAGCAGTAGCCACCTGAGCAGATAGGAGCCTACCGACGGCTTCGACCCGTCGAGTTTCGCCACCCTGATGCCTGCAGCCATCTTTCCTATGCTCTGACCTTCATTGAATATCTCCATTGCCAGCGGATACATGAGGATGCCCATTTGCAGGATAAGATAGATGGCGAGCATCACGTCGTTGGATAAGAATGAAGCCATGAAGGCTGCAATACTGATGGAGAGAAACCATATGATGGCACTGTCGATGAGAAATGCCGCGAACCGCTGCATCACGGTAGCGGCAGGTTGACGGATACACACATACTGTCCGGTAATAATGCTGGTTTGTGCCATTATTTTCTTGTTTGTTTGCAAAATTACTTTTTTTTTCCTTACTTTTGCATTCTTGACAGACAAAAATGCCAGATTCGAATTATTTATGAAGGAAGCACAGTTTGTAAGACATCATATCGAAAAATGGAAGAAGGCGGAGTTGCTCTTGGGCGACCGCCTTTACGCCACGCCCGATGAACTGGTGGATGCCTACAACGAGGTGACGTCGGACCTGGCTTTCGCGCAGACCCATTATCCCGAGTCGGCAGTCACCCCTTACCTCAACGACCTGGCATTGGCTCTCCACCACGACCTCTACCGCAACAAGCGCGACCCGTGGTCGAGGCTCATCACGTTCTGGACCCATGAGATACCGCTCAGTGTGTATGAGGCCCGCAAGCCGCTGCTCGTGTCGCTCGCCGTCTTCTTGGGGTTCATCATCATCGGTGCCCTGTCTACACTGGGCGACCCGGAGTTTCCGCGACTTATCCTTGGCGACAGTTATGTCGACATGACAATCAACAATATCGAGCGCGGTGAACCGATGGCAGTGTATGGCGGAGATTCTCAGGTGCTCTCTTTCGCCAGCATCACCATCAATAATGTGATGGTGGCTTTCCGCAGTTATGTGATGGGGATATTCACCAGTTTCGGCACCTGTTTCTTCCTGATGTACAACGGCATCATGGTGGGAGCCTTCGTCACGTTCTTTTTCGTGCGCCATATCTTCATGGATTCGATACTCGCCATCATGCTTCATGGCACGCTCGAACTCTCTGCCATCGTCATCGCAGGTGGCGCGGGCATCACCCTGGGCAACGGATGGCTCTTTCCCGGCACCTACAGCCGCATCCAGTCGTTTGTCAGGGCTGCCAGGCACAGCATCAAGGTGCTCATCTCCACCGTGCCCCTCTTCATCATCGCAGGGTTTATCGAGGGTTTCTTTACCCGTTACACCGAAATCGGCGATGCAATTAGGCTGACGGTCATCCTCTGCTCGCTGGCCTTCATCATCTTCTATTACGTGCTGTTACCCATCAAACGCCATCGTGATGCTCAGTCCCAGGGATAAGATACTGATTTACCAATGGCGAACGCTCTCACAGCGTATCGAGGCGGTGTTCGACTTCATGCGGCTCTGCCGGAGGGCATGGTTCCTCTCGGTGGCGGTGCTCTTCCTGCCCGTATGCGTGGCGCTTACCTCGTCGGCGTTCATCCGTTACGCGCAAATTAGACGTAGAGACACGCCACTCGACTGGTTCGACGACTTCTTCGGATGGGGCAGCGGGTCATCAGCCTTGATATATGGTGCTGTGGCACTCGTGGGGGTGTGGGCGGTGTTCATACATGTCTATTCGCTATTGGCAGCCTATGAAGACAATGACTTCTGCCTCGATGGCACCGGCTTGCGTAAGTTGTGGCCATACATGAAAGCCTGTTTCTGGCCGGCGCTGGTACCCACGGCAGTGGTTGTCGCAGTCATCCTGACGATGGTTGCCATTCCCAATGCGTTCGTCATCTTCCTCTTGTTGGTGATTGCCGTCCCGTTGTCGCTCTTCGCTCCCGTCTATATGATAGAACGGCGTTCTTTCTTCACGGCCTTGTCGAAAGCGGTAGGGATGGGGCTGTCGTCGTGGATGAGCCTGGCTTTCAGCATGTTGATGATGGTACTCTTCGGCGCGGTGATGCTGCTGTCGGTGAATGTACCGTGGATGCTGGCACGCCTGTTCATCGACACGTTCTCCTCTTCGGGAGAGGAATGGGGGTATGTCATGCTCCTGCGCTTCGTCAGTCTCTTGCTCACCATCGTGGGCTACCTCAGTTGCTATATGGTGGGTGCCATGGTGGCACTGCTCTGTGTCTATCATTATGGCTATATGTCGGAGATGCAGGGCGACAGCGCCGTTTACGGTAAGACCATCGATGACTTTGAGAAAATGTAGATAAGAAGGACGCTCGTCGTCCACAACCATAATCCTTGCACATGCCGGTAAATACCAGTTCCATCATGCAAAACGACTCGCTCGCCGCGAGGCTGTTCCAAGGGCACGACTACAATCGTTCGCTCGTGGGCGACTCCCTCGTCAGGGAGTCGAATGAATGGGAGGATATGGTTCTGCCCGATAATGGGCATACCAGCAGCAATATCCATTTCTTCGACAGCATCGCCGATTTCCTGTCAGGGATGCCCACGTTCGTCTATATTGTCATTGGCGTGGTGCTCGCGGCATGTATCGCCTACTGGATGGCCAGGAATGGCCTGCTTTACCGTAATCCCGAACTCGACGGCGATGATGTGGAGGAAGGCACCGATGATATCTATGCCGTAGATATCGACAGCGAGCTCGCTGACGCCCGCCAGCATCTCGACCATGCCGCCATGGTGCGCCTCGTCTATCTGCGCACCCTGCGTACCCTTGACGAGAGTCGGCGTATCGACTGGCGTATCTACAAGACTCCGTCGCAGTATGCACAGGAGTACGCCCATCCCTCGTTTGTCAGGATGACCCATCATTTCCTCCGTGTGAGGTATGGCAAGTTTCCTGCCACACAGGAGCTGTGCGACGAGATGGAGTCGCTCAGCCTTAAGGTGCAGAAAGGAGGTGAGGCATGAGGAAGAACTTGTTGGCGGTCTTCGTCCTTATTTTTGTGGTGGGTGCGGTGTATCTCTGGATGCAGGCCAACCGCACTTTCAACTGGGCTACCCGCTATGCGCACGACGGTGACGAACCGTTCGACTGCGAGATTTTCGACAGCATCGCCTCTGCCACCATGCCCAAGGGCTATACCTATTGGCGAGAGTCGTTCGACAGCCTGATGCATGTGCCAGGTGAGAAGTCATTACTCGTCATCAACCACACGTGGGCGAACGACTCTGGTGTCTTCCAACGTCTCGACTCCTGCGTCAAGGCAGGATGCAAGGTGCTGTGGGTGCTCGATTACAACATACCGGGATTGCAAGAGACGTACGGGGTGTATACAAGTTACGATTATTCCGACGTCGACTTGTTGGCCGAGTCGCTCAAGGGAAAACTGCCCCCCGACACCCTGGATTGGGTGGGAAGCAACCCTGTGAGCACCACCATCAACCAGGGACTCTATACTTCCTGGATCAGGCAGGGATACGATAGCCGCTTCAAGGTGACGGCATGGTTGCGCTCTCTGTCGTTGTGGAATAATTTCGACTTGTCGGAAGAGGAAGAAAGGGCAAATTCGATAAAAGAAACCATAGATGCTGCCAACTACCCGGAAATGGATGAGATGGATCCTTATGATTCTACGAGCGACCAGAACGACTTGTGGAGGACTTATAAGAAAACCCGGAGAATGAGCGTGCCCATCGCGCTGGCAGGAAAGGTGGGGAAGGGTTGGCATTACGTGTCGTCCACACCGAGGCTCTTCACCAATTATGGTGCCCTCGACCCCCATATCTCCAAGTTCCTCAACCGGCAGTTGGAACAACTGGCCGACAATCCTACCTATAGAATCGACTGCAAGTTGTTGGAGGAAGATAGGCAATTCTCGGGCAATACCAACAATTTCACCATGTCGCCCCTTTCCTATATGCTCTCACGCCCGCCGCTGCGCTGGGCACTCTTCACGCTCCTGGCTGCCGCCATCCTCTTCATGCTCTTCACCGCACGCCGGCGCCAGCGGGTCATCCCCGTACGCCCGCCGCTCATCAACCGCAATCTGGAGTTTGTGCGCCTGTTGGGCACCATCTACTTCCGCCGGCACGACAACATCGACCTGTTGCGGAAAAAGTACACCTACTTCAAGGACGATGTGCGGCGGCGCCTCATGATGGACCTCGATGACGAGCGCAACGAGACACAGAACGCTCGCACCCTGGCACAGCGTGCATCGCTCGACGAGGGCGAGGTGGCCGAATTGCTGAGAAGCCTCAGGGGCATCGTCAAGCTCACCGGAGGCGACATCAGCGGCGAAACCCTTAAGGATTATATCAACCGGATAGAAAACATTTCAAAACACTTGTAACATACCAGATTATGGAAGAAAATACCCAACAACGGTTAGACCTCACGGCATTTCACCAGAAAATCATGCTTGTCCGCCAGCAGATAGGCACCGTGGTGGTAGGGCAGACCAATGCGGTAGACCTGTTGCTCACCGCTGTGCTCGCCGACGGACATGTGCTGCTCGAAGGAGTGCCGGGGGTGGCCAAGACACTGCTCGCCAAAATCCTCGCACGGCTCATCGATGCCCGCTTCAGCCGACTGCAGTTCACTCCCGACCTCATGCCCAGCGACGTGCTGGGTACCACCGTCTTCAATGTGAAAAACTCGGAGTTCGATTTCCACAAAGGACCGGTCTTCGCCGACCTCGTACTCGTCGACGAAATCAACCGCGCGCCGGCAAAGACACAGGCAGCACTCTTCGAAGTGATGGAAGAACGGCAGGCTACCATCGACGGCACCACTTATCCCATGGGCGACCTGTTCACCGTGGTGGCCACACAGAACCCCGTGGAGCAGGAGGGCACCTATAAGTTGCCCGAGGCACAGCTCGACCGTTTCCTCATGAAGGTGGTCATGATCTACCCGCCCGCCGAACTCGAGGTGGTCATCCTGAAACGCCATCACGAGAACGCCCGGCTGCCCAAACTCGAGGGCATCTCCCCAATCCTCTCGAAGGAAGAACTGCTGGAGTTCCGCCAGCTCATCAACAAGGTGGTGGTCGAAGAGAGCCTGCTCAGGTATATCATCGACGTGGTGCAGCTCACCCGCAACTCCAAGGCGGTGTATCTGGGGGCGTCGCCGAGAGCGGCAGTGGCGCTGCTGAGGGCATCGAAGGCCTATGCGCTCCTGCAGGGACGCGATTTCGTCACCCCCGACGATATCAAGTTCGTGGCGCCATCGGTGCTTCGTCACCGCCTCGTCCTCACCGCAGAGGCCGAGATGGAGGGCTACGACACGGCAAGGCTCATTGCCACCCTCCTCGAACAAGTGGAAGTTCCTAAATAAGCGCTTGCATGTTTCTGAAACGCAGGTTCTATATCACCATTGCTGTCATCGCCATCATCATGGCGGCGGGCGTATGGGTGGCACCGCTCTTCATCGTGGGGCAGTGCCTGCTCGTCGTGGCGGTGGTGGCTGTCGCTGCCGAGGCATTGACCCTCTTCGTCAAGGCCGGGGTAGGGGCGGCTCGCCGTTGTAGTCAGCGGTTCTCGCTTGGCGACGACAATGAGGTGGGGCTGAAGGTGACCAACCGTTCTCCCTTCCCCCTCACGGCAACCGTTGTCGACGAGCTGCCTGAGCAGTTCCAAAAACGCGACTTCCAACTGCGCCTCCATGTGCCCAGGAATGACAGTGCCACGGCCATCTATACGCTCCGGCCTACGGTGCGGGGTGACTATCAGTTTGGCAGGGTGATGGTGTTCGCTTCCACACCCCTGGGATTCGTGGAGCGTCGCTTTGTATGCGCCAAGCCTGCAGTGGTGAAGGTATATCCTTCGTTCCTCAAACTGAAGCAGTATCTCATGGCGGCATCGTCGAACTCGCTCGCAGAGTCGGGAAGCAAGAGGGTGCGGCGCGCAGGCAACAATACTGATTTCGAACAGATACGCGACTATGTGCAGGGCGATGATTACCGCACCATCAACTGGAAGGCGACGGCACGGCGCACCCACCTCATGGTGAACGTCTACCAAGATGAGCGCTCGCAGGAGATTTACTGCCTCGTCGACAAGGGGAGGCTCATGCAGCAGTCGTTCGAGGGGATGACATTGCTCGACTATGCCATCAACTCGTCGCTCGTACTCTCTTTTGTGGCCATCAACAAGCAAGACAAGGCCGGACTGGTAACCTTCGCCGAAGAGATGGGGACATTCGTGCCGGCAGGAAGACAGAAACTCCAGATGCAACGCATTCTCGAGGCGCTCTATGCCCAGCAGACTACTTTCGGCGAGACCGACTATTCCATGCTCTGCCCTAACCTCAACAACCTGGTGGCGCGGCGGAGTTTCATGGTGCTCTTCACCAATTTCACCGACTATGGGTCGTTGCAGCGCCAACTCGAATTCTTGCAACTGCTCAACCGGCGCCACCGACTGCTCGTGGTGTTCTTCAACGATGTGGAACTTTCCGATTTCGTCGACTCGCCCAAACGCACCGAGGAAGACTATTACCAGCATGTCATCGCCGAGAAACTCATCTATGAACGGCGCCTCATACAAAGCACACTGAGACAGAACGGTATCTACAGCTTGCTCACCAATCCGAAAACGCTCTCTGCTGATGTGGTGAACAAGTATGTGGAGATGAAGTCGAGGCACTTGCTTGTATAAGTGTCCGAAAGACAACAATAATTGATTTAAATCAAGAAAATTGTATTTCATACACTTTTTCTAAAGGAAAATTTGGAAAACACGATGTGGGTGATTAACTTTGCATCGTGTTTTTCATAGTATTAGATTTAAGGTTAACAAAGGTTGGAGTACGGCGGTACTCCTTTTTTTGTGCCTTCACTTTTTGCCTTCACTTTCTTGTCGCAGTTGGGTCGTTCGGATTCCTGTCATGAAAACAAATGTCTTGAGTGAATAGTTAAGCGCAAGCTATTCGTTGAAATAAAGCCGATAATTTCTTGTTTTACAATATTTTTGTTAATTTTGCATCCGAATGTCCTGATATCATTTGGAATGAATAGAATATGTTGCGTGGCCATCGCGATATGGGCAAGTTTGTTCGCTATGGCCAACCCCGTCACACAGCTCCAGGCTCTTCGCAAAGCACAAGACTTTGCGGGGCAACACTTGCGTCTCACGTCAGGACAGATGAAACTGGCACATGTAGGGCTAAACGATGGTGTGGCAGGATGGTTCGCTTTCAATATGCCGGCGAAAAAGGGATTTGTCATCATCTCCGGAAACGACCAGACAGAAGAGATTCTGGGATACTCCGACCAGGGAGAGTTCGACTACGACAACATGCCAGAGAACATGAAGGTGTGGCTCGAACAATACAGCCAGAGCATGCAGGCCATCAACGATGGGGTGATGCGTCCGGCAAAGGCCAAGCATCCCACAGAGGTGGTGGAACCCTTGATTACATCGCTATGGGGACAGAAAGAACCCTTCAACAGCCAGTGCCCGCAGGTCAATGCCTCCAGATGTCCCACAGGATGCACGGCGGTAGCCATGGCACAGGTGATGCGTTACCACCGGTTCCCCACGGAAAGCATAGATGCCATTCCCACCTACACCACCACCACGCTGGGCATCGACATGCCTGAGTTGCCTGCAACTACTTTCGACTGGGACAAGATGCCCGACGTACTCACGACGGAGTCGCCACAGGAGAGCATCAACGAGGTGGCCAAACTCATGCTCTATTGCGGACAGTCTACCGACATGGATTATGTGGCAACAGGAAGCGGGGCATACACCAGCATCATCCCCCAACGGCTGCCCAAATACTTCAATTACCCCAAGACCATACACTACGTCTACCGTAGGTCTTACGACGAAGCACAGTGGGATAGCCTCCTCGTGCGCGAACTCCTCAATGGCAGGCCGGTCATCTATACCGCATATACGAACCTCACACAAGGGCATACATTCATCTGCGATGGCTACGACGGCAACGGACTCTACCACATCAACTGGGGATGGCTGGGTGCTGGCAATGGCTACTATCGCATTTCAGTGGCATGTGCCGAGGGCGAGGGACTCGACGAGAATATCAGGAACTACCAACTGAGCATCAACCAGTCGGCACTCATCGGCATCAAGCCCGAGGGGAGAGATGACTTTGTGGCACCTGCCGAAACCTATTGTGCCTATAGCCGGCCAAGCCTGAAGGATGGATCCGACTACACCCGCACGGCCAAGAATAAAGATTTCCAGGGAATTACCATCAAGCAGATATTCATCAATTCCACCTCTGTCAGCAAGAATCCCACCTATGGCATGGCGCTATTCAACGAGAGTGGGAAAATAGTCAAGGTGCTTTCGGCTTTCACGACCAAATTGTCGGCAGGAGCAACGAAAACCATGGAGTCGGCCGACTTGGCTTTCGGGGCAGGACTCACGGGGCACTATACCATCAAGGCGGCCTATCAACCCAGTGCGAATGCCGACTGGCAAGCCATGGGTGGGACAGACCGGAACTATATCGATGTCGTGATTACCACGAAGGAAATGACACTCACTGCGGTGCCAAAGGCCCATTTCGAGGTGAAAGGGATTGAGATGGATAAC
This sequence comes from Prevotella sp., assembly GCA_017617615.1. The sequence continues at coordinate 125,958 of JAFZVV010000009.1, read as the reverse complement.
GAGCACCTCAACATCAGTTTCGTGAACAACGACGAAGATTTCTATGGGCCGATATATCTCAGGAAACGGCTTTCCACGACACAGCAAATCACAATGGTGACTTACGACAATATCTCGTTCGAATCGGGCACCAGTCGCGATTTCACCATTTTCGTGGACAAAAACAAAAAATTCGACCCCTATGCCGATGAGTACTATCTCTCTGTGGATGAGTATGATACTCAGTATTTCTACACCAACCTCTGGGAAGAGAACAGCACGCTCGAGAAAGACATCGAGATACTCAACCTCAGCGACGATGGCACCACCATCATCGGCGACAGGGCCATGTGCAGAGTACGTGTCACCAATACCGGCGAGAAAAAATACAAGAACTACCTTACGGTCTCTACCGTCGACAACAACGAACAGGTGACGGAAGCCGTGCGTGAACTCATAGAACTGCAGCCAGGCGAATCCCTCGTCAGGGAATACGATGTGCCCTTCAGCGACTTTAGCTTAGACTATTTCCTGATGGCATCGCACCAGAAGAGCCTGAATACATGGGTGAACGACTCTACGGGGATGAAACACGTGGCCGAGGGTGCCATCTATTGGACAAAGGATGGTCTGCTGCGCACGAAACTGGCAGAAGCGGTGTTCCATGTGCCGGAGGAGGCCGTTGCCATCAACCTGCGCAATGCATACACCTCTAATGTGATACCCAACAGCAACCCCAACACCATCTATATGCTCGACAAGAGGATACCGAGCAAGCTTGCCAATTCCAACTACGTCAATGCGTCAAACAAGGGCGGGAAACTGACGATGGTCGACGGGTACGACTACTTCTTCCCCATCGAGATGACTTTCTCGGGAGGCGTGTCTTATGAACGGGAAATCGCCGACACATTGAATTTCGAGTGGAGCACACTGGCTTTGCCGTTCACACCCGACTATGTGAGTGTCGACGGAAGCCTGCTTTCATGGTATGCCGACGCTGAAAGCGAAGAGGGCGATTTCTGGCTGTTCGACTTCATGGGGGTGAAGAACGACACCGTCGCGACAGCCTATGCTGAAGGCGTGAAGGCCAACGTGCCTTGCATGATGGCATGCGACAACCGCTTGGCAGGAAAGACTGTCATGTTCTTTACCGCAGAAAAGACAACCGTGTTACCTACCAATCTACATCCCTCACGCGCCATAGGCGATTTTGCCTTGGTAGGCACCAACATGCAGGAGCAGGTAGAAGACGGCTATGTGCTTAGCGACAACCATTGGGTGCGGAAAGACAATGCTACAGACGATGCCACCGAGGCCTCTGCGACGTTTGCCGTCGATGCTTTCAGGGCGTTTGTCACCACCATGGCAGAGCAATCTGGCAATACCCTGACGATAGATGCCGATAGTGTAATCAATCCGCAGTTTGCACCTCAACCCATCTTGATGGGTGATGTCAATGGCGACGGATTCATCAATATCACCGATGTCACCCTCATCATCAACTATATGCTTGGAGTCCAATCAGAAAGTTTCTCTTTCGAAAGGGCCAACATGAATGGTGATGAGTTCATCAACATGTCCGACGTATCGGCCATCATTTCCACCATTCTCAACAAGTAAGAGTCAACGGCCGTATCGTTTGCCGGGATTTGTCATTTGGTAAATCCACTAGGACGTGCGAGGGCAGCATATAACCGTGTAGTTATATGCGATGATTTTATGCCTTAATTTTCTTAAAAAAATGTTGTAAGAATTAAATTTTTTTATTATTTTTGCGTCATATAATTATATGACGAAATCCTGTTGCATGAAATCGCGAAATAGACTTACGGAAAGAAATAATAACAAAATATGAGCTTATGAAAAAGTATTTAGCAGAATTGATAGGTACGTTTGTGCTCACTTTTATCGGATGTGGCGCGGCTGTTGCACTCAGCTGTGGGTCCGACACCGCCTCGGTGCTGGGAACGGCACTGGCCTTTGGCCTTTCGCTAGTGGCTGTGGCTTATGCCATAGGCGGTCTCTCGGGATGCCACATCAATCCTGCCGTCACTCTGGGCATGTTCTTCTGCGGACGCATAGGTGTGAAAGAAGGTGGCATGTATATGATATCGCAAGCCATCGGTGCCATACTCGGTGCCGCAGCACTGACATGTGTCACTTCAACGGTAGTGGGCGACCCGCTTGCCTCAAGTACCCTTACCGGTGCCAATGTCTGTCATTTCGGGGTGACCAACGGATTGATTGTGGAGGTATTGCTCACTGCAGTGTTCGTGTTCGTGGCACTGGCTGCCACGTCGAAGACCAATGGCGCCACCAACAACTTTGCCGGCATAGCCATCGGTGTCGCGCTCATCGTCGTCTATCTGGTGGGAATCAAGTTCACGGGCGCTTCTGTCAACCCCGCCAGGTCTATCGGACCAGCCATCTTCGAAGGGGGAAAGGCGCTCTCCGACCTCTGGGTGTTCATCATCGGACCATTCGTGGGAGGGGCTATCGCTGCATTGGTTTGGCGGGCCATCGCCAACGAAGACCATGATTAGTGCTTTTTACGGTTTACAATGATATGGGCATCACACGATGCCCATATCGTTTGGTCATACTAAAAAAACATAGGAGAACATGAGAAAACTATTCACATTCATTGTGGGGCTGCTGGGGCTGAATGCCTTCTCGGCCTGTGTAAATGCCAATTACGGGAACGTGGATGCCCAGTCATTCGCGGAGTTGTTGAAAGGCAAGGACGTATTGCTCGTCGACGTGCGCACTCCAAGCGAATATGCCGAGGGGCATATCCCGGGGGCCGTGAATATCGACGTGAAGGAAGACGGGTTCATGACACAAGTGGAGAAACTGCTCGACAAGGGCAAGACCATCGCAGTGTATTGCAGGAGTGGCAGACGATCGGCCAACGCTGCCGACATGATGACGGCACGGGGCTATAAGGCCGTGAACCTGAAGGGAGGAATCCTGGCATGGAAGGAAGCCGGCATGCCGTTGAGCAATGTCGAGGTGGATGCCTTCATGACTCCCGGTGGAAAGACCGTCACCTTCAGCGCGCTGATACATGCGAGCATCAGAATCTGCTACGACGGTATGGAGATAGAGATAGACCCCGTACGGCAACTCCGCGAACGGAAGGTCGACTATTCCGTGTATCCCCAGGCCGACTATATTTTAGTCACCCATGAGCATGCCGACCATTTCGACAAGGATGCCATCAAGATGCTCTCTACCGACAACACGCAGGTCATCACCAACCAGCGGTGTGCCGACATACTGGGCTATGGCACCGTGATGACCAATGGCGACCAGTGCGATGTGGCAGACCACTTCAAGGTAGAGGCCGTACCGGCATACAACTACACCGAGGGACATCTCCAGTTCCACCCCAAAGGGCGCGACAATGGTTATGTCATCACCATCGACGGACTGCGTGTGTATGTCGCAGGCGATACGGAAGACATCGAGGAGATGGCTGCCATCAACGACATCGACATCGCCTTCCTGCCCTGCAACCAGCCGTTCACCATGACTGCCGGACAGTTGGTGAAGGCGGCACGCGTGGTAAGGCCCAAGGTGCTCTTCCCCTACCACTTCGGCGATACCGACCTGAGTAGTGTGCCCACGGAACTGCAAGCCGATGGCATCGACGTGAGAATACGGCACTACGAATAGAACCGAGAGTGCCAAGCCCTCTGGCACTGTGGCAATGCCGTTTGCTATCTGCATCTTGCAAAACTCCAGACATCTTCGTGAACGGCACGAAGATAAGGCTTCAAACGGTTCTCGTGGCGGAAAAAAAGCACTCGAAATCTTTGATTTGACAATTTAAAATGCTAATTTTGCAATCACAAAAATACAAGTATTATATTTTTTAAATCTATAGTCAAATTATGGTAGATTACAAATCTTTGGGCCTTGTGAACACGAAGGATATGTTCGCTCGTGCCATCAATGGCGGTTATGCCATCCCCGCTTTCAACTTCAACAACATGGAGCAGCTTCAGGCCATCATCAAGGCTTCGGCCGACCTGAAGAGCCCCGTCATCCTGCAGGTGTCGAAAGGCGCACGCAACTATGCCAACCAGACACTGCTGCAGTACATGGCACAGGGTGCCGTGGAATATGCCAAGGAACTGGGATGCAAGCATCCTGAGATTGCTCTTCACCTCGACCATGGCGACAGCTTCGAGACCTGCAAGAGCTGTGTCGACTTCGGTTTCTCATCGGTGATGATCGATGGCTCATCGCTTCCCTACGAGGAGAATATCGCACTCACCAAGAAAGTGGTAGAATACGCGCACAAGTATGATGTCACAGTAGAGGCTGAACTGGGCGTGCTCGCTGGCGTGGAAGACGACGTGGTGGCTGCCGAGAGCCATTATACCAAGCCCGAAGAGGTAATCGACTTCGCCACCCGCACGGGATGCGACTCGCTTGCTATCTCCATCGGCACATCGCATGGTGCCTACAAGTTCACTCCAGAGCAGTGCACCCGCGACCCGAAGACCGGCAAGCTCGTTCCTCCGCCATTGGCATTCGATGTGCTCGATGCCATCATGGAGAAACTCCCCGGCTTCCCCATCGTGCTTCATGGCTCCAGCTCGGTGCCACAGGAGTATGTCGACATCATCAACGAGTATGGTGGCAAACTGCCCGATGCTGTGGGTATTCCCGAGGAGCAGCTCAGCAAGGCTTCGAAGAGCGCTGTCTGCAAGATCAATATCGACTCCGACTCACGCCTCGCCTTCACCGCTGCCGTGCGCAAGGTGCTCGTAGAGAAACCCGGTGAGTTCGACCCACGTAAGTTCTGCGGTCCCGCTCGCGACGAGATGGAGAAGATGTACAAGCACAAGATCAAGGATGTGCTTGGCTCCGACAACAAACTCGCACAACTCGACTAATCACATCACTGTATGTATATCTTGACGACGGGAGACCTCCTCCGAGGCCTCCCGTCGTTGGTAAAGGAGCATATATGAGAAAATACCTAATCACTTTAATGATGGCAGTATTGCCGCTGACAATGATGGCTCAAGACCCCTTCTTCTACATCTTCCTCTGCATCGGACAGTCGAACATGGTGGGACAGGGAAAGATTTCACCTGCCGACTATATCGACGACAACAACTTCCTCAGCCTCTCGGCAGTCGACGGGCCTGACAGGAAAAAGGGGGAGTGGCGCGTGGCAAACCCACCGCTCTGCAGGAACAATACGGGGATGTCGCTCGTCGACTTCTTCGGACGTGTCATGCGACGTAACTTCAACGACAAGGTAAGGATAGGCGTGATACATGTGGCGGTGGACGGCTGTGCCATCGACCTCTTCGACAAAGACGGCTACAAGGCCTATACCGACACCATCCAGCCCGACTGGCTGAAAGATGAGATTGCCGCCTATGGGGGGAATCCTTATGGTTGTCTCATCGAACTGGCACGCAAGGCACAGAAAGATGGTGTCATCCGCGGAATATTGCTGCATCAAGGCGAGACCGATGCCTATAACGACCGATGGCTGGAGAAAGTGAAGAAAATCTATGGCGACATCATCAGCGACCTGAACCTCGACCCGAAGAAGGTGCCGCTCATCGCAGGTGAGGCAGTGAATGCCGACCAGAATGGCATCTGCGCGCATGCCAATCCCACCATCAACCGCTTGCCCAGTGTGCTGCCCAACTCTTATGTGGCTTCGTCGAAGGGATGTGAGGCAGGACCCGACCACCTGCATTTCACCACCCGTGGGTACCGCACGCTCGGCACACGCTATGCCATCAAGATGTTGCAGGCCATGGGCTTCGAAATATCCGACGGGTATGGCGAGCAGGCGCAGCCTTCTCCCTTACGACCCACGCTCAACGTGAATGCCTCGCTTGTGGAAAATGATGTGCTGCATGCCGTGGCTGATGCACCACTGAGCAAGATAGAGTATGTGAGTTTCTCTGGCAACGTGCTCAAGACGATAGCGAAAAACGGAGAGAAGGAAGTCGACCTCGATGCAACCCTCTTCCCGGAGGAGAAACACCTCGTCATCGTGTTCTATGGGCAGAACGGTGCTTCTGCCTCGGTCGACATCACCCGGTAAGTATGATGTATATATACGACAAAGGAGCCGAAACATTCCGTTCGGCTCCTTTGTCGATTTATAATCTTCAATTTTCAATCTTCAATCTTTAATCTTCCATGATGAACTTGAATGCCTGGGGCAGATAGTCGATGATGTCGCTGGCAACCAGACTCTCCTTGCCTTTGGCCTCAGCAGCCATGTCGCCGGCCATGCCATGCACGAACATGCCTATCTGGCAGGCCTCAGCCTGATGATAGCCACGGGCAAGCAGACCGGTGATGATGCCTGTGAGCACGTCGCCGCTGCCGGCAGTGGCCATGCCGGAGTTGCCGGTGGAGTTGAACACCACCTTACCGTCGGGCATGCAGAGGGCTGAGAAATGTCCCTTGAGTATGATGTAGGCCTGCAACTTGATGGCCAATTCCACGGCTTTCTGCAGACGCTCGCAATCGTCACCGCAGCGGGTGCCATTCAGGCGGTCGAACTCCTTGGGGTGTGGGGTGAGGATAAGGCCTTTGGGCAACTGCTGTATCCATGCGCGGTGGTTCGACAGGATGTTTAGGGCATCGGCATCCACCACGGCGGGACATTGCGTTCGACGCAACTGGGCGATAAGGGCTATGGCGGTCTCCTCAAGCTGTCCTAGGCCAGGACCGATACCGAGGGCGTCGAACTCATCGGCACTGACGGCATCAGAGAAATAGTTGTCTTCGTGGTCTATTTGTACTACGGCCTCTGGAACACTGACCTGTAGGATGTCGACGTTGCGCTTCGGGGTAAAGAGGGTGAGTTTGCCGGTGCCAGAGCGCAGACAGGCACGGGAGGCGAGAATGGCGGCACCCGCCATGCCATAACTGCCGGCAATGATGAGGGCATGCCCCATCAGGCCTTTATGGGCGAAGTCGTTGCGGGGAACAACCAACGCACGCACATCGTCGGTCTCCTGCATCGTGTACATCGTGTTGGTTCTCGTCATGTACTCCTCGGAGAGGTTGATGTCCAACACCTTTAGGCGGCCGATATACTGCTGGTTGTCGGCAAAGAACAGCGCAAGTTTTTTCACGCCGATGGTAAGGGTAAGGTCGGCGTGGATGATATGGGCGTGGTCGTTGTAGGTGTTGCTCTCCGACATCAGGCCAGAGGGAAGGTCGATGCTCACCACCTTGCATGGCGACTGGTTGATATATTTCACCAACGATGCGAAGCCTTTCTCCAGGGGCTTGTTCAGACCTGTGCCGAAGAGTCCGTCTACCACCAGGGTGTCGCTGTTCAGACGAGGAGGGTCGAACTCATGGGTCACCTCTACGAAGTTCTTGATGCCCTTGGTATCTGCGCAACGGTCGCGGTTGATGGCACAGTCATCGGAAAGATGGTTGTTGATGTTGAAAAGGTAGACGCTGATGACGTAACCCTTGTTGGCCAGCATCCGCGACACGGCCAGGGCATCGCCACCATTGTTGCCAGGACCGGCGAACACCACTATCGGGGTGCTTGAAGGCCATTCCTTCATGATGGCGAGGGTAATGGCTTTGGCGGAACGCTCCATCAGGTCAATCGACTTGATGGGCTCATGCTCGATGGTGTATTGGTCGAGCTCTTTGATCTGTGTGCTTGTGAATATTTTCATATGGGTGACAAAATTACGATTAAGTGAGCGAAAAGCAAAGCAAAACTCAAAGTTTTTGTTTCTTTTCCGAACGTCTATACCAACTATATCGTTTCACAATGCTGTTCCTTTCATTTGGACAAGAAAAAATGCGGATAAATATCCTTTTTGTTCACATAATAGTAACTCTGGCTTCGCCGAAGTTACTCCGTCTCGGAAATGCACAAATAAATTTAACCTTCGGTTGAATTTTGTCACGACTCAGCAAAGAATATGCAAGCATATCTTTGCATTCGCTGTTCCAAAATTTGGCTTTTCTCTCGACTTTTCGTAACTTTGCTGCAAAGAAACAGCAAAGACTATGAAAACAGTAACTATCAAAGACAAAACCTTCGAGGTGTCTATCCCCGAAGAAGTGATCAAGCAGAGAATAAAGGCCGTGGCCGACCAACTCAACAAAGACATGGAGGGGAAAAACCCACTGTTCTTGGCGGTACTCAACGGGGCTTTCATCTTTGCTGCCGACCTCATGCGTGAACTCACTATCCCTTGTGAGATTTCATTCGTGAAATTGGCTTCCTATCAGGGCACTACCTCTACAGGAAAAGTGAAGGAGGTGATTGGCATCAATGAGAACCTGGCTGGCCGCACCATCATCATCGTCGAGGATATCGTGGAGTCGGGACTCACCATCAAGCAGATGATGGAATCGCTGGGAACACGCAACCCCGAGTCGGTGCATGTCTGTGCCTTGCTCATGAAACCCGACCGGCTGAAAGAAGACATCAATGTGGATTATGTGGCCTTCTCCATCCCCAATGATTTTGTCCTGGGCTATGGACTCGACTACGACCAGCAGGGACGTGGCCTGAAAGACATCTATACGCTTATCCCAGAAGAAACAACTACAAATACAAACAAGATGAAGAATATCGTGATTTTCGGTGCTCCGGGTTCGGGAAAAGGAACACAGAGCGACCTCATCATCGAGAAGTATGGACTTAACCATATTTCTACTGGCGACGTGCTGCGCAGCGAGATGAAGAACGGGACACCGCTCGGACAGACGGCACGACAGTATATCGACGAGGGAAAACTGGTGCCCGACAGCCTCATCATCGACATGCTGGCAAAGGTATACGACAGTTATGGCAGCGACCACCAGGGTGTCATCTTCGATGGCTTCCCCCGTACGGTGCCACAGGCAGAGGCGCTGAAGAAGATGCTCGCCGAACGTGGACATGAGGTGGCTGCGATGATAGAACTCGACGTGCCCGAGGAGGAACTCATGACACGATTGGTGAAGAGGGGACTCGAGAGCGGACGGAGCGACGACAACGAGGAGACCATCAAGAAACGCCTCGATGTGTATCACAGCCAGACCTCACCGCTCATCGACTGGTATGAGAAGGAGGGATTGCGCAAGCCTATCAACGGGCTCGGCGCACTCGACCGTATCTTCGCCGACATCTGCGCGGTCATCGATGCCATCTGATTCACATTCGTGAAGATTCATTATTGAAGCCTTGCCCATCCATGGCGCAAACCAGGGATGGGTAAGGGAATGTCGTGCAGGCAGAATGCAGGCAAATGCTTGCTCTTGGTATGCTGAGGCGCAACCGACATTCAAGCAACGCATAATTATCAATCGGCCGAGGGCCGGAATAACAATGGAATCGAATTTTGTAGACTATGTAAAGATCTGCTGCCGCTCAGGAAAGGGTGGCAGGGGGTCCATGCACCTGAAACATGTGAAATACAACCCTAATGGCGGTCCCGACGGGGGTGACGGAGGGGATGGCGGAAGTGTCTATCTCCGAGGTAACCATAACTTCTGGACATTGCTCCACCTGAAGTACCAGCGGCATGTGTTCGCACAGCATGGAGGTAACGGCGGGCGTGACAAATGCCATGGCTCAAAAGGAAAGGACGAGTATATCGACGTGCCATGTGGCACTGTGGTGTATAATGCTGAGACGGGGAAATTCGTGTGCGACGTGTCGTACGACGGACAGGTGGTGTGCCTGCTCAAGGGCGGGCGCGGTGGACTGGGCAACTTTCAGTTCCGCTCGGCCACGAACCAGGCACCGAAATACGCGCAGCCGGGAGAGCCGATGCAGGAGATGACAGTGATACTCGAACTGAAACTCCTCGCCGACGTGGGACTGGTGGGATTCCCCAATGCGGGGAAGTCGACACTGCTCTCCGCACTCTCGAGTGCACGTCCGAAAATCGCCAACTATCCCTTTACCACGCTTGAGCCGTCACTGGGCATCGTGGGCTACCATGACCGCCAGTCGTTCGTGATGGCAGACATTCCGGGCATCATCGAGGGGGCAAGTGAAGGAAAGGGACTGGGACTGCGCTTCCTCCGTCATATCGAGCGCAACTCGCTCCTGTTGTTCATGGTGCCAGGCGATACCGACGACATCAAACACGAGTATGAGGTGCTGCTCAACGAACTGGGGAAGTTCAATCCCGAAATGCTCGACAAGCACCGTGTGCTGGCGGTGACGAAATGCGACCTGCTCGACGACGAACTCATCGACATGTTGCGCGACACGCTGCCCGATGGCGTGCAGGTGGTGTTCATCTCGTCGGTCACCGGACAGGGGCTGGAGGAACTGAAAAACGTACTGTGGACAGAGCTCAACAGCGAAAGTAACAAACTGCAGAACATCATGTCGGAGGATACACTGGTGCACCGTGACAAGGACATGTCTCGCTTTGTCCTGGAGATGCAGGACGAGGGCGAGGACGGCAGCATCGAAATGGTGGACGAGGATGACATCGAACTTCTCGACGATTTCGAATACGAAGACGAACAATGATACAGCCTGTTCTTCACGAGTATGACATGGGGCCGGGGGTAATGGCCTTCAGCACCACCCGCCATGGTGGGGTGGGGAAAGGCAACTACGCGTCGTTCAACATCAATTACTATTGTGGCGACAATCCCGACGACATCGAGGCCAACCGCGAGGCGTTGTGCCAGTTGTTGGGTGTAGACAGGTATCATCTTGTTTATCCCCATCAGGTTCACGGCGACAAGGTGGAAACCATCGACAGGCAATGGCTGGAGTCGTTGAGTCCGGCAGAGAAGTTTTTCAGTCTGGAGGGAAAGGATGCCGTGATGACCGACCTCGTCGGTGTGTGCATCGGCGTCTCCACTGCCGACTGTATCCCCGTGTTGCTCTACGATGCTGCGCACCACGCTTGCTGTGCCGTACATGCGGGATGGCGGGGGACGGCAAAGCGCATCGTGCAAAAGGCGATGGTTTCTATGGCACAGGCTTATGGTACGTCATCCCAGCAACTCCAGGCGGTCATCGGCCCAGGCATCTCCTTGGAGTGTTTCGAGGTAGGCGACGAGGTATACGAGCTGTTCGTGCAGGCTGACTTCGATATGCAGCATATCGCTCGCAGATACGGGAAATGGCACATCGACCTCTGGGAGTGCAACCGAATCCAACTCATGGAGATGGGCGTGCCCGAGGCCCATATCCACGTTGCCGGCATCTGTACCTATACCCACCATCACGACTTCTTCTCCGCACGCCGCATGGGTGTCGACTCTGGTCGCATCTTCTCGGGAATGATGGTCAGGTAGGAGAAATTTTCGTAACCCCATAGAAAAGTAAATCCCCTTTCTCTCCGCATGGAGGAAAGGGGATTGATTTTTCATTTCTTATGCCGATTCGCGCGCGCAGCACGATATTTGGCTTTCTGTCGGGCGCTACCGCTGCCATGGGCTCCGGTGATGTAGGCCTTTTTCTTGGCCTTCGTCTTGGTCTTCTGGCTCTTGGGCGCCTCGTTCCTGGCGCCACGTCCCCAGACGATGCCTTCCTGGATGATGCTGTCAATATCGTCGCCTTTACTCATGACGATGGCGCATTAATGGTGGAACAGACGCACGCCGATGAATGCCATGGCGATACCGTATTTGTCGCAGGTCTCTATCACGTTGTCATCGCGCACCGAACCGCCAGCCTGGGCGATATACTCCACCCCGCTCTTGTGGGCACGTTCGATGTTGTCGCCGAAGGGGAAGAAGGCATCACTGCCCAAGGAAACCTTCGTGTTCTGTGCTATCCAGGCTTTCTTCTCCTCCAGGGTGAGTACCTCGGGGCGCTCGGTGAAGAACTGTTGCCAGGTGCCGTCGCGGAGCACGTCGTCATGGTCTTCGCTGATATACACATCGATGGTGTTGTCGCGGTCGGCACGGCGGATGCCGGGGACGAAGGGCAGACCCATCACCTTCGGATGCTGGCGAAGCCACCAGATATCGGCCTTGTTGCCGGCGAGACGGGTGCAGTGGATGCGGCTCTGCTGGCCGGCACCGATGCCGATGGCCTGACCGTCCTTTACATAGCACACGCTGTTGCTCTGTGTGTATTTCAGCGTGATAAGGGCGATGATGAGGTCGCGGCGGGCCTCGTCGGTGAAGGTCTTGCACTGCGTGGGGATATTCTCAAACAGCGCAGGGTCGTCGAGGCGTATCTCGTTGCGCCCCTGCTCGAAGGTGATGCCGAACACTTGCTTGCGCTCGATGGGAGCGGGCTGGTAGGTGGGGGCTATCTTGATGACATTGTAGGTGCCCTTGCGCTTGGCACGCAGAATTTCCAACGCCTCGGGGGTGTAGTCGGGGGCAATGACACCATCGCTCACCTCACGTTTCAAGAGTGTGGCGGTGACGGCATCACAGGTGTCGCTCAGTGCCACGAAGTCGCCGTAACTGCTCATGCGGTCGGCACCACGGGCACGGGCATAGGCACAGGCGATGGGAGAGAGTTCCTCGCGGATGTCGTCGACGAAATACACCTTCTTTAGTGTATCGCTCAGGGGAAGTCCCACAGCGGCACCGGCGGGCGACACGTGCTTGAAACTGGCAGCGGAGGGCAGGCCGGTGGCTTGCTTCATCTCCTTCACCAGCTGCCAGCTGTTCAGGGCATCGAGGAAATTGATGTAGCCAGGACGGCCGTTGAGTACTTCAAGGGGCAATTCGCCCTCTTCCATGAAGATACGTGAGGGTTTCTGGTTGGGGTTGCAACCATATTTCAATGCTAACTCTTTCATGATGGTTTGGGTATGGTTGGTTTGACGTGGATAATCGGATAATGAAAACAGAAAAGGGGTTTCAGCATGTGAAACCCCTTTATTTCTGATGGACAATCGCCGGGCTTCGGAAAGAGCGATGGCGAATGACCGGTGATTAAGCCTTCGGCTGCATGGGAGTTCTCTTCTCCTTGATGCGGGCCTTCTTGCCAGTGAGCTTGCGCAGGTAATACAGCTTGGCGCGACGCACCTTACCGCGTTTGTTCACCTCGATGCTGGCGATGTTGGGTGATTCGATGGGGAAGATACGCTCCACACCTACAGTGCCCGACATCTTGCGGACGGTGAAACGCTTCTTGTCGCCATGACCGGAAATGCGGATTACCACACCACGGTAGAGCTGGATACGCTCCTTGTTTCCCTCAATAATCTTGTAGGCCACGGTGATGGTGTCGCCAGGATGAAACTCCGGGAACTGATTGCCAGTAGCAAATGCTTCTTCAGCAACTTTAATTAAATCCATTGTGCTTAACTGTTAAATATTGGTTGTCATTTCGCACGCAACATAACTAGGCTACTCTTCTTCCTGTCAGCGATTACGCGGAAAAGCGGTGCAAAGGTAATACTTTTTTTTGATTTACAGACACTTAAGGGGAATATTTTTTCCCGACAGCGATTTTTTTACGCTCCATGCCGCTTACTTCGTGGAAAAATGCGTATTTTCGCAAAAACATTTTCCTATGAGATTGAAGTCTTTGTTTTTGGTAATGGTGGCGGTCATGGCTTTATCGGCATGTACCACGCACTATGCCGTAAGTCAAGTCACACGCACACGCTTGTTGGTGGATAAGTCGTACGACAAGCCCATGTCTGCTGAGGTGGCGAGTTTCATGGATCCGTACATGACGAAGGTTGGCGAGCTGATGTCGTCGGTGCTGGGGCGGACGCCTTTTCCCTTGACTGTGGAGCGCCCTGAGAGTCCTTTGGGTAACCTGCTGCCCGACGTGCTGGTGTGGTCGGGTAAATTCTATGGTGAGAAACCTGATTTCGGCATATACAATCTCGGGGGGATAAGGGCCTCACTGGCACAGGGTGACATCACCATTGGTGATGTGTACAGCGTGGCACCTTTCGAGAACAAGGTGTGTTTCCTTACCCTCTCTGGCGAGAAAGTGCTCGAACTGATGAGCCAGATTGCCAGTAGGGGAGGCGAGGGAGTAAGCCGGGAAGTGCGTATGGTAATCACGGCCAACCGCCAGCTCAGGCATGCCACCATCGGAGGGAGGGAAATCGACCCTACAGCATCCTACCGTGTGGCGACAGTCGACTATGTCTCGCAAGGCAACAACGGGATGGTGGCTTTCAAGAGTAGCACCGACGTGAGGATTATCCCTTCGGACGATGCACTAACACGTGAACTGATGATGAAATACATCAAGGAGCGCACTGCTGCCGGACAGTTGGTGGAGAGCGCTGTGGAAGGACGGATAATAGTGGAGGAATAAGGAAATGAAGCGATATATCATGACTGTTTGCTTGTGCTCTTTGATGGCGATGGCAACAGAGGCGCAAGACAAAAGACTGGTGATACTGCACACCAACGACACGCATAGTTGCATTATGCCGCTCAACGAGAATCTCTCAGACAAGGAGATTGCCGGGAGAGGTGGCTACCTCAGAAGACTGGAATTCATGAAGGAACAGCGTGAGGAAGACCCCGACCTGCTTTACTTCGACAGTGGCGATTTCAGTCAGGGCTCACCATTCTACACGCTCTTCAAGGGTGACGTGGAAATTGGACTGATGAACAGGATGGGTCTTGATGCGGCAACTGTAGGCAACCATGAGTTCGACTATGGGCTGGAAAACATGGCGAGGCTCTTCAGAAAAGCCAATTTCCCGATTGTATGTGCCAACTATGACTTCACGGGTACACCCGTGGAAGGACTGGTAAAACCCTACGTCATCATCAAGCGCAAAGGAGTGAAGATAGGGGTATTCGGACTATCCCCACAATTAGAGGGACTCGTTGGCAAGAACACGTGCAAGGGTGTGAGGTATCTCGACCCTGTGGCAAAGGCCAATGAGGTGGCTACACTGCTCAAGGAGAAGAAGAAATGCGACTTGGTAATCTGTATTTCGCACCTGGGATGGATAGAAGGTGGCTTAGGTGACCAGGCTATTATCGCTGCTTCGCGTAACATCGACCTGGTGCTGGGAGGACACTCCCATACTTATTTCACGCAACTGGAGCATGTTGCCAACCTCGACGGGAAACTTATCCCCGTAGACCAAAATGGGAAAAACGGTGTCTGGATTGGGAAAATCACCATCGACCTGAAGAAGAAATAGGTTCGTACAGCGGCTCACATTTTCCCCGCCCCTCTGTCTCGCTGTATTGAAAAAAACTTACTCGAAATAAAACGTCAGTGCGATGAGCTTGGTGCGTGTCTCCTTCACCGAATTGGCATACATGATCATGTTCTTGTTCTTCATGTGGTTCACATGGTCGGTGTCGAGGCTGTTGGTAAGACTGTACATGAACTTCAGTTCGGGACGGAGCTTGAAGAAGGGCAGATAGAAGTCGCAGCCCACACCCACTTCCACAAACACGTCGTAGCGCTTCAACTTGACGTAATCGTTGTCTTTGCCCGAGAGGTTGATCATCGGGTCAATGCCCAACATCATGTAGGGACGGTGATTGTTGAAGCGGGGGGAGGCGAAGATGAGGTTGATGGGGGTGGCAATGTATGCCGTCTTCATGAATTGGTGCTCCTCGAGATGGCGCCCGTCGGCAGTCATGTCGGTGTGGTTGAGGAAGGTGATGTGACGTGTGCCGAAATACATCGTAGGAGCCAGGCGCAACTGGAAATAGGTGTTTAGGCGCAACTCGCCCAGCACGCCCACGTTGAAGCCGGCGTCCCAGCGGTCCTGGTCGCATGATATCAGTTTCTCGGCCATGGTACCGTCTTCGAGCTCCACCATCTGCGGTCCCACGTTCAGCATCTCGATGTCCTGGAGGTGCGTGCCAACGAGCACACCGAAATGAAACGGCCTCAGGTCGATGTAAGGCCGGTTTTCCACCTTCCTGTCCTGAGAGAAGACAGGAATGACGGACATCATTGCCAGCAGAAGTGGAATCAAACGGTGGTTCATATTATAATAACGGCGTTTGTCCAACGTTATTGCATTTGCCCTTATTTTGATAATATCTAAATAGTAAAAAATTCCCTACCTAATTGTAGGTATATGAGAATAAAAATGTATCTTTGCAGCGATTAAAAATAGGTACGTCCTATATTAGAAAATAGTATTAACGAAAATATTTTGAATTATGGCTTATGTAATTGGTGAAGACTGCATCGCTTGCGGTACATGTATTGACGAGTGCCCCGCTGGAGCCATCTCCGAGGGCGACAAGTATTCGATTGACCCCGATGCTTGCACTGAGTGTGGAACTTGTGCTGATGTATGCCCATCAGAGGCTATCAGTCTTCCATAACAAAAGGAAACGATAAACGAAGGCGGCCCATGGTCGCCTTTTTTCATGTCAAGCCTCAACGAGCATGTCTAAGGCAATTTCATATTTACTCAATTTTCGCAAGAAGGTTAGATGGAGTATAAATAGTAGGGGCGAAGCCATGCAGATGGGATAGTCTTCCCAGAATGGTAATGAAGAGGACTGTCCCTTTGATTTCCCTTTAACTTCTCTTTAACTTCCGATAGTTAAGCGAATGCGAAAATAGAAATTATTCTTTTCCATCATAAAAAAATCCCCAGCCGTCGGGCTGGGGATTTTGTATAGGATTTACATCCCAAGTGCTTTCTTTGCCTGCACCGAGACGGGATTCTCGGGGTCGAGCTGGATGAGTTTCTCCAGGTAGGGGCGAGCAGCCTCCACGCCACGCTTGTTGTCGCGCCAGATGGCGAGACCCACGATGCGGTAGGCTTCGGTGAGGTAACCCTTCTCGCTGTCCTTGAGGTCGGTCTTGTCTTTCAGCTCGTCGATGACCTGCTTGCCTTTCAGCTCCACATAGTCGGTCTTCTCGAGGTCGACACCGGCCTTGCATTGCTGCAGGTGGGCGAAACTGGCAATGGTGGGATATTTCTCAGCCAACCTGTCGTAGACAGACATGGCCTTCGTGAAGTCTTCTGCACCGTCGGTGGCACCCTTTGCCCTGTTCAGGTAGATGGTGGCCAGGTTGACGAAGTCGGAGGGAGCAGCCTTCGGGTCGAGGGAGAGGTACCTCTCGCTGAACTCAAGGGCTTTGGCCTCGTCGCCAAGACCTTTGTAGGCCTCGCTCAGGTACTTGTAGTTCAGGATGTTCTCACCGTCGAGGTCGAGCGACTTCTTGTAGTTGTCAATAGCCTCGTTGAACTGTCCCTTGCTGGCGGCAATCCTACCCAGATAGAGGTAGTCCTTCGTCACCAGGTCTTGCTTCGAGCTCTTCAATGTCTGCACGAACTGGGCAGCCTGGTCTACTTGGTCGAGGTCGACAGCGCTGTAGAGGGCATAACGGGCGAAGTACTCCTCATAAGCCTCACCGGCGAAACGCTTCACACCGATTTTGCTCAGATTGAGTGCATCTTCCTTCTTGTCAAGGTAATAGGCAGCCTGGGCATACTCATAGAGGAAACTCTCGTCGATAGTGTTGGGGTTGGTCTGCTGATAGTACTGGTAAGCCTTCCTGAGGTCCATCGACCAGAACATATGACCGAGCTCTGCATCAGCGGGATAGCTGGGCACGTTTTTCTTCAGCAGTTCCATGGTCTGCTCAACGGTCCTCGGGTCGCGCTTGCGGTAGATGCTGGCATAGCGGGTGTAGCCGTTGGGGTTGGTGGGGTCGAGGGTCATCGACTGCTGATACCACATGGCGGCCTCGCCACCATCGTCCTTCAGTGCCTCCACGTCGCCTTTGAGCACATAGGCATCACCGAAGTTCTTGTTCTTCTTCAGTGCCATGTCGGCATACATGATGGCCTTGTCGTATTGCTTTGCGGTGAAGTAGGCATTGCCGAGCGCCACGAGAGCCTCGGGATTCTTCTTGTACAGTTTCACGTAGTTCTTCACCAGGTCCTTGGCTGCGTTGGGATTGCTGGGATCAGCCTTGAGGGCGGTGATGATCGGGCCCAGCTGCGAGCTGTAGACGGTGGTCTGCGCGCTGATGGTCATCTGTGATACCACCAGCATGGCAACAATTGCTAAATATTTAATCGCTTTCATTTTCATCTTGTTTTAAAGTGTTAGTATTTCGAATTGATTGCTGTCTCTTTGACGGAGTAAACGTAATAACGTTTAAATTATTACAATAATAATGTGTTTGAAATATTATTTTTTTATGTCTACTTTTTTCAGCTCCAGGTCACCTCTGTAGGGCAGAAGGCCCGAACGGAGGATAATGGTCTGACCCTCAGGACCTGCCACATACTCAGTGAAACCACGAGGCAGACGGAACCCGGGATCCACGAGGATGGCATAAAGGGTGCGCACAAAGGGATAGGTGCCGTCGAGCAGGTAGAACTGGTAGGGCTTCCAGGAGTTGGCTGGTGTAGCTTCGTCTCTTATCGAGACAGACATCACTTGGACATTCATGTTGAAGGTGGTGTGAGTGGGGTCGCGGTGG
This sequence comes from Prevotella sp., assembly GCA_017617615.1. Next base: position 107,624 of record JAFZVV010000009.1, on the reverse strand, counting down.
TCCATCACCCAATTCGAACCAATCACACCAATGGCATTGGGGTTGTTTTCGACATACTCAATTACGCCTTCGCTCGTCTTGGCTGCAACGATGTTCTCGCTGTTGATGGGCTTGCCGTCGAGGATGGAGTCCACACAATAGTGGAGCGTCGCCGAACGGGCATTGTCGAACACAACTTCAATCTTGCCACGCGTGGAACCTTTCACGACCTGGTTCCAGTTGGTGGCCTCACCACTGAGGATGCGTTTCACGTCTTTCACCGAGATGCAAGTGTCCTTGTTGGCTCGGTTCACGATAAACGTAATGCCATCATATCCTATCCGATATACACGCGGCTTGATGTCGAGTTTCGTCTCTATATGGTTGCGCTCGCCTTCCTTCAGGTCGCGCGACGAGAAGTAAAGGGGTATCTCGCCTGCCATGAGCTTGGTGAAACCGTCGATGTCGTCGGTGTAGATGGGTGTAAGATGGGCTTCTGGGTAGAGGAATACAAATTGCTTGCGCTCCTCTTCCACGATAGGACTAAAACTTTCGTCAGAGGCGAATTGCATCGCCCCTGACGTAGTTGTATCAGTTCTATGATTCTTTTTCTTATCTCCACCGCATGACGAGAGAACCGCCGACAGTGTCAATAATACAAGGAATGTATAGAAAAAAGTTCTTTTCATTGTTGCTTTACTGAAGCTTGAATGTTACAGGAAGATTGTACTTCACACGCACTGCCTGACCGTTCTGCTTACCAGGATTCCACCTCGGCATCGACTTCACCACACGCACGGCTTCCTTGTCGAGCGACTGGTCTACGCCACGCACCACGGCTACGTTGCTGATGCTACCGTCGGGCTCTACCACGAACGATACCACAACCTTACCCTGGATGCCGTTCTCCTCGGCTACTGGAGGATAGTGGATGTTGCTGCTAAGCCATGAGAGAAGAGCACTCTGGCCACCAGGGAACGACGGCTGCTGTTCCACAACGTCGAAGATCTTCTGGGTGACCTCTTGCTTCACCTCCTGCACAGGTTCTGGAGCTGGTGGTGGGGGAGGAGGAGGAGCCTCTACGGCCGTCGGAGGAACGATACGCTCGTTGGTACCTTCTTGGTCTTTTGCACCCACGGCGACGTCCTTGTCGAGGTCTTGCATCTGCTTCACCATGTTCTCTTCCTTCACCAACTCGTCCTTCTTGATCTCAGGGGCGGTGAACTGTTGGGTTGCACGCTCCTCGGGAACTTTCATCTCCTGTGGTGGTGGTGGTGGTTTTTGTTCTTCTTGTTTCCGCTCTTTCTTAGCGGCTTCTTCCAATTTCGAGAGCTCCAACTGGGCATTGTACGCTGCCAGTTCTTTGGCACGCTCTTCCTCGATGACCTTCCATGCGAGGTAGCCGCCAATCAGGAACACGGCAGCCGTAAGGATAAGCAGTGACACGATGTTACGGCGCGACGTACCCTTGCGAAGCTGATAGGCTCCGTATTCCTGGTTCTTGCCAGCGAATACCATCTCAATCCATTTCGGATCGAATAGATCAATTTTTGCCATTTTTGCTTTACTTTTTAAAAGGTTAATTCCACATCGTTCACATCTTCACGCCTTTCGAGGTGAGTAACTTCTCATCGTCGGGGTTGATCTTGTCGATGACGTAAGTACCAATACTCAGAATCTGCATCTCGTTGAGAGCGTTGATCATATCCTGATAGGTCGAGTTGTCGGTGGGCTTGATGACGATGGTCAGCGTAGGAACTTTCTCACCGTCGATTTCACCGCGCATAATCTCTGACTTCTTCTTCTGGAAAATGGAGTCGATAGGATATTTCTCAGGATGATTCTTCTTGTCCTGCTCCAGTTTCTCCATGGCAAGGATAATGCGGTTCACCGGCTTCTGGCCGTTCTCCACAGCGTGGTATCTCAGCACGTCACGAATGCCCTTGTCGGTCCAGGTGGTCTCCTGAATCCAGTCGGGATTGTTGTACTCGGGAATACCTTTGCCGTAGTAGAGCTTGTTGTCGGCAGCCACATACAACGTAATGGTCTGGGAAGCCTTGGCCTCGTTCTTATTCTGTTCCTGGATGTTCTTGTCGTTACTCGGCATGAACAGCTCCATGCTGCTCGGTTTGCTGAGGGTCGTACAGAGCATGAAGAAGGTGATAAGAAGCATAAGCATATCCACCATCGGGGTGAAGTCGACGCGGACATTGATTTTCTTCTGTTTGCTTTCTTTTTTCTTTGCCATTATTTTTCGCCTCCCATATTCTCAATGTAAGATCTTGCAGACAGTACCTTGCCGCCATCGAGCTGGGTAGCCATGTAGTAGTGGCTCTCACCCATGTCCTGAAGCTCGCTCATGACTTTCTTGATGGTCTTGTAAGGAGTGTCTTTGTCGGATTTGATGACAAGCTGCACGTCGGTGTTGGCAACCAGGGCTGCCGTTACCCATTGCTGGAACTCGCTCATGCCGCCGTCGATGCTGTCGAGGGGGATACCTGCCTTCACCTTCGGGTTGTTGCCCTGGAGGATTTCTGAACGCTGGGCCTGGTCCAGACTCAGGTAGGTCTTCATGGAACTGAGGGGCACACCAAACTGTGCCTCGCTCTCAAACACGTTCTTCTGTAAGGCGTCCGTGCCGGGGAGCATGTCGTCAAGCATCTGGCCAAGCTGGGCGGCATTCGACATTCCGAGGAATACCAATCCATTGCCGGTGGCTTCGCCGTTGACTTTCTCCGGACTGACGGTTATCGAAAGTGTATTGGTCTCAGGCACCTTCGTCTCACTGACGGTTCCCGGCACGTTGACTCTCACAGGCTCGTTCTTGATGAACGTAGAGGTGAGCATGAAGAAGGTCAACAGCAGGGTCATCACGTCCGACATAGGTGTCATGTCGATCCAGATATCACTTTTCTTAATTTTTACTTTACCCATAGCTGATAAGTTTTTAAAGGGTTAGCAAAAATTAAGCTTCGTCTGCGTGGTTGGCTTCGTAGGTCTGTGCGATTGAATATCCAACTTCGTCGAGTGCGTAAGTCAACTTGTCCACCTTGTTGGTGAAGTAGTTGTAGGATACAACGGCAACCCATGATGTGGCAATACCGAAGGCGGTGTTGATAAGGGCCTCGGAGATACCTTGTGCCAGCTGGCCGGAGTCGGCGGCACCACCTTTACCCATGGCGGAGAACGACTTGATCATACCGACCACAGTTCCGAGAAGTCCGGTAAGTGTACCGAGGGTAACGATGGTAGCGATGATCGGGAGGTTCATCGTGAGGGTAGGCATCTCAAGCTGGGTGGCTTCCTCGTGAGCCTGGGCAATCTTGGCTACTTTCTGGGCCTTCTTGATGCCGGGAGTCTGCTCCATCTCTTTGTAAGCGTTCAGCGAAGCGGAGAGCACGTTGGCCACGGAACCTTTCTGCTGGTTGCAGAGCTGCTGAGCCTTGTTGAAGTCGTTGGCGTTGAGGGCAGCCTTGATGTTGGTCACGAACTTAGGCAGCGAGCCTTTTCCGAATGCGGTCTTCAGGGCCAGCCAGCGCTCGATCGACATGGCGAGCACAGTGAGCAACAGGGTATGGATCACAGGCACGATGACACCGCCCTTGAAAATCAGACCCCAAACATCCTTTGCTTCACCTTCGGCGGTACCACCCTCAAAGTGCGAGGCGTGACCAAACCACAAGAAGAAGAACAAGAAAGCGAAAATCGCGCAGGCGATGATAATCCAGAATGCGCCTCTCACTCCTGTGAAACCAGTACTTTTCTTTGCCGGCTTTGCAGCGCCAGCGGGTTTTGTTGTTGTTGCCATAATTTTTTTAATTTGTTGATTTAAGTTATTAATAAATTTAAGTTATAAAAATGTCGATAATATAATACTTAAAGGTATAATGCTTAAGCAAGGATATAGTGATGACATTAACTTCGCAAAGATAATAATTTCGATGAAACTAATCTTGCGATTAAGAAATTTTAACAGTTAATTTCTTGTTTTTCCCTCTCTTCGCCTCGGTCTCTTGTCATTGCAGCACGCCGAGGGCTTCCTTGATGCGTCGCATCGCCTCACGGATATTCGTATCGCTGGTGGCATAACTCATCCTGAAGCACTCGGGGTCGCCGAAGGCATCGCCGGCAACGGTGGCAACGTGGGCGCGGTCGAGGAGGTAAAGGGCGAGGTCGGTGGAGTTGTTGATGGTCGTGGTGCCGTCGCTCTTGCCGAAGAAGGAGTCACACTTGGGGAAGAGGTAGAAGGCGCCTTCAGGCACGTTCACCTCGAGTCCGGGGATGTCCTTGGCGAGGGCCACGATGAGGTCGCGGCGGCGCTCGAAGGCCTGGCGCATCTCCTCCACGCAGTCCTGTGGCAGCACGTAGGCAGCCTCGGCGGCTTTCTGGCTCACCGAACAGGCACCGCTGGTGTATTGTCCCTGCAGTTTGTTGCAGCCTTTCACAATCCATTCGGGGGCGGCCATGAAACCGATGCGCCAGCCGGTCATGGCATAGGCCTTGGAAACGCCGTTGATGATGATGGCGCGGTCTTTCATGCCGTCGAACTGTCCGATGCTCTCATGGTGGCCGGTATAGTTGATGTGCTCGTAGATTTCGTCGGCGAGCACGAAGAGGTCGTCATGGGCGAGGACGACATCGGCAAGCGCGCGCAGCTCTTCCTTCGTATACACGCTGCCAGTAGGGTTGCTGGGCGAGCAGAGGATGATCATGCGGGTCTTGGGGGTGATGGCGGCCTCGAGTTGCGCGGCGGTCATCTTGAAGTTCTGTCCGAAGCCGGTGGGTACCACCACGGGTATGCCGCCAGCCAGCTTCACCATCTGTGGGTAGCTCACCCAGTAGGGGGCGGGGATGATGACTTCCTCACCGTCGTCGACGAGGGCCATGATGGCATTGCATACACATTGCTTGGCACCATTGGAAACGAGGATTTCGCTGGGGGAATACTGCAGGTGGTTCTCTTTGCTCAGCTTCTCGCTGATGGCCTTGCGCAGGCTGGGATAGCCTGGTACGGGGGAGTAGCGCGAGTAGTTGTCGTCGATGGCCTTCTTGGCAAGTTCCTTGATGGCGTCGGGGGTGTTGAAGTCGGGCTCGCCGACGCTGAGGTTGATCACGTCGATGCCCTGGGCTTTCATCTCATTGCTCTTTTGCGACATCACGAGGGTGGCAGAAGGGGCGAGGCGGTTGAGACGTGCTGATAGTTTTGCCATAAATATCGTTGTTTTTGGTTTTCTTGTTTTTAAACGTGTGGAATACCACTTTATTACGTTGCAGGAGGGGTTTTTCAGCCTTTCTGGCAAAGGGTGGCATGTTACTATAGGTGCAGGTTGTGGCCCATGCGCTCTTTCTTGGTGCGCAGGTATTTGATGTTGTAGGGATTGGGGGTGGTCTCGATGGGCACGTTTTCCACGATTTCCAGGCCATAGGCCTCGAGGCCCACGCGTTTCACGGGGTTGTTGGTGAGTAGGCGCATCTTGTGGATGCCCAGGTGGCGCAGCATCTGGGCACCGCAGCCATAGTCGCGCTCATCGGGCTTGAAGCCGAGGTGGGTGTTGGCATCCACGGTGTCGTAGCCTTCTTCCTGCAGTTTGTAGGCAGCTATCTTGTTCATCAGGCCGATGCCGCGCCCTTCCTGTTGCATGTATACGAGCACTCCCTTGCCTTCCTTCTCTATCATTTCCAGCGACTTGTGCAGCTGTTCACCACAGTCGCAGCGCATGCTGCCGAGGATGTCGCCGGTAGTGCACGAGGAGTGTACCCTCACGAGCACGGGTTCGTCGTCGGCCCAATTGCCTTTGATGAGTGCGAAGTGCTCAGTGCCGTTGCTCTTCTGCCTGAAGGGGATGAGCCTGAAATGCCCCCACTGCGTGGGGAGATCGGCCTCGCTGCCCACCTCGATGAGCGAGTCGCGCTGCAGGCGGTAGGCTATCATGTCCTTGATGGAGATGATTTTCAGGTTGTGTTCCACGGCCATCTTCTTCAGTTCCGGCAGACGCGCCATCGTGCCGTCGTCGTTCATAATTTCCATCAGTGCACCGGCGGGGTAGAGGCCAGCAAGGTGGCAGAGGTCGATGGTGGCCTCGGTGTGGCCGCTGCGGCGTAGCACACCGTGGTCTTGGGCGTAGAGGGGGTTCACATGACCTGGACGTCCGAAGGTTGAGGGGGTCGATGTGGGGTCGGCAAGCGCGCGGATGGTCTCGGCGCGGTCGTGGGCGCTCACCCCGGTGGTGCACCCTTCAATTTTGTCGATGGTCACGGTGAAGGGGGTGCCGAGCACGGAGGTGTTCTCCGATACCTGGCGGGGCAGGTCGAGTTCCTCGCACCGTGAGATGGTGATGGGTGCGCAGAGCACGCCGCGGGCATGCTTGAGCATGAAGTTCACCTTCTCGGCGGTGATTTTCTCGGCGGCGATGATGAGGTCGCCCTCGTTCTCGCGGTCTTCATCGTCGACGACGATGACGAACTTTCCTTCGCGAAAGTCTTTCACGGCGTCTTCTATGCGGTCGATGATGATTTGTTCCATAATATTATAATGTGATGTCGTTTCCTGTGGTTGATTGGACGAGGTCCTTCTCCTTGATACGGCCGATGATGTTGGCGTTGTTCTGCTTGATTACGCGGAGATCCTTGAGCAGGCGGAGCCTGAACGTCCACATGCGGATGTAGAGGAAGGCACCAAGGGGCACGAGGATGGCAGCCATGATGTTGAGCCATTTGCGCTCGAAGGGCCGGGTGTGGGCTTTCTCCGATACGACGGGATAGCGGCCCAGCAGCGAGATGATCATCCGGTCGCGGGTGTTGCCGAGGTCTTCGATTACCGCCTCGAGTTCTTCACTGATTCGTTCTATCTCGTGGTCGGGTTGGTATTTGAAGAACACCTTGATGATGTTGGGTGGTGACTTCAGGTTGTGCTCGTGGGCATAGGTGGTCACTTCGCTGCTCAGGCGCTCCAGTTCCGCCACGTCGCGGGGATAGTCGGGGTCGTTGATGATGACTTCCTTGCCCTGTACGCTGCGCTTGCGGCGCATGCCCAGGATGCGCATGCCCAGGTTCACGTAGGCATCGAGGTTGAACACGGCAGAGTCGTTGTTGGCCTTGTAGGTCACGAAGGCTGCCGTGGGGGCGAGGACGGCAGTGGCGAGGCCCTTGCCGAACCAGATGGTCCACATCCCGCCACGTGCCATGCGATAGCCGGTGTTGTCGAGGATGTAGAAGATGATGAACACCACCACCGATACGATGATGGGTATGCCGAGACCGCCTTTGCGGATGATGGCTCCCAGCGGTGCACCGATGAAGAAGAAGATGATGCACGAAAGGGCGAGCACGAATTTGTTGAGGGCTTCTATCTTATGTTGGCGCAGGTCGTAGTCGCCCTCATCGGTCACCATGCTCTTGAAGTCGAGTTCGCTCATGTGCTGGTTCACTTTTGAGAGGGCGTTGTTCGTGGCCTGGCGGCGCTTGTCGGGAGAGAGTTTGTTGTAGAGGCTGTCGATGTTGTATTCCTGGCGTCGCGAGGCCTGGAGCGCGCGCAGCGAGTCGGCCTTCGAGATGCCCTGGATGGCATAGGTCACGCGCTTGGCATCGTTGAAGTAAGCACGGCCGATGCTGTCGTAGATATGGTTCAGTGAGTCGATGTCGGTGCGTATCTGGCTGAGGCTCTTGCCTTGGGCGTTCTGTCCCCATGCGTTGGCATCGGCGAGGTTGAAGTCGCCGTCGAAGTCGATGACGATGCGTTTCTTCCAGAATGTCTCGCGGCGGTAGGGCACGGAAGCGCCGCCACCGAGTTCCGAGGAACGCATGTTCTCGAACCACTCTCCGCTGTATAGGTTCAGCAGCAGGTGCTTCTTCTCGGCGGTCGACTGCAGCATGCCGGAGTCGGCGAGAATGATGGCAGCATCGTCGTAACTGCCTGTCATGCGGTATATCATGATGCCGTAGAGCATGCCGGTGTCCATGTCCTTCCGCTGCACGTAGATGTTGCACTGGGGGATGCCGTCGTAGAAGATACCTTCGGGAATCTCGAGTTCCGGACTCTTCTGCTTCATCGAGATGAGCAGGCGGGCCATCTTCTTCTTCGACTCCGGCCCCACGTTGTTCTGGAAGTAGAACGAGCCGCAGGCGATGCCCACCACGATGATAGCAAGGGGCGTCAGCGTCTGCATCAGAGAGATGCCTGCCGCCTTGATGGCGGTGAGTTCGGAGGTCTCGCCGAGGTTACCGAAAGTGATGAGCGAGGAGAGGAGGATGGCGAGGGGGAGGGCCTGGGGCACCATCATCAACGACATGTACCAGAAAAACTGTCCGAGGATGTCGAGGGTAAGACCCTTGCCGATGAGGGTGTCGACATATTGCCACACAAATTGCATCATCAGCACGAAAAGACTGATGAAGAATGTGCCGACAAAAAGCAGCGCGAACTGCTTGATAATCATGACGTGGAGCCTCTTTATCCCTAACATCGAGAACGAATACTATATCACGGGTTCATTGTCGAAATGCAAAAGTACGACAATTTTGGCAGAAACTCCCATTTTTTTGATTTTTTATTCTTCTGTGAAGGTGTGTCCCTCATGTCAATTGAACGACAGTCAGAGACCTGTGGCCTGGCGGAGCTGGTCGAAATTCTGCTCCCAGATGTCGTAGAGGCTGTCGAGGTCTTCGGGGAGCGCGAAGTCGGTCACGTGAAGGCTGAAGCCGTCGGTCATCTCATTGTGCACCATGCGCAGTTCCAGATATGCATCGGGGTCTGTCTCATCGTCCCAGCGCAGGCGGATATGGCTGTGGCGCACGCGCTCCAATGTGTTGGCGCAACGTTTCTCATGGTGACTCCATTCGTCGCCCCATGTGAAGAAGAACTTGTCGTCTTTGGCTTTCACCTCGTCGGCAAGCCATTTGCCTAAACCGCCTTCAGTGCTGATGATTCTCCAGATAATGTTGGGAGAGGTTGACCTGAGGCTGTGTTCTATATCGATTTGTTGTTTTTTCATCGGCTTCAAGGGGATTAAGGTTCCATTTTCATCAATAGGTAGTATGGCAATGATGTGGCAAATATAGTGAAAGGCGAGCACAATGCAAAACAAAAGACAGTGTTTTTTGTTTTCATTGTCGAGCCGCATCCTATGTTCGCAGTGGCAAATATAGTGAAAGCTGAGTGAAATACCAAATAAAAGACAAAGTTTTTTTATCTGGATTTCCGAGGCGCATCCTATATTCGGCCGAAGGCCAGATATAGTGAAAGGCGAGTGAAAAACCAAATAAATAACGAAGTTTTTTTGTTTGCTTTTGCTTAACCTCACTTCGCGAACAACTACCGTTGATCCCGAAGTCATTCTACATTTAGGCCAGAGACCAAATGGAGCAAAAATAGTTCGACACAAGAAAAAAAGAAGAAATATTTTTGGTGATAACAAAAAAATGCTTACCTTTGCACCCGCTTAAAACATGATGGCGGGATAGCTCAGCTGGTTAGAGCGCATGATTCATAATCATGAGGTCGCCGGTTCAATCCCGGCTCCCGCTACATAAAAAGTCAGAGAGTTACGATTTCCGTGACTCTCTGATTATTTTTGTTGTTGAAAGTGATGTGAAAGTTTACTCGTTCTAATTATGTGTGAAATCCGTTTGGGAAAGGCGGTATAGGAAGACCGTTTTTGGGGGAGGTCATCAAGGTTTTGATTATTGACCGAATGAGAGTGAGATACGGTCAATTAGTATGCATCTTTCTCCTCAATGCTGTGGTTTTTGCTTCTAAACAATATTTATCACCTTTATTCTTACGAGCTTTCTGCATTTTTTTATATTTTTGCGGTTGAAAGAAAAACTTATAGGCCATGACAACAGTTCAAAAGATATATATTGCATTCGTCTTCATATTATGGAGCGCAACTGTTGCAGCTTTCGACGTTGAAGGCATCAGTTACGACGTATTGTCGGAAAGTGCAAGGACAGCCTGTGTAGCCCGACAGATGGTTCCAGACCAACTGGTAGGCGACATCAAGATACTTAGCAAGGTCAGTTATGGTGGAAAGGAATATACCGTTACCGAAATCAACGGATGGGCTTTTGGCGCTTGCAGTAAGATGACATCAATTGCCATCCCTGCTACTGTGCAGAAAATCGGTTATTCTGCCTTCAGTGGTTGTTATGGGCTGAAGGCTGTTCATATCGAGGACCTCACCGCCTGGTGTAATATGAGTTATGTTGGAGGCTCGGAGTGCAACCCCCTCAGTCTGGCACACCGTCTGTTTTTAAATGGTGAGGAGGTGAAGGAGTTGGTGATACCCGATGATGTGACGGTCATTGCCAATGATGCTTTCCACGATGCCACAGCCCTCACATCGGTGGTCATCCCATCCTCGGTCACGCAGATAGGCTCAAATGCTTTTGCTGGCTGCAACTCGATGACTACCCTGTCGATTGCCAGTAGCGTGCAGGCTATTGGTTCCACGGCGTTCGGCGGCTGTGGTAGCCTCAAGGAGGTGACCGTGCCGGAGGGAATAGAGAAATTGGAGGATAGGGTTTTTTATCTTTGCGGCCAACTGACTACGGTTCATCTGCCACAGTCGCTGCACTCTATCGGGAAAAGTACTTTCAATCAATGCAGAAGTTTGACGGCCATCAATCTGCCGCAGTCACTGTGCTCTATTGGCAACGGCGCTTTTGAGCAATGCGGCAGTCTGACATCCATCGACATTCCCGAACAGGTGACAACATTGGGTGGCTATGCTTTTTATGAGTGTGGAGAACTAACATCTGTAAAGTTGTCAGACAACATCACCGAGATTGACGACTGGACTTTCACTCGTTGCTACAAATTGAAAGAAGTCAATATCCCAAAGTCGTTGCAGCGAGTAGGCGATTATGCTTTCTTTTATTGTTCTTGCATTGAGGAACTGGCCTTTCCCAAAACGTTGACCGACATCACGGAAACGGCGTTTATAGGATGCACAGGACTGCGGAGCATCACCGTGGAAGACGGCAACCCATCATACCTCTGCGAAGATGGTGTGCTCTTCAACCACGACATAACGACACTGATGCTCTTCCCGGTACAAAGCGACAAGAACCACTACGATATCCCTGCAACGGTGACTGACATCACTCCTGCAGTTTTCCAAGGTAGCAAGTTGAAAAGTATCACGCTGCCACCGACACTGACAAAAATAGGTAATAGTTGGCTGAGTGGTTGCGCCCAATTGGAAAGCATTTCGATACCAGCCACCGTAACTGCCATCGGTAATGGAGCCCTCAGTGGTTGCTCGAGCTTGACAGAACTTTATGTGCCTAACACGATACAGAGCATAGGCACATCGGCTTTTTCCGGCTGTACGTCACTTGTGAAAGTCCATCTTCCCGATGGTCTTACCCGCATCGAGGGCTGGACATTCGACGGTTGCAGCAGTCTCAGCGAGGTGAATATTCCCGAAGGTCTGAACTACATCGGCATGTGTGCTTTCCGCGACTGTAGCAGTCTGCCCGTGTTCCAAATTCCACAGGGAGTGACCATCATCGACCAGTATGCTTTTCTGGGTTGTCGAACGCCCAAGGAACTTGTCATTCCCGACAAGGTGGAGTATGTGGGCTGGGATGCCTTCAGGGACTGTAGTGGCTTGGAGGATGTGACGATAGGCCGTTCTGTGACAACACTGGCAGGCGGCACCTTCTGTGGGTGCGAGAACATCTGGGAGGTATGGTCGTATATTGAGGAACCTTTCGACGTGAACGATGTAGAGGATGTTCACGGCGACGTGGTATTATACGGCAAGTGCTTCCCTGATGCGGTGACAAGCAGAGCCATCCTTCACGTCCCAAATGGCACCACCGACAAGTATCAATCCAAACGTGGGTGGCGCGACTTCCAAATCATTTCTGAAATGAACGATGATGCCGTCAGCTCTACTTCGGTTGTTGATAATAATGATGCCACACTATACGATATGGGAGGTCGTTGTCTGAAAGGCAAGCCCATGCGAGGTTTATATATCCAGAATGGGAGGAAACTGCTTGTCAAGTGAGGTGAGGGCTTATCTCACAACCGCTTTCTTCCCATTCACGATGTTGATGCCCCTTTCTTGATGTGGTACTCTGCGTCCTTGCAAGTCGTAGCTCGAGCCAGATGAAACATCTGAAGGAATCTCTACGACACCTGTCGATGATGCCTCGGTCAGATTGAAATACACGTCGTGTACCGCCCCGTCGTAATTGCCTTGTGTGAGGTGTTGGGTCATTCCTGCATGATCAATCTGAAAGAGTTGATAGTAGCCGGTTCCGTTGTTGCCCTTGATACCATCATTGCCGGCGTCGAGGAATTCGAGCAGGTAACAGTCGTCTTGTGTCAATGGAAAGTTTTCGATATATAGTTTCATAGGCTCGGCATATGGTCCTCCCTCTTGCACCACATCCCCCGCTGAATTGTAGAGTTTCCATGTCGTCTCATTGGGCTTGTTGTCTGTATAAAGCCTCAACTGCACGCCGTAGTGTGCCTGCGGGGAATTGGAGAAAGAACTATTGATGCGATTGCTCTCGGCAGCGATGCCATTGACATCGGAGAACCATATTAGGACCTGGTTTTCTTCATCGGAAAGAGAGAAATCGTGGAATCCGCCGAATGTCATCGTGTCGCGCTCAAGATAGTTGAGTGCACCCGTCCAAAGGTATTGCTCCAATGCCCCGTTGACCTTCACATTAAGTGTGGCGATGGTCAGCGTGTTATAACCATCATTCCGCAACACCACTTGTCCATAGTAGTCGGACACGCAGATGAAATCAGGAGTGTCGGCCAACGCTACCAACGTCAGGTGGTTTTCCTTGTTTGTCCCGGGGCCGCTATATGCTGTACATACCACTTCCTTGGTTTCAATGTCTTGCAGGAAAGCTACCACGCCGAGTTGAGTCTCGTCATCGCAGAAGTCGATTTCCCACGACGCACTATAGGAGTAGGTCTGGCCAGCATGGAGACCATCATCACTTATCTGAACACCATCTCCACCGGTGAACATCTTGCGCATGGTGTAATGGAGCGAGGTCTCGCCATTGGGATATGGTTTGGATGGGGTGATATGCTCCTCTATGGCGGCCACGAATAGCCTCAGCGAAGTGCCACTCTCGATTTCCTGTAGCGGTGTAAGGTTGACATGAACCGACATCCTGTGGTCTTCAATTCCTTTCGATAGTGTGAGCGAGAATCTTTCCGGCTGTGCCATCTGCTGGGTGATGGTTTCATCCAGACAGGAAGATGTGCGGAAAGACAACGCTTCTCCGTTGACAAAAGTGGCAGGCACACCAGTTACTTCATAGAAATCGTGGCGCTTTTGCTGCGTATCGGGATCGTAATTATAGAACTCGTCGTGACGGTTGGGATAACTACTGTGATACTTGATAGCAACGCAATCACCTAAGCGGTTTTCTATCACGGCATCGAGTTCAGGAGACCATGACGCACAAGGACCGCATCCCGTATTGGTGAATTCCTCGACAAGTACGATACGATTCTGTGCAGAGACAGTGACAGCCAGCAGAAGTGTTGACAAAAGGCACGTACGTTTCATTTCATCTCCATATTTATTGCAAATTTATAAAAAAATGGAATTAAGACAAACAATATGGCTAAATAAAAAAATAAACAGCAAATTGTTTGTGATAACGTAGGTGGTTAAACAACCTCAACAAAACCATATTTTTATTGTTTTTCGACAGCTTCATAATTGTCATAAAACACAACAAATAGGCTCAAATCAACCCCCAAATGGCAATGTAATTATTTGTACCGTATAAAATTATGTTTTAGGCGGTGATTTTAGGCTTTCAATGGATTCCACATGAAATGGTATGGACCCATTGATAAAAGTACGATCGTCATTAGTTTCTATGAGTGAATGATTGACATTTCATAGAAATATCTAAATGTTGGTTCTTCTTGCCCATAGAAATAGAACCAATTTCTTTATTATTTGAGGGCAGCATTGCCAGTTTGCCAGCATCTTTATCTATGATAAAAATGTCCATGCGTTCCCCCGACAAATACTTGGCCAAATGTGTGCCTACAGACCCTGCACCAACAATCGTTATTCTCATAATTGGGTATATATTCTGACGTAACAACTCAGCGAATAATTATTCAACATGCGCTCGACCTTGTCACTTGGCTCGTCGAAGAATTATCATTTTTATGGACAGTTAAATATCCATAATCAAGCCTTAAACTTTATTGCATAACAGTGAAGGCAAAGTTATGAATTGTTTTTCATAACTCTTCGAAAAGTGGCGAATAAAATCTAAAAAAATGGTTCAACTACCCCTTGGAAATAGAACAAAATCGTAATCAGAGGGCAAAAAAGGCGGGTTTTTGATGTTTTTTTTGTGTTTTCACAAAAAAAACTTATTTTTGCAGACATAAGAGAACCAATTGACCGTTTATTCGGCCTTAGTTCGTAATAACAGATATTTTGGATAATCAGCTTTCTCTATTTAATACAATGAAACAAAACCTCATCAAACTATTCGTTTTGTTGGCCTGCCCCTTCATGACGGCGACAGCGCAGACCAATGTGAACATGAAGTTCGGCAAACCCACCAATGAAGAAATGCAGATGACGGTCTACGAGGCAGAGCCGAATGCCGAGGCCGTAGTACTATGCCGGCTGACCGACGTGGAATACACCGTGCAGCCTTCCAGTTTTCTGGTGGACTATCATGAGAAGTGGCGCATCAAGGTGCTGAAACCCAGTGGCGCCCGTTTCGCCAAAGTTGTCGTTCCCTATAAGCAGCATATGTCGGTGGGCAACAACATCGGCGGTCTGAAGGTCACGGGCTTTGCCCTTCCTAAACCGGGCGGCAGTTCCGATTCTTATTTCGAAGGGGAGTCGGGCTCGATGACGGAAGGCGTCTTTGGCACCGATGCCGACGAGAGCGTGGAAGACATCAAGGCCACGGCCTTCAACCTGGAAGGAGGCAAGGTGGCGAAGACTTCCTTGAAGAAAAGCGACATCGTGAAGACGAAGTTCGACGAACATAACTTTCAGGTGGAGTTTACCGTCCCCAACGTGAAGGAAGGCACCGTGATAGAATACGAGTACACGGTCCATAGCCAGCTTTTCTGGGAACTGCACGACTGGTATGCCCAATGCGAGATTCCCGTGGTCTATGCCAAATTGGACATGGATATCCCCAGTTACCTGATATTCAATATCGAGGACCACGGCATCCAGCGCCTGACGTATACCTGTACAGTCGGTTCCTTGAAATTCAAGCTGGTGAGCGACCCGCTGGCTAACCCTATGACGGTAAACACCAACCACTATGTCTACGTGGGCCGTGACCTGATGGCCATGCCCAAGGACGACTATGTGTGGAATGCCCAGGACTACTGGGCTGGCATCACTGCCGAACTGAAACAGTACCGCCTGCCTGGCATGACGCAGATGGACTATGCCAAGACGTGGGACCAAATCGACGAGATGATACTCACTTCTGATGACTTGGGCATTCACCTGAACGACCACAGTCCGTTGGCCAACGAATTGAAGGAGGCAAAGATAGAAGAGATTGCCAACTTGCGCGAGCGGGTGGCTGCGGTGTATAAGTTGGTGATGGGCAAGGTGAAGTGGAACGGCAAGTATGCGCTGAGTCCTGCGGCAACCTTGGAGACACTGAAGAAAGGCGAGGGCTCGAATGCCGACATCAACCTGTTGCTCATCCAGTCGCTGCACGATGTGGGACTCAATGCCGCGCCCGTAGTGCTCAGGACACGCGACCTGGGACAGTTGCCTTATAATTTCCCTTCTATCCGTAAACTCTCGACATACATTGTGGGTGTCGTCATGCCTACGGGTGGTAACGTCTATTTCGATGCCTCAAACAAGAATGGCTGGCTGAATATACTGCCAGAGGTGGTGCAAGTAGAGAAGGCCCGACTGGTGCAGAAGGATAAGAAGAGCGCGTGGGTGAACCTGCAGAAGGTGTCGAAGTCGGAGCGAAATACCGTCGTCGATGCCAAACTCTCTGCCGATGGCACGCTCTCTGGCAAGCAGACCACCCGCAACGAGGGAGGCGAAACAGAGGAATCTGTCTACACCAAGAAAGGTCAGGTGACCGATGGGCAAATCACCATCTGTCCTTTCCCTGACAAGATGTTTGAGAATCCCTTCACTGCCGAGACGCGCAAAATGCCGGTAGAGTTCCCATGCGTCAGCAGCGAGCGCTACGTTATCAACATTTCCCTTCCCGAGGGATATGTAGTGGAAGGTGAACCCAGAAATACCACCATCGTCACTTCCGACAAGGGCATCGAGGGACGTGTACTGACGACATTCAACGAGGGGCGTATACAGATGTCATACCAGTTCGGTGTCAACAAAATTGCTTACCCGGAGAAGGACTATGCCGACTTGCGTCAACTTTTCGATATGCTTTCCAAGTATACGAGCGAACAACTGATCATCAAGAAGAAATGAAATTGTTCAGGTCTCGCTTTCGCTCAACTTGCTGAAATGAAAGGACGTAGAAAGGAAGTGAAAGTAATGCGTGCCCGCTTCAGCTGAGGAAGAAGCAGAAACAGAACACGACAATAGGACACGACAGTTTCCAATTAGGAAATAACTGTAAACCAAGAAAGAGGGGATGGTGCCAATTCGGCATCATCCCCTCTTCTTTCATATCCTATCGCTGTTTTTTTATTCCGTTAGGCTCACCGCATCCCAACCATAGTCTTGGAACATCGAGGCAGGGAGATGGTGGCGCTTCACATAGGCGGCCACGGCATCACGGCGCATGGCATCACGGCGCGCTTGGTCGGAACTGACGCGCTGCAGTTCGTCGAACTTGTCGCCGAAGATACGGCGAGCAGTAGGCACATAGTCGGAACCGTCGCCCACGGCATCAAAGGCGACGACCTCGAAGTGGTCGCCGTTCTGGCGCACATGTATCAGTCCAGGATGACTGCCACCGGAGACGGTCTTCAGCGTGTCGCCTGCTTGTTGGTAGTTGTTTACCCAGAAGTCACCCCACACCTTGATGTCGGTGCTGTCTGTCTCATCCACGTCCACGACGAGGTGGAAGGGGATGCACACGTCACCCTTGGCATACAGGCTGCCAATGCTGTCGGTGAAGAAACGGTCGATGGCAGTAAAATAGGTCTCTATCTCTTCAGCCACTGCCGTACTGTCGCTGGCTGTGTCACCGGCTTTTTCGGCAGATGGGTTGTTGCAACCGCCCATAATGCCGCAAATGCCGCAGATGGCGGCGAGTATCCATATTTTTTTCTTTTTCATTTGTCAGTATTTTTAGTTTAAAAAATAGCATCCCTTCACGGAGCCATTCCCTCGCTTCTGATGCCACTGGTGCGGGTGAAAGTATAGTTGTCTCTCCCTACGGTCAGTGTCAGGGTGTTGCCCGACAGTTTGTAGATGGTCGTCCCGAATGTCTTGTCCTGAAAGGTGATGGTGCCCGTGGTCGCTGTCCTTGCCTCAATGTGGTATGTGCCGGTCAAGGGATAGTCATACCACTTGCCGTCGGCAGCCAGTCTTCCAAGGAGCCTGAAGTAGTTCGGTTCCGCGAATTCGAGCACGGTGGCATCGTAATACTCGCTTAGTAATCCCTTGCCTTCATATATCCACTGTCCTATGGGCAGCGTGGTCTCTTGCTTGTCATCGTCATCGTCGCTGCTGCAAGCGGCGAGCAGCCCCCAGCCACAAATGCAAAGAATGGCAGCCCACATCCAGAATCCAATCGTCTTCATGTTAAAATTTTTCCTTATTCCACAACGCCCATAATCAGCCGTTCCACCACCTCGGGGAAATGCTGCATCTCCAGCTCGTGCTCCTTTGCGGCGATATCGTCGACGGTGTCGTCGGGTGATAGTGGAACGGAGAACTGGGCGATAATCTCGCCGCCGTCGCACACCTCGCTCACATAGTGCACCGTCATGCCCGTCTCTTTCTCGCCTGCGGCTTTCACGGCCTTGTGCACATGGTGACCCCACATTCCCTTGCCGCCGAACTTGGGCAACAAGGCCGGGTGCAGGTTCACGATGCGGCGCGGGAAGCGCTCGATGAGATAGGTAGGAATGAGTGGCAGGAAACCTGCCAGCACGATGAAGTGGATATCGTATTCGCTGAGCAGTGGAAGCAAATAGTCGGGGTCGTGCAACTGCGACTTGTTCACTACCGTGGAGGGCACACCGAGCCGTTCGGCACGCACGAGGGCGTAGGCATCGGCACGGTTGCTCACCACGAGGGCGGTGTTCACCTGCGGCGAATCAGAGAAATGACGGATAAGGTTCTCGCAGTTCGACCCACTGCCAGAAACGAAAATGGCTATGTTTGTCTTCTTCATGTTGCTGTGAATGAAATATTTGGCAGATTTTTCCGCTCTGAAATGATGATGGCACATGATGATGCACCACAAATGCTGCGCAAAAATAATACAAAAATAACATAAATCAAATAATCGGGGAAAAAAATAAAATTTTGCGGCAAATATGTTACGAAGAACCCATTTTTTCGTACCTTTGCAAACTCTATATACAAAAGATTTCTTAAACACAATGACAGACAACAAACAGATAAAGACCGCACTCGTGTCGGTCTTCCACAAAGACGGCCTTGAGGAGATGCTCGCACTGCTCAACGACCAGGGCGTGAAATTCCTTTCTACCGGCGGAACACAGCAGTTCATCGAGTCGCTCGGCTACGAGTGCCAGACCGTGGAGAGCGTCACCACCTATCCATCCATACTCGGGGGAAGGGTGAAGACGTTGCACCCCAAGGTGTTTGGTGGCATCCTCGGACGGCGCGACAACGAGGGTGACAGGGAGCAGATGCAACAATATGAGATTCCGGAAATCGACCTCGTCGTCGTAGACCTCTATCCGTTCGAGGATACCGTGGCAAGTGGCGCCGCCGAGCAGGATATAATCGAGAAGATTGACATTGGTGGCATCTCGCTCATCCGCGCTGCAGCAAAGAATTTCAACGATGTGGTCATCGTGCCCAGCAAGGCTGAGTATGCCATGCTCGTCGACATCCTTCGCGAGAAGGGAGCCGTCACCTCGCTGGCCGAA
Source organism: Prevotella sp. (assembly GCA_017617615.1). The sequence continues at coordinate 88,585 of JAFZVV010000009.1, read as the reverse complement.
AGGAAGGCATTCGCCGCAAAGGCCTTCGGCGTGAGCAGCCACTACGACACCGCCATCCATTCTTGGTTCGTGGCCAAATAGAAACATTCAAAACGACAAAGGACATTTATTTACGACAGACTTAAAATGGGATTCTTTTCTTTTACTCGCGAAATAGCGATGGACCTGGGTACGGCCAACACCATCATCATCAGCGATGACAAGATTGTGGTCGACGAGCCCTCGGTCGTGGCACTCGACAAACGTACGGACAAGATGCTCGCCGTAGGAGAGAAAGCCAAACTGATGTATGAGAAGACACACGACAACATACGCACAGTGAGGCCGCTGCGCGACGGTGTCATCGCCGACTTCTCGGCTTGTGAGCAGATGATGAGGGGACTCATCAAGATGGTGCATACCGGCAGCCGCTTCTTCTCGCCTTCGCTGAGGATGGTCATCGGCGTGCCGTCGGGCTCTACCGAGGTGGAGCTGCGTGCCGTGCGCGACTCTGCGGAACATGCCGACGGACGCGACGTGTACCTCATCTTCGAACCCATGGCAGCCGCCATCGGTATCGGTATCGACGTCGAGGCTCCCGAAGGCAACATGATTGTCGACATCGGGGGCGGTAGTACCGAAATCGCCGTCATCTCGCTGGGTGGTATCGTATCCAACAATTCCATCCGCATTGCCGGTGACGACCTCACCGCCGATATCCAGGACTATATGAGCCGTCAGCACAACCTGAAGGTGGGCGAGCGTATGGCCGAGCGCATCAAGATACATGTGGGGTCGGCACTCACCGACCTCGGCGACGAGGCTCCCGAAGACTATATCGTGCACGGTCCCAACCGCATCACGGCTCTCCCCATGGAGGTGCCCGTGTGCTATCAGGAAATCGCCCACTGTCTCGACAAGACGGTGGCGAAGATAGAGAATGCCGTGCTCTCGGCACTCGAGAAGACACCCCCTGAGCTCTATGCCGACATCGTGCACAACGGCATCTACCTCACTGGAGGCGGAGCCTTGCTGCGCGGACTCGACAAGCGGCTTCACGACAAGATACAGATACCGTTCCATATTGCCGACGACCCGCTCCACAGCGTGGCGAAAGGCGCCGGGGTGGCACTCAAAAACGTCGACAGGTATTCGTTCCTGATGAGATAAAACCCCCGCTATGCGCAACCTCTTCGAGTTCCTGAAGAAATACAACTATTGGTTCGTATTCGTGCTGCTCGAGGTCGTGAGCCTCGTGCTGATGTTCCAATACAACAACTACCAGGGGAGCGTGTGGTTCTCTTCGGCCAACTATATCTCGGGAATGACCTATGAGGCCGACTCGAAAATCAGCGCTTTCATGAACCAGGGTAAGGTAAACGAGGAACTCACGGAGAGAAACCTCTCCCTCGAAAGAGAGGTGGCCATCCTCAGGGCACAGCTCGTCGACGAGCGCATCAAGCACGACTCCACATACGTTGACCGGGGGGTGGGCGACATCCTCTCGCAGTTCAGGCTCATTCCCGCAAAGGTGGTGAGCAACTCCGTCGACAAGGCCGATAATTTCATCACCATCGACAAGGGACTCTACGACGGCGTGCATGCCGACATGGGTGTGGCTTGCGGAAACGGTGTAGTGGGCGTGGTCTACATGGCATCAGGACATTATGCCGTCGTCATTCCCGTGCTCAGCTCGAAGTCGAACATCAGTTGCGCCATCCAGAACCGCGGATACTTCGGATACCTGCGGTGGAAAGGAGGACCCATCGACGTGGCATACGTCGACGACATCCCGCGACATGCACAGTTCGAGATGGGCGACACCATCGTCACCAGTGGATATTCATCGATGTTCCCGCCGGGAATCATGGTGGGGAAGGTGGTCAAGGAAAGCGACTCGGAAGACGGACTGTCGTATCGGCTCGAGGTAAAACTGTCGACAGACTTCGGACGGCTGCGCGACGTGTGCGTCATCGACGACTCCGCCGTGCGCGAGCGGCTCAACCTCCTCAGGCAGGCCGTCGACTCCATCAAACCTCAGCGAAACCAGTAGGATATGAACAACGACTTCATCCGACTTCCACTGCTGTTCGTCGCCCTGTGCGCCCTGCAGGTGTTCGTGTTCAACCACGTGCAGCTCTTCGGCGTGGCCATCCCGCTCTTCTATGTGTATTTCGTGATTGCCATGCGCAAGGGAATGGCACGATGGGCCATGCTCGTATGGGCCTTCGTCATGGGCATCACATTGGATATTTTCGCCAATACCCCCGGTGTGTGTGCCGCTTCGCTCACACTCGCTGCCATGGCACAACCCACACTGCTCGAACTGTTCGTCACCCGCGAGGGCGAGAGCGACTTCGTGCCTTCCAGGCTGGCCTTGGGGAAGAAACCATTCTTCAACTACGTCACCGTTTTCGTCGTGGCCTATTGCATGGTGTTTTTTACCCTCGAGATGTTCAGCTTCTTCAACCTCCTCAGATGGGTAGAGAGCGTACTGGGCAGCGCGGTGCTCACCATTGCGCTCATCATGGCTGTCGACAGCCTCAGGCGCTCGCCCAAATGACATGCCTTGCTCTAATGCGCCCTATAAAGGGCTGATGATGTAATACTATTGATTGGACTTGTTTTTCCTGCTCATGAAAGACTACGATCTTGACAGACGGCAATATGTAATCGCTGGGGTGGCCATCGCCATCGTAGCCATCTATATCGTGCGCCTGTTTGTCTTGCAAATCATGAGCGACGATTACAAGAAAAACGCCGATAGCAACGCCTTCCTCAAGAAAGTGGAGTTCCCCTCAAGGGGAATCATCTCCGACAGGAACGGGAAACTGCTGGTGTACAACCAGCCGTCGTACGACATCATGGTCATTGTCAGCGAACAGAAGTCAAGGCTCGACACCGTGGAGTTCTGCAATGCCCTCAATATCACGAAAGACTTCTTCGTCAAGCGCATGAAGGAGATACAGAATACCCCGGGATATTCCAGTTTCACACAACAGCTCTTCATGTCCCAACTCTCCGACCAGGAGTTCAGCGTCTTCCAGGAGAAAGCCTACAAGTTTCCGGGATTCTATATCCAGCGGCGAAGCATACGGCAGTATGAATACCCCAGCGGGGCACTCCTCCTCGGCGACGTAGCGGAAGTATCGCCCGACGACATCAAGGAAGACGACTACTACCAGCCTGGTGACTATATCGGGAAGATAGGTGTAGAACGGTTCTACGAAAAGGAACTCAGGGGGACGAAAGGCGTGCAGGTGCTGCTACGCGACGCACGCGGACGTATCCAGGGAAGTTACCGCAACGGGGAGTTCGACACGAAACCCGTGCCGGGAAAGGCACTCACCCTGGGCGTGGATATCGAACTGCAGCGGTTGGGTGAACGCCTCATGGAGGGGAAGTTGGGTGCCATCGTGGCCATCGAGCCAGCTACAGGCGAGGTGTTGTGCATGGTATCGTCGCCTTCCTACGACCCACGAATGATGATTGGCCGCCAGCGCGGAAAAAACCATATCGCATTGTCGAAAGACCCGCTCAAGCCACTGCTCAACCGTGCCATCATGGGACAGTATCCTCCGGGCTCCACGTTCAAGACCAGTCAGGCGCTCACATTCCTCACAGAGGAAATCATCGACTCCACCACCAGGTATCCCTGCTATAGGGGATTCGTCACCAAAGGCATGAGGGTGGGATGCCACGGACATCCCTCGCCCCTCAACCTGATTCCCGCCATCGGTACGTCGTGCAACGGCTTCTTCTGCTGGGGACTCTACTACATGCTTACCAACAAGCAGAAATACGGCACGCTGCAGAATGCCATGGACAAATGGCGTGACTATATGGTGAGCATGGGATTCGGATACAAGCTGGGCATCGACCTGCCGGGTGAGAAACGGGGAATGATTCCCAATGCCACGTTCTACGACAAGGCCTTCAAGAACAACTGGAACGCGCTGGGTGTCATCTCCATCGCCATCGGACAGGGAGAGGTGACGCTGACACCCCTGCAGATTGCCAACCTGGGAGCCACCATCGCCAATAGGGGATACTACATCACCCCACATGTGGTGAAGGAGATAGAAGGCCAAACCCTCGACACCTTGTATACAAAGAAGAAATACACGCTCGCCTCAAAGACTGCCTACGACCTCGTGGCAAGGGGAATGCGGCGGGCTGTGACCGGTGGTACATGCCGGCGCGCCAACCGCAGCGACTATCAGGTGTGTGGAAAGACCGGAACGGCACAGAACCGTGGGCGCGACCACTCGGTATTCATGGGATTCGCACCGATGGACGAGCCAAAAATCGCTGTCAGCGTGTATGTGGAGAATGGCGGATTCGGTGCTACCTTCGGCGTGCCTATAGGTGCACTCATCATGGAACAGTATATCAAGGGCGAACTCTCGGAAAGCTCCAAACGACAGGCCGCACAGATACAAAGCCAGCATCTCAAGTATGGAACCAAGGACAGATAGACAGAATAGCGTGCTCAGGTCGCTCGACTGGTGGACCATAGCCATCTACGTGGCACTCCTCGTCTTCGGATGGATGAGTGTCTGCGGAGCCAGCTACTCTTTCAGCGACCCGGATATCCTCAGTACCACTACGCGCTCGGGAATGCAGGTGGTGTGGATTGCCACGTCGATATGCCTGGGTTTCGTGCTCCTCATGCTCGACGACCGCTATTACGACACGTTTGCGTATGTGCTCTATGCGGGCTTGCTCCTGCTCCTCTTCCTCACCATCTTTAATCCGCATGAGATAAAGGGTTCGCGGTCGTGGCTAGTCATGGGACCGCTGAGGCTACAGCCGGCAGAGTTCGCCAAGTTTGCCACAGCGCTTGCCATCAGCAAGTTCATGAGTACATATGGGTTCAATATTCGCCGTATGCGCGACTTCGCGCTCTCCTGTGCCATTGTGCTCTTGCCCATGGTGCTCATCATCATGCAGAAAGAGACAGGGTCGGCCCTGGTCTATCTCGCCTTCTTCCTGATGTTCTACCGCGAGGGTATGCCGGGGAGCATACTCTTCACTGGTGTGGCACTGGTGGTCTATTTCGTAGTGGGTATACGCTATGAGCAGGTGATGCTCTGGGATACACCCACATCAGAGGGGAAATTCGTGGTGCTCCTCCTCATACAGTTGTTCTCGGCGGCTTTGGTGCGTATCTACTGCGATGACAAGACAAAAGCCCTCAATATCTTGGGATTCGTGCTCGGGGTGACGATGGTGTTCCTCCTCTTCTCCGAATATGTCATACCGTTCGACATCGTATGGGTGCAACTCCTCGTGTGTGCCGCCCTCATCGGTTATTACTTGTACCAGGCACTCAGCACGCGTGTGAGCAACTATCTCTACGTGGCGCTGTTCTCGCTCGGCTCCATCATCTTCTTCTATTCGGCGAGTATCGTGCTCAACGACGTGCTGGGTGAGCACCAACGCACGCGTATCAACGTGTTGCTCGGACTCGAGGACGACCTGGCAGGAGCGGGATACAACGTGCATCAGAGTGTGATAGCCATCGGGTCGGGTGGACTGAAGGGGAAGGGATTCCTCAACGGCACGCAGACAAAACTCAAGTTCGTGCCCGAGCAAGACACCGACTTCATCTTCTGCACCGTGGGTGAGGAAGAGGGATTCGTGGGGTCGGCGGGCGTGCTACTCTTGTTCCTGGCCCTTGTGTTGCGACTGATAAAACTGGCCGAACGGCAACCATTCAAGTTCGGAAGGGTGTATGGATACTGTGTGCTCAGTATCTTCCTCTTCCATGTATTCATCAATGTGGGAATGGTGCTCGGACTGACACCGGTAATCGGAATCCCGCTGCCTTTCTTCAGTTATGGAGGCAGTTCGTTGTGGGGATTCACCATCTTGTTGTTTATCTTCCTCAGAATCGACGCAAGCCGCAACCTCATCCGCACCTGAGGCAGGGGCGGTCATTAGGTCCTTTAAGACTATAACGACCTTAAGTCCTTAAAATCCTAAAAAGCTATTGGCGGGTAATCTTCAGCCCCACGTCGCTGACACCCTTCACCGAGAACGTCGTCATACAGTGGGCGATGCGCACGGAGAGAGAGTCGCCCGATTTCAAGGGCAGTGTCTTCAGCGGCACGACATGTTGGTAAAGGTCGATGCCTTTGCCTTTGGGTTTTCCCCAACTGTCATAGATGTCGATGCAAAGGGTGTCGCACCTGAAACGGCTGGGGTGGGTACTGGTGGTAGAGATGATGTCTTGCTTCACGATGAGGTTCAGGCGCTTGAAAGGATAGGTGGTGGTGGTTCTCACGCCTATCTCTTCCACGTAGTAGCCGTCTTCTTCGAGAGCGTTCATCTCGTATTCCTTGAAATCCATCCTTTCCCAACCCTCAAGGTCGATGGCGTGGTAATGGAAGAATGTGGTGCGGTCGAAACACGACACAGCCACCGTCACTACAAGGATGGCGACGGTAATGGTGATGATGTTGCGTCGGAGAGGAAACAACATAGATTATTGTTGTTCGGGGTTGTTGTCTTTGTTGACACGGTTCTGGGGGTGTGAGGGACCTTTGCCCGGGCGCTGACGGCGGTCGGCACGCTGGGGACGGTTGCCACGGACAGGAGCATTGGCATTGCGGTCGCCTTTCTCATTCACCTTGTTCTTGGCTTTGGTTTCAGGCTTGTTCACCGTGGTATCGGCTTTGGGCTCGATAGGTTTGGTTTCATTGGCAGGCTTGCCCTTGATGGGTGAAGCATCCTTGTTGTCCTTGTCCTTGTACTTGCGCTTGCGCTTCTTCTTTGCCTTGTCGAATCGGGTAATGCTCTCGCCCTCGAGAAGGTCGATGGGGTGGTCGTTCGACTGATGGCCATCCTCCTGCAGCATGAGGGGTTTCTCGCCTTGCTTGTTGAGTTCGATAATCTCCTTCGCGCGCTCGGCAGAGATGGTCTCCAGGTTGGCAGCGGTGCGCTTGTCGGTGGAGTAGGTGAGCAGGCCGGCAAGGATATCGGTCTTGAAGAGATAGTAGTCGGCATCCTGGGTCTGCAGGATGATGTCTTTTCCAGGCAACTGGCGGCTCGCTTCGATATAGTTGTCTACCTCGTAGTTCAGGCAGCACTTCAGTTTCGCGCACATGCCGGCCAGTTTCTGGGGGTTGAGGGAGATGTCCTGGAAACGGGCGGCATTGGTGCTCACGCTGATGAAGTTCTTCATCCATGTGGCGCAGCACAACTCACGGCCGCACGGACCGGTACCGCCGATGCGGCCTGCCTCCTGACGGGCACCTATCTGCTTCATCTCAATGCGTACATGGAACGTCTCGGCGAGCACCTTGATGAGCTGACGGAAATCTACGCGCTCGTCGGCAATGTAATAGAAGATGGCTTTGTTGCCGTCGCCTTGGTATTCCACATCGCCAATCTTCATGTCAAGGTTCAGGTCCTTGGCTATCTGCCGGCTTTGGATCATCGTGGCATGCTCACGGCTCTTGGCTTCCTTGTACTTGTCCAAGTCGACGGGCTTGGCAAGACGGTAGATGCGCCTGATTTCTTCCGACGACTTCAGGTTGGCTTTCTTCACCTGGAGTTTCACCAACTCGCCCGTAAGCGTCACCACACCGATGTCGTGGCCGGGATTGGCCTCCACTGCCACGATGTCGCCTTTCTGAAGCGGCAGGTGGTTAACATTGTGGAAATAGCCTTTACGGGTGTTCTTGAATTGCACCTCCACGAGGTCGGTGCTCTCTGTGTTGCCGGGAACGTCGGCCAGCCAGTCGTAGGTGTTGAGTTGTTTGTCCTGGCGACCCACACCTTTGCGGCAGAGTCCTCTGTCACAACTGGTGCTGAGCCTGAATTTCATATTCTTGTAATCCATCTTCTTTGCTTTTTTGATACCGCCAAAGGCGGAACGTTATTGGAGTTTCCTTCTCAGCAGCACCGATGCCTGGAGGGCTACATCGAAGAACACGATTTTGGCATTGGCATTGCGGCCGATGTCATGACGAGCCGTGGCATACAACTCCGACAGGGCAATGACATTGGCCTCGTTGACGAAGGGAGCGTATTTCTTCACGAACTGCTCTTCTTCCATCGTCATGTACGACAATTCGGGCTGGTGGAAGTTGTATACAAAACTTTCACGCGTCATGCGTACGAAATAAGACAGCAGCCGCTTCTGCTTCTCACGGCCGTAACCGCTTACCGACAGCGACCAGTCGGTGAGGGCACGCAAGTTGCGCATGAACGACGTGCGGTTCATCTGGATGAAGTCGGCGAGGAACTGGTGGCTCTCGTTCTCCGCGTCGAGGGCATCGAGGGCCTGGGTCCAGCTACCACCCGACAGGCGTGCTACGCGGTGGGCGGAGTCAGGGTCGATTCCACGGCGTGATACGAGGGCCTCTTCTACCGCTTCGGTGTCGATGCGGCGAAGTTCGAATCGCTGTGTTCGGCTCCTGATGGTTTCCAGCAGTTCATCAGGGGCTTCGCTCACCAGAAGGAACACCGTCTGCGAGGGAGGCTCCTCTATGAGCTTCAGCAACTTGTTGGCTGATGCAGCATTCATGCGCTCGGGAAGCCAGATGAGCGACACCTTGTAGCCTCCCTGACTCGATTTCATGCTGAGTTTATGCGCTACCTCGTCGCTCTCTTTCGCCGTAATGATGGCCTGTTGCGACGTGGCACCCAGTTTGTCGAGCCATTGCTCGATGGTGAAATACGGACCATCGGCCAGCAGTTCGTGCCATTCACGGGCAAAATCATCGCTTATGGGTACGTAGTCCGACGGACTGTTGGCAGGTTTGATGGTGGGGTAGGTGAAATGAAGGTCGGGATGCGACCATTTGCGTAGCATCGCGCATTGCAGGCACTTGCCACAACTGTCGTCATCAGCATTATGGCTCTGGCAGAGCAGATAGGAAGCGAAAGCCATGGCGAGCGCCATCTTGCCACAGCCCATCGGACCACAGAAGAGCAGGGCATGGGGAAGGTGGTTGCCTTCTACCATCGCCTTCAGCCGCAGTTTGGCATCATCGTGCCCTATCACTTCGTCGAATCTCATGGCAGTGGGTCAATATCTGATACGTTTAACTATCTCACGCACCGAGTCTACGGCAGAGATGGTGTAGAAATGGATGTTTCCTACGCCATGCTCATAGAGGTCGCGGCACTGGGCTGTCGTCCACTCCACACCCACCTGGCGCACATCGTCATCGGTCTTGCAGCGGAGCATCTCCTTGGCGAGGTCGTCGGGGAGGTCGCAGTGGAAGGTCTTGGGAATCATCGTGATTTGCGAGAGTTTCGTCACCGGTTTAATGCCAGGGATGATGGGGATGGTGATGCCCATCTCACGGGCACGTGCCACGAAATCGAAGTATTTCTTGTTGTCGAAGAACATCTGTGTCACGGCATAGCGTGCACCCATGTCTTGCTTTGTCTTCAGATGTCCCATGTCTTGTTCCAGGTTGGGCGCTTCCTCATGTTTCTCGGGATAGCAGGCCACGCCAAAGGAGAATGGCTCGCCGGGGCGACTGATGGGTGTGCCGTCGGCGAAGAAACCTTCGTTGAAGCGGGTCACCTGGGCTATCAGGTCGGTGGTATGGGCATGGCCGCCGGGCGTCGCTACAAACACCTTGTCGTCTCTGGCCTTGTCGCCACGAAGCAACAGCAGGTTGCTGATGCCGAGAAATTGCAGGTCGAGCAACTCGTATTCGATGTTCTCTACCGTCGTGCCGCTGCAGATGACGTGGGGGATTACCGGAAGCTGGAAACGCTGCTGGATGGCAGCGGCAATGGCAATGGTGCCGGGACGACGGCGGATACGGCTGCGTTCAAGGAGACCGTTGGGCAATTCCTTGTACACGTACTCGCTATGATGGGTAGTGATATTGATATAGGCAGGACCAAAGTCACACAACTTCTCAATGGTGCGGAAAAGGCTCTCTGTGCCGTTGCCCTTCAGGGGGGGCAGCACCTCGAACGAGAAATGTGTCGTTCCGTCGCCATGGGTCAGCAAATCGGCAATGTTCATTGAAAATAGTCTATTTGGGGACAAAGGTACGATTAAGTGAGCGAAAAGCCAAATTTTGAAGCAGCGAATGCAAAGATATGCTTGCATATTCTTTGCTGAGTCGTGACAAAATTCAACCGAAGGTTAGATTTATTTGTGCTTTTCCGAATGTGAGTACTTTCAGCGAAGCTAAAGTTAGTGAAAACCGAGCGCAATGCGAAACAAAAGGCAAAGTTTTTTGCTTCCGTTGCCAAGGTGCATCCCAACTTCGGCCCGCCTCAGGTCACAAAGGACTCTAAAGAGATCAAAGACCCAGATAATCAATCAGGGCGGACCATGCGGCCCGCCCTGATGAAATACCTATTGCGAAGTATTATTGCTTTCTTTCCTTCCACATCTTGGTCATGTCTTCGAGCGTCTTGCCTTTGGTCTCGGGCACCAGGCGCCAGACGAAGATGGCGGCGATGATACAGATAATGCCATAGAGGCCATAGGTGAACCAGTGGCCGAAGTCATCGCCCTCGGTGAGATGCATGTTGAACATCGGTACGAAAGTACTCGACACGATGAAGTTGAATATCCACTGGAATGCCACGGCGATGGCTACGGCAGCACCACGGATGGTGTTGGGGAATATCTCGGAGATAAGCACCCAGCAGATGGGACCCCATGAGAACATGAACGAGGCAGAGTAGACCATGATGGAGATGGCGGTTACGAGTTCCATGCCTTCATGACCGAAGGTGATGGCTACACCGAACGCACCGAGGGCCATGCCCAGCGAACCGTAGATGAGCAAGGGCTTGCGACCCCACTTCTCCACGGTGAAGATGGCCACGAGGGTGAAGAGGATGTTGATCACACCCATGAACACGGTCACTACCATCGGGTTCTCCATGCCCATGTCGCCGAAGATACGCGGTGCGTAATAGAGCACGGCGTTGATACCCACAGCCTGCTGGAATACGGAGAGCATGATACCCACGAAGATGCACAAGGCACCGTATGTCATCAGTTTCTCAGTCTTCACCGTCATCGTCTCCTTGATATTCTGGAGAATCTGGCTTGCCTTCTCCGAACCATTGATCTTCGAGAGGATGCCAAGGGCTTTCTCGTCTTGTCCTACGCTCACCAGATAACGCGGTGTCTCAGGGACGAAGCAGATGAGCAGGGCGAAGAGACCTGCGGGAACAGCCTCGGAACCAAACATGTAGCGCCAGCCGGTGGTTACTGTCCACTGCGCGTTGGGGTTGATGGCGGCAAGGCCTTTGCCCATCTCCTCTACCACGGGCTGGATATGGTCGCCCAGGATGAAGAAGTTGACGAAATAGACAACCAGCTGACCGAAGATGATGGCAAATTGGTTCCAGCTCACGAGCATGCCGCGGATGTTGGAGGGTGCTACCTCACCGATGTACATCGGGCAGATGGCTGAGGCAAGACCTACGCCCACACCACCAATCACACGGTAGATGTTGAACATGATGAGCAGCGAATAGGTGGGTTTGCCATACTCGAAGAACAGGAATTCCGGATTCATCGACCCGAGAGCCGAGATGAAGAACAGCAGGCCGGCGATGATGAGCGACTTCTTGCGGCCGAGGTTGGTGGCAAGCAAGCCCGAGATGGCCGAGCCGATGATACAGCCGATGAGGGCTGACGCGGAGGTGAAACCATGCCATCCGTCGGTGTAGGCGAAGTCTTTCGCTTCCATGAAGAATGCCTGTAGACCCTTTTCTGCACCCGAGATGACAGCGGTGTCGTAACCAAAGAGCAGACCGCCAAGGACGGCTACTAACACGATAGAGAATAGATAGATTTTACTGCCTTGTTGCATGTTGTTAAGATTTAGATATTGTTATTACGTGTAATTTCGGTTGGAATGGCGTCATTTCACCAGCACTTTCCGCACGCTGCCATCGGCAGACCTGACAATATAGAGGCCCTGGCGGAGAATGCCGGTATCTGTGGCAGGGACATCGAGGGGCATGCCGTCGACGGTATAGAGGCCGGCAGTGCCGTGCGAGATGTCGAGGTCATCGATGCCATTATAGAAATCCGTGCCGTCGTTGAACGTGAACGATACGGTCTTCGACGTGTTCGTATAGGCAATCTTGCTCAATTTGATGTGCAGCAGGTAGGTGCCGTCGGTGTTGGGGGTGTAGAGGATGTCGGCAGGTGAGGTGTTGTCGGCAAACCTGTTGTTGGCAATACCGCCCGAAGAATTGGGATAAAGGTCGCCGCTTGTCGTGAACTCGGAGGAGACGTTGTCGGCAGGCGAGATGGTCAGGCAGGGCTCGCTGTAGGCAGAGGAGTTCACCGTGTTGTTGTGCCACCTGCCGGCGATATAGTTCACGTGATAGATGAGCAGTCCTTTCCCCGCGACGCCTTTGTCCCACCCCACGCTGTTGTTGCGGTGCTCGAAAAGGTAGTATTCGTCTTGGTTGGCGGGGTTGTAGCATACAAACACGTCGCCGTTGTCGGCAAGTGGTTTGAGGTCTTTTACCTTGCACGGGTCTACAAGTTCCTTGTATTCGAGCCAAGAGCAGAAATGGCGCTCGTAGCCTGTATACGAGGCGGGTATCCAGCCGTTGTTGTTGTAACTGCCCACGCACATCACGTCCCACGATCCCATGCCGTAGTTGACCGATGCACCGCCATTGTTCACGGCGGTGTCGTAGAGGTCGGGCAGACCCATGCAATGTGAGAACTCATGGCAGAACGTGCCGATGCCGGAGTACTGATTGGCACTGTTGAGTTCCTCGCTGCACGCATAGGTGTCAAGTATCACGTCGTCGAGGATATATGGGGTGGGGATGTTGCCTATATGTGACTCATGGGGCCAGATGGTATAGCTCTCGCCGCCGTTGGCCTCACCCTTGCCGGCAAAGAGGATGAATACTTGTTCTACCTCTCCGTCGTTGTCCCAGTCGTAGTCCTTGAAGTCGACATCGGCATCGGCCGACTCGCAGGCGAACTTGACGAATTCTATCAAACGGCCACGCTGGTCGCCGCCATTGTCGTTCTCGCCGTAATAGGTCACGCTCTTCGGAGTCTTGTATGGACCGACAACGTCGAAGGTGAGGTCGAACACGCCGTAGCTTTGGGCGGAGAAATAGTCGTGCACGCTGCCAATGGCACCATAGGTGTTGGTGTAGCCCTCGGTATTCACCATGTCGGTGAAGAGCGCGTTGGCATCTTCGCTCTTGAAGTCAAGGTCATCGAAACTCACCAAAATGACCAAGCCGCGTTTGCTGCCCGTAAGACCAGTCATGGGGTCACCCACTCTGCGGGGCTGTGTCACTTGCGGCATGTTGGAGCGGATGCGGCGTAAGTTGGACTGGGTACAGCCCAACCGTGCGATGGCTGCTGTCTCAGCGGTGGTGCGCGATGCCGGTGAGTGTGCCAGCATGTTGGTGGCGGTAAGCATCGCGCCGTTGGCATCGGCATAGTAATAACTGCCGCCTCTTTCCATCACGGCAATATGGTCGGTGGTAATGAAGTAATGGAAATTCTCGTCGCCAACGAGCATGAGCATCACCTCGCTGCCGTCGCTCTGATGGTATGTGCGCCAAACGCTCAAGGCGGGGATGCCATGCGCCATGGTGAACATTGATGCCATAAGAAGGACAAACAGTATTCTTTTCATCGTATGCTTTCTTGTTTTTGCTGACGGATGGGAAAAGGTGGCGAAATAGAAAGGGAATGCAACACCCGGAAGATGGAATCGCATTACGGCAAAGGTAGTGCTTTTTTTTCGGATAAAGTCGTTTTTGTTTGCCTTTTTTTGAAATATGGTGAGGAATCCACAAAAAAGTAGAGATTTTACATGGAATTTTTCGGAGATTGTTATAATTTTGCAACATTATGCACCTTTAGGTGAAAAACCACAGTGAAATCAACAAAAAACCATATGAGAAAATTCTTGATAACCATGGCCATGGCGGCTTGTGTCGTGGCCGTGAGTGCCATTCCCGCAAGACGGGGGATATGGCGTACGGTCACGTTGAGTGACGGGACACAGTTGCAGGTCGAGTTGCGTGGAAACGAGTACATGCATTTCTGGCAAGCCAGCGACGGAAGGTGTTTCATCAAAAATGAGAACGGAGACTATATCCCGACGCAAAGGGAGGCTTTGCTCAGCACTGCGGAGACGAATAAGGCGAGGATCAGGGCGAATGCCGGACAGCAGAAAAGCCATTATTCATCTACCGAAGACGGACTGGGAGAGTACGGGAAAAGTGGAATGGGGTCGGTGAACAGCATCGGTGAAGTGACCATCCCTGTTATCCTCGTCGATTTTGCCGACAAGGCTTTCAAGGAGGAGAACACCATAGAGAAGATGGATAGGTACTTCAACGAGGAGGGATATCATGATGAGCCCAACTGCGTGGGGTCGGCACGCGACTATTTCATCGACCAAAGCTTCGGAATCTTCAGTCCGCATTTCCCTGTGGTGGCTAAGGTGACCCTGTCGAAGGGATATGCGGAATATGGAGGCAACGACTCCGACGGAAATGACAAGGCGGTGCTCGCGATGGTGAGGGAAGCCATAGGACTGGCGGTGGACCAGGGCGTGGACTTCTCACAATACTACGTGGGAAAGAGCGTGCCTCTGGTAAGTGTAATCTATGCCGGACTCGGAGAGGCAGGTGGTGGCGACGAAGACACCATATGGCCCCATCAGCTCGATCTGTCGTCGTGGACCTCTTCAATCTCAGGCTATAGTTTCAAATCCTATTTCGTGGGCAATGAACTGAGCTATTATGGTGGACTCGACGGCATCGGGACGTTCTGTCATGAGTTCGGACACGGACTCGGACTCCCCGACTTCTATTGCACGAACTACAGTTATGAGGATGAGTCGCCCTTCGGCAACTGGAGCATCATGGACTCGGGATGCATGATCAACAATGGCAGGGCCCCTGTGGGCTATATGGCCTATGAGCGCAGTTACCTGGGATGGCTCACTATCCCTGAAGTCAACTCACCGCAGGGCATCGTATTGGGCGACCCTGAGGTGGAGGGCAGCGTGCCGGCAGTGCTCTTCCGTAAGCCAAACAACGACAAGGAGTACTTCATCTTCGAGAACAAACAGCGCGGCGACTGGTTCGCTCAGGAAATGGGAAGCGGACTGCTCGTCACAAGGTTTGCGTATTCCAAGGACAAATGGGGAAGCAATACGCTCAACAACACGCAAAGCATGAAACGGGCATGTGCGTTGCCTGCCGACAATGCGAAACTCTATTACTCGGCAGCACAGTCGAATCTCTATGGAAATGCCGTGGTGAACAAGGAAACATGGCAATACTACAACAATACCGACTGCAACGACGTGCCTATCTATAAGGTGATGAAACATGCCGACCGCACCATCACCTTCAATATCATGGGAAATGATGCGGCTTATACCTATAAGCCCGTAGAAGGACAAGAGTATGTGCTGGTGAGCGACGCAAGTGCGCTCGAGGAAGGCGATACAATAGTGTTCGTCAACGTGGCTGATGCCGTGGCCATGGGGAAGACACAAACCTCAGAGGCTCGTATAGGAGTCTCCGTGAATGTGCTCGACGAGACGACCATCATCGCTGAGGAGAGCATACAGGACGTCGTGTTGAAGAAAACGGCCAACGGCATGTGGGCAATGATGGTGGGCGACGCCTACCTCACCGCCACCGCATCGGGCGAGAAACTCATCTCTACTGCCAAACCCAGCAACATGGCTGCAGCCACCATCAGCATCGAGGGTGGTGATGCCACCATTACCTTCCAGACGAAGAATGCCAATAAGAACATCCGCTATAATATAGGCAATACGTCATTCACATGCTATCAGAACCAGGGCGACAACATCCGTATCTATATCAAGAAACAGGATACGAATGGTATTGCGTCGACACTGACGGAGAAACACACGGCTTCGACAGGCATCTATACCATTACCGGACAATTTGTGGGCGATAGGCCGCAGGGCAAAGGCATCTATATCATGGATGGTAAGAAAGTGGTGGTGAAGTGACCTTCACCACATGGCATACGAAAAAGCTCCTGTCCGGACCCGGACAGGAGCTTTTGTAATGTTGAAGGAAACAGTCGTTTGTCTTTACAAACGGCTATTTCTTGATGAATTTCTGACCGTTCTTGATGAATACCTGACCTGCAACGGGCTTCGACAGGCGCTGGCCACCAAGGCCGTAAGTCCTGTTGTCGCCTTTGCGGCCTTCCTGACGGGCAACATCCTTGATGCCGAGGTCGATCTGGGCATCACCCTGGAGGATGATGAGCTGGTGGTTGCCGGGGATGTCGGCATAGCCAACGATGTTGACAGCGCACTGACGGCCGGTAACACCCTCTGGAAGGGGCTCGCAAACGGGGATAACCAGGTTGTAGCCGGGGATGTTGTTGCCATTGTAGTAGGTGGTGTCAACCTGGATACCGGTAAGCCACTCGGGAGCGTCCTCTACGGCGATGTCGTAGTTGGCGCTTCCACCCTCGTCAAACCAGTCGATGGTAGTGCCTACGAAAGCACAGCCCATGTCGTAGTCACCGCCCTCAAGACCATCGGTGCTCACGGTCTGGCCGTCGGCCGATACGCGCAGCACATTCCATCCGTTGAACTTGTCGGCGGGGAAGTCGGCCTCAGACTCGAAGTTGAGGAAGTCTTTCTCCACCACGTCAATCGACTCGAACTGGCCGAGAATCTCGATGGCGGGAGAAATGTGTGAACGGTAGGAATAGGCATAGCCCTGTTCGGTGAGCACGGTGCCCTGTGGGATATAGGAAGCTTCCACGTCGCTGTTGACGACACCATATACGCCGAGGCAAACACCCTCGTCGTTCAGACCCTCAAACTGAATGCGCCATACACTGCCGGCGGGGATGGCAGCAGGAAGGGGCTGCTCGTTGCCGAAGATGTCGGCAACCTTCTCTGTGTTCCTGAACACCACAGTACCGAAATAGGCGGTCTTGTTGGCGTTGGGGCCATCTGAAGAACCCCAGTTGGGTGAAGACTCCACAAAGTCGATGGTGTCGCCTGCGAGTGCCTCGAAGGTGGCAAGAGTCTCTGTGGTGTTCTCCAGGGTGTCAACCAGCATCAAGTATGCCTTCAGTGACTTGCCCTCGGGGATAGGACCAGACTGGTTGTAGGTAAGACCCATCACGTGCAGCTCGTCGATGTAGAGAGGAGCAAGAAGGGCATTGTATTCCTGTGCGAAGCCATAGGCATAGTCAGGGTCGCTTTCATCATTGGCGTTACCGGTACCGAACAGGAAGTCAGTGCTCAGGAATCCCCAGCCCGACAGGGTGTTGCGGTAATAGTTCTTGCCACTCAGACGGCTGCCGTGCATGTCGGTGGCCGAAAGCATGAGCACGTCGCCGCCATACATGCTGTAGGTAGAGATGACAGAGAGGTCGTTGGCTCCGTATGAACCTGACTTTACCCAGTAGTTGTCCTCATTCCACTGGTAGGTGTTGTTGTTGTTGGATGAGCCAAGGACGAAGGTATACCACATTCCCATGGGGTTCCAAGTGGTAACGATGTCGCCGTTCTCGTCTTCCATTGAGGTGAGGTCACTGCTGTTCATCATCCAAACGTCTTTCGACTTGTCGGTCTTCATGTTCTTGAAGGTGGTCTCCACAAACGGTGGCAAGACAACTTGGGAAACGATATAGCCGCTACCATCGACACCCCATGCGGTAAAGAGGCCTCCGGGGATGGTGTAGTACACGCTGTTGTCTACTGAATGACGGGGACGCGAAGAGACATTGAGGTCGGCCCGCTCCATCTTCTGGTTGGGCAGGTCCTTCATCTGGCTCTTCGTGATGTAGCCGTCTTTTACTGTTGGCGTCTGGGCAAAGCCCGCCAAGGCACATGTGAGTGCCAATGTTAGGAATAAAGATTTTTTCATACGCTATAAAATTAAAAATGAGTAATTACTTTTTCGACATGATGATGTATGAGCTGGTGGCCGAAGAAGGCGATAGCCTTACGGTATTGAGGTTGAAGGCAGTCGTGCCGCCACCAATCTCGAACTCCTGGGCAAAGAAGTCGACCACGGCCTTGACGGAGGGTTGGTCGAGACCAATCATCGACGTGTTCTCTTCCTGTGAGGTGGTGCCATAGGGCTTGTTGTAGGTCAGCTTGAACTTTCCGCCAGAATTGTTCATGTTGTAGAGGTATTGCATGTAGCCTGTGCTCTCACGGCCTTTCTTGGGCTTGTTCTTGTAGGCCACCTGAAGGAGAATGCCCTGGTCGGTGGGAACCAGCTGTACTTGTCCGAACGATACCGTGTTCGACGAGTTGGAGAGCGAGGTGAAGTACTCGCTGAGCTGGCTGATGAAAGCGGCACCTTTCTCCGACTGGTCGGTGAGAATCCATGTGGCGCTTCCCTTCTCCATCGTAGAGGAAAAGAACGTGAAGGGGTTGTTACCCTCGATGTAATAGGCAGGGTTGTCTACCGACTCGAAGATGTCTTTCTCGGTGCGATAAACGAATTCCTGCACTTCCACGTCGCCAGCCTTGATCTTGTCGCGGAAACGCAGATAGTATTCGTTGCCACGCTTGGTGATGAGGAAAGTGTTGAACTTCTGGTCGATGATGGGGTCGCCGTCGTAAGGATAGATGTTGGGCAGACCGTCGAAGTCGAGGTTCTTCGTCGCGTCACCGTTCATCTCGCTGGGGTAGCTCATCTCCATCTTGCAGAGACTGTCGCCGAAATGCACTACGTCGAACGTGGGGGCATTCATCGGGAAGTAGGTCTTGCGGAAGTTCTTCACATCGGTGAGGTAGTCCTCGAAGTCCACACCCATCTCCACGGAGGTGAGCAGGTTGTAGGTGCCGCGCTTCTTGCCCTTGAGCATCATGTACGAGGCATCCTCGGGGGCGTCGACGATGATGAACTCATAGTCGCCGCCGATACCCGTGCCCGACTCGTTGTTGGCATGGTCGTCGGTACCGGTGAACCAGATGTCATAGGGGTCGCTGAAAGCATGGATACACTTGTTGTGCGAGTTGAACGACAGCACGGGACCATTGTCGGTGAGCACTTCCCAGAGCGAGGTTTCCGTCCAATACGTTCCGTCGGTGAAAATGTTGTTCATCGACACGTCAACGGAGTAGTCCTTGTTGAAACGACAGAGCACCAGATAACCGTTGCCGTAGGGCCATTCGTCTTCGTTGGTGGGATACAGCTGCATGGCCCAGCCGTTGGGCGATGCCATCAGACGCTTGGAATACACGTCACTGGCCTCATTCAGACGCTCGGCAGCAGATTTGTCGAAGATGTCGTCCTCTTCCTGCACGCAGGAGTTGAAAGCGAGGCAGGCGGCCAGAATCAATGAAATGCTTAATATCTTTTTCATGTCGGTGTCTTATTGTTGTATACTCTTATAAATCGTAACCCATGTCTCCAGGTAGTCCATCAGCGTGATGGAGGAATCTCCCTCGTAAGGCTCGGTGAGACGGTTCACGAGACGGCCATTGAAGCCAATCTTGAACGAGCCATCGGGATTGGTGGCAAACTGGCGGTGCTGCACTTCGTAGCGCAGGCCATGGATATCAATGTTCCAGTGCTCTTTCATCCAGGCCTCTACCATCTCGAGCTTCTGCAGGATGACTTGGTCGCCAAAAACGCCGGCGGGATGTTCCCATTGCACGTTGCCGTCCTCATCGAGTGACACATAGTCGTCGGAGTAGCGCTTGCAAACCTTGCGATACACTTTTTCCTCTCCGTTGTCGTGCTGGCGGTAGTAGCCCACGGTATCGAGGTTGGCACCGGCGGCACGCTTCACGTAATCCTCCCGGGTCATGTCGACTTCTTCCCATTCGTAAGCAGCGGCACGCATCATGGCTGCCCAGCTCAGCGAATCGCGGGTGACGTAGTTGGCGAGCACCTCTACCCAGTCCTCACCGGCGGCACTGGCGGCGTAGGGTGACACGAAGCCACGGCCGGCAGCCATGGAGTCGGGCAGGTTGGTCCACGTCGAGGCATCGTAGAAACTGCGCGAAATCATGTTGAAGTCAGATGGGCGCAGGTGGGTCTGGTCGAGGATATGGCCGAACTCATGGTGCATCGTCTTGAAGAAATATTCATTCATCATGTCGATGTCGGCAGGATTGAGGTTGTTCACGTTGTAGAGCGAGATTTTCAAGCCTCCCTCTGCCACACCCAGGATCTCGGTGCCTTGGCTGGGGTTCAGGTTCTTCGAGCCGATGACATGGATGATACGCGGACTGTTCTCTTTCAGGAACCGGTCGGTGCCGTATTTCTCATATACGTCGTACCAGAGATATTTCGACAGCACGGCCAACTGGATGCTCTTCGAATATTCGGCTGGCGTAAGGTTCTTCGACATGTCGGAGCCGATGTCTTCCATGCGGTAGATGAACTTCACGTTGTAGGGCTCCAGGAAGTTTACCTTCAGGAAGGTGTCGAGGGGAAATGAGTATTTTGTCCTGTCAAGCGGATAGTCGTTGGTGTCGAAGATGCTGGGGCCAAGGTCGTCTTCAGAACAGGAGATGAACCCGGTGCCCACCATCATCATGGCGCAGAAAAATAGGATATTCAGTCTGTTTCTCATTGCTGTGTCCTCCTTTAATTGGTCTTGAATTCTTTGGTGTCAATCAGTCCGATGTTGGCATTGGCGGGAGCCGACATCGCGCCGCGTGAACTGGCCATACCGGCAGAAATGGCCTCCCAGGGCACTTCGATGGCACGGCGCGGGTCGTTCACGGGAAGTGGGTATTCCTCACTGTTCAGACCCACGATGTGCTTGTATTCCAATCCCCAGCGCTTCAGGTCGAAGAAACGGAGTCCCTCGAACGAGGTCTCCCAGCGGCGCCATTCGTTCAGGCAGTTCATGTATGGGGTAGCCTCATGAGGTATCACATAGCTGCTGCTCACACCCTGGGTGAAGTCCCAGTTCTCGAAGCAGTTGTCGTGAGAGGCATCCGAATACCACGAGTCGATGATGGCCTTGGTGGCCACGTTGACGTATGCGCCATAGGTGGCCTTGTCTACGTCGGGAAGTTTCTCGATGCTGATGTTCCAGTAGTTGCACATGTCTTCACAGGCAGCGTCATATTGCTTCAGCATGATTTTGGCCTCAGCGCGCTCCAGCAACAGTTCGTTGGCGGTGAAGGCGCGGTGGATGATATGGGCGTAGCCAATCTGGGCAATCTTGTCGGTGAATTCAAACTGCTCGCTGATCTTGCCCGAACGATAGCCGTAGTCGGAGGTGCTGGAGCCGAACATGCCGGCAACACCGGTGAGCGGGCAGATGTAGTAACTGCGCCAGAAAGCGTGGCGGCCACTGGTAATGAGGAACACCTCGCGGGCGGCAGGGCCGGCGCAGGAATAGCGGTAGCCCACGGAGCGGCGTGCCAATACCGAATAGGTGGAGATGAGCAATAGGTTGTTGTTCTGGGCAGGATTCTGCCAGGCGTTGGCAAAATCGTCGCCATAGTAGGCATCACCAAGGGGAGCATAGTCGAACATCATGTCCTTGAGCGTGCTGTAGTCGGTGCCCAGCACGGCGTTGGCATGGTCGATGGTCTTCTGCCACTCATGCTTATAGAGATAGAAGCGGGCGGCAAAGGCATGGGCTGCCTTGTTGTTGAAGTGCCATTTGGGCTTCTCGAAGATTTGCTCGTCGAGGGAAGCAAGGCCTTCCTCCAGGTCGGCCTGGATCTTGTCATAGACCTCTGCCACGTTGCCACGGTCGTATTCCTTCTGTACCACATCCTCTGAAACGGTCACGTAGGGCACGCCGATATCACGCTTGCTGGCCTCGGCATCCTTGTAGGGCTGGCAGAAAACGTTCACCAGGCAGAAATGGTCGTAGGCACGGATAAGCAGGGCCTCGGCACGGGCGGCCTTCAGACGGGCTGTCATGCCTGTCTCGGCAGCCACTTTGTCGATGGCTTCAAGAGCAGCGTTTACAGAGGCTATACTGGAGTAGAACCCTTCCCATATCTGGCCAGGCTGGTCGTGGTCGGAGTAGGTAGACATCGTGGCAGGCTCGAACTTGTAGAGTTGGTCGTCGGCACGGTCGTAAGAGGGGTAGTTGTAGTGGGAGAGGATTTGCGGGTCCCAACTCTTCGTAGGCATATGCGGAGTCTGGTTGTCGATGAGGTTGTCGCTCGACAATTCACAAACCCACAAGTAGTTGCCCCCAGGATAAGAACTGGTCAGCAGTTTGATGATCTTGTCCTCAGAGTCGATTTCAGTGCGGTCGTCGGCAGGATGGTCGAGGAAACTCTCGCTGCATGACGACAGGGAGAGCGCTACGAGCGCCGACATCATGATATATTTTACTGATTTCATATCTTATGGTTGCTTTTTAATGGATTCAATGATGATTAAATGCCGAGACGGACAGTCAGCGTAAACTGCTTCGAGAGGGGAGAGGCCACACCACCGGCGTTCACGAACTCCGGGTCTTGGCCGTTGAGTTTCTTGTCGGCATAGAGCAACACCAGGTTGGTGGCATCGAGTTTCAGCGAGGCGGTGCTCAGTCCAATCTTGTGCAGGAAGCTGGGGTTGAAGTCGTAGGTGAGCGACACGTCTTTCAGACGGATGAAACCACCGTCGGCCACACGGGCCGTAGAGTAGTTGTAGGCATTGTAGGCGTAACTCAGCGTGTAGTCGTTCGAACGCTGGCGCACACTGGCGATGGCGGGGATGATGGTCTTCTCCTCGTCGCCGGGAATCACCCAGCGGTTCTTGAACTCTTTGGGCATGGCGGCCTGATCAGAGTAGCCGGAGGCGAACACCGGGTCGAGGCGAATCTTGTTGCCGAAGGAATAGGTGACGAACACGTTCAGGCGCCAGTTCTTCCAGCGAATCATATTGTTCATACCACCGGTGGTGGTGGGCTCCGTCGGACCTTCATACTTCAGGAAGTCGAGCTTGTCGTACTCCTGGAAGTTGATGTTGGTAGTGGTCACTTCACCCTCCTCGTTGGTGATAGTGGGGATACCTTCGTCGTTCAGACCCATGAAGGGGATAGAGAACAGCGAGCGGTGAGGATAGCCTTTGCGGTAGGAACCGTTCTGGCGCACCAGGTCGATGACACGGGTCTGGGCAAGCAGGTCGGTAATCTCGGTCTTGCAATAGGCAAAGGTGAGGTCGGTGGTCCACGAGAAGTCGTCGGTACGGATGTTCTGTGTGGTCAGGGTAGCCTCTACACCATGTGACTTCATCGAAGCCACGTTGGCAAACTTGCGGATTTCACCACCAGCACCCGGGGTGTTCGTATAACCCATCAGGTCGAAGTTGTCGCGCCAGTAGAAGTCGGTCACCAAGTTGATGCGGTTGCCGATGAAACCGAGGTCTATACCCACGTTGAACTCATGCTTCTTCTCGTAGGTCAGTTCAGAGTTGGCCAACGAGGAGAGGTAGATGGCACTCTCCTGCTGGTCGCCCCATGGACGCCAGATGATTTCCGAACGATAAATGGCAAGGGCGTTTGAAGCGGTGGTCTGCTCACCGTTGAGCGAGTACGACAGGCGGAGGGTGGCATGCGAGAAGGCGTTGCGGGTCTTCTCCTGCCAGTTCTGGAACCATTTCTCCTCATGGGCGTTCCACGAAGTGGAGACGTTCCAGGTGGGGAGCCAGCGCGACTTGCGGGCCTTGCCCAACTGGTTGGAACCGTCGTAACGACCGGTAAGGTTCAACACGTAACGGCCCTTGTAGGAATAGTTGAGGTTGGCAACGTAGGCCAGACGGCGGTTCCACGACTGACCGAAGGAGTCGAAAGTGGTGCCTTCCTCGATGGCTTGCTTCGTGCGGTCCTTGTTCATATGCACCAGTTTGCTCATCTCGTAGTCTACACCCATCACGGTGAACTCTGCGGCATCGTAGTCGGCGCGGTTGGCTTCCATACCTACCAGGACGTTGAAAATATGGGTGTCGTTCCATACCTTATTATAATTTGCGGTGGCACGGAAGTCGAGCTGTTTCACCTTGTTGCGGTTCAGCGTGTAGATACCGCCTTCGGGCATCACGGAGATGGGGAGTGAGTTGGGCACGTCGGGGTCGGTGTACAGATAGGTGTTGTTGTACATGATGTTGGGATTGTCGACACCGGCACGGTAGGCCTCGGCCTGGTTGGAGTGGTTGAGCACATAGTGCTCACGGTTGGAGTGGTTGATGCGGTAGGCACCCAGTGCCTTCAGTTCAAGACCGAGGATAGGTTTCCACGACAACTCGCCCTGGAACTTCAGGTCCATCACGTCGACGTCGATGTAGTTGTTGTCCAACTCGTCGAAGATATTGAACGGAGCATAGTTACGGGTATAGGTGTCGTAGGGGTCGAGCGTACGTGAGGTGTTCATACAGAAGCTGAACGGGTTGATGTCGAAACTACGGTTCACGGCACCACTCACCACGTCGGTGCT
Source organism: Prevotella sp. (assembly GCA_017617615.1). Next base: position 64,229 of record JAFZVV010000009.1, on the reverse strand, counting down.
CTGGTTGAGTGTACCAGGAGCCTTCTGGTCGCGGAACGAACCGGTGGTGCGCATGGTCAGCGTCACGTTCTTCGAGAGGTTGAACGAGGCGTTCATGTTGGCGGTATAGCGCTGCACCTTGCTGTCCTTATACCATCCCGGGTCGACGAGAGCGGAGAGTGAGGCATAGAGATTGGCCTTGTCCGTACCTGTGGAGATGCTCACCGAGTGGTTCATCATCACGTTGTTGTTGAACAACAGGTCGAACCAGTCGGTATTGCGGAACTCTGCCTGCTGCAGGTATCTGTTCATGGCGGCCTGAGTGAAGGGGAGACTGAACCCTTTCTCGGCATCCCACTGGTCCATCATGTTGTACATGCGGCCGTAGAGACCCGACGACGAGCCGTTGGCAAGGGCGGAGAATTCCAGCCAGCCCTTGGCTTCCATCTCCTTGTAGATACCCATCTGTTCCTGGGAGTTGCTGATGTTGTATTCGGCGTAACTGGGCTTCATGCGGTAGGTGAACTCTCCCGTATAGTTGATGCTGCTGCTGCCCGAGCGGCCCTTCTTTGTGGTGATGACCACCACACCGGCCATGGCGCGCGCACCGTAGATGGAAGTGGCACTACCGTCCTTGAGCACTTGGAAACTCTCAATATCATCGGCATTCAGACCGGCAATGGCATTGGAAATCAGCGTGGCGGCATCACCCGACGAAAGGTCGTCGGCCGATACGTTCACGGCATCCTCCATAATCACACCGTCGACCACCCACAGTGGCGAACTGCTGCCGTAGATGGAGGTGGCGCCACGCACGCGGATTTTCGGGGCAGTACCGAAGGTTCCCGACACGTTCTGCACCGTCACACCCGACACACGGCCCTCAAGCGAACGGGTGACGTCGGCCACACCGTCGAGCTTCGCCTTGTCGGCATCTATTTTTGTCGTGGCACCGGTAAACAGACGCTTGTCCATCTGCTGCATACCAGTGACCACCACTTCCTCGATGAGGTTGGCATCGGATGTCATTTTCACCACGATGTCCTTGCCGCCTTTCACGGTCATTTTCTTCATACCGATATAGGTAATTTCGAGGGTGGGTTTGGCTGTACTGGTGCTCAGGCTGAACTTACCGTCGATGTCGGTCACCACACCGGTATTGGTGTCTTTCACCTTCACTGTGGCGCCGATGATAGGCTCACCGTCGTCGGCCGATACCACGGTACCATTGACAGTGTGCTGAGCCAATGCCGTTCCAATAGACATGAAAAGGCAGGCCAAAATCAAGCATAGTCTTTTTTTCATAAAAAAGTGTGTTTATCTATTATTGTTCGTTTCCAACATTGCACATAAATGCAGTTTGCAAAATTAGCGTTTTTTCTTGCAAATTGCAAACAAAACCATAAAAAAGTGAAAATAATACGAGGTTTACTAATCTTATATGGCAAAGGGGTGCTTTTTTTAACAATTCGCTTGACGAAGTGTCGGTGCGACGGTGCCGAAAATCCTTATAAAACACATGAAATGAATGAATATGCCATGTTTTTGTGGATAAATATACGGTCTGGTGCCGGTGACCGAAAAATTTATTCTCCCAGAATCTTGTTGTTTGCTTTTTTTATGTATTTTTGCATCACGTAAACCGACTTCTTATGCTTCCTTTGGAAGGGGAAGTAGAAGGTAGATGAAAAGGATTGCAAGGAACGGACTGATATGGTATTCCTGCGATTGATTCACGGGCTTTCCATCACCCTCCCTTTGTTACTCTCCCTTCGGAACCGAAGACTAAAACCAGGGCTATGAGAAAAACCAAGCTTTTACTGGCATGGGCTTTGTTGCCACTGACCATCACGGCGGGAGCACAGACCGTCCTCCACCGCATCAGCGTCAACGTGCAGCTGACGGCAGAGCATGCCATCGTCACAGAGGTGCGCGACATCACGCCAGGGGGAACCGACGAGGCTTTCATCCCCATCGACGACAGCCACATGATGAAGAAATTCATCATGAACGTGGGATTCGACGGACAGAACTATTTTCAACGACTCGAATGGTGGAAATCGTCGGTTTCCTCAAAAGAGAAACAGGGGAAATGCGGCAGGAAATGGGTCGACGACCATCTTGCCCACTACTGTTGGGGACTCGATCCCAACAACCGCCGGAGGTATTTCGTGACCTATCCGTTGAAGAACATGCTCCACAACGACGGGAGGAATGACGTGCTTGACTATGATTTCGTCAACCTTGCAGGACAGGCGCCCGCCCAAGCGGCAGAAGTGCGTCTGTACCTGAAAGAGAAAACGCTGACCGACAAGGACATCGATATCGCACATTCTTCGCCGCAAATGGACTATCACCTCAGCGACGGACAACTCGTCGTCACACCGAAAAAGGGAGGAAATGTCTCGAGCATGCCCCTGCACGTGGCGTTCAGGGCAGGACTTTTCGACGGGATACCCTCTTCGGCTGGCGTGAATGCTTCCGCTGCAGTGATGTCCGACAACCCTACGGACCCTTCGACGGCAGAAACCGAGGGAAACAACGGGATAAGTCTCCCGACAACCTTCGCCATTCCCGAGGCGGAACTCCACTCGCCCATGATGAACGACAACACGCCAAAAACGGAGTCGGGAGGGAGCGTGCTCATGGAGTATATCTCAGCCTATCCGAAGACTACTGCCGTGCTGGGGTGTCTGCTTGTCATTCTTTTGGCACTGCTCTGCCGGGGTATCAATCTGCTCAGGTTGAAGGCGAAGGCAAGAAAGGAACAGATGGGTGGAGCGACGGGCACGGCATTGCGCATGGTCTTCATCGGGATGTTGTCGTTGTGGGCTGGCCACGTGTCGGCTCAGTTGTATAATGATGATATCCATGTGATAATCAACGATTTGGGGAATGCCCGTATCTGTGAGTCAAGAAAGGTGACCGTCAATACTGGCACCGAGGGATTCATCAAGATGTACGACCTGCAAGGGCGCGACATCGGCGAACTGGCGGTGACCGATGAACAGGGCCGTGAGTTCGAGAACATCACGCCGTGGAAAGTGGGCGCTTCATTCCAGGAAAAAGCCTACAAGTGCGGCATCTATAAGGCCGACGAGGGCAACGAACTGTGCTGGGGCATCAGCGAGTATGGCAACCATGACCACCATATCCGTTATACCCTCACACGGCTCGTCAAGGCCTACACCGACTACGATGGATTTATCTTCACCTTCTATCAGGCGGCAAGTCCGTATGCCAGGCACATGAGGGTGACCATCGAAGGCGATGGGAAGACGTTCACGCCGGAGAACACGCGCGTGTGGTCGTTTGGGCACTATGGCACCATCCATGTGGAAGGCGGAAAGATTGAAGTGGAGACGACAAAGCCGTTCTGCGACACAGAGGAGAAGATGACCGTCATGGTGCAATTCAACAAGGGGATGTTCCATCCCGCTACCACCGTGAAGAAGACTTTCTACAAGGCGGTGAAGCGGAAAGCGCTGAGGGGAAGCCAATACCTTGACACAGAAGAAGTGGACCGGCAGAACGCCAAGGCATCACATTCCGGAATGGGGTCCGGCGACGACAGCTTCTGGAACGGACTGGCATGGGTACTGCTCTGTATCCTCGTGCCCGTGGTAGTCATAGCCACTCCAATCCTCACCAAGGAAAGGTGCGACAAAGACAATCTGATGTACGGACTATTCGGAAACCTCAAGGGTAGGGTAGACAACTGGTTCTGGGGCATCCCACTGGGCGGAGACCTCAATAAGGTGGCGGGCACTTTCTTTGCCGTGAAGGGGAAAAACCTCGACGCGCTGCGAAGGGCATACATCCTGCGCATGGTCTACGACAACCAGCTCTCTGTGGTGAGGGTGACCGATACCAAAGGAAACGTGCAGAAACGGTTCCTTGTGGCAGAACCCACTGACAATGAGGAAAATGGGAAGAAGGCTTCTCATGACTATGCATACTACCTGCAACGGCTGCTCTGCAAGGCGGCAGGCGAGGACCATGTCCTTGACCCAAGCGAATTGAAGGCTTTCGTCCACAAAGACACGCTCTCGCTGAGGGACATGGCACAAAAGATGAACAGCGCGCTGGAGAAAGGCACCAACATGAGCATATATGGACTCAACAGGAAATCCACCAGCGAGGTGTTCGGACTGAAGAAATTCCTCGAGGACTTCACATTGGCGGGAGAGCATTCCATCGAAGAGGTGAAACTATGGAAAGACTACCTGGTGTATGCCACCGTATTCGGCATCTCCGACCAGGTGGTGGCAGAGATGAAGAAGGTGATGCCCGACTTCAGCCAGCTGGGTGCGCTCAAGGATGTGCTCTACGACCCCGACGTGCTTGCCAGCACTGCAGCATTGTCGACGCTCGCCAACTCGGCATTCAATTATGCTGCCCACTACAAGACACCAAAGGAACTGGAAGAAGAGCGCAAGGAGGCCAGGGCTTCACACGATTACCACAGCAGTTCGGGTGGTGGCGGAAGTTCCTCTTACAGTGGCGGCGGCGGAAGCGGCGGTGGTGGCGGAAGCGGCTATAGATAATCCTGGAACGTCATCGAAAAATCCCCCGTGCTGTCATGTCAGCACGGGGGATTTCTATATCATTCGCATAACGGATATTTCCGTCGGCTTGCGTTATTTCACCAGGATAACCAGGTATTTGCTGGTGCTCCAGAACTGATTGGGGTCAAGGATACGGAGCGTGTAGTTCTTGTTGGCGTCTGTTTCAAGACGATAGGAACTGGCTGGGTGGTGGGTAAGCACCTTCGCCGACTTCGAGTAGAGGGGAATGGAGCGCTCGGTGCGAATATCTATCTTCGTGAAATAGTTCTTGTTGAAGTTCTCACGCAACACCTCGTTCTTCTCGACGATGTGCTGTTCCTTCAGCTCGCTCTTCGTGCCAAAGACATAATACGCGGTATTCAACTGCTTGTCTTGCTCGCTGATGGTCTTCGACTTCTGTGAACTCTCCGTCTGCAGGTCGGTCACGTCGTTGTGCAGGTTGTCAATACGCTGGTCCAACTGGGTGATATGGATGTCCTTGGCCTCAAGAGCCGACTGGAGCTCACTCAACTGGCGGTCTTTTTCGGCAATCTGACGCTGGAAACTCGCAATCGTGTTCTCCAATGTCTGCTTCAGCTCATTGCCCTTGATGGTGCTTTCGTTGAGCTGGGTACGCAACTTCTCAATCATCTCACGGTTGGTCTTCATCTTGTTCTGGATAAACTCGATGTCGCTCTTGATTTTCGCGGCCTTGTCGCTGCCCTCACCGTTTTTGGCAAGTGTCACACGCCCTTCGGCCTCGGTAATCAGACGGAAACCTTCCTGAATCTGGTTCAATGTCGACATGATTTCGTTGATCTCGCTGTCACGGCCTTCTATCACCTGCTGAAGCGAGTCTACCAATGCGCTTTGGTCGGGTACGACGGCTACAGGCTCTTTCTTCTCTTCCTGGCAGCCAACGACCATCAGCGCGCAAATGGCAAAAAACAGTACTTTCTTCATTTTATTCTACGTTTTAAAATGGGTTCAAACTTCTGGGGCATGGTGGCTCTTGGCATCGCTGCCCGATACGATAAGCACAATCTCACCACGGGGTGGGGTAGACGTGAAGTGGGCGACCAACTCCGACAATGTGCCGCGCCTGCACTCCTCATGCAACTTGCTGATTTCACGCGCGACACAGGCTCTACGGTCACCTCCCAGCACTTCCGACAATTGGGTAAGGGTCTTCACCAGACGGTAGGGCGACTCGTAGAAAACCATCGTGCGCTGCTCGGCAGCCAACGACGACAAACGTGTCTGGCGCCCTTTCTTCTGGGGAAGGAAGCCCTCAAAGCAGAAACGGTCGTCGGGAAGGCCCGAACTCACCAGCGCCGGGACGAATGCCGTGGCACCTGGCAGGCATTGCACCTCTATGCCGGCAGCCACCGCCTCCCTGATCAGGAAAAATCCCGGGTCGCTGATTCCCGGTGTGCCGGCATCGCTCACCAACGCTATCGTCTGTCCCGACCGCAGGCGCTCCACAATGCCTGCAGAAGTGCCGTGCTCGTTGAACTTATGGTGCGAGAGCAACTGGTTGTGGATGTCGTAGTGCTTCAGCAGCAAACCCGTCGTGCGGGTGTCTTCCGCCAGTATCAAGTCTGCCTCCTTCAGCACCCTGAGGGCCCTGAGCGTGATGTCTTCCAGGTTACCTACGGGGGTGGGAACGATATACAGTATGCCCATAATTGGCGCAAATATACACCAATTCGCAGAAATGGCAAAATAATTCAGCCAATTTTACATTTTAGTAACATTTTGCATTCTATTGTTGGTCAGTTCACATAATCTTCGTATTTTTGCAATCATCATGACCGACAATGCTATAGGGGAACTGCACCGGCCCGGAAGAATAGAAGTGGTGTGCGGATCGATGTTCTCGGGGAAAACCGAGGAACTCATCCGGCGTGTCAAGCGCGCTGTGTTTGCCAAACAGCGGGTGGAGATATTCAAGCCCGCCATCGACACCAGATACTCCGATGAAGAGGTAGTGAGCCACGACCGCAACTCCATCGTCAGCACTCCCGTCGATACATCGGGAACCATTCTCCTGCTCTCGTCGGACATCGACGTCGTGGGCATCGATGAGGCACAGTTCCTCGACGACGGACTCGTTGACGTGTGCAATCAACTGGCAAACAGGGGCGTGAGGGTAATCATCGCCGGACTCGACATGGACTTCCGGGGAAAGCCCTTCGGACCGATGCCGGCACTATGCGCCATTGCCGACGAAGTGACCAAGGTTCACGCCATCTGCGTGAGGTGCGGGGCGCTGGCATATGTCAGCCATCGCTTAGTGAATGATGACAAACGGGTGCTCCTGGGCGAGAAAGCACAATACGAACCGCTCTGCCGCGAATGCTATCGCAAGGCAGTGGAGGGATGATTTTTATGTATTATTAATTAGTACCCCTTTTTATGCTTGAGGGAAAAATTACATTCGACAGGTTGGCTCGGTGGACAATCATTGCCGTGATTGTCATCGGCATCTTATACCTGTTCAACTTGCTTGGAAAGGTGTTGCTGCCGTTCTTCGTGGGATGGCTGCTGGCCTACTTGCTCTATCCTGCCGTGAAATTCGTGCAATACCGGCTCCATGTGCCCACACGACCGCTGGCCATCGTAGTCACCATGCTGGGGGTGACCATCATCTTGGCAGTGGTGTTCTATTTCATCATCCCGCCAATGATAGAGCAGTTCGAACGACTGGGGGTCGTGCTGATGAAATACCTCAACCAGCAGTCGGCAAAGGGCGACTTCTCGGCCATGATACACGACTGGCTCAACCAGAACCGCGACCGCGTGATGGAGTTCTTCCAGAGCCGCGACTTCATCGAGACACTCAAAATCACCATGCCACGCTTGTTCTCCTTCGTGGGGAAGACGGCGAATGTCGTCATCAGCATCGTTGCCTCGTGTATCGCCTTGTTGTATATGTTCTTCATCCTCCTCGACTACGAATACCTCACCAACAACTGGGTGAAAATCTTCCCGAAAAAGTCAAGACCATTCTGGATGTCGCTCATGGTCGACGTGGAGCGCGAACTCAACAACTACATCCGCGGACAGGGACTCGTGGCGCTCTGCATGGGCATCATGTTCTGCATCGGATTCACCATCATCGACTTCCCCATGGCCATAGGCATGGGCATACTCATCGGCATCATGGACCTCGTGCCCTACCTCCATACCTTCGCACTCATCCCAACGGCATTCCTCGCCTTGCTTAAGGCAGCGGATACCGGACAGAATTTCTGGGTGATTTTTGGTATGGCTGTGCTCGTCTTCATCATCGTGCAAATCATCACCGACATGGTCACGACACCCAAGATCATGGGGTCGGCGATGGGACTTAACCCCGCCATTCTCCTGCTGTCGTTGTCGGTGTGGGGAGCTCTGCTCGGCTTCATCGGACTCATCATCGCCCTGCCGCTCACCACGCTGCTCATCGCCTATTACCAGCGTTATGTCACCAAGGAAGAGGAGGAAGGGGATGACCCACCCGACGGACCTATTGACGGCGACGGCCTGCCGCCCGATGGCCTCACGCCCAACGAGGTCTTTCCACCAAAAGCACTGCTCTTGGCAAGTGACGCAGGTCTCTCCAGTAAGAGGAGTAAGGATGATGTCAATGAAGACGTCACTTCTGGTGTGGAGTGATGGAAAAGCCCTGAAAAAAGGTGTTTTCATCACTTGTCCACAAAAAAAGGAAAAATAAATTTGGCAGTTATTGAAAAATATACTACCTTTGCACTCGCTTTTAATGAAACGGAGATCCGCTAGCTCAGTTGGTAGAGCACAACACTTTTAATGTTGGGGTCTTGGGTTCGAGCCCCAAGCGGATCACTGGTAAAACGAAAATCCCTGATACTCAACTGAGTATCAGGGATTTTCGTTTGGTATCTCGTTGGATGGCGCGTATGACCATGTTGGTCGTAGATGACCTTACCAAATCTGCGCACGTTTCTTCTTCGGGAGGAAGAGACGGTCACCACGCTTCACCTTGAAGGCGTCATACCAGGCGTCGATATGGGGAAGGGCAGCATTCACGCGGGCTTTGTTGGGGGAGTGGGTGTCTACGGTGATGAGGTATTCCACGTATTCCGGACGGGCGTTGCAGGCCCATACCCTTGCCCATGAGAGGAAGAAACGCTGTTCGGGCGTGAAACCGTCGGCGATGCCCAATGGTTGCTGCTTCATGGCGTTCTGGAAGGCCCGGAAGGCGATGTTCAGTCCGCCGTTGTCGCCGATGTTCTCTCCAAGGGTCTGTTTGCCGTTGATGTTCTTGCCGGGAACGGCTTCCACCGTATTGAAATAGTCCTCAAGCACCTTCGTGCGCACCTCATAGTTCTTCTTGTCTTGCTCCGTCCACCAGTTGTGCTGGTTGCCATACTTGTCGAACTGGCTCCCCTGGTCGTCGAAGCCATGGCTCATCTCATGCCCGATAACGCCACCGATGGCACCATAGTTCACGGCATCGTCGGCATTGGGGTCGAAGAAGGGCGGCTGGAGGATGGCGGCAGGAAAGCAGATTTCGTTGGTGGTGGGGTTGTAGTAGGCGTTGATGGTCTGGGGCGTCATCAGCCATTCCATCTTGTCCACAGGCTTGTTCACTTTACGGCTCAATTCGTCCATCATCATGAACTCTGAGATGTTGGCGATGTTCTCATAGAGCGACAGGCTTTCGTCTACCTGCAGGCCACTATAGTCTTTCCACTTGTCGGGATAGCCAATCTTCACGATGAAGTTGTCGAGTTTGTCCTTGGCCTGGGCCTTCGTCTCGGCACTCATCCAGGTGGCTTCGTCGATGCGCTGCGAGAGGGCTGTCTGCAGGTTATGCACCAGTTGGAGCATGCGTTGTTTGCTCGACTCGGGGAAGTGCTTCTCCACATAGAGCTTGCCGATGGCCTCGCCCAGCACACCGCTTACCAGCGACACGGCGCGCTTCCAGCGCGGACGGTCCTGCTGCACACCGCTCATCACAGCACTCATCTTGAACACCTCGGCACGGAAGTCATCGCTCATCCTACTGGCAGCACCGCTGATGACCTTTGTCTCGGCGTAGGCCTTCAGGTCGTCGAGGGGGGTGTCGGCGAGAATCTTCTCCACCTCGTGGATAGGTTCGGGCTGCCCCACGTCCACATACTCGAAAGCAGGAAAGCCAGAGGCCAGGAAGATGTTGCCCCAGTCGATGCCGGGGAAGTCGCATACCAGTTGGTTGTAACTCATCTTGTGGTAGTTGGCGTCGATATCACGCAACTGCACGCGACTGTAACTGGCCTTGGCGATACGGGTCTCTATGGCCATCACGGCAGCGGTCTTACGGGCAGCAGTTTCCTCATCGCTGCCGGTCATCACGAAGAGGCGATGGATCATGTTTTGATATGCCTCACGGATGCGGACGGTCTGTTCGTCATCGTTCAGGTAGTAGTCACGGGTTCCCAGACCGATTCCGCCCTGACTCACCCCCACGATGTTGCGGTCGGCATTGCGTTGGTCGGCACCCACGCCGAGGTCGAACATCATCGTGCCCGACCCGCGACGGTCGAGCTGGGCAGTGACGAGTTGGTATTCGCGGCGGTCCTTGATGGCGGCAATGCGGTCGAGTATGGGTTTCAGGGGTTCCCAGCCCTCACGGTTCAGGCGCACGCTGTCCATCATCAGGTTGTAGAGGGAACCGATTTTCTGACCGAGCGAGCCCTGGGGCTGGGGCGTGGAGGCGTATTCCATGATCAGCGCACGAATGTCTTCCTGACTCTTCTCGTAGAGTACGGTGAAGGCATCGTTCTCGGAATGCTCGTCATCGAGGGGATGGGTGGCCATCCAGCCTCCTGCGGCATACTGGAAGAAGTCGTCGCCGGGGCGTACCGTGGTGTCGAGGTTCTTGGGGTCGATGCCCGAAGTGCCTTGGGCATTAGCGGAAAACGCAGCGCATGCCAGGGCTGCTAATAGGATAACTTTTCTCATATAGTAATGTTTTTGATTTTGGTTTCCTGTTTTTAGAAAGTCTTTGTCAGGTTACAAAGTCATATCTTTTATAGAAAAAGGCCCTGCAAGCATTTGCAGGACCTTCGCTTTCATGTGTGCCCGGGGGGACTCGAACCCCCGACATTCAGAACCACAATCTGACGCTCTAACCAACTGAACTACGGGCACCATGTTCCGCTTTCGGTTAAAAAGCGGGTGCAAAGATAAACGAATTATTTCTAATCGCCAAATTTTTAAGCGGTTTTTTAATCCGCCTGTTTTTATTTCTGGGCATCAGCAGCGGGAGCGGCAGGTGCTGCATCAGCAGCGGGAGCAGCGGGGGCAGCCTGGCCTTCTGCAGCAGGGGCAGCCTGACCTTCAGCAGCGGGAGCCTGCTGGGTGACACCGAAGTTTTGCTGGGTGGTAGGGTTGGTCAGCGGGTTGGTGGTAGTGGCCTCTACGGCACTCTGCTCGGTCACTGCAGTGGGGGCGAAGTAGGCGCAGAGCACGCTCAGCACCACCATGGCGATGGCAAGGCCCCATGTGGCTTTCTCGATGAAGTCGGTAGTCTTGCGCACACCGGCGAGTTGGTTGCCGGCAGAGAAGTTCGACGACAGACCGCCACCTTTTGACTCTTGAATCAGAACGATACCAATCATCAGCAACGAGGCGATGACGATAAGAATTACGAATAAATAGTAAAACATCTTTTTCCTTTATTTTTTATTGTTGTTTGTAATCAATTTTTCCAAAAATCGAATTTGGTCTGCAAAGTAAGCACTTTTTTTTGGATAATTCAAATTTAAACGCTTAATAATTTCCAAAGCCTTCGAATATCTGCCTTGTTTGACGTAAATTCGGGCTAAAGTCTCGGTAAAATAGCCCTCTTCGGCATTTTTTTCCGTTTCTTCTGCTTGTGGCACGTATTCGGGCTCTTCCTTCAGCGTAATCTTGCCGCCCTCGTCGTTGATGAACTTGTCGATAAGTCCTTGGCCACGCATCTCGGGATGTTCTTCCTGCTGGTGGTCGCCCTCTTCACGCAAAAGATATGCCACGTAGTCGACGGTGGCATCGGCGGCGGTGGGTTTGCGTTTCCTCGTGGAGGGCGTGTTGTCGTCGGGCACCGTATTGAGGAAATTGTCGATGAGGGTGAGGGTACGGTCCGACGGACTGGCAGGGGCTTGCTGACGGTGGTGGCGACGGGGCTTGAGTTGGTAGTGCCCGGCCTCCACCAGGTCGAAGAGTTTGGTGCGGTCGGTGATGTAGATGGCGGCTCGGCGCAACTCATCGTCGAAAGAGGAGTCGTGCAGCAGATAGAGGTTCTTGAGCATCAGCAGACGTGCTGTCTGGTAGTAGGGATGCAGCGCGATGAGCGAGCGGAGGTCATAGAGGGTCTCCTTGTTCATCAGTTCGGGATGCTCGATGAGTTGTCTCAGGTCCATAGGGTTACCAGTTGGCCACGGTGGCATTGAAAATCTGTTCGGTGATGTCTTCCACCATCTCCGTCACCAGACTCTCTTGGACGGCATTGAGCGACTGGCGGCTGTCGTAGGAAGCGGTGGCGGTGAAACTCTCCTCGAAGTCCTCGTCGTGGTTCACGTTGTTGGTGAAGCGCACGATAACGGTCATCGAGAGTTCGGTAAGGGCAGAATAGCCCTCGCTCGAAACGCTCTTGTTGCGCTGGTTGTATTGCGTAATCTCGCCTTCTATCTTCAGGTCGCCATTTCGCTTCACCTGTATCAGACGGGTATGGTTGGAAAAGAGTTCTTTCAGGTGGCTGTTGAAGATGCCTTGCATCGGTCCCCATACATAACTGGAACGGATGGGGAATTCAGCGATGGTGATGGTCTTCGTCTTCGTGTAGTCGATGCTCGAACTGTTGAACTTGTACGTGACGCTGCACGCCATGACCACAAGGGCTACGGCGAGCGACACGACGACAGCGGCAACCATTTTCTTAGGTGATTCCATATTGTCGGAGTTTGCGATACAGTGAGCGGTCGGACATGCCGAGGGCCTGGGCGGCGTGTTTCCTGTTGCCGTTGTTGCGCTCCAGGGCCTTCAGAATCTTGGCCTTCTCCACTTCCCTCATGTTCAGGCTCTCGGGCTCGGCTTCGGAGATTTCCTCGGCCACGGCATCTTCCACGGAGGGCGATTCGTGGTGGTTGTTTTCGAGTTGCATCGAGTATTGGGCACTCAGTGTCTGTCCCTGACTGGCAATGGCGTTGTTGTCGTCGATGAGTTTGCGCAGGCCATTGAGTTCGCGGCGCAGGTCCTTCACGTTGTTGCCGAGGTCGAGGAGCATCTTGAACACGGCTTCGCGCTCGTTCTCATAACTGTGGCTGCCACCGGCAGGGGCAATGGTGGCAGGGAGTGTGGTGTTGCCGTCGTCGGGGATGAAGTGACGGATGATCTCGCCGTCGATCTCGCGCTTCTCGCAGAGCACCGACATCTGTTCGGTAATATTCTTCAGTTGCCGCACGTTGCCGGGCCATTTATACGAGAGCATACGCTGCTGCGCTTCCTCGTTGAGGGTGATGCGGGGCAGGTGGTATTTCTCGGCTATCTGCATGGCAAAGAGACGGAAGAGCAGCAGGATGTCGTTGCCGCGCTCGCGCAGGGGAGGCATTTGTATGGGGATGGTATTCAGGCGGTAGTAGAGGTCTTCGCGGAAACGACCCTCGCTGATGGCCTTGCGGATGTTCACGTTGGTAGCAGCCACCACGCGCACGTCGGTCTTCATCACCTGCTGGCCGCCCACGCGGATGTATTCGCCGCTCTCGAGCACGCGGAGCAGACGGGCCTGGGTAGCGATGGGCAGTTCACCCACCTCGTCGAGGAAGATGGTGCCCTTGTCGGCACTGCCGAAGTAGCCCTTGCTCTCGTTCACGGCATCGGTGAACGCACCGCGCTCATGGCCGAAGAGTTCGCTGTCGATGGTGCCCTCGGGGATGGCCCCGCAGTTTACTGCAAAATACTTCTGTCTACGGCGGGGTGAATGGTCGTGGATGAGACGGGGTATGATTTCCTTGCCCACGCCGCTCTCGCCTTCGATAAGCACCGACAGGTCGGTGTCGGCCACCTGCAGGGCGATGTTCAGGGCGCGGTTCAGCGCATCGCAGTTGCCCACGATGTTGTAGTTGCGCTTGATGTCTTGAAGGTTGTATGTTCTCATTGGGTGACAAAATTACATATTTTTACTGAAAACTGCAATTTTGGCAGATTTTTTTGAAAACTTTTCCTTAATGCTGCTCGTGCTTCTTGGGGATGGTGAAGCGTACCTTCTCGCTCTCGTCGCGTTTCTCGTGGTAGAGTTTCTTCAGCGGATTGGCGAGGGGAGCGTCGTAGTCGCGGCGGTGGCGCACGGCATCGATGGCGAGGTAGAGGGCATGGCGGAGGGCGCTCTCGTCGGCAGTTCCCTTGCCGGCAGCCTCAAACTGCGGACCGAATCCGGGCGAAGTGACGATGAAGGGCAGTCCGGCGGTAAATGTCACGTCGGCCTCTTGCGACAGCAGGCGGAAGGATGGCATTGCTTGGTCGTGGTACATGGTGAGGATGGCATCGAACTGCATGTGCTCGAATTGGCTGAAGAATGTGTCGGCAGGGTAGGGACCAAAGGCGCCCACGCTGGCAGCGTGGAGGTCTTCGATGGCGGGCTTGAGGATCTCTTGCTCCTCGGTACCCGGCTGGGGATTGACCTGCAGCAGGGCGATGCGAGGGTTGGAGAGGCGGAAGTCGCGACGCAAAGTCTCGTGGAGGGTGGTGGCCTTCTCCACGATGAGTTCCTTCGTCAGCAGGCGGAGGGCATCGGCAAGGGGTATGTCGCCGGTGGCAGAGGCGATGCGCAGGTCGTTGTTCACATGGATGACCAGCGGTGTGCTTGTTTTCTCTGTTTGGGCCTCGTCGGCAGCCTTGTCTTCACCGGATGCAGCGATGTCGCTCATGGGCAATGTCACCACGGCATCGACAAGACCTTCGCCAGCATCACCGAGTGCACGGACGAGGGCTTTCCGGGCAGCCATGGATGAGACGGCCGTAGGTGTGCCCAACTCCACCTTCACCTCGTCGTCGAAACAGGTGAGCATGTTGAGCCGGTCGGCGTGGGCGTCATCGGCCTTGCTGATGATACTGAAGTTGGCTTGTATGCCCAAAGTCTTGCGGTGGTAGGCGGCAATCTTCGGCGAGCCGTAGATGATGGGCGTGCACAACTCGAGCATGGCGGGGTCGGCGAAGGTCTTGAAAATGGTCTCGTAGCCGATGCCATTGGTGTCGCCATGGGTGATAGCAATGCGGATTTTATTCTCTTCCATATCAGTTTCTTTGAATGTTTTTATAATGATGGCATGTCCTATGGGATACCGTGATAAATATTCGTGAGATGTTTTGGATGCGAAGGCCTTTCAGGTCCTGAAGTCCTTGTCTTTGCCGGTTTAGGCCTGACCGCGCTCGGCGGCAATCTTTTTTGCCGTGCTGAGCAGGCCGCAGGCAGCGAAGATGTCCTGGCCACGGCTGGCACGGATAGTGGTAAAAATACCGTGTTGCGTGAGGTAGTCGCGCAACTGTTCCATGCGTTCTTCGCTGGCTCCATGCAGGTCGCTGCCGGGAATCTGGTGGAAGCGGATGAGGTTGACGCGGCATTCCAGGCCGCGGAGCAACCGTAGGATTTCCTTCGCATGGGTGATGGTGTCGTTCAAGCCGCCGAAGACGATATACTCGAACGAGAGACGGCGCTGGTGGGTAAAGTCGTACTCGCGCAGCAGCGACACCACGTCGGCGATGGGCATCGCGCGCTCGGCAGGCATCAGCATCGCACGCTGCTCATGGAGAGGGGAGTGGAGGCTGATGGCCAGATGACAGTCGCTCTCGTCGAGGAAACGGCGCAACTTGCTCTTTACGCCCACGCTGCTCACCGTGATGCGCTTCGGGCTCCATGCCCATCCGTAGGGTGCGGTGAGGATTTCCGTGGCGCGGAGCACGTTGTCGATGTTGTCCAGCGGCTCACCCTGTCCCATGAACACGATGTTGGTGAGGGTGTCGCGCTCGGGGAGGGCATACACCTGGTTGAGGATGTCGCCGGCGGTGAGGTTGCCCTCAAAGCCCTGACGGCCGGTCTGACAGAACGTGCACCCCATCTTGCAGCCTACCTGTGATGAGACGCAGAGCGTGGCGCGGTCGCCGTCGGGGATATAGACGGTCTCCACCGTCTTGCCGTTGCTGGTGGGGAACAGGTATTTCACTGTGCCGTCTGCCGACCGCTGACAGTCGGTGGGCGACAGGAGTCCAACGTCATAGTGCTCCGACAATTTCTCGCGGTTCGCTTTCGAGATGTTGGTCATCTCACCGATGGTGTTCACGGGCTTTTGATAGAGCCAACTGGCAATCTGCCCCCCTGTGAAAGGGGGCATACCCATCTGCACGACAGCCTGCCGCAGTTCGGCGAGTGTCATGCCCATCAGTGTCTGTTTCTTACAGTCCATTGTTTTCCGTTTGCAAAGGTACGATTAAGCGAGTGGAAAGCAAAAAAAAACGTAGATTTTTTTGCTTTCCCGAGCGTGAGTACCTTCGCCGCGAAGCGGCAAAGACCGATTAAGCGAGCAAAACTATTGGGAAATCGTGTCTTTGGCAGACTGCTCCACCTCGAATTTGATAGGGATGTTATATACGCACCTGACTTTCATGTCACCTTGCATGGCAGGTTCCCATTTGGGCATGAGGCTTATCACTCGCAGTGCTTCGGCGTCGAGCTGGGGATGAAGGCTCCTTACCACTTGGGGTTCGGTGATGCTGCCGTCGGTTTCGACAACAAACCTCACTACCACCCTGCCGGTAACGCTTTCTTCTTGTAAGGGATATGTGATATTCTCACTCAAAAACTTGAGGAGGGCTTGCATACCACCTGGAAAAGAGGGCTGATGCTCAACCACATCACCCATCCAGTTGGGGACCTTGCTCCCCACTGGTTGGCTCACTGCCGTTGTGGCATCGCGGACCGCGTCAAGGTCTGCCAACTGGCTCTCACACGATGTCAGGGCGGCGAGTCCCATGCTCACGCCCATTACCGCAACTGCCTTGCCCAGTTGGCGTCGCAACTGTAGCTGCTGCTCGATATACCTCACCTCGGCCTCGCATTTCGGACAGGTGCCGGCGCAGTCGCCCTCGTGGTGGCACTCGGTAGGAGCATAGGCGATGTCGTTGGCCTTTGCCACCTGCATGCGCACTTCCTTGAGGGTCTTGCATATCTTCTTTCCTCTTTTCATATACAGCAGGGTTTGGCGTTTTTATCTCAATTTAAAAGTAATAGGTATGCAGACCTTTTCTTTTTGGCCTTTCCCATAATATTTCGCGGGTATCCATTTGGGCATGAGGCCGACCACACGCAGTGCCTCGGCATCGAGTTCCTTGCAGACGCTCTTCTCCACCTTGGGCTCGATGATGCTGCCGTCGATGTCTACAACGACACTCACAACTACCCGGCCTTGGGCACAGCCTTCATAATCCTTGGGATATCTCACGTTCTTGTCCAGAAACGCCAGAAGGGCTTGTTCCCCGCCTGGGAAACAGGCACGCTGTTCGTAATCATCAAAGATTTTGGTGGTGACAGGAGTTTGGCTCGCCGCCGTTGTAGTGCCTCGGATGGCATCCAAATCCATCATCTGGCTTTCACATGCCGTTAAGAGAAATGCCATACTCACACCCACCATGCCCAACAGCAGGCGCATGGCTCTCGGAATCTTGCATGTTTGTTCTACGTGGCTGTCCATAGGCTTGATACGTAAGAATGGATAATCACAGTTTGAAGTTTACGGGCAGGTGATACATCACCTTCAATGGCTTGCCAGAGGCTTTTTCCTTGGCAGGGTTCCAGGCGGGCATCAGACGAATCACGCGCAGCGCCTCGCGGTCGAGCAGTGGATGGGAGGAGTGCTCTATACGGGCTTCGGAGATGGCACCGTCGACATCGACGATGAATCCCACCAACACGCGTCCCTCGATCTTCGCCTTTTCTGCCTCTTTGGGATACTTGATGTTTTCGTTGAGGAACTGCGACAAGGCTGCTTTGCCACCGGGGTAGGTGGGTGGGTCTACCGTGTCGGGGATTTCGGAGTTGTCGCCAATGATGGCATCAGTGGGCTTCTCGGCAACGGGCACCGTGTCGATGACAAAGGTGTCGGTCTGCACACGGGGCACATAACCATCGGTCTCTGCGGTAATGGGAGGGTTGGGTTCCACGTCGCCAGCAAGTTCGATAGGGGTCGACTTGTGGGTTTTGCACGCCGTGATGGCTGCCAGCCCCATGCTCACGCCTACCACGGCAACGGCCTTGCCCAACTGGCGTCGCAGATTCAGTTGTCGCTCCAGATACTGCACCTCGGCCTCGCATTTCGGACAGGTGCCGGTGCAGTCGCCCTCGTGGTGGCACTCCGTGGGGGCATATTCGATGTCGTTGGCTCTGGCCACCTGCATGCGCACCTCCTTGAGGGTCTTGCATATCTTCTTTCCTCTTTTCATGATGCTCTTCTCCTTTATTATATATACGACATGAATATTCGTTTTATTATATCGTGGCTTCTAAATTACTACTTTTTTCATAAACACAAGGATGTTCGTTTTTGAAAAACTTGAAAATTAGCACTTTTTTGTTGTTTCTTGTCCGTCTTTAACATGTTTTCGGACAGAAAAGACAGGTTTTTGCCTCGCTTGTCTGATATTCATTTCCCGGTCTGATGTAATGGTGATGAAATGAAGGAAATAATTTGGAATCGCATGAAAACAGATGCTATCTTTGCAGTGTCGAAAGACAAAAACGAGAAACAACAAAAAAATAATAACAAAAAAATACATACGAAAATGAAAACAATCAGATTTTACATGGTAGCTCTGATGAGCTTGATCGCAGTGACAACCTGTTTTGCCGACGGCAAAATGATTCTTCCAGAACAACTCCCGGCAGCAGCAAAGGAATTTCTGCAGACACATTTCCCCGACAACGGTATTCTCTTCGCACAGAAAGACAACGATGGATTGAAGAAGAAATTCGAAGTGAGACTGAAAGACGGCACCGAAGTCGATTTCGACAAGAAGGGAGAATGGGAAAAGGTAGACTGCAAGATGAAGGCCGTGCCCGCCGTACTCGTTCCCGAAGCCATCGCTACTTATGTGAACGCAAACTTCCCAGGTGAGATGATTGTCAAGATCGACAAGGAACGCTATGGGTACGATATCGAACTCTCCAACGACCTTGACCTGAAGTTCAACAAACAGGGGATGCTCATCGGGATGGATGATTGAAACATATCGTTTTTGTCTATGTCCCTTTCTCATGAAAAGGGGCTGGGTGGTACAGCGAAGACGCGGTGCCACCTTTTTCTTTCATAATGCCACGGTTTTCCATACCGCCAGCAGATGAACGGAAAGCTCTTTCCATGAAAAAACGATAAAAAACGGAACCTCTTCACGGTTTCTCATTTTTTTGTTGTAATTTTGGGCTTTGCAATACAACAACACGGATTTATGAGAGGAAAAATCGACTGCTTCCTGCCTTGCGACGACATGCGCGTGGCAGAGATGACAGTAAGCCAACTGCGCGCCGACAAGACCATACACCATATTTACCTGCTCGTGGGCGAGGGACAGCACGGCAATGACTGTCCTGCCGACTGCACCCTGCTGCCCGTCGATAGGCTGCAGTCGTCGGTTGCCGTTGCTGCCATCGAACAGCATGCTGAGGCCGACTTCGTGATGCTCTTCACGAAGAATACGCCCATTACGCTTGGTATGTACGCCGCCGAGCGGCTGCTCAGGGTGGCCAAGGACGCTGGGGCGGCTCTCGTCTATGCCGACCACTACTCTGTGGAAAACGGGACAACCATGCGCCATCCTGTCATCGACTACCAACAGGGGAGCATCCGCGATGACTTCGACTTCGGTTCGATATTGCTCATACGGTCAGCACTGCTGCACGACTACATGCGACAGGAGAAACTGCCACAATACCAGTTCGCGGGCATCTACGACCTGCGCCTCTTCATCAGCCGCAAAGGCACGCTCCTGCACCTGAACGAATACCTATACACCGAACAGGAAATCGACCTTAGGGCAAGCGGGGAGAAACAGTTCGACTATGTGAACCCGCGCAACCGCGAAGTGCAGGTAGAAATGGAGAAGGCTGCTACCAACCACCTGAAGGAAATAGGGGCGTTGGTAGACACCAACAACTATACTACACCCGACTTCAAGGAACAGGATTTCAAATACGAGGCATCGGTCATCATCCCCGTCTTCAACAGGGAGAAAACCATCTGCGATGCCGTGGACTCCGCCCTCTCGCAGAAAACATCGTTCGACTATAATGTCATCGTCGTCGACAACCATTCCACCGACCGCACCACGCAACTGCTGCGGGCTTACGACAACCCACGGCTCGTGCACATCATTCCCGAACGCACCGACCTGGGCATCGGGGGTTGCTGGAACACCGCCGTAGTAGACGACCGCTGCGGACGCTTCGCTGTGCAACTCGACAGCGATGACCTCTATTCCTCGCCCCAGACACTGCAACGTATTGTCGATGCCTTCTACAAACAGCGGGCGGCAATGGTGGTGGGCACATACAGAATGTGCGACTTCGACCTCAACACACTGCCTCCGGGAATCATCGACCATCGTGAGTGGACCGAAGAGAACGGGTGCAACAACGCGCTCCGTATCAACGGACTGGGGGCGCCACGGGCTTTCTTCACACCGCTGCTACGGCAAATACTCCTGCCCAATACCAGCTATGGCGAAGACTATGCCATGGGACTGGCATTCAGCCGCAGATACCGTATCGGACGAATCTACGACGAGTTGTACCTCTGCCGCCGGTGGGGTGGAAACAGCGATGCCGCGCTATCCATCGACCGCATCAACGCCAACAACACCTATAAGGACCAACTGCGCACACTCGAGATAGCCGCACGCCAACGCATGGCCGACGGAAAAGCCCAAGACAAGGAAGACAACTCACTGACGAGGTTCTTCAACCGACAGCTCGAACTGTGGCCGGATGCCAGACAGCGTTACCGCGACCTGAACGCCGTGGAGACACGGTGGTTGCAGAACGACGACAACACCATCTCGCTCATGGCGCAGTGGAACCCCGCACGCATCGTGTCAACAGGAGCGAAAATATCCAGACACGACATCGAGAAACGCCCGTGTTTCCTCTGTGCGGAAAACCGGCCGGAGGAACAGATTGTCAAGCCGTTCGACGGGAAACTGGATATCCTCGTGAATCCCTTCCCCATCCTCAATACGCATTTCACCATCACGGCACGCCGGCATCAGCCACAGCAGATCGCCGACTACTATACGGAGATACGCAAATTGCTCGAGACTCATCCCGAAATCACCGTGTTCTACAACGGACCGCGGTGTGGGGCATCAGCACCCGACCACATGCACCTGCAAGCTGGCAATACCGGACAACTGCCACTGCAGACGGCATGGCCACGGCTCTGCCGTAACCTCCGGCCGCTGATGACCATCGATGAAAGCAACGGTATCTATGCCATCGACGACTATCCCTGCCACGCACTGCTCATCAGAAGCCAGGACAGGACGAGTGATGAACGGTTGTTCGGAAAACTTTACCGGGCGCTCGACAGTGCCGTGAAAGACGCAGAAAGGCAGCATGGCGAGGAACCCATGATGAATATCGTGAGTTGGCGGACGAAGGAAGAGTTCGTCACCGTGGTGTTCCCACGACGGCGGCACCGCCCGGCATGCTACCACGACAAGGGCGACAGCCAGATGCTCGTCAGTCCGGGGGCTCTCGACATGGCGGGACTCATCATCACGCCACGGCGCGAAGACTTCGAACGCATCAGTGCCGAGAATGCCATCGATATCCTCAGGGAGGTGGCCATTAGCGACAGCGACATGGCTGCCGTGGTGGATATGCTGAAAGGAAAGACCGACGAGAAACGAAACGACAAGACCAACACGAAGGAACCGCAGGTGGCGGTGGGCATCGTCAGCGGCGAGAGCATCCGCTTTTCACTCAACAGCCCGTATATGGCCAAAGGCGAGAGTATAGAGGGAGAGCAGGTGGTGGCATTTTCCGAGGGAGGCATAGCATGGCGCGGACGGCAGTACCGCGAACTGTCGTTCGTCCCGAAGAACGCACAGGCCTCGTTCTCGCTCCACGACGTTACCATCGGTGTCGATTTCCACTGGGAACGGAAGGAGGTGCAGACTTTTCGTGGGGCACTGCGGTTGGTGGTCGAGGCCGACAAGGTGTGCGCCATCAACCTGCTGCCCGTAGAGGAATACCTCACCAGTGTCATATCGAGTGAGATGAAGGCAACGGCTTCCGACGAACTGCTCAAGGCGCATGCCGTCATCTCACGCAGTTGGCTCCTGGCACAGATGGAGCGTCGCAACAACCTGAAACAGGCAGGAGATAACTTCTTCTCCTTCGTCAAGAAAGAGGATGAAATCATCAAATGGTACGACCGTGAAGACCATACCATCTTCGATGTATGCGCCGACGACCACTGCCAGCGTTACCAAGGCATTACCAGGGCGGTGGGAAAGAAAGCGGCTGCTGCCGTGGAGGCTACGAGGGGACAGGTGCTCGTCTACGACGGTGACATCTGCGACGCCCGCTTCAGCAAGTGCTGCGGAGGGGTGACAGAGGAATTCCAGTATTGCTGGGACAACCTCGCGAAACCTTACCTGAGGTCGGTGCCCGACAGGGCAGACGGCGGACTCATAGACCTGAGGGTGGAGCAGAACGCTAGGAAATGGATTCTCGACAGCCCGGAGGCTTTCTGCAACACCTCCGACACGAAGGTTCTCCAGCAGGTGCTCAACGACTACGACACCGAGACCTCCGATTTCTATCGGTGGAAGGTGGAAATCTCGCAAGAGGAACTGGCACACCTCATCGCCGACAAGCTGAAAACCGATTTTGGCGGCATCAGGGCACTCACCGTGGTGGAGCGCGGACGCAGCGGTCGTATCTCGAAACTGCGTATCGAGGGAACTCAACGCTCCCTTACCATCGGGAAGGAGCTGGAGATACGGCGTGCGCTCAGCAAGAGCCATCTGCTCAGTTCGGCGTTCGTCATCGACACAGAGGGCGAGGACGGCGGACAGCCCGCACGGTTTGTCTTGCACGGTGCGGGATGGGGACACGGCGTGGGGCTCTGCCAGATAGGCGCCGCAATGATGGGGGAGAAAGGCTTCTCCTACGACAAGATACTGCTGCACTACTATCGTGGCGCAGAAATCAAGAAATTATATAAATAAGCATGAAGGAAAAGAAGAGAAATCCGTGGGCATGGATACCCACGCTGTATTTCGCAGAGGGACTGCCCAACGTGGTGGTGATGACCGTGGCAGTAGTGATGTACATGGAAATGGGCATGACCGACACCGAAATAGCTCTCTACACGAGTTGGCTCGGACTGCCTTGGGTCATCAAGCCGCTGTGGAGCCCGTTTGTCGACTTGTTCAAGACCAAACGGTGGTGGGTGCTCACCATGCAACTACTGCTGGGCGCGGCGTTTGCAGGCGTCGCCTTCACGGTGAAAACGGATTTCTGGTTCCAGGGCACGATGTTCTTCTTCTTCCTCATGGCCTTCTCCAGTGCCACGCACGACATCGCCGCCGATGGCTTCTATATGCTCGACCTCGACAGTCACGACCAGTCATGGTTCGTAGGCATACGCAACACGTTCTACCGCATCGCCGTCATCTTCGGACAGGGCGTGCTGGTATGGGCGGCTGGGGAGTTGCAGAAGATATTCCCCGAAAGCAAGGCGTTCACCTGGAGCCTCATCTTCTTCGGGTTATCCGCCATATTCATCGCCATCTGGCTCTATCACCGCTTCGTTATGCCAAGACCTGCCGACAGGAAGAACGACGGGCTGACAGCACGTGACGTGGCACATGGCCTCTGGCAGATGTTGTCCTCGTTCTTCACCAAAGTGCCGGTCAGGCAAGTGGTCTTCGTGCTGCTCTTCTTGCTGCTCTATCGCTTCCCCGAAGCCATGCTCACCAAGATGGCGAGCACGTTCCTGCTCCGGCCGTTGGAAGAGGGAGGACTGGGACTCACCAAAGAGGCGTTTGGTCTGGCATACGGTACCGTGGGCCTCATCGGACTGCTCCTGGGTGGCATCGTGGGTGGCATGCTGGCGAGCCGTGACGGACTGAAACGTTGGCTGTGGCCATTTGTCTGCGCCATCACATTGCCCGACATCGTGTATGTGTACCTCAGTTTCGTACAGCCCAGTAGCCTGTGGCTCATCAGCACCTGTCTCTTCATCGAGCAGTTCGGCTATGGCTTGGGGTTCACGGCACTCACGCTATATATGCTCTACTACAGCCAGGGTGAGTTCAAGACTTCCCATTATGCTATCTGTACCGGATTGTCCTATCTCGGACTGATGCTCCCGGGCATGGTGTCGGGATGGATCAAGGACGCGGTGGGTTACTCTACCTTCTTCATCATGGTCATGTTCTTCTGCATCATCACTTTTACTGTCACGGCATTCATCAAGATCGACCCTGGCTTCGGAAAGAAAACAGACTAATCACATTTCCTGTATTCCATGCGACAAACGAGTTACCATATCCACCCCTCATGGCCGCTGACATGCTTCGCAAGAGGCATGGTGGTAGTGATGCTCATGGCTGTGACCTTAGTGATGTTCAACAGGCTGGGCATGAGTAATATGGTAGCTACGCTTATCACATCGCTCCTGTTGCTGCCCATGGCATTCCGGCCGGTGCTCTCGCCGGTGGTGAGAGCATGGGGCTTGTGCAAATGGTGGATGGTGATTTCGCTGTTTGTCTTCGCCGGGGCGATGTATGTCGTGGCAGATCATATCGCATCTTTCCCCGACAATGGGACGATGTGGACCGCCTTGATCGTGGCAGCGCTCGCAGGGGCTTGTTTCGATACGGCTGCCGTACAGACAGAAAGGGGCGCGTTGCAACAGAAGAACTACCGCGCACTGAAATATATGGTGCCTTGCAAACTGATGGCAGTGGTCATCGTCATGGGAGTGATGCTGCTGTTGGCAGGAAACATGGAAGTGGTGTCGAGGAACATCGAGGAGTCGTGGCAACTGGCATTCAAAGCGGGGGCGACTATCGTCATGGCTACAGCGCTCCTCTTGTGGGTAGCAGTGTTCAGGATGCATGAAACGGGAAAGAAAAACACGGCAGCGGAGGCATGGCGACAGCGGCGGGAAGAACTGGCGGATTGGTGGACGGCCGACGGGAAGAGATGGCTCTTCGTGCTCTTCGTATTGGTATTTCCCTTACATGAGTTCTTCTTGTGGAGAGGCACCTTGCTCTTCCTCGTCGACAGGGGAAGCACCGGCGGACTGTCGTTCAGTCCGCAGGAGATAGGGTTCGCATGGTGTTCCGTAGCTACCATTATCGCCATGGCAGGATATGTGATGGGCGTGTCTTGCCTGCGGAAGAATGGACTGAAGACATGGTGGTGGCCGATGGCATTGGCGTTCACCGTGCCCGATGCCGTCTATATCTTCCTGGCCTATGTCATGCCCGAGGAGTTATGGCTCGTCACCCTCTGCCTGTCGGTGGAGCAGTGGTGCTGCGGATTCGGCATGGCGGCCTTTGTTATATATATAATGTATGGAAATGGTGAAACATGTAAGGAGGTGCATTTCGACATGTGTTGGTCGTTGGTTATCATGTCGCTCGTCCTCTCGGGTTGTTTCACTGGGGCATTGCAGGATTATTTTGGCTATCGCCGCTTTTTCATCGTGGTGTTGCTCCTCGCCATCATCTCCCTCGCCATCTTAGGATGGATGGCCATAAAACGATTGAAAACCTCAATCAATCCCTGAACCTTCTCACGATATCACCATATTCGTCTATACGCCGGTCGCGTAGGAAAGGCCACCAGCGATGCACCAGCTCGCTGTGGTCGAGGTCGACGGCCACCACGGCGGTAGCCTCGTCGTCGGCACTGGCGCGGTAGAGCAACTCGCCCTGAGGACCGGCAACAAAACTGCTTCCCCAGAACATGATACCACGGGTCTGGCCCGACGGGTCTTGTTCATGCCCCACACGGTTTACAGCCACAACCGGAAGGCCGTTGGCTACGGCATGGCCACGCTGCACGGTAGTCCATGCCTCACGTTGTCGCTGCTGCTCCTCGGGAGTGTCGCTGCTCTCATAGCCGATGGCAGTGGGGTAGATGAGGAGGTCGGCACCGGCAAGGGCCATCAGCCGCGCTGCCTCAGGATACCACTGGTCCCAGCATACCATCACGCCGAGGCGGCCCACGCTGGTGTCGATGGGATGGAACCCCATGTCGCCGGGGGTGAAGTAGAACTTCTCGTAGTAGGCGGGGTCGTCGGGGATGTGCATCTTGCGGTAACAGCCCGCGAGGCTGCCGTCGCTGTCGAACACCACGGCGGTGTTGTGGTAAAGACCGGGGGCACGCCGCTCGAAGAGCGAGGTTACCAGCACCACATGGCATTGCTGGGCCAGCGCTCCGTAAAAGGCTGTCGAGGAACCGGGGATAGGTTCTGCCAGGTCAAACTTTCCCACATCTTCCGTCTGGCAGAAATAGAGTGAGTTGTGCAGTTCCTGAAGTACGATGAGCTGGGCTCCCTGCTTGGAAAGGGCGGTGATACTTTCGGCAAGCCGACGCATGTTATCGTTGATGTCGGGGGTGTTGTGCTGTTGCACAATCCCTATTTTCAGTTGTTTCATAGTTGGGAAAGGATAAGGAACGTATAGGTTTCAGATATTCACGGGGTTGGGCTTCACCAGCGCGCCGTCGGGATATTGCATGGTGAGGCAGTGGAGCGACCCATGCTGGCGTATCACCGTGGTGGCATCGATAGGGATGATTTCACGGCCAGGGAAGGCCTGGGCGATGACTGCAGCTGCCACGTCGTCGTTGGAGGCTTGGCCATAGGTAGGCACAATCACCGCACCGTTGATGACCAGGAAATTGGCATAGGTGGCTGGCAAGCGGTAGCCATCATCGTAAATGGGGTGGGGCATGGGCAGGCGGAGCAGGCGATAGGGACGCCCGTCGGCAGTACGCAATGTCTGAAGTTGGTGCTCCAGGGCGAGGAAATCGTCATACTGGGGGTCACCGGCATCGTCACAACCCACATAGAGTAGGGTGTCGTCGGGGGCGCAGCGTACGATGGTATCGATATGCCCGTCGGTGTCGTCGCCCTGCAGGCTGCCATGGTCTATCCATACTACACGGTCTGCATACAACATCGTCTTCAGCTGCTTCTCTATCTCGTCTTGTGTGAGGGGTTGGTTGCGGTGGGGAGCCAGCATGCACATACTGGTGGTGAAGAGGGTGCCATGGCCGTCGGTCTCTATCGCTCCGCCCTCAAGCACGAAGTCGGTATGGTCGGTCAGGGGCACATGGAACAAACCATGGTTCGATACCTCTTCGGTGATGGCATCGTCGAGGTCGGAAGGGAACTTCCCGCCCCAACCGTTGAACTTGAAGTTGAGCAACAGGGGTACCGTACCGTCAGGGGTATGGCGGAGCAGGGTAATGGCACCATGGTCGCGGGCCCACGTGTCGTTGGTGTCGCATTGGCAGAAGAGCACGCGGTGCATCTCTTCGCCAGTGAGATGCTGCGAGAGCAGCACGCGCAAACCCCACACGTCGGGAGTGGCCACAAGCAGGTGCTCATGACCGGTAATGGCTTTCGCCAACTGCAAGAATGTCTCGGTAATCTCGTCGAGACAGTCTCTCCAGTCGGTGCCGGCGTGGGGCCAGGTAAGCTGTACCCCACTCTGTGGGTGCCATTCGGCGGGGAAATAAATGTCGCGTGACATGCTATTCAATTTTCACAAATGCAAAAGTAGAAAAAAAACAGCATTATTATGCCGACATGAACGAAAAAATTACCCTTTTCCTAGATAAAACAGACAAAATGACATGATTGGCGTCGCTTTTCTTACAGAATTCATTATTTTCGTGCATTTTTACGAGACTTTATTTATTTTTTTATTATTTTTGTCACTTGTCAATGCTAATCTCAATACATATATTACCAGAGCCATGAGAAAAGTAATCTTGGAGAGAATGATGCTGTGTGCCGCCCTCGCGGTGCTCACCCTCGTGGGATGCAAGAAGAGCAAGACGGTTGAGCCGGAAGAAGATAACCAGGCCACGTCGTTCTATTACTGGGAGGAAAAGAAGACCGACGACGCTGCCTCTTCCTCCACGAAGGACAACAAGCATAGGGAAAAGAAAAAGGCCACGTTCAATGCGATGGAGATTCCTGCCAGGATGAGCGGGACATCGGAACTGCTGCTCAAGCGCGACGGCTATTTCGTGTCGTACAACAAAGACCGCAAGATACCCAACTGGGTGGCATGGCACCTCACCGCCGAACATACCAGCGGCAATAACTACCGCGACAACATGGAATTCACGGAAGACATGGACGTGCCATTCCCAAGGGCTACCGACGACGACTACTACAACTCGCGTTACGACAGGGGACACATGTGCCCGTCGGGCGATAACAAATGGGACCGCCGCGCACAAATGCAGTCGTTCCTCTTCTCCAACGTGTGTCCGCAAAACCACGGGCTGAACAAAGGCGACTGGAACGACCTTGAGATACAGTGCCGCTACTGGGCAAAAAGCATCGGTGATGTCTACATCGTTACCGGACCCATCTTCTACGACGGTGTGAAAAACACCATCGGGAAGCACAAGGTGGCGGTGCCCGATGCTTTCTTCAAGGTAATCCTCGACGACAGGGGGAAGTCGAAGGCCATAGGATTCGTCTATCCCAACACCGGTGGACACCGGAAGATGACCGACTGCATCAGGTCGGTCGATGAGGTGGAAAAACTCACGGGCATCGACTTCTTCCCCAGACTCGACGACACGGTGGAAGACCGCATAGAAGCAGCCACCACCGAGGCCATGAACAGTGAGTGGAAGGTGTATAAGGCGCGGTCGAAGAGGAATACAGGGAAGTAATAGTGAACAAGAGGGGGCGGGCATCGCCTGTCGCCAAGTAGGTGTTTTTGATGCAGGACTTGATAAAAAAGGTTAAATCCTTCGTCGGAAACACCGAAATGTCCTCAAAACTCGCTATCTTTGCAAACTCATGTTTTTGGAATCAAAAGCAGACAAGCGTGATAATAAAAGAAGTGCTACGTGCCCTTGAACAGTTCGCGCCTCTGCCCCTGCAGGAAGACTACGACAATGCCGGCCTGCAAGTGGGACTGACAGAGACGGATGCATCAGGGGCATTATTGTGTCTTGACGTCACCGAAGAGGTCATCGACGAGGCCGTAGGCCTGGGATGCAACCTCATCGTGTCGCACCACCCGCTTATCTTCCGCGGACTGAAACAGGTGTCCGACGCGAACATGGTACAACGGTGCGTGGTGAAGGCGGTGAAAAACAATGTCTGCATCGTGTCGATGCACACCAATCTCGACAATGCCAAAGACGGGGTGAACTTTAAGATAGCGGAGAAAATGCAACTCCACGACATCCGGTTCCTCGCACCGAAAAATGCCATGGCTACAGAAGGTGGCAGTGGGGTGGTGGGCATCCTGCCACAACCCATGAGGGCAGCCGACTTCGTGGCGATGCTGAAAGACACGTTCGATGTGGCATGCGTGCAGGCCAACCAACTCCTACGGCGTGACATACAATGCGTGGCTCTCTGCGGCGGGGCAGGGGCGTTCCTCCTCGACGACGCCATTGCCTGCGGTGCCGATGCCTTCGTCACCGGGGAGATGCACTACCACGACTTCTTCGGGCACGACCAGGAAATTCAGGTGTGTGTTATCGGGCACTACCAAAGCGAACAATACACCAGCGAAATATTCAAATCCATCATTACGGAGAAGTGTGAGGGCGTCAGGTGCTTCGTGACGAAACTCAATACCAATCCGATAATCTATTTGTAACATATGGCAAAAAAAGATCCCACAGACTTACCAGTAGAGAAAAAACTGGAAACCCTCTTCGAACTGCAGTCCACACTGTCGCAGATCGATGAGAAAAGAGCGCTCAGGGGCGAACTGCCCCTGGAGGTGCAAGACCTGGAAGACGAAATCACAGGACTGCGCACACGTATCGAGAAAATAGAGAACGAAATCTCTGAGTTCCAGACCGCCATCACACAGCGGAAGGGCGAGATTGCAGAGGCAGAGGCCAGCGTGGCCCGATACAACGAGCAACTCAATGAGGTGAAAAACAACAGAGAGTACGACATGCTGAGCAAGGAGATTGAGTTCCAGACACTCGAAATCGAACTCTGCAACAAGAAAATCCGCGAGGCACTGGCAAGGATAGAAGAGCGCCAGGGTGTGCTCAAGCAAAACCAGGAGCTGGTGGAGGACCACATGCAGGTGCTCGAGGAGAAAAAAGGCGAGCTCGACGAAATCATGCAGGAAACCAAGGAAGAGGAAGACAAACTCAAGAGCAAGGCTGCCGACCTGGAGATGAAAATCGAACCACGTCTGCTCACCAGCTTCAAGCGTATCCGCAAGAATGCCCGCAACGGACTCGGCGTGGTGTACGTGCAGCGCGATGCCTGCGGCGGATGCTTCAACAAAATACCGCCACAGCGACAACTCGACATCAAGATGCACAAGAAAATCATCGTGTGCGAATACTGCGGACGCATACTTATTGACCCCGAACTGGCAGGCGTGAAAACCACTGCTACAGAGGAGAAGAGCAAAAAGAAAACCAAACGCGTCAGCCGTAAAACGGAGAACACGGAGGCGAAAGAAAGTTGAAATACCGAAAACGTAAAAAACGATTAAAAAATCATAATCCATGCGGATTATGATTTTTTTTTCCTATTTTTGTGCTGAAAAACAAAGTCAAGGTGAAAAGAAACCAGTAATATCATAATTTACTAACTAAAACAATCAAATTTATGAAAGACCTTAAAATGTACATCAACGGAAAATTCGTTGAAAGTAAGTCGGGCAAATGGATTAATGTGCTTAATCCATCAACCGAAGAAGTAATCAGCCGACAGCCAGAAGGCACCGTGGAAGAGGTGGATGAGGCACTCGACGCAGCAAAGGCTGCACAGAAAAGCTGGGCAAAGACACCTGCCATCGAGCGGGCGGCATACCTGAAGAAAATGGCCGACGGCATCAGGAAAAGACAGGACGAGTTCGTCGACATCATCATGCGTGAACAGGGAAAGACACGCACATGGGCTACCGTAGAGGTGGCTGTCACCGCCGACTACTTCGACTATATGGCTACCTTCGCACGCGCCATCGAGGGCGAAATCATCCCCAGCGACAGACGGGGCGAGAATATCATGCTCTTCAAGGAGCCAATAGGTGTGGTAGCAGGAATTCTGCCATGGAACTTCCCGTTCTTCCTCATCGCACGTAAGGCAGGCGCGGCACTCATCACGGGATGTACCATCGTCATCAAACCATCGCAACTCACGCCAGAGAACTGTTGCGAGTTCGCCAAGGTGGTAGATGAAACCGGACTGCCCGCAGGCGTCTTCAATGTCATCACCGGAAAAGGTTCGGTGGTGGGCAACGCACTGGCTGCAAGCCCGAAGATCGGTATCGTCAGCGTCACCGGTAGCGTGGGGGCAGGCGAGAGCATCATGAAGGCTGCCGCCGGAAACATCACCAAGGTGTCGCTCGAACTGGGCGGAAAGGCACCCGCCATCGTGTTCCCCGATGCCGACCTCGAGGCTGCCGCACAATGGGTGGTGGATTCAAGAATCGGAAACAACGGACAGATATGCAACAACGCCGAACGCGTGTATGTGCATAAGGACATCAAAAAGGCATTCACCGACCTGCTCGTAGAGAAGATGAAGGCTGTGAAGGTGGGTGACCCCTGTGCCGACGACGGTGTCGACATGGGACCACTCGTGGAGCAACGCGCACTCGAGAGCGTGGAGGCAAAGGTCGCCAACGCCATCAAACAGGGAGCCAAACTGCTCTGCGGAGGAAACAGAGTGGGGGAGAAGGGATACTTCTATGCCGCTACCGTGCTCGACGACGTGAAGCAAGACTTCGACATCGTGCATGAGGAAACCTTCGGACCGGTAATTCCGCTCATCGAGTTCGAGGACATCGACCAGGTCATTGCATGGGCCAACGACGTGGAATACGGACTGGCATCGTCGGTATACACCAAGAGCATCGACACCGCTGCCAAGGTGTGCAGGGAACTGGAGTTCGGCGAGGTGTACATCAACCGCGAGCATTTCGAGGCCATGCAGGGATTCCATGCAGGAATGAAGAAGAGCGGAATCGGTGGCGCCGACGGAAAACATGGCGTGGAAGAATACCTCGTCACCAAGGTGGTATACCTCGACACGCACTATGAGTAAACTTACGGCATATCGTACGATAACAGCAGAGGCGCCCATCAGGCGCCTCTGCTCGTTTTGGTATCTGCCAAACTGTTATATGTAGGTATAAAAGAAGGATGCATCTCCAACCTCATAGTCCTCTTGCCTTGTAAACCTTCTCCTTCGCCGCATTAATTTCCTGGAACTTCTTCTCGGCAGCCTTGCGCACATCGTCACCAAGGGCAGAGACACGGTCGGGATGGTGCTCAAGGGCCAACTTGCGGTAGGCTTTCTTCACCTCGTCGTCGGTGGCCGTGGGCGACACGCCCAGCACCTTGTAGGCATCCTCCAGGGTGCCCTCAGAACTGCTTCCGCGCTCCAGGTTCACCATCGTGTCGACATCGCTGCGTGACAAGCCCATGTTCTGGGCAATCTCATAAAGGGCACTGAGTTCCGACTGTGGGACACTGCCGTCGGACTTCGCCAGGTCTACCAGGAAGTTGAGCAACTGTAAGCGCTCGCTGTAACTCAGCGCGCCGGCAATCTGCTGGCATACCTGACGGATACGCTGCTGATAGGCAAACGCCGACGTCTTCTTCTGCTCTTCCAACAAGCGGAGGATAATCTGGTTGCCTTGCTCCACCGCCACCTCACCGAAATTCACACGGAGGAACCTGCGCACATATTCCATCTCCGAATGCATCACCTTGCCATCGGCACGGATGATATATGAGGCCAAAACCAACAGGGAAAAAAGAAAACTGTTGCGACGGCCCGTGTCAAAACCACTGTCGGTATTGTCCTGGCGGTAATAGTCCTGAGACTGATACGACGAGGATTCGTTGCCATCGATGAGACCATCAATGATGCTGCCAAGGAAATAACCCAAAAAGGCACCGAGTGGGGGAGCGACCATGAAACCAAGGGCTCCGCCTATCCATTTGAAAATTCCCATGTCTTATCCTTTGTTTGTCAAATGCTACTTTTGTAAAATGTTTTCGTATAATGGAATGTCTTCCAAAAATAAATATTTTTGATGCTCATAGTCCATCTTGCAACAATAGTGCTGCATGCCATTGCTAACCAACAGATAGTCGACGTGCAATAATAGGTTGTAGACGGATATCTGGTCGAACACCTCCTGGGTGATGGATATTCGGGGAGCCTTGTACTCCACAATCATCAATGGCTCGGCTTGTTTGCCATAGACAATGGTATCGCAGCGAAGACGCTTCTGCCCAACTTGCAACTCCACCTCGTTGGCAAGCAACGACGGGGGATAGCCAAGATGGGCGGTCAGGTAGTTGACAAAATGCTGGCGTACCCACTCCTCGGGAGTGAGCGACACATAACGGCGGCGAAGGGAGTCGAAAACCACGCGCTTGCCGCCACGCTCCATGATCCTGATGTCAAAAGGCGGGAGATTCAGGTCTGCCATCGTATTATTCAAAAAAACGCAAGTTCATTTTGTTCTGCCCTCGACTTTCATTATCTTTGCAAAGATAATAAAAAACATGCGCATTTCGGGGAGGTTTTACCCTTTTTGTGCAAGATTAATATCACGACCCGCTCATTATGGCAGAGAAAATCACTTACGAGACGCTGATGGCCGACCTCGGCCAGAGGAAATTCAAACCCGTGTATTTCCTCATGGGAGAAGAACCTTATTTTATAGATAAGGTGACACAGTTCCTGGAAAACAACGTACTCGCACCCGAAGAGAGAGACTTCAACCAAACCGTGGTCTATGGCATCGACACCAACGCTGCGCAAATCGCTGACATGGCCAGACGGTTCCCGATGATGGCGCAATACCAGGTGGTCATCGTGAAAGAGGCGCAAAACATGAAGGGATGGGAAAAACTGAAAAACTATTTCGAAAAACCATCTCCCACGACCATCCTCGTTATCAGCTACAAGGGAAAACTCAGCGCGAGACTGACATTCATGAAAGAGGCTGCCGTGAACGGGGTCGTCTTCAATAGCGTGAAAATAAAAGACTGGACCATACCGGCATTCATCGAGAACTACCTGAAAGAGAAAAACGCCACCATCGAACCCAAAGCGAAGCAAATGGTTGCCGATGCCGTGGGTAATGACCTCGCCCGACTGGCCTCCGAACTCGACAAGACACTCATCGGCATCAATGACGCCAGAAAGGTGACACCGGAAATCGTGGAGAGCAAAATAGGCATCAGCAAGGACTACAACTTCTTCGAACTGCGCGACGCCATCGTCAGAAAGGATGTTCTCAAGGCAAACAGGATAGTAAAATATATTGACAGCAATCCCAAGACGGCTTCTCTCTATGCCTTCCTGCCCGGACTCTTCAGTTTTTTCCAGAACCTGATGATCGTACACTATACCGCCGACAAGAGCGAGAGGGGAGTGGCAGCAGCGCTCAACTTCAAGTCTACCTATCCAACAAAAGACTATCTCGTGGCAAAAGATAAGTACGGTGGATTGAAGACAATGCAAATCATACACCAAATCAGAGTCACCGACGCAAAAAGTAAGGGAATAGACAACCCCAATACCACGCCTGGCGACCTGCTGAAAGAGCTCGTCTTCTTCATCCTGCACTGAAAAACAGCAAAAATAGCCTCTCGGAAACCTAGAACGCTCCATCTCCATGGGGCGTTTTTTGGGCTTAAAACACAAGAAAACAACGAATTCCGCCATTTTCTGCCCTTCAATACTCCATTTTTCAGAAGAAATCAGGCCTCTCGTCAACAAAATGCAAAAAACAAGCTAAAATGAAGAATTTTGACTATGTCAGCCACTGTGTTAGCAATATTTAACATTTATATATTCGAATTTCAAACACCAAAATCAACAAATTAAAATTCAAAATTCAAAATTGTTGTTTTCAAATGTAAATCAACAAACATGAATGTAAAGCAATTCACAAATGTGAATATCAGGCATTCGAAAAATCGAATGAATATTTATACAAAGTGTATATTCAAGGATAATGCACTAAAACTCAGTATCTTACAATAGTATATTCAACGAATTTTATTCTATGGATAGCCTAAAAGCCTGCTTTTTAGTGAAAATGTATTAAAATGCGGGATGTAACGCTATATAATAGATTTAAACCCAATATTTTGTATATTTACGTTCAACTTTTCACTTGTAAAGGATTTATGCCAGGAATGTGGATTTTACAATTGTAAACCGCAAATACGCTTCGAAAATGCGAATTATTGAAAAAGTCGGATTTGAAATTGTTAATTCACATAATTGAAATTTTTACTTAAAAAGTTTGCAAAATTCAAAAAAAGGTTTTACCTTTGTAAAATCTTAGTGATATCTGCCAAAACAAGGCGAAAAACATGTATCTTCTCGTATGAAAGATAGAATAAAACTCATCATGGAGTCACAACACATGACCCAGCAGGCCTTCTCCCAGTTCACCGGAATATCATCCTCGGTGTTGAGCGGAATATTTACCGGACGTACAAAGCCCACCATCAAGCAGGTGGAAGCCATACGCAAGAAGATACCTACAATCAGCCTCGCCTGGTTGCTTTTCGGAGAAGGTTCGATGTATGTCAGTGAGACACAAAGCGTCAACGGGAACGCGCAGGATGCCCTGTCTCCTACCCCACAGGGGGGCAATGAAGAATACAAGGACAGCAAGGCCAAGAAGGTCGAACTGGACATGACAGGCAAGGGAAACATTGTGGCAGGGCAGAAAAAACTTGACACTTCGAAGCGGAAGATAACCGAGATCAGGGTGTTCTACGATGACAATACATACGAGGCATTCGTGCCGAAACCAACATAGACAGTACACATATTCTATTAATATACATTTCCAATCAATCAATTATTTTATTGGGCGTAGGCTTTGTGATATAGCCTCTTACGTCGATGTTTTCAAAAATGGATAACATTTCTTCGGATTACGGGCATCGCTTGAAGGTGAGTGCCCGTATTTTTTATGTGAAAAATAAATCGCTTTTCCTTCTTTTTTGCTCTTGGTTTGTAGTAACTTTGTGGCATGATGAAGAAATACCTGTTAGACCTGAAGGTCGTGTCCGTGGAACAGCTCGGTGAACGACATGTGCTCATCAAACTCACCCACGACACGACGCTCCCGGAGATGATGCCGGGACAATTCGCCGAACTGCGTGTCGACGGCTCACCCAAGACATTCCTGCGACGCCCTATTTCCATCAATTTCGTGGATGAACAGCGCAATGAGGTATGGCTGTTGGTCGCAATGGTCGGTGATGGCACTTGCCGCTTGGCAAGCTTGCGAAGAGGCGATTTTCTCAACTGCGTAATACCCCTGGGCAACGGATTCTCCCTGCCTGCCGACACCAAGGGCCGATATTTGCTCGTCGGTGGTGGAGTGGGGGTGGCACCACTGCTATTCCTCGGCGACCGACTGCGGAAAATGGGGTGCCAGCCCACGTTCTTGCTGGGTGCACGCCGAAAGGAAGACCTCTTGCAGCTGTCGTATTTCGAACAGATAGGCAGGGTGCTGCTCACCACCGAAGACGGCTCGGCAGGCGAGAAGGGCTTCGTCACCTCACATTCCATCCTTTCCACCGAACGCTACGACCGCATCTATACGTGTGGGCCCAAACCCATGATGATGGCGGTGGCCAAGTATGCCCGAAACAACGGCATCTTCTGCGAGGTGTCGCTCGAAAACAAGATGGCTTGTGGACTGGGAGCATGTCTCTGTTGCGTGGAGAATACTACCGAGGGAAACCTGTGCGTGTGTACTGACGGACCAGTGTTAAATATTAATCAATTGTTATGGCCAATCTAAATGTAAATATTTCTGACTTGTCGCTGAAGAATCCCGTAATGACGGCTTCAGGCACTTTTGGCTATGGTCTCGAGTTCTCCGATTTCATCGACCTGCGACGCCTGGGCGGCATCATCGTCAAGGGAACGACACTGCACCCACGTCAGGGAAACGACTACCCGCGGATGGCCGAGACGGCTTCCGGCATGCTCAACTGCGTGGGGTTGCAAAACAAGGGGGTCGACTATTTCTGCGAAAAGATCTATCCGCAAATCAAGGATATCGACACCAATATGATTGTCAACGTGAGCGGGTCGTCGACCGACGACTATGCGGAGTGTGCCGCACGGATAGACGCGCTCGAGCGCATCCCTGCCATCGAACTCAACATCTCCTGTCCAAATGTCAGACAGGGGGGGATGGCGTTTGGCGTGACGACACACGGCGCAGCTTCCGTGGTGAAGGCTGTGCGTCAGCGCTACCACAAGACACTCATCGTCAAACTGTCGCCCAATGTCACCGACATCGCTGAGATAGCCAGGGCATGCGAGGCCGAGGGAGCCGACAGCGTGTCGCTCATCAACACCATCATGGGAATGGCTGTGGATATCGAAAGGAGACAGTCGTTGCTCAGCATCGGTACAGGCGGACTCAGCGGTCCCGCAGTGAAGCCCGTGGCACTGAGAATGGTATCGCAGGTGGCAAAGGCCGTGAAAATCCCCGTGGTGGGTCTGGGAGGCATCTCCTGCGCCACCGACGCCATCGAGTTCCTCATGGTAGGCGCTACGGCCATCGAGGTGGGCACAGCGAATTTCCTCGACCCCACCGTGACGGTGAAGATCATCGACGGCATCGATGCCTGGCTCGACGCGCATGGCTGCAAGAGCGTGAAGGAAATCATCGGGGTGATATAAACAGGTTGAATGGCAAGGCTTCCATTCCAGAAACAAACATCCCTCTTGAAAGGAAAGAGGAACTGATGGCCGGTTGGGACATCATAATTTGAGGGCAGCGAATAGCTGCCCTCAACCAACACAAAAACTAAACTAGACTTAACTAAATTAATGGGGATTTTCCCAAACCCCAACTAATCATCTGCAAATATATAGTATTTCTTTTGAAATATTAGATAAATTGAGATGATTTTTTGTCTGATTGGGAAATTTTAACATTTTCGGAACGCAACCCTGGATATTCGGCTATATCTTGATGGTCTTGTCCAACAAGATATAGTCGGCTATTACCATGGCTGCCATGGCTTCCACGACGGGGACGGCACGGGGCAACACGCAGGGGTCGTGACGGCCACGGGCCTTCACGGTGGCAGGCTTGCCTTCCATGTCCACGGTGGCTTGCTCCACCAGAATGGTAGGTACGGGCTTGAAGGCCACACGGAAATAGATGTCCTCACCGTTGCTCACCCCACCCTGGATGCCGCCGCTGTGGTTGGTCGCAGTGCCCACTACACCGTCTTTCGATACAAACACATCATTGAGTTCGCTGCCACGGTATGAGGCACTGGCAAATCCCTCGCCATACTCGAATCCCTTCACGGCATTGATGCTCAGCATCGCGCCACCCAGGGCAGCG
Source organism: Prevotella sp. (assembly GCA_017617615.1). Next base: position 26,049 of record JAFZVV010000009.1, on the reverse strand, counting down.
TGCAACTTGCCGAACTCCGGTTCACCCATGCCTATGGGACAACCGCTCACCACACAGGTAATCACGCCACCGATGGTGTCACCCTGTGCCTTCACCTCGCTTATCAGGCGTGCCATCTCCTCGGCTTTCATCGCATCCGGACACCTCACCGCGTTGCGTTCGGCTTCCTCTAGGTCATAACGACGGTAGTCGCGGTCGAGCTCGATGTCGCCCACTTGTGATGTGTAGGCATGCACGCTGATGCCCAGTTTTCGAAGCATGAGTTTTGCGAATGCCCCTCCCACACAACGGCTAATGGTTGTTCGCGCTGATGTGCGGCCACCTCCTCGATGGTCACGTATTCCGTATTTCTGCTGGTATGTGAAGTCGGCATGCGAGGGTCTGAATACGCATCGCAGGCTCTCGTAGTCTTGAGAATGGTGGTTGGTGTTGCGCACCAGGAACCCGATGGGGGCACCGGTGGTCTTTCCTTCAAACACGCCGCTGAGCAGTTCCACTTGGTCGGCTTCGTTGCGCGCGGTGGTGAGGTCGCTCTGTCCTGGGCGACGCCGGTCGAGTTCGTGCTGGATGAATGCGACGTCCACTTCCACGCCGGCAGGCATGCCGTCGACCACACCGCCCACTGCCGGTCCATGGCTCTCGCCATAGGTAGTGAGGGTAAAGAGATTGCCAAAGGTATTTCTCATTGCCGTAGGGTTTTCAGCATCCACCACAACCGCTTTCGCAACTGCCGCAGTCGCCGCCGCCACAACCGCCACATCCCTCACCGCTGAGGAATTTGGCCATGCGTTCCATCTCCTCGTTGGTGGCAAGACGGTTCTCCACCACCGTGCCCTTGAAGTTCAGGTCGAGTCCGGCGTAGGGATGGTTCAGGTCCACGGTCACCTCTTTCTCGCCAATCTCCAGGATACGGCCGTTGAAGCGGTTGCCGTCCTCGTTCATCAGGGGGATGATGGCACCCTCGTACACCATCTTCTCGTCGAGCTTGCCATCGGGCATGAAGATGCTCTTCTCGAGGTCCACAATACGGTCGTCAAGGTAGTCACCGTAGGCATCGTCCTTCTTGATGACGAAGTCGAAGGTGTCGCCCTTACTCAGGTTGAAGAGGGCGTTCTCAAACTCGGGCAGGGTGATACCCATGCCGGTGATAAACCAGAAAGGCTGTCCTTCGGGTGTCTCTTCTATCATCTGTCTCTCGCCGTCGGCGTCGGCAAATAGTTGGTAGTTCACCGAGATGTATTTGTTGTCCATAAAATATAGGGATTTGATTAATCAGGGGATAATTAAAAAATGGTGGTTTTGCAAAGATAGTGCAAACCTAACGGAAAACAAAACAAAACACGAACTTTTTGTTTTCTTTACAAACGTGAGCCCCTGTTCTTGCGGTGCAAATGTCCCTTCCCTGAATATTCAGTCGTTCTCCATTTTTTCCTTCATCAGCCGTATCTCATCATAGGTGGTACCAGGCGGGCACAGTGCCTTTATCTCCCCGAAGGCACCGTTGCGTCCCACCGCGATGATGGCCCTCCGGATGGCTTGCTGGCGCTCGGGGCTGATGACCTCGTCGAGCGTCACCTCGCCGTCATCCAAGCAGTGGATGAGATGGCCGATGATGGTGGTCATCGCCAGGCAGCGCTCCACGGCAATCTCCTCGGGCAGCATGCCCGCCTTGCGCATCCTCAGGGTCACGGCCCATGATTTTTCTTTGGGCGCCTTGCGCTCCTTGGCCTTGCCCTGCCGACGCTCCTTTTTGCTGCGTCCGCTCTCTTCCTCCGTCGCCATGCTGCCGAGCATGGCCAGTTGTTTCTCCCGGAGGTAGTTCTGGATGGTGAACCCCTTGATGGCCATCTGGTGGAGCAGTGTTTGCCGCGCGTCGTAGCATTGCCTGAGGTCGGAGAGGATGTTGCCCAGCCGTTTCATGGCTTGTTTGTTGTTGCTCTTCACCTCTCCCGACATCCGCAGGGGTTTCTCAAAGAGTTGGTCGAGATGCTGGTCGAAGTATTCCGCTCCCCTGCTCACGCGTTGCAGGAAGGTTTCGGAGTGTAGGGTCTCCATGGTGCTCTGGCGTATGGTCGCTACCCATCTCCCGGCAATGTCCACCACCTCTTTGCGAAGACCCTCTAGGGTCTGTTTCTGCAACTGCTCCAGTTGGGGATGGCTATGTGAGAAATACTCCACGAACACGCGCACGAGATGCTCTTGGTGAACCACCAGTTCACCGAAGTCGAAGAGTTCGGTGAGCAGGTGACGGTAATACTCTTCCTTGAGTTGTGGCAGACGGGTGATGCTCTCACGGGCGTGCGTTTCCTGGTGGGCGATATACGAGTCCACACGGTGGTCGGAGAGAATGGCCGAACGGGGGATGGGCGACGAGAGCACCATGCCCTCGAGGGTGCGGCAACGGCTCAGTGCCACATACACCTGTCCTGGGGCGAACGACATGCTGGCATCGATGATGGCGCGGTCGAAGGTAAGGCCCTGGCTCTTGTGGATGGTGATGGCCCAGGCCAGGCGCAGGGGGAACTGTCGGAACACGCCCTCTACCTTCGTCTCTATCTCCTGTGTCTCGGCATTGAGGGTGTAGCGGGTGTTCTCCCACTCCAGGGGCTCCACCTCGATGGCACTGTCGTCTTCCGGACACTCCACCGTCACCGTCGTCGCATTCAGTCCCACCACGCGCCCTATCTTGCCGTTGTAGTAGAGTCGGTTGCCCGACGGGTCGTTCTTTACGAACATCACCTGGGTGCCGGTCTTCAGTACCAGCCTCTCGCTGGTGGGGTATGATGTCGAGGGGAACACGCCCTCCACCTCAGCGTTATACACATGGCTGGGTGTGGCAAGCCGCTCGAGTTCCCTGTCGTTGTGCTGGTCGGCCAGCCTGTTGTGTGTGGTGAGCCGGATATAAGCCTCTTCTGCCTTCGGGGTGAAATGGGGATGGCAACGGGTGTTCAGGCAGGCAAGGTCTTCGTCGCTGGCCTGTCCCTCACGGATATGGTTCAGGATGTCGATGAACGCCTCGTCTTGCTGGCGGTACACCTTGTCGAGCTGTATCGTCACGTAGTCGGTCTGTGCCAGGGCTTTCGAACTGAAGAAATACGGGGTGTCGTAATAGGGTTTGAGCAACTGCTCGTCGGCGGGTGTCACCACGGGCGTGAGTTGTTGCAGGTCACCGATCATCAGCAGTTGCACGCCGCCGAAGGGAAGGAAGTGGTTGTGGTAGCGGCGCAGCACGTTGTCCACGGCATCGAGCAGGTCGCCGCGCACCATCGAGATCTCATCGATGATGAGCAGGTCGATGGAGGCGATGATGCGCCGTTTGTCGCGGCTGAAGTCATACTTCGCCTTGTAGGTGGTGTTGGGGACGTAGGGCGAGAGGGGCAGTTGGAAGAACGAGTGGATGGTCATGCCACCGGCATTGATGGCAGCCACACCCGTGGGTGCCACGACAATCGACCGTTTCTTCGACCGCTCCACTACCGTCTTCAGGAAAGTAGTCTTTCCCGTTCCGGCCTTTCCCGTGAGGAAGATGGTCTTCCCCGTGTTCTCCACGAAATTCCAGGCGATGCGCAGTTGTTCGTTCCGTTCCATATCCTTGACAAAGGTAGTGCAAGGTGAGTGAAAAGCAAAATAAATCGCAGATTATTTTCTTTTCCGAACCGCCGCCTACCTTCGCCGCGCAGCAGCAAAGCAGTGCAAGGTGAGCGAAAAGCAAAATAAATCGCAGATTATTTTCTTTTCCGAACCGCCGCCTACCTTCGCCGCGCAGCAGCAAAGCTCCTATACGGAAAAAATGAGCAGGATGAAGGTCATTTCCGACGGTGCAGTGCAAGGTGAGCCATAGTTAAAAAGCCGTTCCGTATGTTGCGACTCTGTCGCAACCCTCCATAAAAAAAAAAGAGGCGCCTTCTGCAAGGCGCCTCCCCAGGATAGAATGGTTTTCTTATTTGTTCAGACCACGGTTGTTGAGTGTGGTGTTGAGCAGTCTGAGATACTTGTGATACTGAGCCTCGTTGAGGATGCTGCGGGTGGCAGAGAGGTTCTTGATCACGGCATTGCGTAACATTGCCTTGCGTGAATCCTCAGAGGCTTCTGCCACGCACATCAGGTCAGCACTGAACGCGTTCATCGCGTCCTCCACGAAGTCATACTGGTCACGGCTCAGGTCCAGTGCCTGTCCCAGCTTGTTCATGTTCACTTGCATCACGTAAGCCTCGGTGGTGTTGGTGGCGTTGTTATCCTCGTTCTCGGCAAATGCCACTGTCATGCTCATCATGACGATAACGCTTAAAAACAATCTTTTCATCTTTTTACCCTTTCTTAAATTTTAATCTCGGAGCCCTAATGGCTCTCCTTTACATAATATAAAACTGTTATCCTTTATTGGCTTTCATACGCCCTCTTTGGGTGCTTTAGCCGGTGCAAAGTTAGGGTGTTTCGTTTCCATCTTCAAGCTTTTCCATGCATTGTTTACGCCAATGTCCTCTTTTTTTGACCTACGTCAAAAAAATATGGCTTTCACGCAAAAACCTCCTTTTAGGACGAATTATTTGCTGAAGTCATTATTTTTCGCTTATTTTGCAATCGTATCCTCCTGACAAGAAAGGCCGGTCACGCCGACCGTTCCGTTTACTACGATTGCTTTATGAGAAAAACCATCATAACCCTTTCCCTGTTGGCAAGTGTGCTCGTCGCCATGGCGCAGCAGGCCGACTATTCCAAAATGACCCCGTTGGTAAGGCAGGCCGTGCTTGACAACCGTGCCATGGCACGAAAGATGCCTTCTGCAGACCACCGTGAGATGTGTGCTTTCGTGCGCGTGACGGGCGATGCCGATAGCCTCTTCTCCCGCTATGGGGCACGTAGCCTGGCACGTTTCGGCGATATCCATGTGGTAAGCATCCCCTTGCGCAGTCTTGCGCCCCTCTCGCTCTGTCCCGAGGTGATGCGCATAGAGGCACGCCAGGGCAATACCGTGCACATGGACACCACCGTGGTGGTCCTGGGGGGCGCGATGGCCCATGCCGGGGAACGGCTGCCACAGGCTTTCACCGGCCGTGGCGTGGTGGTGGGCATCGAGGATATCGGCTTCGACCTCACCCATCCCAATTTCTACAACACCGACCTCACCGAATACCGCATCAAGCGGTTCTGGGACTTCCTCTCTACCGACACCGTGGGCAGCAGCCTCTATGTGGGGGCGGAGTATACCACCGAAGAGGCTCTGAAGACCTATGCCCACTCGCGCGACGGCCTCATCATCTCGCATGGCACCCACACCCTGGGAAGTGCTGCGGGCAGTGGCTACGACTCCCCTTACCGGGGCATGGCTCCCGCGAGCGACATCTGTCTGGTGAGCAATGCCGTGAGCGAGGACGTCTCACTCATCGACTCTGCCGATGTCTATAAGTTCACCTATGCTACCGATGCCCTGGGCTTCAAGTATATCTTCGACTATGCGGAGTCGGTGGGGAAGCCATGTGTGATATCATTCAGCGAAGGCTCGTCGATGGACTTCCGGGGCGACGACGTCCTCTACTACGAGGTGCTCGACAGTCTCGTCGGTCCCGGGCGCATCTTCGTCGCCTCGGCGGGGAATGCCGGCCTCCAGGTCAACCATGTGCGGAAACCCGTGGGCATGGCGTCGGCAAGGGTGAGCGTGGTGACGAGTGCTTCGGCAGCCTATTTCTCCACAAGGGGCAAGGGCGGCGACTACCAGTTGCGGCTCATCCTCGAAGGACCGGAGAGGGGGCACACCGAGTACATCCTCGATCCTTCCGTCATCTACGACCAGCCCGACTCGCTCCTTACCGACACCCTCGAGGCGGGAGGAAAGCCTTATTATATCTCCGCCTCGCGCTATCCCTCTTGTTTCAATGGGGCAGAAGACGTGGTGGAGGTGGTGCTCCGCACCGACAAACGGCTGGGAGCCGACTATTATGTAGGTGTCGACCTGATGGGCAGCGATGCCGAAGTCGAGATGTTCCGTGGGTCGGGGTATCTCGGGGCCGAAGACAAGTCGCTGGCCAGCAACGCCTACTCCATCCACTCGCCGTCGAGCGCGCCGGCAGCCATCTGTGTGGGGGCCACGGGCTACCGCACCCAGTTCGTCAATTACCTCGGCGACCTGCATGTCTACGACATGGGGTCGCATGGTGAGCGCAGTGCCTATTCCTCCGTCGGACCCACATACGACGAACGGGTGAAGCCCGATGTGATGGCACCGGGCACCAATGTCATCTCTTCCTATAGTTCGTATTATCTTGAGGCTTCTCCCGGTGCTTCCGACATTGCTTCCGATGTGGAGCATTTCGGGTTCAACGGGCGCACCTACGCTTGGAATGCCAACAGTGGCACGTCGATGTCGTCACCGGTGGTGGCAGGGGTCATCGCCCTGTGGCTCGAAGCCAAGCCCACCCTCAGCCGCAACGACGTGATGGAGGTGATTCGCGAGACGAGCCGCCATTACGACACTTCGCTCGAATATCCCAACAACCTCTATGGCTATGGTGAGATCGATGCCTACAAGGGTTTGCTTTATATCCTCGGGTTGTCGAGAGTAGAGGAAATCTCCGACCGTCAGCCGGCGGCCGTCGGATTCTCCTTGACCGATGAGGGAATGCTGCGGTTGTCTTTCCGCCGTGAGTGCGTGGCACCGGTCACCGTGAAGATCTTCTCCACCGCGGGCACGCAACTGCTCTCGGCGAAGGTACAGCCTGTCGATGGCAGTGCCTCCCTCGACCTTGCCCACCTGCCCCACGGCATCTATGCCATCCAGGTCTGCGCCGCCGACCCTTCCTTTACGGGGTCCACCCTCATCCGCCGCTGACCTCATTCCCATTCTTTTAGGCTGTAACAACAATGTCCCCACATGGGGCATATCAACACATCAAGAACCCCAAAAGTCTGGCAAAAGACTTTTGGGGTTCTTTTCTTATTTTACAAATTCAATTTATCTCACTACAATCGGCACTACTACTTTCAGCGAGAAGTTGCGCCCCATGTTGCAGATGCCCTGACGCCCTGTCACGGGGTTCACCGCAGCGTATTTCAGTCGGCTGAGGTGACTCTGGTAGGCACGGTCGGTCAGGTTGTCGGCATTCAGGCTCAGCGAGCACAGATTGCGGTGGTGCCACAGGATGTCAGTGCCCACGGAGAGGTTGAGCAGGGTATACGAGGGGGTGGTGGTCTCCGTGTCGTCGGCGGTGTAGGCATGGTCCTGACTCAGGGTGCACTCCATTCCTATCTTCACGAAGGTGTTGTTGAGCACGCGTCCGTCGCGCACCAGGTCATAGCTCAGTTCCGACACCCAGCGGGTGGCAGGCGTGCGTGGCAGGAAACGGCGGTCGGCGGGCTGGTTTCGCTGGCGGGCATCCACCAGCGACAGGCAGTTCTCGAAGTGCAGGCGCTCCACGGGGTGGAAGTCTATGGTGGCCTCGCCGCCAAGCAGTCGGGCATCGCCCTGGGTGAATCGGTATGTGGGCAGTCCTTCGGTCTCCACGCCGGCCTGTCGGCTCGCGAAGATGTAGTTGTCGATGAAGTTGGCGAACAGCGCCACTTGCATCGACACCACGGGCGAGGTGAAGTCCCATCCCAGGTCAGCCTGCCAACTGTATTCTGGCCGCAGGTCGGCATTGCCTACCTCATAGCGGAAGGTACCCTCGTGCTCGCCGTTCGACCCCAGTTCACTCAGGTTGGGCGCACGGAATCCCCGAGCCACGTTCAGTTTCACGTGCATGTTGCTGCCCAGTTCCCTCACCACGCCCACGCTGCCGGTCACCGCGCGGAAGGTGCGCGAGAAACGTTCGAAGCGGTCTTCCAGGGCGAAAGCGTGCACGTGGCGCACGTCGGCGCGCAGTCCGCCGCTCATGCTCCATCCGTTGTTCTTGTATCCCGTGGTGACGTATGCGCCGAGGTCGTTGAGGGCATAGGCAGGGATGAGCACTTCCTCGCCCTTGTTGAGCGACCGTTGGTACATCCCGGCGATGCCGGCGTTCACCTTCAGTCCGCTGGCGTTCTGCAAGGCATAGCGCATGTCGTAACTCAAGGTATGCAGCACGAAGTCGAGCCCGCTCTCGTCAGGTGTTTCCAGTTCTTCAAACTCTTGCCGTCGGTTGTTCTGGTAGCCCACCAGCATCTTCAGTGTTCCCGCACCGATGTAGACGGAGTTGTCGAGCGTCGCCTTGTAATGGCGCACATGCTGGTAGGGGAAGCCGTGGTGGTAGGTGGTCAGGTCGTGGTGGGTGGCCACTGCCTCGTCTTCTTCACCATCGATGAGCACGGGCTTCACGAAAGCACCCGTCTCGTCGCGCTCGCCTTCGGTCATCGTGGGAATGAGGTGATAGTAACTCAACTGAAGGTGACTGAATCCCCAGCGACGGTTCACACCCACCATGCCGCTGAGGGCACGTTCGGCAAACTGCGTGCCGAGCACGTAGCCGTCGCGCTTGTTCTTGTAGGCATGGGCTGCCTTCTGGCTGAAACGGGTGTCCCACACCACGCCTTTCTGGTTGCCGCCCATGTTCAGCGAGTAGCCCCACAGGCCGTTGTTCGTCTGGTATTCGGTGGATACCGACCCGCGTATCTGTCCGTTGGGCAATGCGGGTCGGCTATGGAAAATCACTACGCCGGCCATGGCATCGGAACCGTAGGTGAGCGAGGCAGGACCTTTCAGTATCTCGATGCTGTTCACGTTCTGCGCATCGAGTTCTATGCCGTGCTCGTCACCCCATTGCTGACCTTCCTGACGGATGCCGTCGGCCACGGTCACGATGCGGTTGTAGCCCAGACCGCGTATCACGGGCTTCGATATGCCGCTGCCGGTGGTCACCTGGGCCATGCCGGGACGGCGGGCGATGGCGTCGATGATATTCGTCGACGAGGTGTTGAGCAGGTCACGCTGGGCAACGATGGCCACAGGGGTGGGCGAGTCTTTCAGCAACTGACCGCCAGTGATGCCCGTCACCACCACCTCGTTGATCATGGCATTGCTCTCTTTCATCACGAAGTCGAGTTGTCGTGTACGGGCCAGGTCCACTTCCTTGATGATGGTCTGGTGCCCCACGTAACTCACCTGCAGCGTCACGGTCTTCTGGGGCAGCGACTCGAAATGGTAATGCCCGTTGATGTCGGTGATGGTGGTCTGATTCAATTCGGCGATGTAGAGGGTCACGCCAATCAGCGGCTCGCTGTCCACGGCATCGGTCACCTTGCCGCTGAGTGAGGATGGTTGGATGGGTGTTTCTGCCATGGCACACAACGGGGTGAATGCCAATAGCAGCATGAATATGATGGTTGTCATTGGTGTTGTCTTTTTTTGATGGTTTTTTGTACGATGGTTGATACCAACAATTCCACTGGCATGGTCTGACAGTGGTTCTACCCCTCAAAAAGATTGTGGGGAATAAAATGTATAGGGGTGAATATCAGGCGAATGCCATCAAAGACAAGGGGGGGCACGACAACTCTTGTTGCCCGTATATCCGTTGGCCAGGAAGGCGGTCACCTGTAAAGGCATGACCTTGCCTGTGGTAGAGAAAAGGATTACCGACAACAAGATGGCAGCAACGAAAGGAAGACTCAGCATCTGGCACAGCACACAACTGTCTACGCAGAAGTCGGCAGACGCCAGATGACTGTGGTGTACGTGGTGGGCGCAGTCGGCACATGCCGCCTCTTCTGCCATTCCCTCGTGCACATGCACCAGCGAGAGCAGCAGCATCGGCACAAACACGGCCAGAAGCAGCCGCGCATACCATTTCCGTCGCGTCATCATTCCTTTCACGCCGCGAAGGTACGATTAACTGAGCAAATTACAAAACAAAACCCATGGTTTTTGCTTGTTCAGGAAATTTTCTCTATCTTTGCCAAAACTACATACCTCCATCCAACCTTACCCTTATTATGCGCAGGCTTTTCTGTTTCCTCATCATGCTGGTGGCCGTGGCATCGCTCTCACAGGCCCGTGAAATCCCCCTGTTGGGAAATGTGTATAACCGTCAGGCCATCTCGCTCAACGGCGAATGGAACTATATCGTCGACGTGCAGGAGTGCGGCTACTATGGCTACCGCATGGACCCGCTGCAGTGGGGGTTCTTCAAGAACGCGAAACCCAGCCGTCCCGAAGACCTGATTGAATACGACTTCGACGCAGCACCCACGATGACCATCCCGTCCGACTGGAACACGCGCGACGAGCGCCTCTTCTTCTATGAGGGCACGGTATGGTTTAAGCGCTCGTTCAACTGGCATCCCGTAGAGGACCACCGCGCGGTGCTCTATTTCGGGGCGGTGAACTACGAGGCCATCGTCTACGTCAACGGCGAGAAGGTGGGAAGACACGTCGGAGGATTCACGCCCTTCAACCTCGATGTCACCGAACAGCTGCGCGATGGCGAGAACGTGGTCATCGTGATGGTCGACAACAAGCGCCATGCCGACAACGTCCCCACACAGATTTTCGACTGGTGGAACTACGGGGGTATCACCCGCGACGTGCTCCTCGTCGATGTCGAACCGGTGTATGTCGAGAACTACCGCCTGCAACTTGTCAGCCTCGAAGGACGTCGGGTGGCATTCTCCGTGAAACTTAACAAAGCAGAGGCAGGGCACGACGTGACGCTGCGCATCCCCGAATTGAAAATCAAGAAGACCGTCACGACCGCTGCCGACGGCACGGCTACCGTGTTCTTCAAGGCAAAGCCGCAGTTGTGGTCGCCCGAAACGCCGAAACTCTACCCAGTGGAGATAGCGATGGGCGCCACCACGCTCCGCGACGAGGTGGGCTTCCGCACCATCGAGACGCGTGGCAAGCAGATTCTCCTCAATGGCAGTCCCATCTTCCTCAAGGGCATCTCCATGCACGAGGAGAAACCTTTCGGTGGCGGGCGCGCCAACTCCGCCGAGGATGCCCGCACGCTCCTCGGATGGGCGAAACAACTGGGGTGCAATTTCGTGCGCTTGGCCCACTATCCACATAATGAGTTCATGGTGCGCGAGGCCGAGCGCATGGGCATCATGGTGTGGTCGGAAATCCCGGTCTACTGGACCATCTCATGGACCAATGACAAAACCTTTGCCAATGCCAGCCAGCAGCTGCGCGACATGATTCAGCGCGACATCAACCGCGCCAATGTCATCATCTGGTCCATCGCCAACGAGACACCGCATGGCATGGAGCGTGAGGCGTTCCTCAGCCGACTGGCACGACAGGCCAAGGCCGCCGACTCCACCCGCCTTATCAGCATGGCGATGGAGGTAACCTCGGCATCGAATTTCCACAACCGCCTCAACGACAACATGCACGAGTTCGTCGATGTCATCAGTTTCAACCAGTATATAGGATGGTACCGCGACGTGAACGACGCGGCGAAGATGACGTGGGAAATTCCCTACGACAAGCCCGTCATCGTGAGCGAGTTCGGCGGAGGAGCGAAATATGGGCTCCACGGAGCGAAAAACCAACGCTGGACAGAGGAGTTCCAGGAGAACCTCTATCGCGAGAATACCGCCATGCTCGACAAAATCGAGGGACTCGCAGGCACCACGCCATGGATTCTGAAGGACTTCCGCTCGCCACGGCGTGTACTCAACGGTGTCCAGGACTACTACAACCGCAAGGGCCTCTTCTCCGACAACGGTGAGAAAAAACTCGCCTTCTATGTCCTCAAGGCATGGTATGAGAAGAAGTAACGGAATGTCCCGAAGAAAGTTTCCTGTGTTTCTTTATGCTTGCCTTTTCCTTGTGATGCTTTTACCATCGCAGGCTAAATATTCGGCGTCTTTCAAATGTCCGAGAATCTCTTCTTCATCCAGATAATGTACTTTGAGTGCAGAAGAGTTGGGAAAGCGATTGAAGAATATGTCGTTGCTCATATAAAGGGAGACCGACACTACCCCTTTTGCCGTGGAAACGACATTAAAGTATTTCAGGATGCTTGGCATCACTCTCGGCAACACTTTTATTCCTGTCTTCCCGTCATGGAATCTTACGAATGCAACCACATGGTAATGCTGCTTCTTGTCAACCAGCTGTTCGTTTTGCTCTTTCGTTCCTTTGAAGGATATCGTGATGTTCCGTCCGTATCTCTCATTGATGGTATTCATGATATGAACGAAGAGCGAGCCATGTGAAGACATGTCTTCCAGTCTGTTCACCCCAATGTAGTAGTGAATCATTTCATGGATGAGTGTGTCTTCCACCTCTTTTTCAGGTAAATCCAAGCGGGTGTTTATCCGGAGTTTGAAGTCATAATACTCCACTTTCCCATCCTTGCCCCTCCGTTTCTTACAGACACACTGTCCGATAAAAGACTTTGCGTCAGAGAGTACAATGGGAATCTTGGGGAGTTTACCAGCAAATATCTGTTGGTTGAACTCCTCAAATTTCTTCTCTATGTATGGAATGGTGGCTATCATTGCTTTTGTTACTCAGAATCATCAACCTCACTTACCGGGAAATTACGCCTTTGTGGCATGACCGATACGAAAGGACTTTTTTGATTTGGTCATACCGCAAAAATACACATTTTTGATTATTAATCACCTTGAATTCGGAAAAACATTTTTGTTTGCAACAATAATATCGTTTCATCCATGAGCGTGTTTTTTGATTTTTAAGGTTTGATATGATGCAATATTCAAAAAATATCCCTAATTTTGCATCAAGCTCCATGGGAGAAATGGGAGCCATGGCCAAGACAATGGAACATCTCCGATGGATCAACTCTAATGACTGTCTTTGCATTCTTCAACAAATAATAACCATAACCCAAAAACATGAAAAAGATAATTCTACTTACAGCGATGGCGCTCGTCACCCTTAGCGGCAGCGCGCAGACCGTGACACCCGACAGCGAGGGGATGAACCTCAATGCACAGGAATGGACGCGCGATGTGGTGATGGGATGGAACCTCGGCAACGCCCTCGAGAGTTCCGGCGGTGAGACAAACTGGGGAAATCCCAAGACCACACAGGCAATGGTCAAGGCCGTGGCCGATGCGGGGTTCAATGCCATCCGCATCCCCGTGAGATGGACAGAACAACTGGCTGATGCCGAAAACATGGTGGTCAAAGACACATGGCTCGCAAGGGTGAAAGAGGTGGTTGACTGGGCCCTCGCAGAGGGGATGTATGTCATCATCAACACACACCATGAGGAGTGGCTCGACCGCAACCCCTTCTATAGCCAACAAGTGGAGAACAACCGCAAACTGGCTGCGCTGTGGACATGTATCGCCACCTATTTCCGTGACTACGGCGAGAAACTGATTTTCGCGGGAACGAACGAGACCACCGTCAACTGGTCGGCACCCAACGCCGAACAACAGGCGGTGCAGAACAGTTACAACCAGACTTTCGTGGATGCCGTACGCGACACCGGAGGGAAGAACTACTATCGCAACCTCGTGGTGCAGACCTTCGCATGCAGTCCCTACCATGGACTCAATGGATTCACCATTCCCACCGACAAGGTGGAGGGACGGCTGAGCGTGGAGTTCCACTACTACGACCCCTATGAGTACTGCGGCAACTGCACCTATTATTACTGGGGAGAGGCCTACAAGGACAAGGGGCGTATCCTCGCCAGCAGCACCGAGAGCACCATTACCAACCTCTTCGACCGCATCACCAACACCTGGATGCAGAAAGGACTGGGCGTGGTCATGGGCGAGTATGGCGTGGCCAACCACTACACCAACGACGACAAGCAGACACAGCAGGAGAATATGCAATACTACCTGAAGTGCGTGACGGGCGAGGCACGGAAACATGGCTTCGCTGCTTTCGTCTGGGACAACAACGCGTTCAACAACGGCCCGGAGAACTTCGGTATCTTCATGCGCTGGCAGAACATGAAAGTGGGCAACACCTATTTCCTCAAAGGTATCACCGAAGGGGCAGGGACGGAGTATGTGGAGCCGGAATATCAGGGCGATGACGATACGGGCGAGGGAGTGACCTTCTGGGAAGGTGATGCCGTGCTCGACTGGGGCAACGGACTGCAACTCACCGTGCCGGCATCGTTGTTCGAAGGGAAGGGAAACGACGTGAAACTCGTGCTCTCCTATACCCAGGACTATACCGACTACGACGACATCCAATTATTCTACGGCGACTGGAGCGCATTGGTGCCCTTCAACGTGAGCGGGAGCAGTTTCTCGGGCGATTTCATTCCCAGTAACTACTACTACACGGGCAGCGGCACAAGCCATGTCACCGCGTTCTCGTTCAACGAGGAGACACTGGCCATCATCTTACAGAAAGGCATCGTCATCCAAGGTCATGGCATACGGCTCAATAAGGTGTCGATAGCCACTCCTACGGGCATCTCCGCTGTCGTGGTCGATGACACAAACGCCTCGCCCATCCATACCCTCGACGGGAAGAGGGTAGCACGCACCCTGCCGGGACATCTCTATATACAGCACGGGAGGAAATTCATCGCACGATGATACGGGAAGCAAATCCATCTCACCTGGGGAAACGGTTGTTCTTCCTGTCCTTGTGCTGCATCGCCATGGCACTGCCCGCGACGGCACAGAAGAAGCCGGTGCAGAAACGCGAGAAGTTCGAGTATTCGTTCGAACTGCCTGTGTTCGTCGAACAACTGAAACGCGAACTCACCTATCCGATGGCGTGGGGAAACAGCGACATCAAGGACTTCAGCCGCTGGCGCGCAGCGGCACGCAAGAAGGTGTTTGAGTGCATGATGGCACCGCCACGGCCGGCAGCCGACTTCGCCATGCGTGTGGAGGCAGAGGAGAAGCGTGAGGGGTACACGGCACGAAGGATATCATTCAATATCAACGAATACGCACGGGTGACGGCATACCTGCTCGTGCCCGACGGTGACGGACCGTTCCCCGCCATCAACGCCCTCCACGACCATGGGGCACACCTCTATATCGGGAAGGAGAAGATGATACGGCCCTTCGGGGTGGAACAGGAGGTCATCGACGATGCCGACCAATGGGCGGCACAACTCTACGAAGGACAGTTCGTGGGCGACTTCATGGCACGGCATGGCTATGTGGTGCTCTCTGTCGACGCGCCGCTGTGGGGAGAGCGGGGACGTGAAGAGGGTGTCGACCGCAGTAAGTACGATATCATCGCGGGAAACATGATGATGCTCGGGCGCGACCTATGCGCATTCATGCACTACGACGATATCTACGCCACCGACTTCCTTGCCACGCTGCCTTTCGTCAGTCGCGACCGTATAGGATGCCTCGGCTGTTCGATGGGGGCATACAGGGCTTGGATGCTCGCAGCACTCACCGACCGCATCAGGGCGGCAGCCTCCGTTTGCTGGATGACGACCACCGACGTGCAGATGTCTGTCGCCGACAGGAAAAAGGAGAACGGTGGGTTCGCCAACTGCCTGCCAGGACTGCGGCAGTATCTCGACTACCCGCATATCGCCAGCATCGCGTGTCCGAAACCCATGCTCTTCATCAACGGCACGCAAGACCACCTCTTCCCCGTCAGGGGCGTCGAGGCGGCCTTTGCCACCATGCACGACGCATGGAAGAGCCAGAAGGCCGACAACCACTTGCAGACGGAGATATGGGATATCCCGCATTCCTGCGGCATCAAGGCGCAGCAGCGCATGCTCGAGTTCTTCGACAAGGAACTGAAATAGAAGGGAAGTTAAAGGGAAGTTAAAGGGAAGTTAAAGGGAATGTTTTCGTTAAGCCAAATGAGCAGAGCCAATCTTGTTTGTGCTCTGCCATGGCGAGAACCGATGGAGTAGCGAGGGCAGACAAAAACTCGTTTTTAGTATGCCGAGTCACGACAGAGGTCGAAAATATTCAAAACATCGGCGAAGCCAAGTTAAAGGGACATAAGCCCTGCGACTCTGCCTTTTGCAATAACAGCCCATTCTTCCCAACTTCATGCGAAGCTTAATCTTCAATCGGGCGAAGCCCGAACTAATTTTCAATTTTCAATCGGCCGCAGGCCGGGATCAATTTTCAATCGGCCGCAGGCCGGGAACAATTTTCAATCGGCCGTAGGCCGGGATCAATTTTCAATATAAATGAAATATGGTATTATAGGCACAGGAGCCATTGGTGGCTATTATGGTGCCATGCTCGCGAAGGCAGGACAGGAGGTGCATTTCCTCTTTCACAAGGATTATGAATATGTGAAACAACATGGCTTGCAGGTAGATTCTTGCAATGGAGACTTCCATCTCGACAATGTCAGGGCGTATGCCCATGCTGACGACATGCCACAGTGCGACGTGGTGCTGGTGTGCCTCAAGACGGTGAACAACCATCTGCTGCCGTCGCTGTTGCCGCCACTGCTCCATTCCGACACGTTGGTGGTGCTCATTCAGAACGGCATCGGCGTGGAGGCCGACGTGCAGGAAATGTTCCCGGGGGTGCGGCTGGCTGCCGGACTGGCGTTCATCTGCTCGGCAAAGACCGAACCGGGGCGGGTGTCGCACCAGTGCTATGGCAGCATCAACCTGGCAGGCTACTCGTGTGGCGACGACGGGGTGCTCCAGACTGTCTGCGCCGACCTGCAGGGAGCGGGCGTGGAGGCACGGCTCGTGGAATACCATGAGGCGAGATGGAAGAAAGCGGTGTGGAACATGCCCTTCAACGGCATGACCGTGGCGCTGCATACCGAGACCGACAAACTGCTTGCCAACCCGCATACGCGACGGCTCATCCGTGAGCAGATGATGGAGGTGGTGAACGTGGCAAGGCATCTCGGCGTGAAAAATGTCGACGAGGCGTTCGTGGAGAAGATGCTCACCACTACCGACGCGATGGTGCCGTATTCGCCGAGCATGCGACTCGACTACGACTTCCACCGGCCGATGGAGATAGGGTATATCTACACACGCCCCATTGAGATAGCCAGGGAGGCAGGCACCGACATGCCCAAACTCGCCATGCTCGAAGCCGAACTCCGCTTCCTCTCAGGACAATCATGAATCGTCTTTAACGACATCCTTACAGACTCGAAAGACATAAAAAGGGGATGAGCCACGTCTGCTCATCCCCTTTTATCTGATTTTGCTCAATTACTTACTCATTTTCATCGCAGGCTCTTCTGCACCTCCTTGGCATAATCGTCACCGAGGATGGCGGCCTTGTTTATCCATTCGCGCCCTTTGTTCTTGTCGCGCTTCACGCCGTGGCCGTAGTAGTAGCAGATGCCCAAACCTGTCATGCCCGACACGTTGCCCTGCTGGGCGGCACGCTCCATCCATTTGGCGGCCTCTCCCACGTCCTTGGTCACGCCCATGCCATTGTAGTACATGTGCCCGATGTTGTACTGCGCCTCGGCAATGCCTTGCTCTGCGGCTTTCAGATACCATTTCGCAGCTTGCTCGAAATCACGGTCCACAAACACGCCGTTGTCGTAATAACGGCCCAGGGCCAACTGCGCCGGACCGAAACCTTTCTCTGCCGACTTGGTGAAATAGTCCATGGCCATGAGGTTGTCTTGCGTTACGCCCTCGCCGGTAGAGTACATGCGGGCTACCTCATAGAGACCACGGGCATCACCCACTTCGGCCAGGCGGTTGAAGTAACCGAAGGCGAGGCCGGGGTTCCTGTCCACGCCTTCGCCTTTCAGGTAGCAGTAGCCCAGGTTGTAGATAGCGGCATTGTTGCCTTGTGCGGCAGCCTTCTCCCACCATTTCCTGGCCTCGGCATAGTCTTGGTCTACACCTTTCATCAGGTAATAGCACGAGCCGAGGTTGAACTGGGCAGGGGCATAGCCCTTATCGGCTGCCTTGCGATACCATTCCACTGCCTTGCGGTAGTTCTTGTCGAAGTTCTGGCCACCGGTATCATAGAGATGACCCAGGCTGTTCATCGCCGACACGCTGCCTTTCTCGGCGGCTTTGGTATACCATTTCACCGCCTCGTTGAGGTCCTTGTTCACGCCATAGCCGTTCTCATGGCAGAAGGCGAGGTTGAACTGGGCCTCCATGTCACCTTTCTCGGCTGCCCGGGCAAACCATTTCGTGGCCTCGGCATGGTTGGCGCTCACACCCTTGCCACTGAGCAGACAGGTGCCCAACTTCACTTGTGCCTTGACGTTGCCGGCTTCGGCATCCTTGCGCATGCTGGCGATGTCGGCGGCGGTCTGTGCCGTGGCCAATGATGCCACCAGACAAAGCACTGCGCAGGTCAGTTGTCTTATTTTCATGTCTATCAGGTTTTTCTTAAACATATTTGGTTCTTCCCCCAGGTCAGCGCACATCGGTGGGCGACCAGTGGGGTGTCGTCTGCAAAAATACGCATTTCCTGTCATTTACGCCCGAAAAGAGAGGTTATTTTTCCCTAAAAGGGGCGTTTCTGTCAGAAAACGAACTTGCACGAGGCGGTCTTGCCGTCTTTCCCGGTGGCACGGGCCACATAGCAGCCACCTGCCATCGGCCTCACGGCCACCTCGCCATAGCCATCCCGCATCGTCGTGGTGAGATGCTGCACGAGTTGGCCGGAGAGGGTGTAGATGTCGATGCCCATCTCGCCGTTGCCCTCACCCCTTACCATCAGTTTGTTGGCACCGAAGCGGAGGGTAAGCGCACCGTGGATGTCCATCACCGGCGTGCCGATGCCCTGGGTTTCATCCATGAAGAGGGTGGCGTAGGTGTTCATGTAGTTGGCCTTCCTGATGGTGGGCAGGGTCATCAGGTAGATGTTGCCGGTGCCGTCGGGATAACGGCCCACGGTGGAGTTGCCGTCGTGCGCGGGATAGGGCAGGCGGTCGGTCCAACTCATGTCGGCGGCGCTCAGCGTCACCGTTCCGCCTTCCTTGGCGAGTTTGAAGTTGGCATGCAGTTCACTTCCCGTATCCTGCTTGTCACACCACACCAAGAGATAGCCATGGGCGGGGATGATGGTGCTGGCGGTGCCGTTATCCTTGCTGATGCGGTATTTCTGGGGCTTGTCCTCGTTGTCGCTCAGGTACATCCCCTCCACGTCGATAGCAGCATCGGTGGTGTTGTAGAGCTCCACCCAGTCGGCTTTCTTGAACAGGTCGTTCACATACACGCTGTTGTCGGCGCTCACCTCGTTCACCCTCACGGGGGTAATGCCCTGCGACAGACGGTCGGCATCGCTCAGCGGCTCAAAGCAGGCCACGAGGCTGAAAGCGCCTTGGGGGATGCTGATTTCGGCATCGCTGGAGTAGAATTCGGTCACGGCATTGGGCGAGGTGTACGAGAGTTTGGCGTCCCAGTAGATGTCGGTCGACGTGGCGCTGTTGTTGTGCACCTCCACGGCGATGACGTTCTCACCGGTCTTGAAGAGGCTGGCATTGAAGGTCATCTCACCGCTGTCGGGGTTGTTGGGGGCGTAGGTGGTCGCCCAGGTGTTGTAGTTCACGTTGCCGCTGGGCATGTTGTAGCGGCCGGCCTCCTTGCCGTTCACATACACCACGAAACCGTCGTCGACGGTGAATTCGAGGACGAACTTGGTACTGGAATCAGGGGTTTTGTCGAGCAGTATCTTCTTGCGGAAGTAATAGGTGGGGTATTTGTTGTTGGAGTTCGGACCATAGCTGATGGTCGTGCCCAGACCGTCCTTGCCATAGCCCAGCGGGGCGTTGCCGGTCTTCCACGACGCGTCGTTGTAGTCGAGCGATTTCCAGTTGGCGTTGTTGAGCGAACCGCTGTCGTAGTAACTCCACGATGACCCGTTGTCGAAGAGGGTCTCACGCATGGAAGCGGCATTGGCCCATCCGAGGAAGGTGGTGCCGGCGGGTGCCTCGGCTTTCAGTGTCACCGGGGCGAAGACATTGCCGTCGAACGAACCCGTGGGGATGGGGGTGTCGTTGATGAAGAGGCGTGCTCCCGGGGTGCTGCTGCTGATATAGGCGCGCTGCGGCGTGACGTTACTGATTTTCATCGGCGAGTAGTTGCGCAGGGTATTGGTCATCGTCGTCATGCGGTTCTTGAAATTGTCTTTCAGTTCGTTGGCCATGTTCCAGGGGGTGCCGCCTTCGATGGTCTGCAGGGGGTAGGCACGGTTGGCGAGCGAGTCGATGACTTCGGTGCACCGGGAGGGCTCGAACACGCTGCCACCCATCACGCAGAAGGTGTCGATGAACTGGCGGCGGAAGTTGGCATTGTTGAGCAGGTTGAGGAAGATGCTCACGAACTTCAGTTCTTCCCTCACCGTGGTCTCCTTGTCATAGAGCCAGTTCGAGGTGTAGTAGCGCTCGTTGGCGAAGGTGGTGAAGGTATTGGTGAGGTTGAAGGCGAAGTCGAGGTCGAACGACACGAAGCGGAACTTCCCACCGTCGCGCAGCGCATAGCCCTTCACGTTGTTGTGTGGCCAGTCGTTGCTGCCGAGATAGAGTTCCATCGCCATGTAGTTGATATACTCGTCGATGTCGAGACGCTGCTTGATTTCCTCGTAGGTGTCGTTGTTGGAAGCCGTCTTGGTCAGTTCGTAGAGTTCGAGGAAGGCATCTTCGGTGCCGCAGTTCTGGAGATAGAGGGAGTCGGGATTGATTTCGAACTGGTCTATCTCCTCGTCGTTCCATCCGAAGTTGGCATAGACGTAGTGCTTGTTGTTGGGCTCGCGCATGTTGAGCATACCGATGTATTTGCCGTTGATGAACTCATGCACGGGCAGGTACGACTGGGCGTCGATGTCGATGCCCGAGGTGATGATGATGCTCTCGATGGCGGGGTCCTTGAAGCGGTTCCAGTTGTCGTTGCCGCCGTTGCGTATCTGCACCGTGCGGTTGCGCAGGTAGGGCTTCTCGGCGAAGAACGGGTATTTCAGGTTCTTGTCGCCACTCAGTTCCTTGTTGCCTTTCAGTTTGAACGAATGGGGTTCCCAGGCACGGCTCCAGCCACCGCACATCTCCAGGTTCACGTCTTGGTTGAGCACGGTGCTGTCGCCTCCGGGCAGGATGAAGGCGAAGTTCACGGGGCGCTCCCAGTCCATGTTCCAGTTGCATTTGCTGCTTTGGCCGTTGCCGGGCTTGCCGTTGGTGCCCCTCACCATCACGCCGTGCTCGTTGCCGTAGAGGAAGTCGGGGTCGGCAACCACCGACACCACATGACCGGTGTAGTTCTTGTCGCGACGGATATAGGAACGGGTGACGGGACGGCTGGGCAACTGGTTGTCGGCAAAGAGCCTGAAACGGTAGCAGGTGGTGTTGTAGACGGTGAAATGCCCGTCCATGCTGGTGTAGCCGTTGGTGAGGGTGGGCAGCGTACCGTTGATGGTATAGCGCAGCGTGCATCCGGCAGGGATGCTCACCTCGATGTTCAGCGTGCCGGTGAAGAGTTGGTCGGGGAGCGACACCACGGGCATGTCTACTTGTTGGGAGGAATAGGTGGTGCTGGCATTGCTCGTGCCGAGGGTAGGACTTGCGGTGAACGACCACTCACTGCCGCCGTCGGTGATGCGGGCATACGAGGTGCGGTCGATGGCCTCGGGATATTCCTCGCTGGCCACGAGGGTGCCGTCTTGGGCACTGATGTAAAGGGTGCCACCGTCGGTGTCGAGTTTGAACGGCACGTTGGTGTTCTTCAGGAGGTTGTTGTCGAACCACACCACCTTGAAGCCCTTGGCGGGGATGGTGCCCATGTTTGCCGGTGCCTTCCATTTGGTCAGGTCGGCGGGGTCGTCACTGAAGAAGCAACCTGCCAGGTTCACTTCGGTGCCGCTGGGGTTGTAGAGTTCCACCCATCCGTCGAAGTTGACGGTGGGACTGAAGAATTGGTCGACATTGGCCGACATGATTTCATTGATGATGAGTGATTCCGAAGTGGGGGGTACCGCAGCCGTTGCCGACAGGCTGCTCATGGCAAGGGCGGTGAGAAGGGCTTTGAATTTCATTTTTGCTGTTATGCTGATAGTTGTCATATTTGTTGGTTTACCATTCGAACACGCGGAACGAATAGGGGGGCATCACGATTTGGTCTTTTGCGAGACTGCCTTCCTGGCAGGTCACGTCCTGGTCCTCGGGCTGACCGTCAAATCCCTCGTAATGGAGGGTGGAGGGCAGGTCGAGGCCCGTGACGGTGAGCGTGAGGCTCACGGGGAGGGCGTTCACCAGGCGCAGGTAGTGGCGGCCAGTGCGGCTGTCTTCCACCACGCTGGCGGCGATGCGTCGACTGATGCTGCCGTCGGCGCTCACGTGCGAGGCGATGTAGTGGTCGCCGCTATGCACGGAGAAGAGGCGCTGGGTCTCATAGGCTGGGGTGGTGCGCACGGTGTTGTTGGTGAAGTATATCATGTCGGGGTCCCAGTTGTGATGGCCGTCCTTGGCGAGCAGCGGGGCATACGAGGTCATCTCCACCACGTCGGCGTTGCGCTCCACGTTGCACAGGTGGATGGCCTCGGCAAGGGCTGTCTCTACGTTGGGACGTTTGGCGGGGGTGCTGGCGGCCCATTCACCGAGGTAAACCTTTGGTGCTTTGCGGTCGTAGCCGTCGTAGTAGTCTTGGTGGTTGATGAACCACCCGGTGCTCTCGTAGTAGTGCTCGTCTACCATGTCGATGATGTCGTGGTGCTTCTTCGCGAAGTCCCAGCCCTCAAGGTAGTCGGCAGAGGGGGTGTGGAAGGGTCCCACGGTGCCGCAGACGGTAATCTGGGGGTATTTTTCCTTGATGGCCTTGCAAATCATCTCGTAGCGTTCTTCGAACACGGTCGAGATGATGTCTTCATTGCCGATACCGATATATTTCAGGTTGAAGGGGGCGGGATGACCGGCCTCGGCACGTATCTTTGCCCATGGACTGGTGGCAGGGTCGCCGTTGGCCCATTCTATCATGTGAAGGATTTCCTCGATGTAGGCGGGCATGTCTTCCATGGGGATGCCGCCTTGCTGACCGCCATAGCCGGAGGCATCGGCGGCGGAGTTCTGGCAGGGCACGCCGGCGGCAAGCACGGGCAGTGGCTCGGCACCGATGTCCTCGCAGAACTGGAAGAACTCATGGAATCCCAGACCGCGGGTCTGGTGGTAACCCCAGATGTTGAAGTCGGGCTTTCGGTCCTGCAGCGGACCCACGGTGTGGTGCCAGTGGTAGATGTTGTCGAGTCCTTGGCCGTGGCTCATGCACCCGCCGGGGAACCGCACGAACTTCGGTTTCAGGTCGGCGATGACCTGGGCAAGGTCTTCGCGCAAGCCGTTCTTTCGGTTCTTGAAGGTGATTTGGGGGAAGAGACTCACCATGTCGATGGCAGCCTTGCCTTTCTTCAGCGCCACGATGCGCAGCATGAGGTCGCGGTTGGCGGGATTTGCATGGAATTTCCCGTCATCGGTGCAGAGCATGGCCTCGTATTGATTCCATCCCTCACCCTTTGTCACGATTTTTTGTTCGGCTACCACCTCACCGTTGTTGGTAACGAGTTGCACGCGCCATTGTTTTTTCTTGCAGTCGATGTGGCGCACCCAGAACGAGAAATCGTAGCTGCAGCCGATCTCACGGTCGGCAATGCCGTCCCATCCTTCGTTGACGAGGGTGTCGGTCTCCATCACGGCATAGTGGGGGTTGTTGGCGCTCAATGGGTTCGAGGTCTCTATCTGTATCGGGCGAGAGGAGTGCCAGGCGGTAGTGGCACTCCATTCCTTGCGGTCGCGCTGGGAGTATTCGAAGTCGCGGTTCTGCACCAGTTCGGCATAGAGACCGCCGTCGGCGGCATAGCTGATGTCTTCAAAGAACACGCCGATGAGTTTGTCGCTGATGCGCTTGCGGTTGCCGGTGTTCACGGTGAGCGTGGCACTGGCGGGCTGCAGGTCTTTCAGGCGGGTGGCATCGTCGGTCATCCGCTCGGCACTCATCTCGCCGTCGAGGCGCATCACCTCGTGGTGGGTGAGCAGCTGTATGAGTTCGCCCTGGGTGATGTCGAAAATCTTGCCTTCGTAGAGACGTCCGCCCACGGTGGCGGTGTCGCCACCCCACGCCACGTCGCTGATGCTGCTCTCCTGGGGTTCTGAGAAATGACGGAAGTCTTTTGAGCCTTGCAGGTAGTATTTTGCGTCGCCCGAGATATAGAAAATGTCGAAGGTCTCGTCATCGCCCTCAAACATGATGGGCTTCAGACAGTTCTTGGTCGTCAGGCGGGGATAGTCCTGGGGGCGCCACACGATGAGGTCGGTGCTGTAGGTGGCGGCGAAACAGGGTGAGTAGTCGTTCACTTGCCAGATGGCGCGCCAGGTGCCGTCGGAGGCACGGAGCACGCAGGGTGAATACATCCGTTTCTCCGCGCCCCACTGACCGTAGTCTGAGGCACAGAGTTGTCCTATCTCCACCCATCGCTGTTCGATGTCGAGATAGGCGGCGTGCAGGCCGGCACGTTCGTTAGGGGAGTAGATGAATATCTCGCGTGAGATATTGTCGCCTTCTTCTTCTTGGGCCAACACCTCGCAGGGGGTGAACCATAGTGCAAGGGTCATGAAGGCCATGATAGTTCTTATGCTTGTTCTCATGATTGTCGAAGTAGTTGCTTGGTAAAGATACACACCTTAGTTATAATAGGGTGGGGCAAAATTACGACTTTTTTCTATATAAATGGATACTTTGTATTATAAAAAGTGTAAAAATTACAATATTCAGGCTTACACAAATGGGCTATAGCTGTCTTTTTTCCATGGAAAAGCCGTTTTTTCCTTGCAGATATGAAGAATAATATCTATTTTTGCCCGAAACTATAACCATAACCCTATAAAAACATGATGAGAAACAGAATGTTGGCCATCTTCTTGGCCATGTGGGCAGGTTTCTTCGCTGCTCATGCCAACGATGGCGTCTATTATGTCAGTGGCAGTCATTTGGAGCCATTGCAGGAAACGGATATCTCGGTGAAGAAGGAGGTGCTCACTATCACCATTACCGATGGTCCCTTCGCCTTCGTAGAGGTAGAATATGAGTTCATGAACAACGGACAGCCCAAGGACGTGACGATGGGATTCGAGGCCAGGGCACCCTACAACGACGACGAGCCCATGAACCTCAAGGGCATCCATCCGCATATCAACGACTTCTCCGTGGTGATGAACGGCAAGAAACTCAACTACCGCAACGGACTGGTGTTTTCCGAGGACTTCGACGGTGAATGGCCCAAGGAGACCCAGGAGGCGAGGAACAAGGGACAGCGGTTCATCCCTGTTGATTTCAAGCGCTGGCAACTTGACCTGGAAAATAGCGAACGGCTTCACAACGCCCAGACCGACGAATATGCCGACTATGCCTACGCCTATTATTTCGATGCCCATTTCAACAGCAGACTGAATACGGTGCGCCATACCTACAGTTACCGGATGTCGTTCTCGGTGGGACAGGCTTTTGAAATACCCTATTGGCTGACACCGGCCATGCGCTGGGCCAACCACCAGATTGATGACTTCACGCTGCGTATCAAGGTCGATAACTGTACCAAGCACTTCGTCATCGACAACTCACCCTTCGAAGGTACACCGTTCCAGGTGAAGACGGGAAAGGGAAAGACACGGGTGCTCAAGACATCCTACGACGACGGTTCCACGGTCACCGAGGTGGTGCTGCGCAACGGAACGCTGGAATGGCATCGCAACAACTTCCACACCGACGACAACCTGAGCATCGGCTCTGCCGAAACCCTCGAGTATCTCGTCGACTGGGGCAATAAGCCCAAACCGCTCTTCTACGACAGTAGCGACACCTTCCTGGGATGGTTGGCAGGCGGCCAGGATTATGAACAATACTATCCCGGCAAGGGAACGAAGAAGCAGTTGCACGACTTCACCGCCCGCATCCGCCGCAACCTGCCCTATGCCCACCGTGGTTATGTGTTCAAGGATGCCACGCTGCGCAAGATCTTCGAACAGCAGTGGTGGTACATGCCCGACCCGTCGTGGAAACCCACCGACAATTCTTTCAGCAAGCACGAGCACGACCTGATCAAGGCAAGCGACACGTTCTATGATTGACGATTGAAGATTGAAAAATGAAAATTGAGAATTATCTTGTGCCGACGGACTCATTGAGCCCGTCGGCTACGTTAGTACCCTTGTGGCCGACATAAAAAAGTAGTGCGCCATGGCACGATAGTCCATGGCGCACGCCCGTTCTTCATATA
>JAFZVV010000023.1 GCA_017617615.1 Prevotella sp. | reverse complement strand
AGATTTACTTTCCCTCGCTTCGCGAACAGTGACCGTTGGTTCTGCCCCGATAGGGGCACTCCCGTTATTAGTCGCCTTCGGCGAGAAATCATACAAATCTATTCAAAATCTTTCAAATCTTTTAATTTACTCTAATTATCTGATTTGTTTAATCTGGGCTGATTTGTAAGATTTACTTTCCCTCGCTTCGCGAACAGTGACCGTTGGTTCTGCCCCGATAGGGGCACTCCCGTTATTAGTCGCCTTCGGCGAGAAATCATACAAATCTATTCAAAATCTTTCAAATCTTATTTTTTGTACGATATTATGATTTGCTTGATTTGTAACGATTTGTGAGATTTACTTTCCCTCGCTTCGCGAACAGTGACCGTTGGTTCTGCCCCGATAGGGGCACTCCTTCATAACAATTTAATCTTGTTAATGACAGAGGTCCTTTCATCACGATGATACCATTCTGAGTATAGCCCTTCTGGACTGAAATTGATAAGCATACCATAGGGCAGATGTGTCAAGTTCATATAGTTCCATAACTGTCGACGATGGGGAATGTCAATGTGAGCCATGGCTTTCAGTTCCACAACAATGTTGCTATCAACCACCAAATCCATTCTGTATGTTTGATCCAACTGTACGTCATCCCAATAAATTGGCAAGGCAACCTGTCGTTCTACCTTATGTCCTTCCAACTCCAAAAGATATTTCAAGGCTGCCTCGTAAGCAGATTCCAACAAGCCATAGTGGTATTTGCTATGGACCTTCATTGCTACACCCGTTATCTCACGGAAGAACCCGTATCTTTTATTGTGTTCCTTCACTAAATCCATATCATTATATATTTGATTACTATTAATGAGAATAATCCTATACTTCGGCCGACAACCGTCGGTTCAGACCATAAAGGTACAAAATTTTTTGTCGCCTGCGGCGAGAAATCATTCAAAATCTATCAAATCTTTTATATTTGTTTGATTTGAAACGATTTGTAAGATTTCTGCGCGAAGCGCACTCACCTATCTCCGCTGGTATATATCCCAAAAAGCAAGCACTGCAAAGAATTGCGGTGCTTGCTTTTTTTGTTGGCCAAAGCCTTTTCCCGGCACGGCCCTGCCACTTGAGTATAAGGATTTTAATCCGATAATCGCATTGAAAATGCTGATATTCAATGCGGTCGAATTCTTGGACGAGCCAAGCGGCATAGCCGAGCGGCAAATGCGACCGAACGGGGAACCGAACGGGGACAAATCCGACCGAACGTTAGATTTCCTTCTGGAGCATTTACAGATCGAGGCCCATGAGGCCGAGTTCTTCCTTCATTTCCTTCTCCCACTCCGGGTCTTCCAAAACGGCTTTGCCTACTTCGCTGGATTTGGCGATGGCGTCGAGCTCGTCGAAGAGGTTCACACATGGCTCGAATTGTTCGAGGAGATTTTCCAGTTCGGACAAGAACTCGGCAGCCTTGGTATTGTCGTCGCCAATAATCTGCTGATAGTCGTCCACTTTCTTCAACAATGGCGCGAAGGTGAGATAGGCACTTCTCAAGTTCGCCTTCCACTCCTCCTCAGTCCATTTGGCACTCTCCGTCCTTGCCGCTGCCACGATTTCCTCCAACTTATTCAATTCATCGTGGAAATCGAGATCAGCAACGGCAACGGTATCGATTACAACGGAATCAACTTCGACTTCATCTTCGTCAACACAAACGGTATCCACGTCGATGGTCTCATCCTCAGAACCGATAGCGTTGAGATAGTCGGTGAGGCCCAACTCTTCCATGACTTGTTGCTCCCATGCGGTATCTTCCATGACGGCTTGGCCAATCTCACTTTTCTGGGCAATGGAGTTGAGCTCTTCCAACAGTTTCTCATAAGGCTCAAATTCTATTTCCATTTCTTCCAGACGCGCAAAGACAGCTTCTACATTGTCGGGACTCTCATCTACCTGCTTCATCAAGTCGCCGACCTGCTTGATTAACGGTGATACGACAATCAAGGCGTTCTTGGAGTTGAGTTTCCATTCGTCGGCAGTCCACTGGGCGCCATAGGCCCTTGCGTTAGCCACGATTTTCTCCAAGGTCTTCAGACCTGACTTGGGAGTTTGGAGCACATGGGTGCAGTGCATGACGGGGTTCGACTGTACGGCTGCAGGCAAAGCGAGCAGCAAGACGAGGAGGAATGAAAGGGTTTTGATTTTCTTTGTCATGATTTTAATAAGGAAGTTTAAACGGGCTTCGCCCGATTGATGGTCGCTTTACTTTATAACAGGAATTTCCAGTAATTATCCAGAAATTATCAGAAATTTGCCGACGCTGCCGCGTCGGATTAACGAACACGAATAACACGAATTCTACGAATGCTTATTTCGTGCCTATTCGGTAGATTACCTCCCTTTGGTCAGTGGGTCTACGACAAGTCTCGTGTTCATTAATCCTCCGATAATCGCATTGCAAATGCTGATATTCTATGCGGTCGAATTACAAATTCGACCGAACGAGCGGAGCGGCAAATTCGACCGAACGAGCGCATTCGTAAGATTCGTGATATTCGTGTTCGTTAATCCTCATGGTAAATTCATGGGCAATTTCTGGGCATTCATGTTAAAAGAACACAGGGGGGTGCCAGATGACACGCCCCCCGTATGCATTGTTCATATTTTCCTTCTTGCGAATGTTTTACGGTTATTTCATGATCTTCTTGCCATTGACGATATAGACGCCTCTGGGCAGGTTGCCGAGATTGACCGTGCCGTTCTCGACCTCTGCGGTGCCCACTTTCACGCCACTCACGTTGTAGACATCCACGGTGCCGTTCTCACTGGTCTCGAAGAGCGTCATGATGCCATCGGTATCATCCTCGAACGTACCGATGTTGAGGTCGCCCACGCCAAACACGTCGAGGTCCTTGGCGACGAAGAACCCGCAGAAGGGCTTCACCGTATTAGAACCGAAGGAGAACTTGGTGCCGGTGGAGTTGAGCACGTAGGTACTGGTGGTATTCAACGTGGCATAGGTGCCGCGGAAATACATGAGGTCGGAACCCACCAGGATGGACGGATCTTTCTCGAGCTGGGCATTCGTGCCATGGAACACGATTTTCTTGCCCACGAGGCTGTATTTCGCACCCCACTTGTCGCCGGGAACAGCCATGATGTAGGGGTTGTTGGCCTTCATCTCCTGGGCATAGCCGAAGCATACCGTGTTCTGTCCTGAGATGCCCTGGAACTCCTTCACCCAGAAGTTCTTGCCATAGTCGGTGTCGGACTTGAACCAGTCGAGCAACTCATCGTTCACGGTGACCTTGTCGACATCGAAAGGCATCACGATGGAAGTCCAGCCACCCGAACCGTTTGTTCCTATCGAAGGCTTGCGGGTGAACGTGATGTCTGTAGCCGTGAAGCGACGGGGTACATAGAATTCATATCCATCGGTGAGCGAAATGCTGGTGGCCTTATCACCCTTGACGATGTTCTTGCCGGAAAGTCCGGAAGGAGCACTCTCCGAACTGTTCATGAGGTACAGCGTGTTGGGGTTGGAGTTGGGCACCACCTTCGAGACGGAAGAGGCGACGCCCGAGACATCTACTGCCACCACGTTGCTGGGAACGGTGACCGATGAGGTAGCAGCACTGGCAGTGGTCTTGCCGTCGGCGGTATAGAAGATGACGCCCATCGAACCGACCAAAGACATCTGCAAGGGCTTGACAAACTGGCGGGTGTCCTCATACAAGGGGAAGAGACCGTATTTCTGTCCGTACTTGAGGTTCTCGAAGCAGAAGTCGATGGTGGTCTTCGCACCTGCCTTGAGCTCGAGATAATGCTCCTTGCGCTCAAGCGTGGAAACATAGGCGTTGCCCGACAGTTTGTAGAGATAGACGGAAACAAATCCGGCATAGGCATGCGAACCGTTGTTCTTGATGGTCACCGTGCCTTTCAGCGTGTTGCCATAGAAAGCGGTAGACGACCCCTCCTTGAGGTTTTCGATGGAGTAGCCAGAGGTGGCAAGGGCGTACACAGAAGTGGAGGCCAGCGAAGTGATGGTGACGGTAGCCTTCTTGAGGACATTGGTGCCATCGGTAATCCACACGTAATAAGTCTTTGCCGATGTAGGCGTGAACTGCATCTGCACGCTGGCACTCTCGCCGGAATTGAGCGGCAGATCAACCTTCGACCGTGATGAACCAAAAGAAGTAGAGGTGGTGCTGGCATAAAGATAGAGTGTACCCACACCATCGTCGCCCTCGTTCTTCACATTGAAGGTGACATACTGGTCGTAATCCTTGCCATGGGAGCCCGGGAAATTGAGGTCGGTCACGACATAGCTGGGAGTGGGTTTCTCCTTGCTCAGCGTGACGCCAGTACTCTTGTAGACCGCCTTCACATAAGAATAGGTAGATGACTGGTCGCAAACATGCCAGTCGTCATCGCCATCGGCCATGTAAATGGGATAGAGCTGATAGGTGCCGGTGGGAAGACTGACGGAAGTGAAATCGGTCTTGGCAATGGTGAACTCGACACCCGACACCGAAGTACCGGCAGCCATCGACTTCTTGCCCAGAGACCACTTCTTCAGCAGATGGACACGCTTGTTGTCATCGTAATAACCGAGGCCAGCGGTATACTTCTGGGTCTTGCTGGTAGTGTTCTTGAACGTAACCTTGGCCAGGGAAGAAGAGGCGCTGTTGATGGTCGACATCAGCGTGATGTCTTCTGCCGGCTGGGTATATCCCTGCACAGGTTGTATGCCGATATAGGCCTGGAGGTTCTTGTTGAAGCTCTTCTGTGATGAAATCAGTGCGTCCTCGTCATTGGGCTGCAGGGGATTCAGCACCGAGAGAAGGAAATAGCCGTTTCCACGGCCCCAGCCCCAGTTGACATGGTACATCTCGCCACCGTCGAAGCCATCGACGACAAAGGCATGGGCCTCGTCGTTGTAATTCTCGCCATACATGATGACGGGCCTGTTGGCCATGAGCTCTTGTGCCATGAGCTGCTTCCACCTGTCGTCGGTATAAGCAGATTTCTTGAGCAGTTGGATGCCAGAGGCAAAGCCGAAATAGGTATTCATCACGTCGGGCACGTTATTCCACGGTGCATTGGTCTTTTCGGGTTGATAGTCGGCCTTCAATGCCTTTCCCACATAGATGAGGAGGTTGGCTACGGCAGAAATCTGGGTAGAGCTGGCATTCAGGAGACCATCGACCATCGAACCCCAGTTGAAAGCGGTGCCTTTGGCTACGGCACTCATGGATTTCTTGTAGGTCTTCGTGGAATAAGCAGGAATGGCGACGGGCAACTTCGTAGGCATCCTGTCACGGAAAGCATACATCACCTGTGCCACTGCCACGGGAAGACATCCTGCCGGCGAAACCTTACCGCCCACCGTAGGACACTTGGAATTATAGGGGTCGATCTGTGTCCAGTGGCAGGTCAACATCGGGGCCACCGGAGAATAGGAGGGCGACTGCACGTGGCGGGGCCTCTCGCCTATCTCCTCCGTCTGGGTTTGCCTTGCCACATCGTCGAGGTCGACCTTGTAGGACTCGAGCATGGGACGGAAGGTGTTCTGGATGTCGTTTTCGGACACGTGACCCTGGTCGGAGTAAGCCAGGACAGACTGTGTGCGGTCATCGCCCGAAATGATGACGAATCCGGCATCGTCGCCGTAATTGAACAGGTAGTAATATACCTCGCCGTCAGAAGAGTCCTTCGCAGGTGCTTCTACCAGGGTGATACTGCCTACCTGTGCTCCGATAGACTGTAAGAAGTCCTTGGCTTCGTTTTGGGCTTGTTCCAAAGTGACGGGCGCTGCCGTCGACTGCAGGGAGAAGGCCAATAAAGCCATGATTGTGAATAAGAAACTTTTTCTCATAAGATTGAATGTTAAATTATTTGTTGTTTTGTTTTTTGTCATATCTTGATGTCGTTGTATTCCATGATCTTGTCGCGGCATTGCTCCATGAGCCATTTCGGCGTGCTGGTGGCACCACAGATGCCTACGGTATCCACCCCTTCAAGCCATCCCATGTCGATCTGGTCGGGACTCTCTATCTGGTGGCTGTTGGGGTTGACACTCGAGCACTCTTCAAAGAGCACTTTCCCATTGCTGCTCTTCACTCCCGAGACGAAGAGGATGAGGTCGTGCCTGGCAGCAAAAGCCGCGATGTTGGGCATCCTGTTGGCCACCTGTCGGCAGATGGTGTCGAAACTCCTGAACGTAGCCCCCTCGGCGATATGCTGCTGTATATATTCTATAATGTGGTGAAACTCGTCGAGCGACTTCGTGGTCTGGGAGTAGAGATAGATATCCCTGTTGAAGTCGAGGCGCTGCACGTCGTCGATGTTCTCCACCACGACGGCATTGTTGTTGGTCTGCCCAACGAGTCCCAGTACCTCAGCATGTCCGTTGCGCCCGAAGATGACTATCTGGGCATCGGGATTGCTGTCGTACATCTTCTTGATCCTACGCTGCAACTGGAGCACCACCGGACAGGTGGCATCGACGATTTCGATGTTGTTGCGCTCCGCGAGCGCGTAGGTCTCTGGTGGCTCCCCGTGTGCCCGGAGCAACACCTTGGTATTGCTGAGCCCGGAGAGTTGCTCGTGGTTGATGGTGATGAGTCCCATCGCCCTCAACCGCTCGCACTCCATGCCATTGTGGACGATATCGCCCAGGCAATAGAGGGTCTTGTCTGCCGAGAGCTTTTCCTCGGCCTTGTTGATAGCGGTAGTGACGCCGAAGCAGAATCCGCTGTCACTGTCTATTTCAATCTGCATGTCGGTCTCTCAAATTCTCAAAATACATGTCGAGCAGTTGTCCGGCAGCCGCGAACGACGTCTGTTGTCCGGTGAGCACGCGTGTCTCTGCCTCTTTCAGCACCGTATCCATCTGTGGGCGGTTGTAGAAGCTGTTTCTCAGCTGCTCGTTGATGGTCTCGTACATCCAGTACTTGCTCTGCTCGTTGCGGCGGTATTCGAAGTAGCCGTTCTTCTTCACGAAGTCGAAATACTCATAGATCATGTCCCACACCTCCTGGATGCCGAGTCCGTAGAAACCGCTGTAGCACAGCACCTTGGGCATCCATCCACTCTCCGACTTGGGGAAGAAGTGGAGGGCGTTGCGGAAGTTGGTGGCAGCCATATGGCATTTGTCGACATTGTTGCCGTCGCACTTGTTGATGACGATGCCGTCGGCAATCTCCATGATACCACGCTTGATGCCCTGCAGCTCGTCGCCCGTACCCGCCAGTTGGATGAGCAGGAAGAAGTCGACCATGGAGTGGCAGGCAGTCTCGCTCTGTCCCACGCCCACCGTCTCGACGAAAATCTTGTCGTAGCCTGCCGCCTCGCAGAGGATGATGGTCTCGCGGGTCTTGCGGGCCACGCCGCCGAGAGAGCCTGCCGTAGGGCTGGGGCGGATGAATGCCTCTGGGCGCAGCGAGAGTTTCTCCATGCGGGTCTTGTCGCCGAGGATGCTGCCCTTCGACCGCTCACTGCTGGGGTCGATGGCGAGCACCGCGAGTTTGCCGCCCTTGGTGTCGAGCACATGGCAGCCGAACATGTCGATGGAGGTGCTCTTTCCTGCTCCCGGCACGCCGCTGATGCCTATACGCACCGATTGGCCGCTGTAGGGCAGGCATTTCTCTATCACCTCCTGGGCCTTGGCCTGATGGTCGGGGTTGACACTCTCGACGAGTGTCACGGCCTGTGAGAGCACGGTGACATCGCCCTTGACGATGCCTTCCACCATCTCGGCAGCGGTGAAGACCTTCCTGCGGAACTTGCTCCGTTTCAGGTAAGGGTTGATGATGGCGGGCTGCTCGACGCCCGAGTTGACGGTGAGGCCCTTGTATTCTTCGCTGTTCTCTGGATGTTCCATAGACGGGTTTGACTATTTGATGTTGACGTCGATGACCACCTTCGCTGCCCTCGGGTCGTTGGTAATCATGAGAATCCTTGGCTGGCGTACCACCCCTTTCATCGCCTTCTTGTCGGCGGTGACTCGGAGCCTTGCCGAGGTGCCGGGCTGGATGACCGAGTTGGTGAGCTCGACGGTGATGCCGTCGGTGAACGTCTGCAGCGACGTGATCTCAAGGTCGGTACGGCCCAGGTTCTCGATGACGATGGTGCCTTTCTTCTTTTTCTTCCCCTCGAACTCGCCCATGTCGAGCACCGTCGATGAGATGCGCATCTTGGGCATGTAGACGAGACGCTGTTCGGTGACATCGCCCGTAGAGGGGATGAGGATGGCCTCGACGTGTATCTCCTTCTCAGGAGCCACCTTGTCGGAGGGTGACTGTCCGAGGTAGACCGAGGTCTGTGTCAGTCCGTAGTCGGCAATCTTCCTCGAGTCGAAGGTGAGGGTGAGGACACCTGTCTTGCCCGGTGGTATGGACGAGGGCGACACATCTGCCCTGAGATATTCGGGCAAGTGGAGGAGCACAGGGGAGACGTTCTCGCTCGTGGGGTTGTGCAAGTGTATCTCCTGCGACGGCATGTCGCCCTTGTTCACGTCGTCGAACATCAGTTCCCTGACATCTGCCCTGAGTTTTCCGAGCATGAACTGGTACTCTCCCTCGAAGCTGCGCACCTCGTCGACGACCACACCCTTGAGGGTGAGGATATAGGGCAGTGAAGCCCCGTTGGTGTACACATCGATGTATTTCTCGAAGTGTCCGAGTTGTTTGGCGTCGTAGGTGGCGGTGATGATGAAGGGCTTGTTCTCGGAGATGGCTCCCCGGGGGTAAACCACATCGGTACATCCACAGCTCGACTCTACTTTCTTTATGTTGAGCACTCCTTCACCTTCGTTGAGGAGTTCGAAGTGCACGGTTACCGGTTTTCTGAACAGCACCTGTCCGCAGTCGATGACCTGCGCATTGCAGGTGACGCGCTGCGCCTGCGCTTTTTCGGCCATCATCAGGCCTACCATGACGAGAGACAATATCCAGCGTATGATATGATATCTTTTACACATTTTGGGTTATGGGTTGACGTTGAGCTGATGTGCCTTCTCCGTGGCCGAGAACTCCGGCGCATAGGCACACTGTGCCTTGCAGGAGCCGGTGGAGTAAGAGCCAGCCCGGTCGAGATAGTATTCGGCCTCGATGACATGGGTGCCCTTGGGCATCCTGTCGAAGTAGTAGGCCGTGGTGTAGTCTTTCGGGGCGATATAGTATCCGAAATGGTAGCCGCTGAGCTGCTGCACGGGTTCCATGCAGGCTGCCCTGCGGTCGATGACTTCCACGAAGTCGAGGTCGCGCTCTGCCTTGATGGTGATGCGCACCCTCACGATGTCGCCCACGCGTGGTGTATTGCTCTCGCAGAAATATTCCCTCTTCACGGAGATGCTGCTCGAGGCATTGGCAATCTCGGCGGTGGGTTGCAGGAACTGTGCGTAGAGGGCGCCCCACGATGTGCCGTCGCTGGTCTTCTCGGCCACGAAGGTCTTCTTGTCCTGCGCCGGTACGGCGGTCTTCACGTATCCCAGTCCTGCCGTGGCGCCATGGGTGTCGATGGTCTCGTCGTCGATGGCGAGTCTTGACAGCGCCTTCTCGTCGAGCGTCTTGAGGTTGGAATGCAGGAAGGCATATACGGCGTCGACGGAGTTGACGGGGGTGCTCCACTGCTGTGCACGCTTCTGCTGCAGCAGCCAGATCCTCATCTCGTCGATGATATTCACGTTGTCGGGCTCGAGCCTGCGGAAGGCCTCCATGGCTGCCACCTCGGTGGGGATGTTATAGCTGCACCACGAATAGTATGCCTTGCGGGTATCGAAATAGCGTCCCATCTCCTTGGTGAGCACGGAGTATTGCTTGATGCTCTCGAGGTATAGCGCCGCCCGCTCCTGTTTTCCGAAAGCAGAGAGGATGACGGCTGCCCTGGCCTTGCCATAAATGGTGTACTCGTGGACTTTCTTCTCTGCGATGTCGACCATATACTGTGCTGCCTCGAGGGCCTTGCCTTTCATCTTCCTTCCGGCGATGGCGTTGATATAGAGGATGTCGATGGCATTCTCCGAAGGCCTGACGCTGAAGCCTTTCTTCTCGTCGCGCTTCATCTCCTCGGCTTCCTTGACGAGCTTCTGGTCGAGGAAGTCATAGGCGTTCTTCAGCATGCGCTGTGTACGCTTCTGCTCACCGATGAGCACATTGAGCCGGGTGAGCATCTCGCTCACGGCGGCAGTGATATACGGACTGCCCTTCATGCCTTCCCACCATGTCCAGGAGCCGTCGCCCAACTGCAGTTTCTCGAGTTTCTCCAAGGCCTTGGTGAGGCGCGAGGAGATGAGGCTGCTGTTGAAATAGGTGGAGAGGCCCTTCATCTGGCTCTCCTCCTTGTCGGCCTTGGTCACCCACGGCGTCTCGTTGAGCAGGAGGTCTTTCAGTTCCTCGTTGCGGGCGAGATGGCTGGTGAGGCTTCCCTCTGCGGTGTTCTCTTTCTCCCACTGGCCTACGATATCCTTGATGCGCGGCGTGAGGGTCATGAGATGTTCGCCGATGGCGTTGGCATAATAGGTGGCAGCCAGAGAGATGGCATTGTCGCTGGTCACCTCGGCCATCGACGGCAGCGCCTGTATCATGAGCCATGCGGGGTTGTTGGTGTATTCGACGGTGAGTTTGCCGTTGGTCGACCCCTTGGGGAAGAGTTGGGTGAGGTCGACCGTGGTGGTCTGTGGACCATGCTGCGTGATGGGGCGTGTGACGGTGACCATCTCCCTGTCGGGCAGCACGGGCAGATAGTGCTGTTCGCCGTCGGAGAAGCCATCGCCCTGAGCCACGACCTTGCACACGAGCAGCGCGTTGCCGTCGGCGACGGTGTAGTCGAAGGTCACGCCCTGCGTCTGGCTGGCAGCGAGCGAGAAGTCTTTCTTCTGTTCATAGCACACGGCATCGGTCTCGGGGTCGACGAGTTGCATGATGGCGGTGCCCTTGAGCGGGTGGTCGGTGGTGTTGATGACGCGGGCGGAGACCTGGGCCTTGTCGCCCACCCTCACGAAGCGCGGCACGTTGGGCACCACCATCACCTCTTTCTGTGCCACACTCTCGCCGCCGATGCGGCCGCTGTTGGCATCGCGGTCGGTGGCAAGTCCCATGAACTGCCATGTAGTGACGCTCTCGGGCAGACGGAACCGCAGGGCCATGTGCCCCTGTTCGTCGGCTACCACCGACGGCATGAAGAACGCCGTCTCGTCGAGGTTCTCCCTCACCTGAAGCGTCTGGCTACCGCCGTCGCCGCCAGCTTCTGCCGGCTGTGGTGTGGGTGCGATGTCGTATACCTTCTGTACTGAATTGCTTGTCTCTTCGGCGTCTTTATCCAAGGCGAAGTCTGCCGATGCCTCTGCCGCTGCCATCGGTGCTGCCATTTCCATCATCACCTCTTCCTGTATCACGGCACCTCCGTCGGCCATGGCACGTCCACGCGTCCGCAAAGACGACAAAGACTTGGTGTACATGTATTGCCGCGGTGCGTAGAAGTCGAACAAGTCGTTCTCGAAACGCGTGAACTCGAGGTTGGGAATGGGAAGATGCCTGATGGGCAGTGTCGAATTGCCCTGGAAGCCGCCGGGCATGTACTCACGCCAGTAGGTATAGGGCAACGGCGACGTCATGAGGTCGCGGAACCACCAGTAGTGCGACGTGAACTGGTCGAGCGAGCCGTCGTAGAGCGTGGCGATGAGGCGTGCGTCGGCGGGCGTGCCATCGGCATAGGTGGCCTTGAGCGTCCACTCCTCCTCCTGTCCCGGGGTGAGCCTGTCGCGGAAGGTCTCCCAGGTGAGGTGGATACTGCGGTCGACCTGAGGTTTCGCAATGGTATGGTGATGGGAATAGAACTGCCCGTCTTTCACCCATGCGAAAGTGAGGAGCACGCCATTGCCATATTCCTCCTTGTATTTCCATGCCTTGGTGTTGTTGGCCCTGTTGAGGGTCATCGTGCCGCTTTCGAGCATCCTGTCGTCGGCGAAGACGTTGTAGAAGACATACGTATCGGGGTCGGTAGTGCCGAGTTGCACATACACGGGCGAACCGTCGGCAGGGAATTGCGACGCGGTGGTATAGAACCAGTCGTGCGTCTCGATGGGCGGCCGTTTGTCGGCAAGGGTGAAGAGCACGATGTCGCGGCTCACGGTGTCGCCCTGGCAGATGGCCTTGATGGTATGCTTTCCCGAACCGAGTTTCTCGGCAGGCACGGGCAGCGTCACGTCGGTATTGGCAGGGGCGGTATACGCCTCGGGACGGTTGTCGATATAATAGGTTACCTCGCCGTCGACGGGTTTCCCTGCGATATTGCGGAGGGAGAACCTGACGGTCTTGAACTTCTCGACCTCGCTTCGCTCGGGAAGGCTGAAGGAGAGATGGGTAGCCTTGTTGCCCACGGGCAGGCTGAGGGATGCCTCGTGCGACTCGCCGCCCTGGTCGGTGACGAGGGCGTCGGTCACGATGTTGTAGCTGCGCGACCGCCACAGGGGCACGGCACTGTCGTCGGCATTCTCGGGCATGATGACGGGCACGGTCATGCGGAACTCACCCTTCTCGTCGGTGGTCGTCTCGCCGGTGAAGAGCAACTCGTCGTTGTCGTCGTCCCACCGCCACCATGTGGGCTGGCGCCTCGTCACGTTATAGGACACCCTTGCCCCTTGCACGGGAACGCCCGAGAAGGTCTTGGCATGGCCCACGACGGTGATGGTGTCGCCGTTCTTGTATGCCTCCTCATAGGGGTCTATCTCCACCTCGAAGGTAGGACGCTTGTATTCCTCGACACGGATGTCACGGCTGGCATTATGCTGGGTCACGATCTGGAACCTTCCGGTGAGTCCGCCCACGGGCAGTGTGAACTTCCCGTCGGCCTTTCCGAACTCGTCGGTGACCACCCGAATGGTCTCTACCTTCTGGTTGTTGCAGTCGCGCAGCGTCACGTCGAGGGTGTCGTTGGCGATGGCCTGCGCCCGCTTGCCGTCGTAATTCACTACGCTGACGAGCGCGAAGTGCACGGTCTGTCCGGGACGGTAGATGGCCCTGTCGGTGAAGATGTTGACCGTCTTGCGCTCATGGGCAACCTGATTGAACTGGTAGGGCTGCGACCACATCGACTGTGAGGGACAGAAATCGTCGGTCTTCGTATAGGCCTTGACATCGGCATATCGATAGTCCTGGAAGTTGGCCACGGTCTCGCCCTTCCTGTCGCACTGCAGAAGGAGGTCTTTCTGGTTGCGCGACCTGGCCTTGACCTTCACGTAAGCGCCGGGGAGCGGTTTTCCCGTGGTGGCGCTCACCACTGCCACCCGGCACTTGTTGTCGGGCAGGGGCTCTGAAATCAGATAGACGTCGCTCACATAGAAGATATGCCAGTCTTGCAGGGTCCTGGAGGTGCTGAGCTTCTCTCCGTCGGCCTCATCGCCCTTGACGTTCATCAGATAGACGCCGGGGGTGAGTGGCGGCAACATGATCGTATCCTCGAACACCTCGTAGTCGGGATGGCCGTTGTAGTCGTGGCGGATGGTCTTCTCCGTGCCTGACACGATTTTCTTGAAGACCTTCTGCAGCTCTTTCTCGTTGTACAGACTGTAGTCCTCGTCGGGGTCGATGTCCAACCGCCATACCCTGAGCGTCAGGGAGTTGAGGTGACGGATGAGGTCTATCGTCACCGGCTGCTCCTTGTTGGGGAGCATCACGCGGGCATCGGTGCTGTAGGAGAAACGTTTCTGGATGAGCGTCTGGCGGGAGTTCTTGAGCGTCGCGATGCGCGGCCAATTGTCGTACTTCGCCACCATGCGGTCGATATAGGCCACCCTGTCGGCTGCTGTGACGTCAGAGCTATTCGCCATCAAGTCGTATTTCAGGATGGCGAGTTCACCAGCCTCGTCGAGGTCGCCATAGACATTGAGGAGAGAGTCGACCATCTCCATGAGGCGCGCCTTGCTCAACTGGCTTTCCTGTTCTCGGAGGTTGTAGGCCGCGGCGATGCAAGCCGCCTTGCGGTTGCCTTGTTTCTGATAATAGTCCTGAAGGAGAGCGTAGTTGTCGGCCTGAAAAGCCAACACGCTGAGGAGGTCGTGATTGAAATACTGGCTGTCCTTGCCCTTCACGGTGAGGGGCTCCCAGTCGCCGGCGTTGGTCGAGGCCAGGAGGGCGGGGTTGGACAGCGACCTGGCGATATAGTCCTTCGCTATCTCATCGCTGTTCTCGTCGAGGTCGTCGTTGCGCAGATAGACCTGTCCCAATACCGACTGGTAAACGGCGGCAAGGACGGGCTGTCTGGCGGAAGCGGCCTTCTCTGCATCCACGAGCCTCTTCACTTCCGACTCTAAGGAATCGGGGGTGATGAGGGTGACGGCATCCACATGATTGAGTTGTGCCTTCACGAGATGTCCATACTGTTTCTGCGCCGTGGCCAGGTCGATAATGGAATCGAGCACCTCAATCTGGGTGCGTGGCAAGTCTTTGGAAACTGCATCGGCGTGCCGTTTCCAAAGCGCATTGAGGGTCTGAGATGAAAGATTCATATGCGCGAAAACCAGTAAAAATACAATCCCAATTAATCTCTGCATAAACAGTTGAGACGGGCATGATGCCCCGCAAGTTGAATAAGTGAAAGGGGCAAAAGCCCTGTTAATAACGAATGGATGTGGCTACAAAGGTAGGGAATTGGTTTGAAATTTCAAAGAAAATCGAGGGAAATTTCATTATTTATAATATTTATTATATATTGCGCGGGGAATGATAGCCAGGGGAAAAGCCAGAAAGAAAAGGGAATTGTTATGACAAATTAACATTTTGTGGGCGGGATGGGCGGGATGGGCATTGTGGGCAGGATGGGCATTATGGGCAATATGGGCATTATGGGCAGTGTGGGCGGTGTGGGCAGTGTGGGCTCTCCGGATATTCCGGGGTTTCCGGATTTTCCGGGGTTTCCGGATTTTCCGGGGTTTCCGGGCTTTCCGGGGCTTCCGGGCTTTCCGGGCCCTCCGGGCTTTCCGGGGCTTCTGGGGTGCTGTTTTGGGGTGGTTTTTTTGGTGGGCGCCGGCGGTTTTTGGGTGGGCGCTGGGGGTTATTCTGCGGGCTTTTTGATGCGCTGCCAGAGGAGGGTTTGGGTGATGCCGCGCACCAGGAGGTAGGTCACGAAGGCCATCCAGAGGGCGTGGTTGCCCAGGGGCTCCCTGAACACGAGATAGACGGCGAAGAACACCGCCGTGGCCACCGCCGAGGAGAGGAGCATGCTACGGGTGGCCGTGACGCCGATGAAGATGCCATCCCAGACGAAAGCCGCCACGCCCGCCAGCGGCACTGCCACAGCCCAGGGGAAGAACGCCGCAGAAGCATCCACCACTACGGCCTCGTCGGTGAGCAGCGCGAGGAAATGGCGACCGCCCAGCGCATAGGCCGCCGTGAACGCGACGGCGATGGCCGTCCCCCAGAAGAACACACGTCGCACGGTGTCGCGCAGCGCCCTGCCATTGCCTGCCCCGAGGTATTTCCCGCTCATCGCCTCGCCGGCGAAGGCGAAGCCGTCGACGACATAGGAGAAGAGGATATAGAGTTGCGTGAGCAGGGTGTTCACCGCCAGCACCACCGCCCCCTGCCGTGCACCCGCCGCAAGGAAAAAGAGGTTCACCGCCACGAGGCATAACGTGCGGATAAAGATGTCGGAATTAACCTTGAAGAAATCCAACATTTTAACATAGACGAACAACCCCTCCCACCGGAAGTGCGACCGGAGCCGTCCGTAATGCCTCAAGAGGAGGAAAATGGCGATGGCCACCCCCGCATACTGTGCGATGAGGGTACCCAGCGCCACCCCTTCCACCTTCATTCCGAAGCCATAGACCAGCGTGAGACTCGCCAGGATATTGATGATATTCTGCGTGAAGGAAATGAACATCGGGAAACGGGTGTTCTGCATGCCCACATACCACCCCATGAGGGCATAGAGCGTGAGCATGGCAGGAGCGCCCCAGACGCAGACATTGAAATAGAGCGACGCCAACCGCATGATTTCGGGTTCGGGCGAGAGGATGCGCAACGCCACGTACTTCAGCGGCACTTGCAGGACAAGGATGGCTACGGCCACCGACAGTCCCACGGCAAGTGCCCTCACGAGGAGCTGGGTGACGGCGGTGAGGTCGCGGCGCCCCAACGCCTGCGACGTCAGGCCACTCGTCCCCATCCTGAGGAACCCGAAGACCCAGTAGAGGATATTGAATATCATCGAGCCGATGGAGATGGCGCCGATATACACGGCGCTCCCCATGTGCCCGACGATGGCCACGTCGACCAGTCCGAGCAGCGGTACGGTGATATTCGATATGATCGACGGCAAGGCGAGCCGCAGGATCTGACGGTCTGTCCCGCTCATCGCCTCATCGTGCCATCTTGTAGATTTCCACCATGTCGGCACGCTGGAGCACCCTGATGTTGCCCAGCGTAATCTGACCGTCGTGGCTGGCCCGGCGGGCCATCTCCTCGATCTCCGCGTCGGTGATGTCGCGCCCAAGGAGCTGATGAATACTCACGGGCATGCCGAGGCTGCTGAAGAACCGTTCGGTGGCCTCGATGCCCTTCTCGGCCGTGCGGCGCAGGTCGGTGAAGTCGCAGTCCACACCCATGACATTGGTGGCAAAACGCGCGAAGCGGGCCTCATGACCGGGCAGGACGAAGCGTGCCCAACTGCCCCAGATGGCTGCCAGTCCGGCGCCATGGGTGACATCGAACATCGCGCTGAGTTCATGTTCGAGCCGGTGGGTGGCGAAGTCCTTGGCGGTACCACACTCCGTGAGGTCGTTGTGCGAGAGACTTCCCGCCCACATGATCTGCGCGCGGTGGCGGTAGTCGGTGGGGTTGCGCATCACCTCGAGGGCACTGTCTCTCACGGTGCGGAGGAGTGCCTCGGCGATGGCATCGGTAAGCGTCATGTCCTCATGCGTGGTGAAATAGCGCTCCATGGTATGCATCATGATGTCGGTGGCACCCGCTGCGGTCTGGTATGCCGGCAGGGTGAAGGTGCGCTCGGGGTTCATGACACAAAACTTGCAGCGGCAGAGGTTGCTGTTCACGCCACGCTTGTCGTTGTTGGCATCGTTGGTGATGACGCAGCTGTTGCTCATCTCCGAACCGGCGGCAGGGATGGTGAGCACGGCGCCGATGGGAAGGCACGACTGCGGCACCGCCTTGCCCGTCCAGAAGTCCCAGGGGTCGCCTTCGTATCCCACGCCATAGCCGATGGCCTTGGCCGAGTCGATGACGCTGCCTCCGCCCACGGCAAGGATGAAGTCGACATTCTCCTTCCTGCAGAGCGCCACGCCCTCTTTTACGAGCGACAGGCGCGGGTTAGGCACCACGCCACCCAGGAGCACATGACTGATGCCGTCGGCATCGAGCAAGCCGAGGACCTTGTCGAGCAGTCCGGAGCGGCGGGCACTCTGTCCACCGAAATGCACGAGCACTCGCGTGCCACCATAACGGCGCACCAGACGTGCCACCTGTTCTTCCGATTCCCGTCCGAAGACAATCTCCGTTGGAGCATAGAAATTGAAATCTCTCATAGTGAATGATGGATTAGGTTTAATGGGTACAAATATAGGCAAAATCCACGGATTTTGCAAGTAGGAGGGATGATTTCTATTGATGAAGCCTCAAGAGACCGGAAAAACCGGAAAGACTGGAAAGACCGGAATGACTGGAAAGACCGGAAAATCCGGAAAACCCGGGAAAGCCCGGGAAAGCCCCTCAATACTCAATTATTTCGACCCGATATACAGAAAGATCATGCCGAGGAGCACGAGGGCGAGGTCGACGGCCTTGCTGCGGAGGTTCTTCTCATGGAAGAACAGCGCCCCGAAGAGGAACGACACCACCACGCTCCCCCTGCGCACCATCGACACGATGGAAATCATCGCGCCGGGCAGACTGAGCGCATAGAAATAGATGAAGTCGGCGGCGCTGAGGAAAATGCTGACGAAGATGATGCTCCAATGCCACCGGAAAGGGGTAGTGTGCTCTCGCCTCGGCCACCAGAGCAGCAACAGTACACCGAGCATCATGAGACACTGGTAGAAGTTATACCAACTCTGCACCACCATCCTGTCGAGCCCCACGCCGCCGTTCCCTTCCGGTGCCATGAGGTATTTGTCATAGAGTCCGCTGAGTGCCCCGAGCAGTGCCGACAGCACCACGAAATAAATCCACTTGTCGTGCTTGAAGTCGATGCCCTCCTTCCTACCGCTCCTGCTGAGCATCCAGAACGACGCCACCGCCAACAGCACACCGGTCCACTGCCACAGGTTGAGTCGCTCGCCAAAGACGAGGAGCGCGCCGAGGAGCACCATCACCGGACGTGTGGCGTTGATGGGACCGACGATGGTGAGCGGCAGGTGTTTCATGCCGAAATAGCCGAAGAGCCACGACGAGAGCACGATAAGGCTCTTCAGGAGGATATACCGATGTGTCGCCCACCCCACCACGGGCACATGAAACTGTGAGTGGTCGAGCCACGACGTGCCCGCGCTGACGACCACCAGCGGCATGAAGATGAGTGAGCAGAAGAGGGTGTTGAGGAAGAGTACGGGGATGACGGCATTGCCGTTGAGCGCCTCTTTCTTGAAGGAGTCGTAGCATCCGAGCAACGCTGCGGAGAAGAAAGCCAAGATTAGCCACATCATGGTCTGTGTCGGAAGCCTGTTTATCGTCTGTTCTTGTATTGCATGACTAATATTCCACTTTCTCGAGGAAGAGGGCGTGTGCCGGCATGCTCTCGCCTGCCTCAGTGCGTTTTCCGCCCTCTACGACCTTGCGGAGTTCATCGAGCGTGATGCGGTGGCGCCCCACGTCAATGAGCGTCCCCACCACCGCCCGCACCATGTTGCGGAGGAAACGGTTGGCGGTGATGACAAACCGGTAGTGGTGGTCGTCGATTT
The DNA here is from genome assembly GCA_017617615.1 of Prevotella sp. Next base: position 30,993 of record JAFZVV010000023.1, on the reverse strand, counting down.
TCTCCCACTCTGCCCTGCTCACCTTGCACAAGGTGGTCTTCACGTCGGTGTGGGTCTTGCAGAACGCCCCGAAATCCTCATAGGTGGTGAGCAAGCGCCCTGCCTCATTCATCAGGTCGAAGTCGAGCTGGTAGTGGATGAAGCAGGAGTAGTCTCTCACGAACGGGTCTTTGTGGGTATGGATATAATAATGATAGGTGCGTGCCTTGGCACTGAAACGGGCATGCATGTCGGACGGCACCTCGCTCACCGCCCTCACGCAGATGTCGCGTGGCAACAGGCGGTTGAGCTTATAGGCCAGTTGGGTACAGTCGACTTCGATGTCGGTGTCGAAATGCGCAGCCATGTCTCTGGCATGCACGCCGGCATCGGTGCGCCCTGCCCCCACCACCTCGGTAGGCTGCCTGAGCAGTGTAGACAGTGCTTTCTGCAACTCTGCCTGCACGGAGTTGCCATTGGGCTGCACCTGCCATCCGTGGTAGGCCCTGCCATCGAAACCCAAGAAAATGAAATAGCGTTTTGTCATTGGGGTGCAAAATTAGACAAAAAAAACCGATTTCCCAAGGCCGGGCCCGATTTTAGCCTTTCCGTCGCATTTTTTGGCGGGAATATCGGAGAGCGGCATGATGCAATGCGGTGCTTCCCTCTTTGAAAGTGTCCCAAAACGTGAACACAAAAAAACGCCCCGATCCTTCACAGACCACGGCGCTCAATCCAAGAAAAAAATTACACTCTATAAATATAAAGCCTAATACCTAAAACAATTTGGAGAACATTATTGTATTATTTCTTAATCGCAAAGATATGTAAAAATCTCCATCCGTTATCCGTTTGTCATCAAGTTTTTAGCATTTTTTAGTATAAAAAACGCATGTATTTCCACTTCAGACAAACGGCACGAAACCAAGGGAAATTTTCCAACCGCCACTTAGACACAAAAAATGCCTTCTCGCGCAAGATGACATTGCAAGAGAAGGCAAAAACCAAAGGTCACGCCATCAACAAATGCAGCTTATTCAAGTTTCGCATTCGCTCAACTTTCGGAAGTTATAAGGAAGTTAAAAGGGAGTTAAAGGGACATATGCCCTATTCATTACCATTTGGAGGTATGTTATTCCCTATCTAAATAGCTTTAACCCTATTATAGTCCTTAAAAATCCGATTAGCGAAAGTTGAGTGTGTCTTATTTGTTGAGCGCGATGTTGTAGTTGTAGAACTTCTTGTTCCCCGTGATGTCTTCGATGACACGCACGAAGGGCGGAAACTTCACCGACTCGTCGGAAGCCACACCCTTGGTCTCGAGAATCATCAGGTCGCTGACGGGTTTCTCAAAGATGTCGAGTTCGAAATACTGGCCTTTCCAGATAAAGCTCTTCCGCGTTTTCTGGATGGTCTGGCGGTAGGGGTCGGCCTGTTGCATGAGCGAACTGTAGAGGTTATTGCTGATTTGCCGCTCCGTCTGCAGCACCTCGGTCTCCGACACCCTCTTCTTCGTGGTGTGCACATTCACGTATTTCCCTTGCCATCCCCTCCTGCGGAGCCTTACCTCACAACCCGGTTCTGCCACGAGATAGGTCTGCGTAATCTCGCTGATGATGCAGTCGGGCAACTCGCCGGTAAGTTCCACGATATACTTGCGCTCCTCCTCGTAGGGCTGAGGCAGTCCGAGCACGAAGGAGATTTCCTTGATTACACGTTTGATTTTCTTGTCGAAGTCCTCGTGGTTGTTGATTACCCTGAGGTGGGAGTGACCCTTCCAGGCGTCAATCACCTTCTTGTCGAGCAACCGTGCCTGGCGCAAGCCCTCCTCGTCCATCTTCTCATACCGCTGGGCGTTGTTGCTGGTGGTATAGTACTGTTCGGCACCATCGGCAGCCGACACCAGGTGGAGCACGGCATCATAGCGCTGGTCGCGCAACTGGCTGGTGTTGGTGCCCAGCGACGCCGTGATGTCTTCCCACATCTCCGGTGTCATGTAGGCGGAGATGTCCATCACCCCCCTGTCGCAGACGATGAGCGTGGGTTCCTTGCACTGCTGTGCCATGGTGAGGAAGTTGTCTTCAAGGGCGAGCTGTATCTCGAGCGTGGCTTTCTCACCCTGGTAGAACAGGTCCTTGTTGTCGGTGAGGTAGTTCATGCCCGCCTGGGAGAAGAGCGTGGGCACTTCGGGGATGGTGAACACTTTGTATCCGAGACTTGAGAAATGCTCGATTACCTGTACGAGTGCGGTGGTCTTTCCAGCGCAAGGTCCTCCGGTGAGGACGATTCTTTTGATGTTTTCGTTCATGAATAGGAAGTGATTACGGCCTTTGGCCATATGTTGTTTCGAAGGTCTTCAAGGTCTTAAAAATTCAAGTTTCGCATTCGCTCAACTTTCGGTAGTTATTCAAACGAGCCCGATTGAAAATTCAACATTGAAAATTGAAAATTATTCAAAGGAGTTAAAGGGACATATGCCCCATTCATTACCATTTGGAGGTAAAATTATCCCTATCTGAATAGCATTAACCCTACTGTAGTCCTTAATTATTCCTACTTGCGAAAGTTGAGTCATTATGCTCATGCCATTCTGGCCAGGAGCGTGACGAACACCTTCCAGATGTCGCCTATGGTCGAGAGTTCCACGCGTTCGGCAGTGGAGTGCGGCTCGACGATGCGCGGACCGATGCAGGCAATCTCAATGCCCGGGAAGGTCTTCACGAAATACCCCGCCTCGAGCACGAAATGCATCGCCACCATCCTCGGCCGCCATCCCAGCACCTCGTCGAAGGTGTCGGAGGTGAGACGCAGGAAGTCGGAGTCCTGCCGCTCCTGCCATGCCGGTGCTGCCATGACGAGTTCGGACGAACCGCCTTCTTCTGCGAACACGCTGGCGATGTCCTTGCCCAACGCCACCATGTCGTCGTAGATGAAGCTCCGCGTGTGGGTGCTCACCACGATATGTCCGTCGTCGACGAAGATGCGCCCCACATTGTTCGACGTCTCCACCGTGTCGGTCATCGTCTCGCTCATCTTCACCACCCCCTGGGGTATCTGTTCAAGACACGCCATGAGCGCCTCGAAGGCCTCTGTGGGCAGGATGGTGCCGCGTGGCTCCGTCTTCTCTATCGTGCAGTGCATGCCGGGGTCGCTGCTGCCATACTCTTCCTTGAGCCAATCGTTGAGCATCTCTTCCTGGCCCTTCACGAACTCTGCTGCCTCGCCAGAGGGCACGGTGACGACCAGCTCGGCACTCGAGGCGATGGAGGCGTTGGCCTCCCCTACCCTGATGTCGGCGAGTTCGACGTCGTATTCATTATAGATGGCAGCGAGCACCGCCCAGGCCACGACCACCGCGCTGGCCCTGCCCTTGTTGATGTCGACACCGGAGTGACCGCCCTTTCCACCCTCGATGGTGATGCGGAACCAGCGTCGCTTGCCCCCCGGAGCCTCTTGCGGCGGGGCTGGCAGGCGGTGCATCTGCAGGTAGGCACCGGCAGCACCCGTGGTGATGGTGTCGTAGTCTTCGGAATCGAGGTTGATGACCTTCCGCGCCGTGAGGAAGTCGCCGGAGAGTCCGGCGGCCCCCGACATGCCGTCTTCCTCGTTGGTGGTGGTAATCACTTCGATGGGGCCATGGACGATGCTGTCGTCGGCAAGCACGGCGAGTGCCATCGACAGGCCGATGCCGTTGTCGGCCCCCAGCGACGTGCCCTTGGCTTTCAGCCACCCATTGTCCTCATAGGGCACAATGGTCTGTGTCATGGGGTCGTCCATGCCCACGCAGACCATGTCCATGTGGTTGAGCACTGCCACGGGAGTGGCGGATTCATGACCGGGCGTGGCAGCCTTGCGTATCACCACGCAGCTGTTCTGGTCACGACGATACTCGAGCCCGAGGCTTTCTGCATACTGGCAGAGGAAGTCGGCCACACGCTCCTCATGGTGCGAGGGACGGGGGATGTCGTTGAGTTTCCTGAAGATACGCATCACGGCATCTACCGGGGGAATGGGGATTTCGGATTTTATCATAGTGTTGTTGTGGTTAAGCGACAGAGCGGAACGTGCTGCGACGCTCCATTGTTTTTGCAGTGGCAAAGATAACAAAAACATGCCACATGCCCAAAAATAATCGGTGTTTATTTGTCTATTCCGAGAGAATGATGTAATTTTGCAGTCTGAATCGGGCAAGGGGTTCTTTCCTCCCGATTCCTAATTCAAGACTAAGACGCATTGCATCATATGAATTCTCAGATAAAGGCTCTCATTATCTTCTTGGTGGCTTTCCTGTCGCTCTTCTTCTATGCCAAGTCGAGCGTGGGCGTGACGTTTGCACACCAACTGCTCAAGAAGATTGACCTTGAAAAATACTGGGTCGCCATACCCGACACCGACACCCTCGCACTCGACATGGTGGAAGAGGTGGTGGAGCCCGACTCCACCCCACAGCGTTTCCTCTTCGTCGGCGACTCGATGGTAGAGCCGATGGCATACCGTTTCTTCGACATCTGCCGTGAGAACGGCGACACGATGTATGCCGTGACGTGGTATGGCAGTACCACGATAGGATGGAGCGGTCTGACGCTCGACTACTACATCGAAGAGGTAGACCCCACGTATGTGCTCTTCTGCATGGGCAGCAACGAGTTGTCGTCGAAGAACACCAAGGCCATCAACGACAACCTGCATAAGATGAAGGCGAAGGTGGGCAACCGTCCCTGCATCTTCATCGGCCCACCCAACACCAAGCCCGATGCCGGCCTGAACGACGAGATAGCCAAGGTGTTCGGCCCGAAGTCGTATTTCGACTCCCGGCATCTGGAGATGGAGCGCCGCAACGACCATCTCCACCCCACGTCGAGCGGTGCCCGTGTGTGGATGGACAAGGTGGCAGAATGGATGAACAGCGACAGTTGCGTCCATCCTGTGGTGCTCACCGTGCCCGACTGCAAGCAGTCGTACAACATTGAGCACATCGAGGTGATGCAAGTGAAAGACAAGGGCCGCAGACCGAAGAAGCCCATCGCCCTCCCACAAGTCTAAACACACAACACGAAGGGCAATGCTTGACCAACTCATCCATTTCTTCACGTCGCCCGACAAAGCGTGGTCGCTTGTGTCGTTGCCTTTCGCCGTCGCCTTCCTGGTGTTCTTCGCGCTATACATCGCCATACGCCACACCTTCAGGGCGCTGATGCTTGCCTATGTGGTGGTATTCAGCCTGTTCTTCGCTTTCAAGGCCAACGGGGTGCTCATGCTCCTGCTGCCCGCCACCGTGCTCCTGTCGTACTACCTCACCCGCAAGATGGACGAATGGGAAGGGCCACGGCGCACGGGACTGATGTGGCTCACCGTGGCAACGGAACTGCTCCCGCTGCTCTACTACAAATACACCAATTTCTTCATCGAAATCGTCAACGAGGTCACCCGCACGAATTTCTCGCCGCTGTCGATCATCCTGCCCGTAGGAATATCGTTCTACACCTTCCAGGCCATCAGTTATACCGTGGACGTGTACAAAGGGAGGTTCACCACGGAGACCACGCTGCTCGAATACACCTTCTACCTCACGTTCTTCCCCCTGCTCATGGCGGGTCCCATCACACGTGCCGAGACACTGATACCGCAAATCAAGCACCGCTACCACATCGGCGACACACAGGTATACAACGGCATGTGGCTCATCATGAGCGGTCTGCTGAAGAAAGCCCTCATCGCCGACTATATCGCCCAGTACAACAACTGGATTTTCGACGACCCCACGGCGTACTCGGGATTCGAGAATGCCATGGGCGTGCTGGGATACACCCTGCAGATATACTGCGACTTCTCCGGATACAGCGACATCAGCATCGGACTGGCCTCCCTCCTCGGCATCGAACTGAAGGAGAACTTCAGGTTCCCATACCAGTCGCTCAACCTGCAGGAGTTCTGGCATCGGTGGCATATCTCGCTCTCCACGTGGTTCCGCGACTACGTGTATATCCCCCTCGGCGGCAACCGCTGCGGGAAGGTGCGCACCTACCTCAACAACTTCATCACCATGCTGGTGGCAGGACTGTGGCACGGTGCCTCGTGGATGTTTGTCATCTGGGGTGCGCTGCACGGCGCAGGACTGGTGGCACACAAGTTCTGCAAACGATGGCTCGACCACATACCTAACAACTGGTACGTGAGGATGGCCTCGTTTCTCATCACCTTCCTCTACCTCTGCCTCACCTGGGTGTTCTTCCGCTCGGGCGACCTGTCTACGGCGTTCACCATCCTTGGGCGCATCTTCGGCGACTTCAGCCTGGCTTACCTCGTGCCGTTCGTCGAGACCCGCACGGCATGGACCATCTTCGTGGTGCTCGGCTTCGCCTTGCATGCCATCAGGCAAGAGCACCTCGACAAACTGAAGGAATGGTACGTGAAGACACCCATCACGTTCAAGATTATCTTGCTCATCGTCATCCTGCAAGTGGTGGTCAACTACCGCCAGAACGACATCCAGCCGTTTATCTACGCCCAATTCTAAATCGCTATAAAAAGGAAATGACTTCTTATCGGAAAATACTGTCGCTGGTCGCCATGGTCATGGCCATCTGCGCCCACGCGTCACAACTGGTGCCCGCCACAGCGCCAGGATTCGCCTATATGGGAAGGGTGAGCCACACCTACAGACCGGGGGCGGTGGCATGGACATACCCCGGCGTACAGATACGCTGCACGTTCAGCGGCACGTCGGTGAAGATGAAGACCAACCCCGACTGCGGCTATTTCATGGTAGAAATCGACGACAGGGCACCACGGAAAGTGCAGTCGGTGAAGGGCGACGGCATCACCCTCCTGGCCAAGGACCTGAGCGAAGGAGAACACGCCCTCACGCTGACCTACATCATAGAAGGCCATGGCAAGAAACCCACGTTCTATGGACTCCTCCTCGACGACGGGTGCGGCCTGGGCGAGCGCCCCGTGCTCCCCGACCGCCGCATCGAGTTCATCGGCAACTCCATCACCTGCGGCTATGGCATCGAGGGTGACGGCACGGAGAAGACATTCCTCTTCAGCAAGCAGAACTTCTTTTACACCTATGCCGCCATCGCTGCCCGAAACCTCGGCGCACAATACCAGGTATGCGCACGCAGCGGCATCGGACTGTACCGCAACTATGCCGGGAAAATTCCCGACCAGATTATGCCCAACGTCTTTCCGCACACGTTTTATGGCACACAAGGCGAGCAATGGGACTTCTCGCTCTTCCAGCCCGACGTGGTGTGCGTGAACCTCGGTTGCAACGACACCTCCGTAGGGAAATACGACATGGCACGGCTCACCGAGGCGTTCAAGGCGTTCACAAAGACGCTGCGGGGCCATTATCCCCAAGCAAAAATCGTTTACCTCATCGGTGCCATCCCCGTATCAAAACGGCTCACCGACATCCAGGCAGCGCAGGACGCGGCCATCGCTGATGCCGCAAGCCGTGGCGACCACGAGGTATACCGCATGGACTTCACGCCCGACGACGGTTCGCTGGGCATGGGCTCGCAAGGCCATCCCTCGCTGCGCCGCCAAGCCCTGATGGGCGAAGAACTCACCATTTTCCTCCGTCAACTGACTGGATGGGATGTCGGGCGAAGCCCGATTGAAAATTGAAGATTGATTTCGGGCGAAGCCCGATTGAAAATTGAAGATTGAAAATTGAAAATTTTAATTGAAAATTTTAATTGAAAATTGAAAAAGAAGGAAATAATTTTCAATATTCAATCGGGCGCAGCCCGGATAATATTCAATAAATTATGAGACGTTTTACATTCCACATGCTGATGATGCTCGCCGCCCTCACTCTTTGGGCTTCGTGCGAGGACAAGAAGAGTGAACAGATGCTCCGCGAAAGCACGGAGATAGCACGCAAACGCACCGACTCGCTGCTCTCCGTACAGAAAGACTCGCTGGAACGGCAACGGCAGATGAACATCAGAAAAGCCGACAGCCTGAAGCGCGTTGACAGCCTGCGACGTGTCTACGAGCGTTCGCATTTCGTACTCGTAGGAAAGGTGGGAGCCGACAGCGCCTCGCTCGACCTGCGCCACGGCAATGAACTCGACGACCTCACGGGAACATTCAAGTGGGGACATCGCTCGGTGAAGGTGGAGGGCTACCTCGGCGACAACATGACCCTCACCGGTTCGCAGATGCGCGACAGCATAGAGACACTGCACGTGCTCATCGAACTCACCCGCGTGGAGAACGACTTCAGCGGCGACGTGACCTTCGAGGAGAACGGCAAGAAACAGACCAAGGCCGCCGTGCTGAAACGGAAATGACGTCACCAAATATCATACCGAACAAGCAGGACAAGTGCAAAAAGGGAAGTTTTTTCTGAAAGGAAGTTAAAAGGGAGTTAAAGGGAAGTTAAAGGGACATATGCCCTGCGACTCAAGTGAGCTGTGTCAAACTACTTTTTTGTAGTCTGACACAGTTTTCTTTATATGACTATACTTTTTCTGAAAGGAAGTTAAAGGGACGGATGCTATTTCACGAGGATTTTCCTGACGCTGTTGCCCTGTCGCACCACATAGATACCCTGGGGCAGCGTAGAGGCATCACCAGTTATCGGCATGCCCGTGATGGTGTAGACCATAGTGCGGCCTGCCTCCTCAACCCCCGTCACGGCAGGAATGCCGCTCTGCTCCTCGGTGAGGCGCACCGTGAGGTAGAGGTCGTCGGTCTGGTTCTCATCCGGCGTCCCGAGGAACGACACGTCGCTCATCATACTCCTTACCGCAGGCTCTGCCTTCTCCATGACCATCAACTGGAAAATGGTGGTGAGGAAGGCACGCGTGTCCTCGTTCTGGTTGTCGAAAATCAGTTGGCAGGCTTTCGCACAGTCGGTTTTCAACTGCTCCAGTATCTCGTCGGCGGCACCCTTCAGCTGTTCGTTGCCCTCTGCCGAGGTGTAGACCACCTTCGACAACGTAGGACCAAACGCCTCATAGGCGATGGCAGCCAGTTCATCGTTGTCCTCGGGGATGTCGGCAATGGCATTGTCGAACTCCGGTATGCCGCTGAACTGCTGCAACATCTTGTCGAGCGTAGCTCGGTAGGAAATGGTGAGCGTCCTTACTGACTCGGGCAGCGTGGCACCTATCTGCGTACGTGCCGTGAGTTGCAGGTTCTCCAGTGTGGCGGTGGAATACACCATCCGCGTCACCACGTCCATCTTGGTGAGTCCTTCGTCGAAGAGCAGCATCCTGTACTGGCTGGGATAAGAGATGGGCGAGGCCGAAGAAATGTCGTAGATGGAGTCTACATCGGTGCCGGGGAGCACGTCATCGAGCTGTCTGTCGACGCTCCATATCTTCGCCACATTGGGGATGTGCATGTGTCCCGTCAGCACAGCCTTGATGCCGTGGGCAGCGAAGATACGCGCGATGCTATCGCCATGCTCCGTGACTGCCGATGGGAAGAAAGACGTCTGGCCGTTGAACTGTTCCAACATCTGGTGATGTACCATGGCCAGCACCCTCTTCTTCTGGGCCACTGCCTCATCGGCTTTCTGCACAATCCAGTCGAGGGTGGGCTGTATGATACGCCCATACTCTGCCTCGCCTCTACCCACATCGCCCTTCGACGGGGTGCGGCTGTCGTCGATACATATCAGCACCAGTCCCGGGAACGGCTCACAGGCATAGGAGAGCGAGTTGGGGTCGCGCTCCGTCGTGCCGTCGTATCCGAAGTTATGGTATATCTCAGCAAACTGCTCTATGGTGATGTTCTCCGCGGCGTGCGACCCGTCGTAGTCGTAGACCCTTCCCATCTTGCATTCGATGTCGTGGTTTCCGGGGACGACGAGTGTGGGGATGCCCTCGTCGAGCAACTGCTGGAGGCCTGCTGCCACCGCCTGATGGCTCAGCAGTTCACCTTCCTTGGTGAGGTCGCCGGCAATGAGCACGAGGTCTGGACGGATGGCCCGTATCGTATCGCAGTAGGCCTGGAAAATCTCGTAACTATACTTGCACAATTTCCTGTCGCTGGCAACCATTTTCTTGAAGGCCTCGCTCTCGGGGTCGACCACCAGGTCGGGACTCATCACATGGATGTCGGAGAGCACCATGATGCGACGCGGTGCCTCGATAGGCAGGTCGGCAAGGCGGAAGTCGAGGCGCGCCAGCGCATTCGACCCCCTGGCGAGGAGTGCGGTGTAGTGGCCTGGCTGCAGCACCGGTGCTACGTCGAACACCCCCTCTTCCTGTTGCACGTCGAGTGCTTCTGCCAGTGGCAGGATGGAGAGGTCGTGGTAGATGATGATTCTGTCGCCGGCCTGCGCCCCCTCATACCTGATAGACACCGTTTCGCCCACCTGATAGGTGTCGCGGGCATCGGTGGTGGAGAGAGTCTGTGCGATGGCACACGAAGGAAGTATAGACATGCCTATGACAAGGCACAAACTGAAGATAAAGTTTCTTCTCATATTCGGTGGTGTTATGTTGCCAAAAGGTGCCTTTGATAAACAAGCACCAAACAAAGACACTGCAAAGGTAGTGCAAGGCGAGGGAAAAACCAAATAATATTTTGTTTTTCCGAGCCGAAGCCTACCTTCGGCGAAGCCAAAGGTAGTGCAAACCGAGCGGAATACGAAACAAAAAAAAGTATTTTTTGTTTCTATGCCCGAGGTGCCGCCTATCTTCGGGCGTAGCCCAAAGGTAGTGCAAGGCGAGCGGAATACGAAACAAAAAAATTTTTTTGTTTCTATGCCCGAGTAACGAATTGTGCAACACACAAAATGAAGCCCCGAATAACGTTTTTGCCAAGCCTGTGGCTTGGGAATCCCCAACCACCCCGCCCCCTCCTTGGTCTTGAAGGAGGGGCCTCCACCCCATCCCAAGGCCCTTCCCCTCTCCAGGGAAAGGGATGCAACCGCCCTGCTCGGGCTCGGTCACTAAGGTACTGCTCCCGAAGGTAGGTCGCAGGTGGTTGTTTGACGCAACAGAGTTGCGATTGTCTGTGTTCGCTGCGCTCACCTAAAACAAAAGGATACAACTTTTTATATGGAAGTGATATAGAATTATCATATGATCAATCATCCCAACTTCTTTTTTTCGTTACAATGTGATTTTTTTGCTATCTTTGCAAAAGAGTACTTTAATGAAGATGAAGAATGGAACCTGAGGATATTGATCAGAACGAGCAAGATAACCCCAACGATGCTCCACAGGCGAACGGTAACACCGCGGATTCACCTAGTACACCGAAATATCGGGTGTTGGGCGAATCTGGATTGGTAGAAGACGAAGAGGGAAACATCTACAGCGCCTCGGAAATAGACGAATACCTTCAACCGCGGGAGTCGGCAGATTCCAGCCAGACTTCCGCTTTCCGTCACTTTGGCGTTTCTTCCGTATTGGACGACAAAGCCAATCCTGCCTATTGGTATCACCACTATGACGAACGTTACTGCGGTCCCAGTCGTGAAGCCTATATGGAAAAGATGGCGAAACAATACCGTGAATCCGTAGAACGAGAACCTGAGAAGCAGACAGCGCACCCGGAAAGACGAGAAGAATCACCTTCTCTACATAAGCGCACCACACCATTGGCCTCAACTGCCCCTGAGGCTACCACCCAGAAAGGAAGCGCACAACAGAAATCCCCATCCTCCGTAGACGCCCGTGACGAACGTCATAGAAACAAACCCCTCTCCTCCCCTGAATCCTCGAACGAACCTTTTTTCATTGTTCCTGAAGCGATAAGGGAGAAAGCAAAAAGAGACCAACAAGAGGTGATTCGATGTGGAATACGCCCCACCTATCGACAAGCTCGTATTACCGTCATATATGGTTTGAATTTTGTTGCAGTCATCGACCGCAACAATCAAGTGATCGTCTCGAATGAAAAGTACCGTGATGTCGATTTCTATTACAATGGACGTGCCAGAGCATTAGACAGGAAAACATGGAAATATGGTTTTCTTGACAGACACGGGAATGAGGTGATTCCCTGCGTTTGGCGTTCAGCGGGTCAATTCAGTGAATATCTTGTCGCCGTTCAGAACGATGAGCGCAAGGTGGGCTATGTGGATGTGACGGGTCGCCTGGTCATTCCTTGTACTTGGAGAGAAGGCTGGTGCTTTAATGAAGGATTGGCAAGAGTGCAGGACGACAACAACAAGATAGGAATGATAGACCAAAGGGGTAAGCTCGTTATTCCCTGTGTATGGCGTGGCATGGGTGATTTCAGTGAAGGTCTGGCAAGTTTCATGGATGACGACGGCAAATGCGGCTATATGGACAGGACCGGGAAAATAGTCATTCCCAGTCGCTGGAAGAATGCCTGGACTTTTTGTGAAGGTCGTGCTGTCGTACAGGACTTCGACAAACGGTTGGGTTACATTGATAAAAGCGGAGAGTTGGTTATACCATGCCACTGGAAGAAAGTGAACTATTTCCGCAACGGTATGGCAAAGGTGTCTGACTCAAAAAGTTTCTTCTTCAAAGACAAATGGGTGTGGATTGACAAACAAGGACGAATTGTCGATCCATGAGGTTTTTACCTATGACATAGTAACAGAAAACAAGAAGTAACGTGACATCAATCATTCCATCGAAGCCTTGTTCAATCGTTTGCACAAAACAACAATCAGATTTATGGCAATTTGAAAATCCCCTGTTGCTTTTTCCCTTATTTTTGTAATCGAAATTTTTATGCTCTATATTTTATGAAAAAACTTCTTTTATCCATCTTCATTTTAGCCATTGCCGTGTCCTGCGAGCCACCAAAGGATAATGATACTGCATTTGAAATGCCGGCAGTTGCAGACATTGCCATGTATCAGGTGAACCCACGCGTGTTCGCTCCTGAAAAATCTCTCAATGCGGTAGCCAGTCGTATTGACTCCATCCGCGATCTGGGTGTCAATGTGATGTGGGTGATGCCCATCTACCCCATCGGCATAGAAAAAGGAAAGAACTCGCCCTACTGCATCAGTGACTACAAAGCCATCGCCCCGGAATTCGGTACCATCGATGACTTTAAAAATCTGACCAATACATGTCATGAGAAAGGCATGGGCATTATTCTCGACTGGGTGGCCAATCACACTGCATGGGACCATCCCTGGGTTAAAGAACATCCCGACTGGTATACACACGATGAAAAGGCCGACACCATCATTCATCCCCGGCCCTGGGACTGGTATGATGTGGCAGACCTGAATTATGACAATGAGGAAATGAGGAAGGCGATGATTGACGCCATGAAGTTCTGGATAGTCGACGTCGGCATCGATGGCTTCCGTTGCGATGTGGCCGACGGAGTGCCCGCAGACTTCTGGAAGGATGCCATCGACCAGCTTCGTGCTGCTGCCGGCAAACGAAAGATAGTGATGTTGGCAGAAGGCAAACGTTCGGATAACTTCACCATTGGCGGTTTCGACATGAACTATGGCTGGGATTACAAAGACTCATTGGTTAAAGTATTTGATGGCGCACCCGCATCGGACCTGATAGCAGCCGACAAGGCCGAATATGACAGTCTGCCCGCCGGGAAGGTAAAGCTCCGCTTCACCACCAACCACGACCATGCCACCGAGAAAGAGCCTTGTGTACAGTTCACCAATGACCGTGGAGCCATGGCAGCCTATGTGGCCAGCATCTTCCCGCATGGCGGCGCGCTGATTTATGGTTCGCAGGAGGTAGGCTATCCCGAACCCATCAATTTCTTCAAGTATGTTCCTGTAGACTGGAGTGCCAAGCCCGAGATTTATCAGGAATACAAAGAACTGATTGGTCTATACAATGCGCATCCTGCCCTACGGAAAGGAGAATTGACCACCTACGCAGACCCAGATGTACTGGTGTTTGAAAAAACTGACGGCAAAGGGCGTTTCCTCGTGCTTGTCAATGTACGTAATGAGGAGAAGGCCGTTCAGATTCCTGAAAAATGGATTGGTCATGGAGCGAAGGACATGATGACTGACAAAGACATCAAATTGGAAAAGGCCATTGACCTTCCTCCCTTCCAATATCTGATTTTGAAGTATTAAAGGCTATGCCATCTGATTGAGGATCATGCCCCCCGAAAGTCTTTCCGACATTCGGGGGGCTTTTACTTTCAGGAATAAAACGTAACTATGCTTCGCAAAGACAGGAGGCATCTCGGCAAAAGAAATAATGGAAATTATTTCGTTCTGCTCTCGAATTTCACTATCTTTGCACACCAAACATAAATCCTCCACAAAAAAACTTATCCGAATGACATCATTGACCACTTTTTTCCCCATTTCATGGTGTATGAACCAACGCGTAAGACAAGCAACCTTTGCCCTCATTCTCTCCTGCGTATGCACCCTGGGCGCAAAGGCACAAGCCGTCACCTACCAGACAGTCGTCTATACCAGCGAAGAACTGGGCAGTGAACTCAGCAAACTCAACGACGAGCGCGACAGTTCGCGAGGTTACCTCGGCGACCTCTTCAGTGCCGGAGCCGGCGCAGCGAAAGGCATTGCCGGAGGATACGTCAGCGCGTTCATCGACATGGGCGTCAACGCCCTCGGGTCGCTGCTCACGCAGAACTCCCGCCGGAAAAAGGAATGGGAAGAGGCAGTGAAGAAAGAGAATGTCTTCCAGACGAAAATCTCCACGGTATCGGAGATGAGCGACTTCTACGACGCACCATCCCTCGACGGTGCCATGGACCCGAAGGGCATGCGCTTCGACGGCATCGGGTGCATGCGCGTGGAAAACGGCGACACCCTCTTCTATGCGTCGTTCCATATCGACCGCACCAAACTGCACCGCATCATCAACCACTCGAAATTCGAACTGGTGCTCGACACGCTCATCCTCAGTCCACAGCACTCCAACCTCCCCAATACGCAACTCAGCATCCCCTACTCCTTCGAGGAGCGCAAGAACTTCACCCTCGCCATGGAGGTAGAGCTGTCTTCGTCGTGGATGAACGAAATCGTGCAGTTGCAGAAAGACCAGGTGCTGGGCAACTTTAAAATCAACATCCCCGTATCGCCCGACCTGCTCGACAGCGACGGTTTCCTGCGCTATGTGCGCCATGCCGATGAGGCCCCACGCTACAAGGTCTCTGGCGAGTGCTTCATCGTGCCCCGCTCCTACATGGGGTTCCGCGACGACAAAGACAACTTCAAGGACTGCTGGGGCACCGGTGAGTACAAACTCTCCATCGACATCAAGGAGAGTTGCGACGTGACCGACCAATACCGCGCCAACTGGAAGGCCGACTACAAGCGCCGCAAGGAGATGACGAAGAAAGACATCGGACTGCTGGAACGCAGTTGGCAAATCGTACAGAAACAAGACTGGAACGAGATTACGAAGTCGTGGGTCATCACCACGCTCAAGGCTCCTGCCGACTATATCTCAAAAGACGTCATCGACAAACTCGACCTGAAGAAGTGACCACCCGCAGAATATTCGTGTTGTTGATGGCCGTGTGGTGCCTCGCCGGCAACGCATGGCCACAGCATGCCGACATGGCTACCGGCGACTCGCTCCACCCACAGAGACTCATGGAACGCGCCAGGGCTTTGTCGGACGACGGACAATATGCCATGGCCAGGGAATGGGGCGAGAAAGCCCTCGATGCATGGAAGGGCCTCTCGGGCACCCATACCATGGACTACGCCCAGTGTCTCTCCGAACTTGCCGGATACCACTCCCACCTCGGCGACTATGCCGGTGCGCTGCGGATAGGAACGGAGGCGATGGAACTGCGTAAGGAACTGGCAGGCGAGCAGTCGGCAGAATATGCGCAGTCGCTCAACAACATCGCACGATACCACTCGTATGAAGGCAACTACATCAAGGCCGTGAGCCTTGGCAGGGAGGCGATGCAGCTGCGTGCCACGCTCTTCGGGAAAGAAAGCAAGGAGTATGCCGCCTCGGTGAGCAACCTGGCGGGGTACCACTCCCGGCTGGGCAACTTCGACAAGGCACTGACCCTGGGCACGGAAGCACTCGACATCCGACGACGCGTGGCGGGAGAGGAGAGCGCCGACTACGCCCAGTCGCTCAACAACGTAGCCAAATACCACTACTACCTCGGACACTACGACGAGGCCATCAGCATGGGCACCGAGGCACTACGGCTGCGCCGACAACTGCTCGGTGAGCGCCACCCCGACTATGCCACCACGCTCTCCAACCTCGCCGACTATTACATGAAACAAGGTAATCTGGCACAGGCCATGCGCCATGGCACTCAGGCCATGGCGATACGGCGTGAGGTGCTCGGCGAGAACCATCCCGAATACGCCGAGTCGGTGAGCAACATCGCCAGTTACCACTACGCCCTCGGCAATACCGACGAAGCCATCGCTTACGGACGCCAGGCGATGACGCTCCGTCAACGGCTCCTCGGCGACGACCATCTCTCGTATGCCCACTCTGCATGCAAGATGGCCATCTATTTCGCTGCTAACGAACAGACCGACTCTGCCGATGCCTATGCCCTGAAAGCCACGGCACGCTATACCGCCAACGTGATGCACACCTTCGCCGACCTCACGCCGTCGGAGCGCGACAAGTTCTGGCACCGCGTAAAGCCCTGGTTCACCAATACCCTGCTGCGGCTCACCTCAGCACACCCCACCCCGAGCATGGTGGGCAGCGCACTCAACGGCACGCTGCTGGCCAAGGGACTGTTGCTGAACAGCGAACTCGAGATGACCAACCTGCTCATGGAGAGCAGCGACTCTACCATGATCAGCGCATACCAGGCGCTGCAAGCGAACAGGGCCATGCTCGTGAGAATGCAGGAGCGGCCACCCCACCAGCGCACCGTCAACATCGACTCCCTGCAACGGGTCATCACCCATCAGGAACGACGGTTGGTGAAACGGTCGAAGACCTACGGCAACTACACCAAGTCGCTGGTCATCGGATGGCAAGATGTCGTGAAAAACCTGAAGTCCAACGATGCTGCCATTGAGTTCGCATGCTTCCAGGACAACGACGGCAATGAGCAGTATGGGGCGTTCGTGATGACCGCCAAAGCACCGCATCCCACATGGGTGGCGCTGACCGACGCACGGCATATCGAGGCGGTGGGGGCAAAGGACATCTACACCACCACCAAACTCTCACAACTCATCTGGCAACCCCTCTCACCATATCTCGACAAAGCCACGCGCGTGTATTTCGCTCCCGCAGGAGAACTGTACAACATCGGCATCGAGGCATTGCCCCACTGGGACGGCAGCGGAGAACCCGTGGGCGACCACTGGACGCTCTTCCGGCTGTCGTCGACACGCGAACTGGTACTGCAACGACATCAGGCTGCACAGGAGCCCTCGGTGACCATCTTCGGCGGCATCACCTACGACGATGCCACGAAAAGCGGTCAGCGCAAGAAAAAACGCGCGGCAAAATACCTGCCGGGCACGAAGAAGGAAGCCGAGGAAATCGCACGCAACTTCAGCGAGCATGGCATTCAGACCACGCTGTATATCGGCGCAGATGCCTCAGAGACAGCGTTCAAGCAACTCTCAGGACACGCCCCGACCCTCGTCCATATCGCCACACACGGATTCTACTGGACCGACAGCGAGGTAAGGAAAGGGTCGCTCGACGAGAAGATGGCGTTCCTGACCATGTACGACGAGATGGACGCACCCGACCAGGCTCTCGTCCGTTCAGGACTGCTCTTTGCAGGCGCCAACGAGGCACTCACCGGCGAGGAGGAGACGGGGCACGAGAACGGGGTGCTCACCGCGAAGGAAATCTCCGTGCTCGACCTGCGCGGCACCGACCTGCTCGTGCTCTCGGCCTGTCAGACCGCACTGGGGAAAATCACCGGCGACGGGGTCTTCGGCCTGCAACGGGGACTGAAGAAAGCCGGGGCGAAGAGCCTGCTGATGACACTATGGAAAGTAGACGACGTGGCTACCCGACAGCTGATGACCTTCTTCTATGGCTACCTGCTACAGGGTATGGGGAAACACGAGGCGCTGCGCCTGGCTCAGCACGACCTGCGCACGATGACAGAGGCCGACAACGGCAACCGCTCACGCCGACATGCCATCTCCTCACGACAGAAACGGGCGAGGCGGGCGGCCAAAAAGCCCATCTTCGACGACCCCTACTACTGGGCCGCCTTCATCCTACTGGATGCCTTGGAGGAGTGAATTAGGTTTGAGATTTATCATTCTTCGAATGATGAACATCGGCTGCGCCTCAGCATACTGAAAGCAAGCTTTCGTCTGCCTTGACTATGTCGACCTCAAACGCGACTCGGCCATTTATGCGAGCATAATAGCTCTCGCTGCTTACTCGGTTCGGCTTGCACGATGATTGAGTTGTGATAAAAAAAAGTAAAATTTTGTTGAAAACCCGCTACCCTACGTTAACATGGCGATTGCTAGTGTTAAAAGAGGACAAAATATTGTACGAAAAGAGTCATTTCACATTTTTTGCGCCTATTTTTGCAATCAATTAGGAAGGGGAAATGATTGATTGTTGTCCCCAAACCCGTCCAAGACGTAAGAAATGATTCAATTAAATACAATATTATGATGATTAAAAGCAACACCATTCTGAAGTCAGCGGTTTGCGCAGCAGCACTCACCATCTCGCTGAGTGGCTGGTCGACCACACCCGCTGGATTAGTAGACCTGACGTATGCGGCAGAAAAAGCCGTGCCTGCAGTAGTACACATCAAGGTGAGGACAAACTCACAGACCCGCACCGTAGAGACGCAAGACCCCTGGGAAGACTTCTTCAGCGACCCGTTCGGGTTCTTCGGCAACCCCGGTGGCGGCAACGGCCGTCAGCGCCGCCAGATTCAGACTCCACCCCGCGAGGCCAGCGGTTCGGGTGTCATCATCACCTCTGATGGATATATCGTGACCAACAACCATGTTGTGGACGGGGCCGACGAGATTACCGTGACCCTCAACGACAACCGCGAGTTCGCCGCACGCATCATCGGTACCGACAAGAACACCGACCTCGCACTCATCAAGGTAGACAGCAAGAACCTGCCTACCCTTCCCATCGGCGACTCCGACAAACTGAAGGTGGGTGAATGGGTCATCGCCGTGGGTAACCCCTTCAACCTCAACTCCACCGTCACTGCCGGTATCGTGAGCGCGAAGGCACGCTCGCTCTATGCCAACGGTGTGGAATCGTTCATTCAGACCGATGCCGCCATCAACTCCGGTAACTCCGGTGGCGCTTTGGTCAACACCAACGGTGAGTTGGTTGGCATCAACGCCATGCTCTACTCACAGACTGGCAGTTATTCAGGATATGGATTCGCCATCCCCACCACCATCATGAACAAGGTGGTGAGCGACCTGCGTGAGTATGGCACCGTGCAACGCGCACTGCTCCATATCGTAGGTCAGGACGTGCACAACTATATCGACGCACAGAAAGCCAAGGGCACGGAAGTGGACCTGGGCACCAACGAAGGTGTGTATGTGAGCAAAGTGGAAGACAATGGCGCAGCCAAGGAAGCCGGCATCGAAGAAGGTGACGTCATCGTGTCGCTCGACGGCAAGAAGGTGACGAAGATGGCTGAACTGCAGGAAATCCTGGCCAACAAACGTCCGGGCGACAATGTGAAGATTGGCTACCTGCACAACAAGTCGAAGAAAGAGAAGACCGTGAAGTTGAAGAACGCACAGGGCAACACCGACGTGGTGCGCACCGCCGACCTCGATGTCCTCGGCGTCAACCTCAAGGAAATCAGTGCCGCCCAGAAGTCGTCGCTGAACATCAGCTACGGCCTGGAGGTCATCAAGGTGAACAAGGGCAAGATGCAAGAGGCTGGCATCACCAAGGGATTCATCATCACCAAGGTGAACGACGAGGCGATGAAGACCCTCGACGACCTGCAGCGTGTAGTGAAAGAGGCTTCCACCAGCGACGAGCCGGTGCTCATCATCCAGGGTCTGAACCCTGCCGGCGTGAAGAAATACTTCGCCGTGCAACTCAACGACTGACAACAGCATTTCCCACAGCGGAAATATCATCAACACTGAGATACAGAGGTACGGAGGGCTATTTCTCCCTGTACCTCTGTGTTTCTTTGATGCAGAAAAAATTGCCACATGATGAAGGAAAAGTGACGAAAAAGCAAATATTTGATTTTTTCTTTGTTGTTTTGTAGGAAATATAGTAAATTTGCAGTCACTTTAAATTTCATGCTACATGAGACAACTGAAAATCACGCAATCTATTACGAATCGGGAGAGTGCCTCTCTCGACAAGTATTTACAGGAGATAGGACACGAAGAACTGATTTCTGTAGAAGAGGAAGTGGAGTTGGCTCAGCGCATCCGTAAGGGCGACCGCAAAGCCCTGGAGAAGTTGACCAAGGCCAACCTGCGTTTCGTTGTCTCTGTGGCAAAACAATACCAGAACAAGGGTCTGAGCCTTCCCGACCTCATCAACGAGGGGAACCTCGGCCTGATCAAGGCCGCCGAGAAATTCGACGAGACCCGGGGCTTCAAGTTCATCTCCTATGCAGTGTGGTGGATCAGGCAGAGCATCCTGCAGGCCATCGCCGAGCAGAGCCGCATCGTGAGGCTGCCACTCAACCAAGTGGGGTCGGTGAACAAAATCAACAAGATTGCCAATCGCTTCGAGCAAGAGCACGAGCGGCGTCCCAGTGCCGACGAGATAGGCGACTTTGTAGACCTGCCCGAGGAGAAAATCGAAGACGCGCTGAAGGTGAGCACCCGCCACGTGTCGATGGACGCGCCCTTCGCCGAAGGCGAGGAGAACAGCCTCCTCGACATCCTCCCCAACACCGACTCTCCCGACACCGACTTCGAGTTGGTGATGGAGTCGCTCCGCAACGAGATCAACCGTGCGCTGCTCACCCTGAATGAGCGCGAACGACATATCATCGAGGCATTCTTCGGCATCAACCAGCCCGAGATGACCCTTGAAGAGATAGGCGAGAAATTCGGACTTACCCGTGAGCGCGTCCGCCAGATCAAGGAGAAGGCCATTCGTCGCTTGCGCCACAACACAAAGAACAAGCTGTTGCGTTCGTATTTAGGACAATAGAATACAATTTTAATTGATTCGTGGGTCGTTGCTGAACCCACTTTAAGGTATAAAGATTCGATTGATGAAATTAAAATTCGCCGTATTTGCCATCGCATTGCTCATCCTACAGGCACTGCCTGCCATGGGCAAAGTGCGGTGCACACCCGTATATATCTTCGGCGTGTCGGCTTCCTTCAACGACTCCATTGTCTATTTCACCGATATCCAGATTATCGACAGTGCCTGGATTGACGACAAGGGCGATGTCCTGGTTAGCCGTTCCGACTATTCCACGCAGTTGCGCGACTACCTCAACGGCAGGGGTGAAAGCAACCGCACCTGTCTGGTATCCTTCTCACTGGATGAGAAAGGCATCGTGAAGAAATACCAGAAGATGAAGAAGCAGTTCAACGGCTCGAAGAAGAACAGCAAGGCTTTCGACATCCGTGAAATCGACGATGAAGAATTCAAATTCGATGCCGTCAGACCCGACGTGACGCTCCTCAGCGATGCCACCATCGACGAGAAAGCGGCACGCCGTGCGGAGAAGTCAAGAAAGAAGAAAGAAAGTGGCATGCTCAAAGACGACCGTCCCCGGCCCGGTGCCCCTGGCTCCGATGCCCCACCCTCCATGCCTCCACGTCATTAACAAAACAAACATTCCAACGATGAATCCAGAGACCCATATTCTGTGCATTGCAGAACACTATATCAAGATTACATTCCTCAACCCCAAACTCAATAACCTGTCACTCATCAGTTCGAGCACCAATTTCCTGGTGCCCGAGAAACCCGAAGGCGAAGATTATCTCTATCAGATGGTGGTCGACGACGACCTCCAGCCCATCGACAAGAGCCGCCGCGACCGTGTGCGGAATTTCGAGTCGGGTAACGGAACCATCATTGTCGATACGGTAGACACCGGTGGCCATCAGATTGTGTTCAAGGACAGCAGAGGGAACGAGTGCAGCATGCTCCAGAGCAACAAAGACTTCAGTCAGGTGAAATGCGCACTGAAAGGGAATTACGACAGCCGTGTCTTCGGACTCGCCAACTGCGTGATGCTGACCATGTCGATGGCAGGCAGTTACAAGCAGACGCTGATGATTCATGCGTCGTTGGTACGCCACAATGGCTATGGCTATCCGTTCTGCGCTGCCAGCGGCACAGGGAAGTCGACGCACGTGAGTATGTGGCTGCGCCATATCCCCAACTGCGACCTGATGAACGACGACAACCCCATCATCCGCATCATCGATGGCAAGCCCTATATCTACGGCACGCCATGGAGTGGGAAGACCCCGTGCTACCGCAACGTGAAAGCCCCGCTCGGAGCGATGTCGCGCATCGACCGCGCCGACCACAACTACGTGGAAAAACTCTCCCCCATCGAGGCGTTCACCTCCATCCTCCCCTCATGTTCGTCGATGAAATGGGATGTGGAAATCTACCGGAACATCTGCGACACGGTGACCAAGGTCGTGGAAACCACCAATGCCTATATCATCCACTGCCTGCCCAACAGGGAGGCTGCCGAGGTGAGTTGTGCCGCCATCGCCGTGAAATAACCCCTTCCATCCATGTCGAAGACCAAACCTATCTTGAAAAAGATACAACTCGAGAACAGCCAGCTCTTCCCCATCATCATCAGCGAACTGGAGAAGGGACATACGGCAAAAATCAACCTCAAGGGCTACAGCATGCGCCCGTTTCTCGAGACCGAGCGCGACTGCGCCCTGCTCATCAGTCCGCAGAACCCGAAAGTGGGCGACCCTGTGCTGGCAGAGATCGAGCCCGGGCACTACGTGCTTCACCGTATCATTGCCATTGAGGGCGATGCCGTGACCCTTCTCGGCGACGGCAACCTGCGCCCCGAGCACTGTACGCTGTCCGACATTAAGGCCTCTGTGGAGGGGTTCTACCGCAAGGGACGCAAGAAACTCGACCGCACCGACGGATGGAAGTGGAAGACCTATTCATGGGTATGGATGCGCCTGCGCCCCATGCGCCGCTATCTCCTGGCGTTCTACCGCCGCATCTGGCTGCGGTTTTTCAAACCGATTTAAGAATCACTGATTACACCAAATAGGAACCACTTATTACTCCAGATAGGAACCACCTATTACACCGAATAAGAATCACCAATTACACCAAATAAGATAATGAGAGCAAAAAAAGGATTCAACTTGCGCGAGGTCTGCGGTGAGCAGATTATCGTGGCAGAAGGTCGTGAAAACATCGACTTCACCAATATCATCAGTATGAACGAGTCGTCGGCATTCCTCTGGAACAGCATCCAGGACAAGGAATTCACCATCGAGGACCTGGCACAGTTGCTTGTAGACAACTACCAGATCGATGAGAACACGCCATTGCCAAAGGAAGTGGCCCTGCGCGACGCCGAGAGCGTGGCAAAGACCTGGGTGGAAGCCGGCATTGCCGAGGATTAAGCCTCGAGCAACAGGAAAAGCTGAAGAACGACAAGAGGTGTTCCAGCGAAGGAAACGCCTCGCTGTATTTCATATAATGGGCGATGATCTTAGGAATCCCTAAGGCCATCGCCCATTTTTCATAGGATTATCTAGGGGTTTCCTAGGGCCTCCTAGTATCACCTAGGATTATTCTCTCTAAACACCGCCATGCGCTCATCGAGCAACTCGTATTGGTTGTCGCGGATGAACGAGGTGCACACCCTTAGTCCTTCCTGATGGCTGCCAGTGGTGATGAGGCAGATGGCACTCACGCCATAATACATCAGTTCGTGGGCCAGTTCACCACTCGTCATCCCGGGATATCCGATGGTGAAGTAGAAACCGTCGGCGATGTCCTCGTCCATGTCCTTGTCGTAGACCACATAGAAGCCGTGGCGCTTGAAAATCTCCTTCAGGCGGTGGGCGCGTTCGCCATATACCGCCACCTCCTTGCGGAAGTCATAGGTACCGTCGCAGGCCGCTTTCATGATGGCTGCGAGCGCATACTGCGCACTATGGCTCGTTCCCGACGACAAGGCGTAGAGGATTCGGGTGGAGAACACCATTCCGAAGGGCAGGCCCTCATAACGCGCTGCCAATGCCGGGAAGTGGCGGTGGAAGAGCTTGTCGCCGATGCACACCACGCCGATACGCTCTCCGGCATAGCTGAAGGCCTTCGACCCGCTCACGAGCAGCATGTAGTTGTCGGTGTATCGTGCCGCCGTAGCCTGGAAAGGCGGTTCGAACGGCTTGCTGAGGTTCTTCCGGAAGTCCATGGCGAAATAGGCGAGGTCTTCCATCACGATGGCATCGTATCGCGTGGCCAGTTCTCCTATGCCTTTCAGTTCGTCCTCGGTGAGACAAATCCACGACGGATTGTTGGGATTGCTGTAGATGATGGCGCAGATGTTCCCCTTCTCCAGATAACTCTCGAGTTTCGGGACGAGCCGCTCGCCACGGTAGTCATACACGTCGAAGGTCTCGTATTTCACCCCCATCACCTGCAACTGCATCTTCTGCACGGGGAACCCGGGGTCGATGAAGAGCACGGTGTCTTTCTTGGGGTCGGCCTGCGAACAGAGGAGGAAAGAGGCGAAGGTGCCTTGCATCGAACCCACCACGGGGATGCATCCCTCGGCATTGACGTCGACACCGACAAAGGCCTTGAGGAACCTGCTCGCCTGGCGCTTGAGTTCAGGATAGCCCTGGATGTCGGGGTAACTGTTGGCAATGCCGTCGCGCAACGCCTGGACCTGTGCTTCCACACCGATTTTCGATGCCGGTAGTCCGGGTATGCCCATCTCCATCTTGATGAACTCCACGCCCGCCTCCTTCTCGGCGAAGGCAGCCACTGCCTTCACCTCCCTGATGGTAGCCTTGGCGAAATCTTGAATGCCATAGTCGGCTATGGCGTCGTCGATGATGTTCTTGGGTATGGGTGTCGGTCTCATTGCTGTGCTTCCTTTCCGATGGCGAGGGCCTTGATATTGGCCTCCACCACACTTTCACCTTTCCTTCCGAAGACTCTCCTGATAGCGTCTTCGAGTTTGGTGTATTCTATTCCGAGTGCCTTCTGTGCCGCACCCAGGAGGATGACGTTGGCAGAACGGGGCACGCCGTTGTCCTTGGCGAGTTTCTCAATCTCGAGCATGATGACATGCTCCACGGAAGCGAGGTCTTTGTAGATGGCCTCGGGCTCGGGATAGTTGGGGATGTTGACAAAGGGATGTGCAGAGGTAATCACCCAGCCGCCCTTGCGCAGGAACGGCAGGTAACGCAGGGCCTCCATCGGTTCCATGGAGATGATGACGTCGGCCTGCCCGTGACCGATGAGGTCGCTGGCTATAGGCTGCGACGAAAGCCTGAGGTTACTCTGCACGTCGCCGCCACGCTGCGACATGCCATGCACTTCTGCCTGTTTGATGTAGAGGTTCTCCTTGATGGCGGCCTCTCCGATGATGGTGGCGATGGAGAGAATACCCTGTCCACCGACGCCGCAAAGTATGATATCCGTTTTCATTTGCTTGCCTCCTTGTTTCTCTTTTGTTTCAGGTGTCGTTGCAGCGTTTGCATGCACTCCCTTCTGGGGATGATGACGCTCACGCCTTGGTATTCTATCTCCTCGCGGATAATCTGCGTGATTTCCGGCATGTTCTTCGGCAGGGGCACGACCACACGGAGGTGTTCATCGCTCACGCCGAGTCCACGGCAGATGGCCTCGAACTTGTTCGTACCGGCAGAGTCCTGTCCTCCCGTCATGGCAGTGGTGAGGTTGTCGCTGATGATGACGGTGATGTTGGCGTTCTCGTTCACCGCATCGAGGAGTCCAGTCATACCGGAGTGGGTGAAGGTGGAGTCGCCGATGACTGCCACCGACGGCCATTGTCCTGCATCGGCAGCACCCTTGGCCATGGTGATGCTCGCTCCCATGTCGACACATGAGTGGATGGCATGGTAGGGCGGCAGGAATCCGAGGGTGTAGCATCCGATATCGCCGAAAACCCTGGGGTTGTCGTATTCGCGCAACACCTCGTTGAGGGCAGCGTAGACGTCGCGGTGACCGCATCCCTGACAGAGTGCCGGCGGACGGGGCATCACGTTCTCACCGCTGTCATAGCCCACGAGTTCCTCCAGTCCGAAAGCCTCTCTGAGCCAGTCGGGATTGAGTTCCCCGGTACGTGGCAGGTGTCCGGTGAGCCGTCCGCGGATATTGGCGTTGCCGGGCATGATGCCCTTGAGCATCTCCTCCACCAACGGCTGTCCTTCCTCCACCACGAGCACGTTGTCGCAGCTGTCGGTAATCTGTCGCACCAGTTTCTTGGGCAGGGGATATCTCGAAATCTTGAGCAAGGGGTATGGACATCCGTCGGGGAAGCACTCACACACGTAGTTGTAGGCGATGCCACAGGCGATGATGCCGAGCGAGTGGTCGGGAGCATCACGCAGCACGTTGTGCGGCGAGGTGGCGGCATCTTCCTCGAGACGTGGCAACTGTGCCGTGACGTAGTTGTTGCGCCTGCGGGCGTTCACGGGCAGCAGTACCCAGTTGGCAGCCACAGAGTCGTAGTTGAGTGCATTCTCCGCTCTCGGCGACTCCTTCACCTCTACCACGGCCCTGGAGTGTGCCATGCGTGTGGTGATGCGCATGAGCACGGGCAGGTGCTGTTGTTCGGAATAGTCGAAAGCCTCTTCCATCATGTCGTAGGCCTCTTGTTGCGAAGCGGGCTCGAAGACGGGGAGCATGGCGAACTTGCCATAGAAGCGGCTGTCTTGCTCATCTTGCGACGAGTGCATCGACGGGTCGTCGGCAGCCACGACGATAATGCCGCCGTTGGTGCCGGTCATGGCGGAGTTGACGAACGGGTCGGCGCAGACGTTCAGTCCCACATGTTTCATGCAGACGAGGGCTCTCTTTCCCATATACGACATGCCGAGCGCCGTTTCCATGGCCGTTTTCTCGTTGGTGCACCATTTGCGGTGCACTCCCCTTTCGGCGGCGAGGGGAGAGTTCTGGATGTACTCGGTGATTTCCGTTGAGGGTGTGCCCGGGTAGGCATACACGCCGCTGAGTCCGGCGTCGAGCGCGCCCTGCGCGATGGCCTCATCACCTAAAAGCAGTTTTTTCATCATCTTGTGTTAATATTGTGATTGTTCTAAAAGTTTCGCATTGGCTTTTCTACTCCCTATTCTACCCTTGCTTCCAGCGGGCTGTGGAGGGCATCGAGGAAGCCGTTGATGCGCAGCAGCCACTCGTCGAAGTTGCGCACGTCGTTCTTGCTCCATGCCGACCCGAAGTAATAGGTGTATCGCTGACGGTCTTGGTATCCGCGTACGATGCCCACGGCATGTCCGGCTGCTCCGCTGCGTGGCTCGTCGAAGAGCAGTTGGCGTGTCTCGTTCACTCCGTTGGGGAAAAGGGCAGCCACGAAAATCTGGAAGTTCTGTGCCGAGGGGTTGTCGGTGGGGTCGGCGTATGCCACGAAGTCACGCCCGCATTTCAGTGTCTGCATGTCTTCCTCGTGTATCACCACGCCGGCTGCGAGGTCGCAAGGCCGTGCAAGTCCTTCATACCACACGGTCATCTTGTTGAAGTTCGACCCTTTATCGAGACTGAGCAAGCGGTGTTCCACCACGTTCTTGTTGCCGTTGACGAAAGTGGGGTTATAGGTCAGTTCCACGGTGAAGCGGAGAGGACCATTGTCAAGAATCTTGTAGTCTTTGTAACTATAGGGCATCACGAGATAACCGTTCTCCATCAAGGCAGGGGCGCCGCAACCGAGTGTCGGTCCCACCTTGTAGCAGTCGAGGCCGTAGCCGTGGTCGAAATGGTAGGTCGTGGCTATCTCCACCTGCTTGGCCTCATCGTCCTTGCCGGCAGCCTTCAGTTCCTGTATTTTATGGTGGTTGTCGAGTTCCACCTTGTAGCGTTGCTCCACCTCCAGGTCGGGGGTGTTCTTCACCCACACGTCGATGCCATAGGCCTTCTCGCCCGAGCGTTGCAGGGCAGGACCGTAGAGGCGGTAGGCGGTGCGGTCGTTCTCCCATGCGATGTCATCCACGCGTTCGGGATACATCCTTCCGGTGACATAGGTTTTCATCTCCTGTGGCTTCCCTGTATTGATGGTATACCGGGCCTCACCACATGGCCTTACCGCCACATCGATGAGCAGTTTCCCGTCATAGGTCACCTGGTAGGCCACCTCTTGTCCGAGCGCGTTCTTCACGATGATGTTGCTGCCCTGTGCGGCTCCCAGGAGGCCATACACCTTTGCGGCATCTATCTCCACGAGTTCCTGGCGCTGTGTGCGCTCGTTGTTGGTCACCACCACGGTGACGTCTTTGGCCATGGCGTTTGTGCTGAAGACGGCGACAAACAAGGCCAGGATCATTTTTTCCTTGATTTGCATGATAGTATTGTTTTTATTTTTGTTTCGCATTCACGTACGGCCAATTTTCAATCTTCAAATGTCGTGCAAGTTGAGCGCAGACGAAAGCTTGCTTTCAGTATGCCGAGACGCAGCCGACATTCGGGACGAAGTCCCAATTTTCAATCTTCAATCTTCAATATTTCAAAGAACTGCGCTATCTGCCGGAGCAGGTGGTAGCGTGTGTTTCCACCGAAGATGCTGTGGTTGCGGTTGGTATAGATGAGTTCCCTGAAGTCCTTGTCGGCCTGCACGAGTGCCTCGCTGTACTCGAAGGTGTTCTGAGGGTGCACGTTGTCGTCGGCCAAGCCGTGGCATACAAGTAGTGCGCCATGCAATTGCGGTGCCCTCACGATGGGGTTCACGGCATAGCCATCGGGGTTCTCCTGTGGTGTACGCATGAAGCGCTCGGTATAAATGGAATCGTAGTAGCGCCAGTTGGTGGGTGGTGCTACTGCCACGCCCGCCTTGAACACTCCCCTGCCCTCGCTCATGCTCATCAGTGTGCAGAAACCGCCGTAACTCCATCCCCAGATGCCGATATTTCCGGCGTCGACATAAGGCAGCGTTGCCAGATAGAGCGCCGTTTCCACCTGGTCGCGGGCCTCCAGTTCACCCAACCTGAGGTAGGTGCATTTCTCGAACTCCGCACCGCGTCCGCCAGTGCCCCTACCATCGACGCACACGATGATGAACCCCTGTTCAGTGAGGTACTGGTCGAAGACGCCGCCTTGTCCCATCGACCCCATCCCCCAACTGTCTACCACCTGCTGGTTTCCCGGACCACTATATTGGTACATGATGACGGGGTATTTTCTGCTGGCATCGAAGTCATGAGGTTTCATCATCCATCCGTTAAGCGACACGCCTTCTGTCGTGGTGAACGAGAAGAACTCCTTCGAGGCGAGGTCGAGGCTGTCGAGTTTCTGCCGTAGCCTGGCATTGTCGACGACCTTTCTCAGTTCCGTCCCCTTCGCGTTGAAGACAGTGCACTCGTTTGGCGTGCGTGCGTTGCTGAAGGTGGCGATATAGTAAGCATAGTCGGCAGAGAAAATGGCATTGTTCCATCCCTCACGGGGCGTGAGGAGCCGCGTCTTGCCCTTGTCGTTGGTAACATATACCTCACGCTGGAGAGGTGAACGGCCGGCAGCCTGATAGTAGAGACAACGGCTGCGCTCATCATAGCCATACACCTCGGTCACGCCATAGCGTGCATCAGTCATCTTACGCAAGAACTTGCCATTAAGGTCGTAGAGATACACCTGCATGAAACCGTCGCGGTCGCTGGGCACAAGGATGTGCTTGCTGGTGACGGTGATGCCCTCCATCGCCTCTTCCTTCACGTATTTGGGCACGCTCTCGGTGATGAGCAGACGGCAGCGCAACGTGGCGTTTGATGCGGAGTAGACCTTCAGTGTGTCTTGATGACGGTTCATCGTATAGAGCAGCACGTCGTCGGTGCCCACACCCGAAAGGATGCGGGGGATATAACCGTCGGCATTCAGCGGCAAAGGAAGTTGGTTTGTCCTGCGCTCAGCAATATCGTAGGTCCATGCCGTCACCACGGCGTTGTCCTGTCCGGCTTTAGGGTATTTGTAGGCATACTCGCCGGGATAGTCGACAAAACTCTTATGCTCAGGTTGCTTTCCCATGAAAAGCTGCAGGGCATAGGTCTTCACGTCGCTCTCGTCGTACCTGATCCATGCCAGGTGACGACTGTCGGCGGTAAAGGCGAGGGCAGTGTTGAAACTAAACTCCTCTTCGTTTACCCAGTCGGGGATGCCGTTGATTACAAAATTGAAAAGCCCATCGGTGGTCACCTGTGTCTCCTTCAGCTTGTCTCCTATCTCCACCAGGAAGATGTTGTTGTTGCGTACGAAGGCCACACGCCTACTGTCGGGCGACCATACCGGCACCTGTTGGGCACCGTTTATCGATAGTGGCTGTATGGCTTTGGTCTTGGTGTCGTAGACAAAATATTCAGCGCTGAAAGAGCGGCGGTAGATGGGTCTGCTCTTCGTGCCAATGAGGAGATAGCGGTCATCGGGACTGGCCTTGTAGTCGTCGATACGCGTACTGTCGATGACGGCGGCATCGAAAATCACGTCGGTCTGCTCTCCTGTGGCGAAGGCGTATTTCAGGATTTTTTGGCCTTTTGGACCGAGTTGTGCAAAACTAACACCATCGGCCAGAGGTTGCAGCGATACCAGGCCTTCTGCGACGTAGGCTCTCGACGTGATGTCCTTGAGCGATATCTTCTTTCCGGCATGCGTGTTGCCGGCGACTGCCAGCAGCATCATGATAAGAAACAGTGTATTTTTCATCATGCTGCAAATTTAGTGAAAGTCGAAGACAAAGCAAAACAAAAACAAAAGTTTTTGTGTCTTTGTTGATACGCATCCTAACTTCGGCGACAGCCAAAGTTTCGATTGAGTGAGTGGAAAACCAAATTTTGGAACAGCGAATGAGGGTGTGTCAAATTTAATTGGTAGTCGCCTACGGCGAGAAATCTTTCAAATCTATGCAAATCATTCAAATCTTTTTTCTATTTGTGATTTGCTTGATTTGTAACGATTTGTGAGATTTCTGCGCGAAGCGCACTCCCTT
>JAFZVV010000022.1 GCA_017617615.1 Prevotella sp. | reverse complement strand
TACTTGCGCTCGGGTAAGAAAACAAAATCTTCGATATTTGTTTTGCTTTCCACTCGGTTTTCACTACCTTTGGCTTCGCCGAAGGTACTTGCGCTCGGGTAAGAAAACAAAATCTTCGATATTTGTTTTGCTTTCCACTCGCTTATTCGTACCTTTGTCCCCATGATTAGCAAAGGGCGGATAAAGAGCGTACGGCAGTTGGAACTGAAGAAGTTTCGGCGGCAGACGGGACTGTTCGTGGCCGAAGGTCCAAAAGTGGTGGGCGACCTGCTCGAGGTAATGCCTCCCCAGACCATCATCGCCACTGAAGCATGGATGGGCAGCCATGCCCTCCCTGTCGACGTGGAGGCAGTCGTCGTTGACGAAGACGAGTTGCGACGCGTGAGTTTCCTGCAACACCCTCAACAAGTGCTGGGCATCTTCCGCCAACCCATCGTAGAGGAGCGCATGGAAGAGTCGGCCGCACACATTGCCCGCCATCTGTGTATCGCCCTCGACGGGATTCAAGACCCCGGGAACATGGGTACCATCATCCGCATTGCCGACTGGTTTGGCATCGACACCATCTACTGCAGTGCCTCCACTGCCGATGCCTACAGTCCAAAGGTGGTGCAGAGTACGATGGGGAGCATCGCCCGTGTGCGCATAGTGACGACCGACCTTGTGGAGCTTGCGCGACAATTACCTGTCGATGTGCCCGTCTATGGCACGGTGCTCGACGGCGATAACATATACTCCGCCGACCTCAAGGACCAGGGTCTGTTGGTGATGGGTAACGAGGGCAACGGCATCACGCCAGAGATGCGCGCACTGCTCACACACCGCCTACTCATCCCCCACTACCCTGAAGACCGTCGCACTGCCGACAGCCTGAATGTGGCCATCGCCACTGCCATCACCTGCGCTGAGTTCAGGCGAAATCGGGCGTAAACCGATTGAAGATTGAAAATTGAAGATTGAAAATTATTCTGTATTTTCAATTTTGAATTTTGAATATAATAAGTTTGGATATGGAAAAAGAAATGTTGTATAAGAGCCGCAGTTTTTCGTCTTGCATCCTGGCTGCCTACCAGTTGATGAGCAAGAACCTGTGGAGCATACTGAAGGCCACTTGGCTGCCGGTATTGCTGAATGTCCTCTTCCTGGCTTTCTTGATGACTATCAACCTCCCCAACGAAGAAGTGGTGGCACTGGGCGCCGCCCATTTCGCCCTTTATATCGGTGTGCTGGCGGTCTGTCTGCTGGGATTCATCGTAACCGACATCTGGGCCACGTCGCGCCTGATGAGCATCCTCAACGAAGAACCACGGCGATGGAACTTCGTGCGCATGGTATGGCTCACACTCAACAGCATCGTCATCACCCTCGCTATCGGTGTAGTCGTCGTGGCACTGGCGAAATTGGCTGGTGGATGGCTGGCGCCATATCTGCAAAGCCATATCTGGGCGTTCCTCGCCCTGTCGTTCTTCATCTTGGTGTTGGCATGCGTGTTGCTCCTACCCCTAAACTACGTGTTCATGAAATACCTCAATGAGCGCGGCATGTGTTTCTGGCGCGATTTCCTGTCGAGTTACCGCATCGGCTTGCGCCGCGTGAGTTTCATTTTCATCACCCTGTTCATTACCGTTCTTATCGTAATGATTCTGGCATGTATCGTGATGCTTCCCTACCTCACCCTGACATCAGCCTATTATACCTCGCTGATGGGGCACCTGCTGGGCGACCCCTCCGACCTGCCCAGCTATTTCCCCGTGCTCTATTTCATAACCACAGCGGCAGTCTATTTTCTTATATGGTATGTTGGGGCATTTATCGTCGTTGTGATGTTCTTCATGTATGGCTCGATAGAGAAACGCCTTGAAGAGCAGCATGCCGAGCAGTTTGAAGCACAACTGGCATCCTTCGCCGACACCGAGTTGACAGACATCCCCCCCATTAGATTACAATAGACATGAGACAACGCATCCTATTCATCGACCGCGACGGCACGATTATCGAAGAGCCTGCCGACGAGCAGATCGACGCTTTTGAGAAACTCCGTTTCACCGAAGGCGTTTTCCACAACCTGGCCTTCATCCGCCAACACCTCGACTTCAAACTGGTGATGGTGAGCAACCAGGACGGACTGGGCACCCCGTCGTTTCCGGAAGATACCTTCTGGCCCATACACAACTTCATCTTGCAGACACTTCACGGTGAGGGTATCGACTTCGACGCCATCCATATCGACCGCCATTTCCCCGAAGACAACCACCCCGACCGCAAACCCGGCATCGGCATGCTGCACGAGTATATCGACAACGATGCATACGACCTTGCCGGCAGTTTCGTCATCGGTGACCGCGAGACCGACCGCCAGTTGGCTGCCAACCTCGGCTGCAAGGCCCTGATTCTTGGCGACGAGGGCATCACCTGGAACCGCATTGCCGAACTGCTCTTTGCCGGAGAGCGCCATGCCGAGGTGCGCCGCACGACAAAAGAGACCGACATCGAGGTGTCGCTAACCCTCGACGGCAATGGTCGCTGCGACATCTCCACTGGCCTGGGCTTCTTCGACCATATGCTTGAGCAGATAGGAAAACACGGACAGACCGACTTGACGATTCACGTGCGTGGCGACCTGCATGTCGACGAGCACCATACAATAGAAGATACTGCCATTGCCCTCGGCGAGTGCCTGCGGCTGGCCCTCGGCGAGAAACGCGGCATCGAGCGCTATGGCTACAGTCTTCCCATGGACGACTGTCTGGCCAGTGTCGTCCTCGACTTCGGGGGACGTTCATGGCTGGTATGGGACGCTGAGTTCCGTCGCGAGCGCATCGGTGATGTGCCCACCGAGATGTTCCTGCATTTCTTCAAGAGTCTGAGTGATGCCGCCCAGATGAACCTGAACATCAAAGCCGAGGGCACCAACGAACACCATAAGATAGAAGGTATCTTCAAGGCCTTCGCACGCGCGCTGAAGATGGCCGTCAGTCGCAATATCTACCACTACGACCTGCCCTCCACCAAAGGCATGCTATAAAGAAGTCAAAAACCCTAAAAGACCCTAACATAAAAGAATAAAAAATGGGAAAACTGATTATCAATTCTTACGACGAGTTCGCCGCCCATCTGGGCGAGGACCTGGGACACTCCGACTGGTTGCTCATCGACCAGGAACGTATCAACCTCTTTGCCGATGCCACACTCGACCACCAATGGATTCATGTAGACACTGAACGTGCCAAAGAGGAGAGTCCTTACAAGAGCACCATCGCCCACGGCTACCTCACCCTTTCGATACTCCCCTACCTCTGGGACCAGGTGATAGAGGTAAACAATATCAAGATGCTGGTAAACTATGGCATGGACAAGATGCGCTTCGGCATCCCCGTGGTCACTGGCAGCCGCGTAAGGTTGGTGACTAAACTCCACAACATCCAGAACCTCCGTGGCATCTGCAAGACAGAAATAGAATTCAAGATTGAGATAGAAGGCCAGCGCAAACCCGCACTCGAAGGCATTGCGTCGTTCTTGTATTATTTCAAATAACGCCTATTCTATCTCGTATTTGTTTTCATGTGAGGCACGCTTGGGGGTGGTGCTTACCCCAGCATACTCACCGGCTTCAAGCACTCCTGTGGGATTGGCATTCTCAAACTCTTCTGCCATGATATACCTGGTGCTTCCGGTATATTCCTCGTAGCGCTTGCTCACCAGTTCCACGTAGTCGTGGGTTTCCGTGCCTCGCATATACCCGTTCTTCACCACCGGGTCACGGTAATATTGGGGTTGACTGAGTTTGAGGATGAATTCCGACACCTGTTCCCAACTGTATTTGTTGCCTTTGTATTTCTCAGTGAGCGCCATGGCATCGCGCACATGGCCTATGCCACCATTGTAGCATGCCATGAGGAAGCACATCCGTTCATTGGGATCGGGCACATCCCTGAGGAGCATGGTGAGTTCGTTAATCATTCTTGCCGAGGTTGCCACGTTCTTCTCTGGGTCGAAGATGCTGTCGATGGGTAGGCCGATGGCCTGTGCTACTTTAGGCATGATCTGCATCAGTCCGCAGGCTCCCGCCCAGGAGACGGCATTTGGGTCGAAGCACGACTCCTGATAGCAGATGGCAGCCAGCAGCCTCCAGTCGAGGTTGGCCGTTTCGGCATATTTCTTGAAGAGATGGTCCCATTCCGATATGATGCCTTTCTCCTTGTCGAGGAAAGAAGCATAGACATGCCGTTCTCCCCCAAATCCAGAGAGGTATTTCTCCTGCATCTCCTTCATCTTCGCAAGCATCTCGGGTTTGAACCAAGCGTTGATGCTGTCGGCCAGTTCCCTATTGTAATACATCACCGCCCAAGCCGTTTCGTTGATTTCCGGTCCGCAGAAAATTAGGCTGTCGGCAGCCGATACGCTCTTGCTGAGCGGAGCGATGATGAGGTCGCCCATTCCCTCACGCAGGTTCTTCACCATTTCGAGCGTGTCGAGACACTGCACCACCTCTACTCCCACCCCAAGATGATGAGCCAGTTGGGTAGCCATGAGATACTGAACACCCAGTTCTGCCCCATGCGCGGTAGTGAAATAGGTATCCTCTCCCGAGACAGTAATCACCCTGATGGCTCCACTCTCGAGTATCTCCGAAAGAGAATACTGCGCTGTGGTGTCAACTTTCAGGGTATCTTCTATTGCTGTGCCCCAGGGAGTCGTTGCTTTTTGCTCGGGCTTCTTGTCATGACAAGCCACAAGAAGCAAAACTGCAAAAAAATAGTATAATCCTCGCACGCTGCTATTTGTAAAAATCGAAATTGGCTACAAAAGTAACACTTTTCTTGGACAATTGCATGAAAATCCATAATTTTGCATCAAAATAAGTGTTTTTTAAGAATAGTTACACCATATTATCCATGTTAAGAATAGCCGTTCAGTCGAAAGGTCGTCTTTACGAAGACACCCTTCATCTTCTTAATGAAGCCGATATCAAAATCAGTTCAAGCAGGCGCACCCTTCTGGTGCAATCCACCAATTTCCCCGTAGAAGTACTCTATCTCCGCGACGACGACATTCCCCAGAGTGTGGCCAGCGGTGTTGCCGATATTGGCGTAGTGGGCGAGAACGAGTTTGAGGAGCGCGGCGAGGATGCCGACATCGTGAGTCGTCTGGGATTCAGCCGTTGCCGTCTCTCACTTGCCATCCCCAAGAAAGAAGACTACACGGGTCTGGAATGGTTTGAAGGCAAGAAGGTGGCCACCTCCTACCCCAATATCCTCCGTCGGTTCATGAAGGAGAAAGGCATCAACATCGAGATTCACGTCATTACCGGCAGTGTGGAAATTTCACCGGGAATCGGACTTGCCGATGCTATCTTCGACATCGTGAGCAGCGGTTCTACGCTCGTGAGCAACAACCTGCGCGAGGTAGAAGTAGTGATGCAGAGCGAAGCCCTATTAATTGGCAACAAGCACCTCGACGAGGTAAAGCGCGCTACCCTTGAGGAACTGCTCTTCCGCATTGGCGCCGTCCGTCAGGCAGAAGACAAGAAATACGTCAGGATGAACGTCCCCCGTGAGCGCCTGCAGGAAATCATTGCCGTGCTTCCTGGCCTGAAGAGTCCCACCATCATCCCCCTTGCCGACGAGTCATGGTGCTCTGTGCATACCGTGCTCGAGGAGCGTCGTTTCTGGGAAATCATCGGCCGTCTGAAGGAACTGGGCGCACAGGGCATCCTGGTTACCCCCATCGAGAAGATGATTTTGTAGTGGCCGACCAGCATTCCCATTTCCGATAGAACATTCACCATCATGAGAATAATCACCTATCCCGAGGAAGCCATCTGGGAGCAGATTACGCGCCGTCCGCAGATGGACACCGCCCAGTTGAGTGCCACCGTACGTGGCGTTCTCGATGACGTGCGACAGCATGGCGACGCAGCCGTGAAACGCTATGAAGAACGTTTCGACCATGTGGTACTCGACACGCTGGCCGTGAGCGAGGCCGAGATGGAAGAAGCCGAGCACCTGATCAGTCAGGAGTTACGCGAGAGTCTGGAATTGGCTCATGCCAACATCCACCGTTTCCATGCCGGTCAGCGTTTTGAGGGCGAGCCTTGCGATACCCAGCCAGGTGTTCGTTGCTGGCAGAAGAGCGTCGCCATCGAACGTGTTGGACTTTATATCCCCGGTGGCACCGCCCCACTGTTCAGCACCGTCCTGATGCTCGCCACCCCTGCCAAGATTGCCGGATGTGATGAGATTGTGCTTTGCACCCCTCCCAACCGCGAGGGCAAGGTGCATCCTGCCATCCTCGTGGCTGCACGCATTGCCGGTGTGAGCAAGATTTTCAAGGCCGGTGGCGTGCAGGCCATAGGTGCCATGGCCTATGGCACGGAGAGCGTGCCTCGGGTGTACAAGATTTTCGGTCCCGGCAATCAATTTGTGATGGCAGCCAAACAAGAAGTGTCGCTCCACGACGTCGCCATCGACATGCCCGCCGGACCATCGGAAGTATGTGTGGTGGCCGACGACAGCAGCCGCGCCGATTTCGTGGCTGCCGATCTGCTCTCACAGGCCGAGCATGGTCCCGACTCACAGTCGGTGCTCATCACCACATCGGAGCGTCTGTTGAAAGACGTGGAGCGTGAGTTGTCGAGCCAGTTGAAAGCCCTCCCCCGTCGCGAGATTGCCGAGCAGTCGTTGGCCAACAGCATGATGGTTCTTGTTCACGACACCGACGAGGCCATCCGCCTAAGCAATGCATATGCTCCCGAGCACCTCATCCTTTGCACCGCCGACTATGAGCAATTGTGCGAGCGGGTGGTGAATGCCGGCAGCGTGTTTCTCGGCAACTACGCCTGTGAGAGTGCCGGCGACTATGCCAGTGGCACCAACCACACCCTTCCCACCCACGGCTATGCCTTGGCATACAATGGCGTGAATCTCGACAGCTACTGCCGGAAAATCACTTTCCAGCACCTCACCGCCGAAGGCATCCGCCATATAGGCCGGGCCGTGGAGGTCATGGCAGAGAACGAGCAACTGATGGGTCACAAGAACGCGATGACCCTGAGAATAAACGAAGTGAACAAAACCACCGACGCATGAAACCCCTGAAAGAACTCGTTAGGCCAAATATCTGGCAATTGTCGCCCTACAGCAGTGCCCGTGACGAATACAGCGGTCACGAAGCCCATGTCTTCCTCGATGCCAACGAGAATCCCTACAATGGTCCACTCAATCGCTATCCCGACCCTTTGCAGCGCGAACTGAAGTCGCATGTAGCAAAGGTGAAAGACGTACCAGAAAGTCAGATTTTCCTCGGCAATGGCAGCGACGAGGCCATCGACCTGGTGTATCGCTGTTTCTGTCGTCCTGGTATCGACAATGTAGTGGCTATTGAGCCCACCTACGGTATGTACCGCGTGTGTGCCGACATCAACGAGGTGGAATACCGCCCTGTATTGCTTGACGAATCCTTCCAGATGTCGGCAGAGAAGATGCTCGAAGCCTGCAACCGCTATACGAAGGTGATTTGGATCTGTTCACCCAACAACCCGTCGGGCAATCTCATCGACCCCGATGAGGTGGAACATGTGATTGAGGGGTTCGAAGGCATCGTGGTGGTAGACGAGGCCTATTCCGACTTCGCACCCGGAAAGCCCTTCCGCACCCAACTCCGCCACTACCCTAA
This sequence comes from Prevotella sp., assembly GCA_017617615.1. The sequence goes on along the minus strand of JAFZVV010000022.1, from coordinate 68,745 downwards.
CCTCATCGTGCTCAATACGATGAGCAAGGCGTGGGGCTGTGCTGCCATCCGTCTGGGCATGGCATTCGCCTCGGAAGAGATTATCGGCTTGTTCAACAAGGTGAAATACCCCTACAACGTGAATGCGCTTACCCAGGAACGTGCCCTGGAGATGTTGCAGTCGCCTTATGATGTAGACAAATGGGTGAAGTTGCTCTTGCAGGAGCGCTCACGGATGGTAGCGGCATTCAACGACCTGCCCATCTGTAAGCATGTCTATCCCACCGACGCCAACTTCTTCCTGGCACGGATGACCGATGCGCCTGCCATCTACAATTACCTGATTGAAAACGGCATCATCGTGCGCAACCGCAGCCGCGTGACTCTCTGCGACAACTGCCTGCGCGTGACAATAGGCACGAAGAGCGAGAACAGTGCGTTGCTCGCTGCGCTGAGGCAATATTAAACCCTGAAGAAACATAAGAACCCCCAAAGACCTTGGCATCTTTGGGGGTTCTTATGTTATTCTTTTGGTATTTCATACTTCGTGCCCGTTTGCTTGATGAGCGCGCGCTTGAAGCGGTCGGGATAGCCCGGACGCTGCGGGCGGGTGCCCAGTCCGTGCTCATCGCGGGTGAACTGTCCGTTCTCCTCGGGCTTGATAATCATATCGTTGTATTTCACGATCATGTAGCGTGCGAGGTCGTTCCAGCACTTCAGCATCTGCTGTGCCTTTTCCACACTATAGTTGTTGAGGAAACGCGCTGCCTTCTCCGGACTCTCCTGATAAAGAGACAATGCCCTTTCCTCTATGCCCTTCTGAGCGGTAAAGTACGATTTTTCGAGCGAGTCGCGCACGGTCTTCAGCGCGGGGAAGAGCAGCGAATAACGTGGGTAGACCATATTGCTCACCCAGTTGCACACCCAGTAGGCATTCTTGTCGGAGAAATTAATCTCGTCGGCTCCCGGTGTGTTGTAACACTCCGGCCTTTCGGTCATGCTGCAGTAGATGGGCGTGTAGGCCACCATGTTTCCGTCGTCGTTACCCCACCAGATGACGCCTCCTATCTCACGCGGCAGCCACGAGCGCATCTGACTGACATACGAGAAGGTGGTCTGCTGTGTGCTGGTGGGCCGTTCGTTGAAATATTTCTTTCCGTCGAGTTCGAAATAGAGCGGTGTGGGCCGATAGGGCATCTCCCAGATTCCACCACCGATATCACCGTCGAGGGCGAAAGGCGTACCTTCGAAATGGTCACGCATACACTCCTCCACATCCTGTACCGACAGTTTCCTATTGGGGATAATCCACAGCGGCATCGGCTCGTCATAGTCACCCATACCTGTCACGAAGGGCAAGTAGCGGTTCATATCGTTGCTGAAATGGTTGAAGAAGCTCCACACTCGGGCCTCGCATATGCGCCTTCCTGAGAAGTCAGGCTTGGCATACGCCGCATTCCACGAGAACTCACTGTCCTTCCCGTTGAACCACCCCATCTTCCTGGCATATTTCACCACGTTTTTCGAGTAAAGCACGTTCTTCTTGTCCTTCATGTCGAAAGTGGTGATGCGACTCTGGTTGGCATGACCGCTGATGGCATTGTCGGGAATGCGGATGGCCACCCATACGGCGCTGCGACTTCCTGGTCCCATGCCCATCATCTCCATAATCCACGCCTCGTTGGGGTCGCATATGGTAAAGGTCTCCCCCTCGGAGTTGTAACCATAGGTCTCCACGAGCGTGGTCATCACCTTGATGGCCTCGCGTGCTGTCTTCGACCGTTGCAGGGCCACATAGATAAGCGACCCATAGTCGAGGATTCCCTCAGGGTCTACCATCTCCTCTCTTCCACCATAGGTTGTCTCCCCTATGGTCACCTGATACTCGTTGATGTTTCCGATGACATTATACGTCTCGGGGGCTTCAGGTATCTCGCCATGGTAGGCATTGGTGTCCCAGTCAACGATTCTACGCATTTCTCCCGGCGCATGTTTGCCGGCAGGGTAATGGCATAGGTTCTGGAACATGCCGTAGTCGTCGGCGTTATAGGTGCAGATGACCGACCCGTCGGTCGAAGCCCCTTTTCCCACGATGAAGTTGGTGCATGCCGATGCTCCCATCGCGGAGATGCAGAATAGTGAAATCAAAAGTTTTTTCATCGTATCAAAGATTGTTGATTATTGCTTAATAAATGATTGTCGTCTCGTAGGTCGTGGCATTACCACAGCGGTCGTGTGCTGTCACCCTGAGCATGTGGTTGCCCCCAGTGGGCGTCACAGGTGTCTGCCGCAAGTCGCACACCATGCGCGTCGAACGCTTCACATAATCGAAGAGCACGAACTGCCCGTCGACGTACCCTTCCACGCCATGTATCCCTGCCGCGCTGTCTCGGATGTCGAGGCATACGACGTGCTGTTCTGCCCATGATTTCTCGGCCACGGGATTGATTTGCGGCGGAATGTCATCGTATGCCACGACAAAAGCCTCGCCGATATCGCGTATGCTGCATTCTGCCCATCCGTTGTCGGCTTTTGCCGCCACGAAGGTCTCCTTGTCGAAATCGAGTGGGTTGCGTGCGTTGAGTGTCCTTGCCGCAATGTATATCTTGGTATTGTCGGGCACCTCCTTGCGTAGTTTTATCCTGAGCAGCGCCTCTTCGGCCAGCGGTACCGACTGTCTTGCGAACGACACCTCGTGCGAGAGCCTTCTTGAAGCGCGCTGTGCTGTCCTTACCTTGGCATCGAAAAGCATGCCTTCTTTTGGCACACGGAGTGTCACGCCTTCATCGTCTATGCTGTTCTCTACACCTCTTCTGAAAAGTACGGAGTCGGGAGTCTCCCCTGTCGTGGCAATTTCCTCGCGCTTGCCCATGACGACGAACGACAGCTGTTCTTCGTTACCAAAGAAGTCGCTGAGCACATACGATAGTTGATAGGGCCTTTCCTCATTGAAGTCGATGATACCCTTGTCGTTACCTGCCTTCAGCATGGTCAGTTCGTTTCCGGGTTCGATGAACGATTTCAGGAACCATTCCTGTTGCTGTATGAAATGATTGTAGTCACCCCAGATGTTTACCATCTGGTTGTTGTCGACAGGGATGTCGTCGACAATGCTCGAGAAGACTTCCTTCCCATCAACGAGCAACCGCGTGCTCCTTACGCCAAGTTTGTTTGCCGAGCCCTCCATCTGGTCATGGGCAAGCAGTCCGAACCCCACTTTTCCCCAGGCATAGAGCGAGTCGGTAATGACATTTTGGTTGAAGTCAAAGCGCTGGGGTGTGTTTTTCCCACATACTACCCCTTCCCCCACTTGTGGATATGCCATAATCGCCTGTGCCACGGGTGGCAGACTGTCTTTGAGCAGATGGGGAATGAAAGCCAGGGGGTCCATCAGGTGCCAGTCACTGGTTCGTCGAATCTCGAGGTGAAGGTGTGGTCCCATACTCGCCCCGGTATCCCCACTGAGAGCGATGAGTTGGTTCTGAGCCACAGGACATTCCCTTGCGTCGAAGGAGATGTCGGCATCGGTAGAATGATGTTGGTATTGGTATTTCCTCACTTTCGCCTCGATGAAAGGGGCGAAGCGCTGCAAGTGCCCATAAACACTTGTGTATCCGTCGGGATGCCGCACATACACGGCATTGCCATGTCCGCTGAAACTCACGGTCACCCTGCTTACATACCCGTCGCCGATGGCATAGACCCCTTTCCCCTCTGTTTGCTGGGTCTTGATGTCTACACCGCCATGGAAATGGTTGGGCCGTGGTTCTCCGAAATTGCCGGAAAGCATCACGTCGAAATGCACGGGTGAGACGTATGCGATTGTGGCAAGCAACAGACTGGTGAGGAAAGACATCATGTCGTGGATTTAATTAATAGGATTCCCTCTTTCTCAGGGATGATTAGGCACCCCGCCATGAGGTCCTGGTGAACCGTTTGCAGGCATTGGCTGTGCTTGCGGTGGGAAGTTGCCATTGTTCACATCGGGCTTGAGAGGCACCGAAGTGGTGGGATTTCCCCGTACCGGGACGTTATGGGGGTCATCCACATCATCGTCGACAGGTTTTCCGTTCGCTTTTTCCTCGCTGTCGTCCTCCTCACTGGTATGCATCCTCATGAGTTTCATGTTGTCGACAGTCATCATCTTCAGGCTTGGCGAATTGGTGTTGTCTCTTCCCAGGTGGATGAATCCCCTGACCAACTTGATGCCGACACGATAATCGTCATTCAACTGCACGGTATAGTGCATATCGGCTCCAAGATGTACAATCTGTGTGGCGATGCTGTCGTTGGCATATATCACGGCGAGGTATGCCGCGCCGTTGCGTGAACCATCTTGATAGATGAATCGTCCGTCGAACGACAGTATCATCTTGTCGCCCTTGTGGTATGCCGTGTCTGCCTTCACCTCGAACGAAACGGTGTTGTAGGGAGCCTGTGGCATGAGCACTGCCGTCTGCCTGTAGTTCCAAACCGTAGCGGTATCCCCCTGCGAGGCAATAGTACCAAACTGACTCAGTTCGTTGGCAGAGGCACCGAGGGCCACCGCCTCGCTGTCAAGACGCTTGGCGAGGTTGCTGTAGATGTCGTGAAGCCGTTGTGTATGGCGGTAATAATACACGAGCGACGAGTCGAACAAAGCCTCCGACACGTCGTGCTTCCTGAGCACTGCCTGCCGGTAAGCCAGTCGCCGGTAAGCCGACTCCTGATAGTTACCTTCTGCCACTGCCATCCCGTCGGCTATATGCAAGTCGTAGAGGATATCCTCGAGTTCTCCCGGCTGCAACAAATCGCGTGGTACACCAGGCTTGCACCCCACGGCAGCCAGTAGTGTCGTGGCGAGCATCAGTGAGCATAACAGTCGGGATAACAGCCTCATATGATGGGCGGGTGAGTTATGATTCTGTGGTGTTGCCATCACCCTCCGACGTACCGGTTTCCTCGTCCTTCTTTGACAACGAGATGGTAGCCAGTTCCTTCCTGCAAAAGAGGAGCAGTGTGATGACTCCCGTGGTGATGCACGAGTCGGCGATATTGAACACCGGACTGAAGAAGATATAGTGTTCTCCTCCCCATATCGGCAACCATTGTGGCAAGTCGGTCTCGAAGAGCGGAAAATAGAGCATGTCGACCACCCTTCCCCTGAACACCTCTTCATAACCTTGCCCCCACGGCACGAAGTGTGCGACGGTGTCGGAAGTGGAAGCCGTGAAAATCTGTCCGTAAGCGATGCAGTCGATGAGGTTTCCGGCAGCCCCTGCCATGACGAGCGCGAGGCACACCACATACACCCATCTCGCATTTTTCCTCACCTGACGGTAGAGGTACACCGCGATGACTGCTATTGCCGCCATACGGAAGAAGGTGAGCACGAGTTTGTTGATGAAAGTCATGCCATAGGCCATACCATTGTTCTCCACGAAAGAGATATAGAACCAGTCGGTAACTCTTATCGACTCGTGGAGACACATGGTAGTCTTGACCTCGATCTTCACAATCTGGTCGATGACGAGGATGAGGATGACCAACAAGAGGGCAACCCATCCTTTTGCGGAACGGAAGAAGGTGGCCATCAGAATTTCTTGCGTGCTATTTTCGACTGCACGCTGAGAGTGGCATGAGGTACGGCACGGAGTCGCTCTTTGGGTATGAGTTCTCCCGTGATACGGTCGATGCCATAGGTCTTGTTCTCAATGCGCACGATGGCAGCCTCGAGTCCCTGGATGAATTTCTGCTGCCGGCTTGCCAACTGCACCAATTCTTCCTTACTTTGTGTGGCACTGCCCTCCTCGAGCACCTTATAGGTGGGCGAGGTGTCGTCGACGTCGTTGCCGTCGGCGTTCATGAGCTGCTTCATCATTTGATTGTAGTCGTTATAGGCCAGTTTGAGTTTTTCGTTGATGATTGCGCGGAACTCCTCGAGTTCTTCGTCGCTGTAGCGTTTTTTCTCAGCCATAATAGCAATTTTTTTAGTTAATGCCCACTGGGGAAAACATGTTTCCCCTCTTGGGGCATGCAGGATTAAGATTTTTTTGTTTTTTCCACTTTTATCTTGAGAGTCACATCATCGAATGCCACTTCGCTGCCATCATTCTGCTCGAAGGCGATGGAGTCGGCGAGCACCTGAGTCATGACGAAGTCGCCGAACTCTTCGCACGCCTCCTGCAGTGCCTTGCAAGGCTCTATGGTGACGTTGATGCGGTCGGTTATCTCCAGTCCACTGTCCTTTCTGATGTTCTGTATGCGGTTGATCAGTTCACGTGCCAGACCTTCTTTCCTCAGCGAGTCGGTGAGTTGCACCTCAAGGGCTACAGTGAGGTTCCCCTCGTTGGTAACGAGCCATCCGGGAATGTCTTCGCTGATGATTTCCACGTCGGCGGCATCAATGTCGAGGGTCTGTCCTTCTACAACGATTTGCAGTTTTCCTTCATTCTCGAGCTGCGAAATCTGTTTCTGGTCGAGCGAGCCCATGGCAGCCGCCACGCCCTTCATCAGTTTCCCGTATTTCTTTCCCATCGTGCGGAAGTTGCATTTCACTTTCTTCACGAGCAGTCCCTCTTCTTCAGCGAAATCAAGCTGTTTTACGTTCACCTCGTTGAGGATGGTCTCTGCCACCGCATCAATGCGCTGTCGCTGCAGGGCGTCGACGGCAGGAATCATGATACGCTGTAGGGGTTGCTTCACCTTGATGTTCACCTTCCTTCTGAGGGCAAGCACCATGGAGGAGATTTTCTGCGACAGTTCCATCTGTGCCTCGAGTTCGGTATCCTCATAGCCATCGGCGGTGGGGAATTTCTCGAGGTGCACGCTGTCGGCGGTTGCCCTTCCCGTAGCTGTTGCGAGGTCAAGGTAGAGCCGGTCGGCATAGAAGGGTGCGAAGGGTGCAATGAGTTTTGCCACCGTTTCGAGACAGGTATAAAGAGTCTGGAAGGCAGCGAGTTTGTCGTTGTCCATATCCTTTCCCCAGAAGCGTTTGCGGTTGATTCGCACATACCAGTTGGAGAGGTTGTCGCACACGAACTCGTCGATCATCCTTCCTGCCCTTGTCGGCTCATAGTCGTCGAGGCTCTCGTCTACGACCTTTACCAGAGAGTTGAGTTTCGAGAGAATCCACCTGTCGCTCTCCGGTCTGTCCTCGATGGGCACGTCGGGTTGCGAATAGTCGAATCCGTCGACGTTGGCATAAAGCGCGAAGAAGGAATATGTGTTGTAGAGCGTCCCAAAGAACTTGCGTCTCACCTCGTCCACTCCCTCTGGGTCGAACTTCAGGTTGTCCCAAGGCTGCGAGTTGGTCATCATATAGAAACGAAGGGCATCGGCACCATATTTCTCGATGCAGTCGAAGGGGTCAACAGCATTGCCGAGTCGTTTGCTCATCTTGTTGCCTTTGGCGTCGAGCACCAGTCCGGTGGACACCACATTCTTGAATGCCACGTTGTCGAAGATCATCGTGGCAATGGCATGGAGGGTGAAGAACCATCCACGCGTCTGGTCCACTCCCTCGCTGATGAAGTCGGCAGGGAAGGCCTTACCCTTGTCCACAGCCTCTGCATTCTCGAAGGGGTAGTGTGCCTGTGCGTAGGGCATCGACCCTGAGTCGAACCACACGTCGATGAGGTCGGTCTCGCGTCGCATGGGTTTCCCTGTAGAACTCACGAGGGTAATCTGGTCTACGTAAGGCCTATGCATGTCGATGCGGTCGTAGTTCTCCTGGGAATAGTCACCGGGCACGAAACCCTTCTTCTTCAGTGGATTCTCGCTCATCACACCTGCCTCAACAGCCTTCTCTATCTCATCGTAGAGCTGTTGCAGCGACCCGATGCAGATGGTCTCGCCATCGTCCTCATTGCGCCAGATGGGCAGTGGCGTACCCCAGAAGCGGCTACGGCTGAGGTTCCAGTCGTTGAGGTTGTCAAGCCAGTTGCCGAAGCGTCCTGTTCCTGTCGACTCCGGTTTCCAGTTGATACGATGGTTGAGTTCTGCCATGCGCTCTTTACATGCCGTGCTGCGGATGAACCAGCTGTCGAGCGGGTAGTAGAGCACCGGTTTGTCGGTACGCCAGCAGTGTGGGTAGTTATGGGTATGTTTCTCAATCTTGAAAGCCTTGTTTTCTGCCTTCAAGTCCATACAGATGGAGATATCGAGGGTCTCGGCATCAGGAGCGAGGCTTTCATCATAGGCATTCTTCACATAGCGTCCGGCATAACGTTGCCACAGCGCGTCGTCGATATGGTTGGCCACGAAGTCGGGATCGAGGTCTTCGGTGAGGAAGTATTTTCCCTGAAGGTCAACGACGGGGCGCTCATGTCCTTTCTTGTCGATCATGACGATGGGCGGAACACCGGCCTTCTTGGCCACGAGGGCATCGTCGGCACCGAAGTTGGGTGCGATGTGCACGATACCCGTACCATCCTCTGTGGTGACGTAATCACCGGGGATGACGCGGAAGGCTCCATCAGTGAGCGGTTTCACCATGGGCATGAGTTGCTCGTACTCCATCCCCACGAGGTCGGTACCTTTGTAGCGTGCCACGATGGTCCATGGAATCACCTTGTCGCCTTTCTTGTAATCGAGGAGGTTGGCATCGCGTCCTTTCTCGTTGAGGTAAGCAGATGTCCTGGCCTCTGCCATGACGAGTGTCACCGGCTCTGCGGTATAGGGGTTGTAGGTCTGTACGGCCACATAGTCAATCTTCGGCCCCACGCAGAGTGCGGAGTTTGCGGCGAGCGTCCATGGTGTCGTCGTCCATGCGATGAAGTATGGCTTTCCCCATTCCGTCATCTCGGGTTTGGGGTTCTTCATGGCAAACTGTGCCGTGACGGTCGTGTCCTTCACGTCACGGTAGCATCCGGGTTGGTTGAGTTCATGACTCGAGAGACCCGTTCCTGCGGCAGGCGAGTAGGGCTGTATGGTATATCCCTTATAGAGCAGGTCTTTATCATAGAACTGCTTGAGCAGCCACCACAGCGTCTCGATGTATTTGTTGTCGTAGGTGATATAGGGATCGTTGAGGTCTACCCAATATCCGATTTTCTCGGTGAGGTCGTCCCACTCCGAGGTGAACATCATGACGTTTTCGCGGCACCGCTGGTTATAGTCTTCTATGGAGATATACTTGGGACTGTCGTGGTTGTCGATATCAGCCTTGGTGATGTCGAGTTCTTTCTCCACGCCCAGTTCCACGGGCAGTCCATGCGTGTCCCATCCCGCTTTTCTCTTCACCTGGAAGCCTTTCATCGTCTTGTAGCGGTTGAAAGTATCTTTGATGGTACGTGCGAGTACGTGATGGATTCCCGGGTGGCCGTTGGCAGATGGCGGTCCTTCATAGAACACGAATTCGGGGTATCCCTCGCGCTCTTTGACAGACCTTGTGAAGACATCGTTCTTTTTCCATTCCTGAAGGATGGAATTGTTGACTTCGGTCAGGTTGAGACCTTTGTACTCTGCAAATTTCTTGGCCATATTTCTTTTATCGATAAAATGATTTTCTCCAAAAATGCCATCCTCAAACCTCATTGGGAAAGGGCACTCTATTTTTAAGGTGCAAAGGTACGAATAAGCGAGCGAAAATCCAAAAGAATAGAAAAATATTTTGGTTTTCCGAGCGCAGTACCTTCGGGCGAAGCCCAAAGGACGAATAAGCGAGCGGAAAGCAAAACAAATCGCAGTTTTTTTTGCTTTCCCGAGCGTAAGTACCTTCGCTGCGGAGCGGCAAAGGACGAATAAGCGAGCGGAAAGCAAAACAAATCGCAGTTTTTTTTTAGTTTTCCGAGTAACGAATTGGGCAACACACAAAATGAAGCCCCGAATAACGTTTTTGCCAAGCCTGCGGCTTGGGGGTCACAACCACTCCAACCTCTCCTTGTCCTAAGGAGAGGCTTCAACCCACCCCCCGTCCCCCGCCCTCTCCAGGGCGGAGGCTCAACCGCCCTACTCGGGCTCGGTCATTAAGGTACTGCTCCCGAAGGTAGGTCGCAGGGAGATTCCCTACGCAACAGAGTTGCGATTATTTGTGCGGGCTTCGCCCGCTTTCACTCCAACTTTGTTATATGGAAGTAACGATTCGGGGGCTTACACCCCCAAAAACGAAGAGATAATAACAAAATTTATTTTGCAGATTATAAGCATTTTACAATTTTGTTATATGATAGCGCAGTACCTTCGGGCGCAGCCCAAAGGACGAATAAGCGAGCGAAAAAAAGAGACGCCACCGTGTGACGTCTCTTCTATAAATGCGTTCAAGCGATTACTTGACCAACTTGAATGAGTTGCCTGTCCATTTCAGCATCCATTCAGTAGGTTCGCATCCGCCGTCGCCATTGTCTTTGTACATCGACAGTTCGATGTCCTTTCCTTTCTGGGGCAGTCGCAGGATGTAGTCGTCGAAGTTACCCTCCTGCACGGCTTTCTCCACGATGCCATAGACCTCCATGTCGGGTGTCATCACCTTGGTTGCCGGGTCGTAGTCATAGAACATGAATGCCGATTCCGAGAAGTCGCCCTCTGTTTCGTGACGCATGTAAGTCCCCACGAGTGAGTGGCCGTTCGGACGTTTCCAGTAGCACATCTCCGTGAACTGGTCGTATTGGTTTGCCATCCCCAGTCTGAGGAATCCATTGGGAATGTCGCTGGTGACAAAGCAGTGTTCGGCATCCTGGTTGAACTTCTTCGGGTCGCCGACGAACTTCAGGATTCTCACGTTGGGCAAGTACTTGTTATACTGCCGACAGAATGCCTTGGCGAAGTCTTGGATATTGGCTTTCTCTGCTGTGGGATAGACGGTGAGTGGCAGCTTATTCCAATTACCCGCCATTCTGTTCATTTCCGTTCCATCCTGCCCTTCCATCTCCTCTTCGGCAACCGCTGCTTCAACTTCCTCTGCCATGGATACGCTGTCTATCTTTGCAGCCTCATCGGCAGGTGCAGCCTTCTGCTCGGTAGTCTCATCAGATGCGTCTTCTTTAGCTGTTTTGCTACATGCCATCATCAAACCGACAACTGCCAGCAACAGCATCAAGCCAAGGGTGTGTTTCATTATCTTCATCTTTGAAAAACGTTTTATGACGAATAAGGTTTATTCCGGCATCATCACCACTTGCGCGTGGTTCTTCGACTTCAGTATCACCTTCTTGAGGAAGTTCGACACCTGTTTCGGAGTGACGCTCTCCACGATGCTCTTGTAGTTGGAGTGGATATCCACACCATAGGTATTGAAACGGTTGAGCACGGTGAGCCAGTATCTGTTGGTAGAAGCGTCGACATCTGCCTGTTTGAGGAGAATCTGCTTCACCTTGCCCATGTCTTCCTCATTGGGAGCCTTCACGGTAGCGTTCATACCCTTGATGAATTCAGGTATGGCTGCAGCAGCCTTCTCTGGGTTGAGCTGGGCTGTACCCTGGATGGTGATATAGGAGCATGGTCCATCATTGTCGACATCGCACGATGCCCCTGCATGGTATGCAGCCGACATATTCTCGCGAATCTCACGGTTGTAAGCCATATCGAGAATCCTTCCGGCATAGTCGGCCAAGACGTTGTTCGTCTGATTGTATTTCAGTGCTTTCGAGCGCCATACCTCTGCGGCCTCTGCCTGTGGGTTCTCCATCTTCTTCGTGAAGTTGTTGGAGAGACTTCCATTGACAAACGTACGCAATTCCTTTCCGGTGAAGTCGGCCTTACCTGTGGATGGCAGCGATGCGATATACTGTTCGATATACTCGCGGAGCTGTGCCTCGTCGAAGTTGCCCACGAAGATGAAGTTGAAGTTGGCTGCATTGCCATAGAGCTGGTGTGCCATCTCGATGAGCCTGTCGCAGCTCGTGTTCTCCACCTGCTCTGCCGTCGGAATCCTGAACAGCGGGTTACCGCCCATGACGGTACTCATCAGGGAGTCTTGGAATACCACGCTGCTGTTGAGGCTGATGTTCTTGAGTTGTGTGACGAGCAAGTTGCGATAGTTGTTGAATGCATTCTCGTCTTTGTTGAGGTTGGTGAAGCTGAGGTAGGTGAGCTGCATCAGGGTCTCGAGGTCTTTCGGCGTGGATGAGCCATTGAAAGAGTGCCTGTAGTTCTGTACATTAAAAGAGGTGCTCACCTGTTTTCCTGAGAGCGCCTTCTGCAGGTCGTTGACCATGAAATTGCCCACAGCGCTCTGCGAGAGGAAGATACTGGCAAGCTGCAGTGTCAGGGCGTCGTCTTTTCCAAAGAGTGACGCTCCACCTTCAGACACGGCGAGGAGCAAAATCTCATCGGCATTGAAGTCGGTATGCTTGAGCATCACCTTAGCTCCATTGGAGAGGGTGAGTTGCTTGAATCCGAGTGTGGCGTTGGAGGTCTCGCTCACGATGCTTCCCTTGGCGGGCATCTCGCTCATGAGCGGTTCCTGCTTCACGTTGTCTACATATGCCTCAAGGGTCTCTGTTCGCACACCTTCCACCACTTTCTTCATGTCTGCGGGTGTGTAAGAGTCTTTCCCGTCTTGCACGAGCGCGAGAGCCACGAAATTGGTGTCGGTCAAGTTGATGAACTGCTCTGCAATCTGGTTGATGACATCCACGCTGAGCACAGGAGCGAGCTGGTTCAGGAGCTCATACTCCTGTTCGATGGAAGGAATGGGCTCGTGGTTGATGAAGTTCTGTACATACTGGTTGCAGAACTGGCTGGTGCGTGTCTTCTCGCGGTTGTTGTAGGCTTTCTCTACCCTACTGAGGATTTCTGCCTTTGCGCGGTCATATTCCGTAGCGGTGAATCCGAAGTCCTTCACCCTCTTGGCCTCGCGGATAGCGGTAGCCAGTGCCTCGAGGTCTTTCCCCTCTTTGGGCATCACCTGCAGGGTGAACGCGTCTTTGGTGCGTGAAACGAGGTACATGCCCTCTGATGCGCTGACCTGGTTGATGGCACTTTCAGGTTTCTGTGCCTCTTCCTGGAAACGCATATTGAGCATGTCAGTAATGACGCTGCGGGCATAATCGACGATGAAATAGGAGAGTTGGTCTTTCATCTCATCGGGCACGGCATCATGCTTCAACGACACCAGGAACATCGAGAGCTGTTGCTCCTTGTCCGTTCCCACGAGATAGATGCCCTCGTTGTTGTCGGGCACCTCTACCGGCTCCACCTTGGCAGCGTTGGCAGGCACCTTGATGCCACCGAAGAGTTCCTTGATTTTCTGCTCCGTGCGGTCTACATCGATGTCACCTACGATGATGATGCCCTGGTTGTCGGGACGATACCACTTGCGGTAGTATGCCCTGAGTGTCTCAGGCGAACAACCATCAATGACCGACATCAGGCCGATGGGGAAACGCTCACCATATTTCGAACCGGGATAGAGTTCCGGCAACTTGTTCTCAAGGATTTTCTGCGTGCCCTTGATGCGCATGCGGTATTCGTTGTGCACCACGTCACGCTCCTGGTCGATTGCCTTCTCATCGAGAGTGATGCCGTTCGACCAGTCTTTGAGGATGAGCATGCAGGAGTCGAGGGCTGTGATGCGTGCCGTGGGCACATCCTCGATATAATACACCGTCTGGTCGGTGGAGGTATAGGCATTGAGGTTCCTGCCATACTCCACGCCTATCGACTGCAGGTATTCCTGCAGCTGGTTGTCCTTGAAGTGCTCCGTGCCATTGAACGCCATGTGCTCGAGCAGGTGTGCAAGACCGCGCTGGTCGTCATTCTCCTGTACCGACCCCACTTTCTGCGCGATGTAGAAACTGGCCACATGCTCCGGGTAGTTGTTGTGGCGGATGTAATAGGTCAGTCCGTTGTCAAGTGTCCCTTTCCGCACGTCGGGGTCGACGGGAATGGGCTGTGCCTGAACCACCATGCAGAGAAGCAATAGTGCAGCACTGAAAAGTTTTCTCATTGTCATGTTGAAACGTGTTGATAAAAGTATATGTTAAAAATATAGGTATACGTAATAAAACCATGCAAAGTTAGTATAAAACGATGACATATCGTCATTATTTTCTTTTTTTTGCACAAATTAAGTATTCAATGTGTAAAAAGGGGAGAAATGGGACTATAGGAACTAATAGGAACTATAGATACTATAGGAACTATATGCACTATAAAAGGCCAAAATTGTGAAATAAAGTTAAATTATAGCATTTTTATAGTACTATGTATTGCAAGGTACTATAAATTTTATACTTTTGTATCGTCGTTAGCTGTAAGGCCTCAGCGAGCGGCATTGCGGACTGGCCATCCGCAAGCAATTCATCAACAATCAACCAAGAAGCGTTATGAACATAGACAATGCGAAATCACAGATGCGCAAGGGGATGCTGGAATACTGTGTCCTATTGCTGTTGCGGCGTCAGCCTTCCTACGCCAACGACATCATCATGCAACTGAAGGATGCCGACCTGATTGTAGTGGAGGGTACGCTCTACCCCCTTTTGAGCCGTTTGAAGAAAGACGGTCTGCTGACCTATGAATGGCGGGAGTCGTATCAGGGTCCTCCCCGGAAGTATTATGCCATGACCAACGACGGAGCCCTTGCGCTTCGCGAGATGGATAGTACCTGGAGTTCACTTACCCGCACGGTCGACCTGCTGAAAAACCCCATAGCCACAACTTAGCATTTCAAGTCTCTTAAGACCTCAAAAACAGAAATCACGAAAAAAAACACCACAATGAAAAAGAATATCACAGTCAATATTTTCGGTACCCTCTACCCTATCGACGAGGACGCTTATGAACTTCTGCAGCGTTACAATGAAAACATGCGCCGCTATTACAGTCACCGTGAAGGCGGCGAGGAGATAGCCGATGATGTGGAGCACCGCGTGGCAGAGTTGCTGAGCGAATACCGCTCACAAGGCGTGATGGCCATTACCATCGAGCATGTGACGGAAATCATCAACCGCATCGGCGACCCCCAACAGATGGATGCTGATGCCAGCACCGAAGAGGGTACAACCACTCCCCCACCCTTTGAGGGAGCCCAAGACAACCAGAACAACCAGAATAATCAGTATAACCAAGGTAACCAAGGTAATCAAAGTAATCAGAGCAACCTGAATGACCCGATGGGCACCGATGGACTGAGACGTAAGTTTTTCCGCGACCCCGAAGACCATATCCTTGGTGGCGTGCTCTCTGGCCTGAGCCATTACTTCGGCATTAGCGACCCATTGCTCCTCCGCGTGATCTTCGTGATACTGCTCTTCGTCTCGTTCAGTGTCGCCGCCGTACTCTATATCATCGCATGGGTACTCATCCCCGAGGCCGTGACGCCCGAGGACCGCCTTCGCATGTATGGCAAGCCCGTGAACGCAAAAACGCTCAATGAGGAGTTGATGCGTGGTGTGAACAACGCCAATGCTTTCGTCAACAATCCCCAGCACCGCGACACCGCCCGTGGCTGTTTCTCGGCATTGGCCAAGGCAGCGCTGCTGTGTATCTGTGGGTTCTTCGCCCTGATTCTCGTCTCACTCTTCATCGCCCTGCTGGCAGCCGTCTTTGGTCTGTCGATACTGACCATCTTCGGCGACTATAGCCTCATCAATATCTTTGGTTTCGACGTCAGCACAAGCCAGATACTGCACTCCATCCCCACCTGGCTATCGGCAGTGGGTATCATCTCCGCCCTCCTGGTGATTGGCCTGCCACTCTATGCCCTCATCCGGCTGATGGTGAAGCGCGACGGACAGCACATGAACACCACAGTGAAGGCCGGCCTCATCCTCGTATGGATTCTGAGCTTGGGCCTGATGCTGGGCTGTCTGGTGAAGGTTGGACACAGCGTGGGAACACAAGTGGTGAAAATCGACAAGAAGAACAATACCCACAACGGCATTTACCTGCCTTCCGTGGCTTGGAAACTGCTGGAGCGATGTGGCTGGTCGGTGGAGAAATTCACTGGTGCCACGGAATGGGTGGGCGAATGGGGTATCCTGCCCAATGGCGAACATGGAGAATACATCTCGCTGAAGGTAAAAGACAACCCCAGCACGATGAGTTACGACCTGCGCAAGAGCATCGAGTTGCAGCCCGGCACTTACAAGATAGAAGGATGGACACGTGCCGACGGCGAGGGTAATTCTCTCTATGTGCTGAGCAACGACAACAAGGACACGCTACGAGTGGTGGTGCCGGAATACAAGGAAGAGCCCAACCCCACCGACACTACGGAGGTGGTGCTCGACAGCAACGACGGCAGCCGCCGTTGGAGTCATGTGGAAGGCACCTTTGTATTGAACAGCCCTGGCAAGGTGAACTATGGCATTACGAACAAGGTGGAACTGAACACCGCGCCATGGAACAGCCGCAAGATTGACATCTGCGACGTGAAGATTGTCACCGAATAGTTGACGCCTCGCAGGTGAGCTGCATCGACAGCGACGTGTTCAATGGTTCCCCGAGTGGATGTGTTTCTACTCAAAGGCACAGGGGTACAGAGAGTCGTTTTCTCTGTACCCCTGTGCTTTTATGGCGGCGATAATATCGCCGCATACGGGACGTGAAATACCTTTAAAACTTGCACCATCCCTGAAAGGCCACGGATGTGGGGTGTTGACACGAGGTTACCAAAGCATGTCACGGATGGCAAGAAGGCATTGCTCCTCGTCGGGCGAGAGGAGTCCTTTGTGCCAGTTCTCCTTCTGTTGTTGGAGCCATAGCGCGAGTTGGTGTTCCTTGGTGAAGAGTTCAAGCGGCTCCCGGTGATGCTCCTCCACGAACTGTCTGACGGCCTCACCATTGACAAACCAGTCGGATGGTTCTGGCTGAAGCGAAGAGGGCGGTTCCTCGGATGAGACAAAAAGGTCTTCCGATACATCAGTGTCTTTAAAGACAATAGTGCCACCCTCTTCGGGGTTGGGCTGTTCCTCAGTTGTAAAGGGTTCATCGGATGCAAGAGGTTCTTCAGATGTGGATGATTCATCGGATGCAAGAGGCTCTTCAGATGTGGATGATTCATCGGAGGCAAGAGGCTCTTCAGATGCGGATGATTCATCGGAAACAAGAGGCTCTCCAGATGCAGACGATTCCTTGGAGACAAGAGGCTCCTCTGCGACAAACAACTCCATAGGCGGTTCTTCCGTGGTGTCTGGAGCGATGAAAGGCGATTCATCGTCGATGGCAAAGAGGCCAAAAGGAGGCTCGCCAACCATCTCCTGGGCAATAGCCTCAAGGGCTTCCTCAGGGGGAGACGGGATTTCTGGGGTTTCCGGGGTTTCCGGGATTTCTGGGATTTCTGGGGCCTCCGCGGTTTCCGGGGTCTCCGCGGTTTCCGGAGCGGGTGGAAGGGCTTCTTCTATGGGGGCGATGGTTTCTTTCTGTTCTTTTGCTGGTTCTTGCTCTTTTTCTGGTCCTTTTTCGGGTTTTTGTTCTTGCTCTGGCTCTTGTTCTGGCTCTTGTTCTGGCTCTTGTTCTGGATTGGAGATAGCCTGATATTTCTCGTAGAGGTCGATTATCTCCTTGAAGGCATCGCGCTTCGAGAGTGTCCATCTGGCATTCTCGCCATATTCCTTTCTTTTTCTCGAGAACCAATAGACTAGTCGTTTCTCCTCTGTGCCATTTTTCGTTGACGGCAGACGCTGGTAACTGTCCACGAAATCGCGGAACGCCTTCATGTCGGCCTCGAAGTTGTTGCGCCCCGGCCTGATGAGGTCGGCATCATACTCCTTGTCTACGAGACCGTAATAGCCTATTCCGAACTTTCTGAACTTGTCCTTCGTCATGGAGATGACCGATGAGAGTTCATTTTTCCCCAACGTCTCGTTGTATGGGTATTGGTTGAGCACATCGAGTATCTCGTCGCTCTCCATGGGACTGTCCGACTGGCTGAGCACCTGATAGATGATGTCGGCATTGCTGCCGAAGAAAGGAAGTTGCCATTCGGTGAGCGCGTACAGTCCCTTTTTCCCATTGTTGACAAACCGCGGGTCTTTATTGAGTGCGAGCGAGACGGTGGCCTTCACATATTTCCTACCGTCGCTGGCATTGATGATGTCGGTAAGCAGGGTGAGCGCCATCGGTTGTTCATTGTTCTCTGAGAGAATCTGATAGAGTCTGTCGGCAAGCGACTTCTCCACTTTCCGTGGTACGACGACACACAGTCCTTCCTCACTCTCGAGCGACAACTCTCCCACCACCATGGTATGCATGATGGCTGCAGCCATGGCCATATCGGCACCATCGGTGTTGTCGGTGTGCCGGCTACCCACGAAATCAGCCATCTCTACGGTATGGACTTCCGTCGACTTGGCATACACCTCATCACGGAAATTGACGAACATCTCACGGAAGCCGAACAGCGCATCGAACTGCCGGTCGATGAGATAGACATGTTGCCATCTTTCGGCCTTTGCCGTGAGCATGCTCCTTGGGTATCCCCCGAGCGCGATGTAATGCTCCGAAAGAAGTTTTCCCAGTATCCCCAGGATGCATGTCGGCGCGAGCAACAGCCGTTCGTCTTGTATGTGACCGGCAACCTGTGGGTCGTCTTCTGTCACCAAAGTCTCGCCTACATACGCCTTCAGGTCGTCGCGTGCCTGGTCGTTGTCTACGATTACCTGAGCCAAGGGGTCGAGTTGTTCCCACCCCACCGCTTTGTCGAAGAGCGCGTCGTAGATGGCATTGGAATACGTGGCGATGGTATATGCTGACCTGTCGATGGGGGTTTCGTCGCGTTCCACCCTACCCTCAAACACGTCATACCTGTTGAGAAACGCCCGCAGTTCCGCCCTGGCCTTGTTGCCGATGATGAGCTGTTGCAGGATATAGAGTAAAGGCAGGCGCCGATGTTCCTTGTAGAAGTCGAGGATGAAGTCATCGTCGTCGAATCTCCCTCTGCAGCGTTGGAGGAAAAGGTGGTATCTCACCATTTCGGGTTGTTGTTGGATGATCTCGAGCACGCTCTTCATGGCTTTCTTCACCTCTACAAAATGGTCAACCGATGTTCTCCCCACATTATAGAGAATCATGATTTTGTCATCATCGTCGTAGAGGAAATCCCTCAGGAAGATGGGAAGCGATACCTGTGCGAGGGCATTGGCGATGACGGTATGCACCCGCTGTCTTGACGCGAGCAGCCGTCGCAGCACGTTGTCGTAAGAGAGCTGCAGCAACTGCAGTTCCTCATCGTTGAGGTCATCGAGCAGTTGTTCTCCTCTCGTCTTTTCCACGACGGTGTCCATGAATAGCCTTCCCGAGATATTGGGCAAGAAGTCGGCACGTCCTGCCTTCTCCACCAGTTGTGTCACTTCGGTGAGGTTAGGGGATTGTGGCGAGAAGAGTCTTTTGAGTCCGTTCTGGTATTTTCTCAAGTCGAAGAGTGTACGGAGCCGTGCTTTTACGAGCGTGTTATAGGTGCGTCTTGAAATGTTTCCGCTTCTGAGGAGGTCTTCCACAGAAATCGCTTTCATTTGTTGGTCTGTCATAGAAGGGCTGTGTTTTAGAAATGTGTTACGCTTGTCGGTTTTTCAAGGACAAGCAAACCCGACATTGCAAAGATACGAATAAGTGAGCGTAATGCAAAACAAATGACGAAGTTTTTGTTTACCTGCTTATCTCATTTTTTGCCAAAAAAAACGACAGCGAAGCGTTTGCTGCTTCGTTGCCGTCTTGTCAACCATTAATCTTATGAAAAAATACTCCTCTGCTAATTGCTTTCCCTATGGGGTGTGCCCACGCAGGGCAAGGTCATGATGAACCTATGATTTAAAATCTTTGGTTATCCAAAAATCTTGTGGGTCTTCTCTTTCAGTTGTGCCACCGTTCCGAGGATGCGTATGGCCATCAAAAACATATCCATTTCTATAAATATTTATGTTAAAAAATAGATCCTTGTTGTCTTATTTCGAGTACAAAATTAACACTGTGTGGGCACACAGCCAAGAAAAATGGGTGTTTTTATGCAAAAGGAAGGCTTTTCTTGACAAAGGTCAAGCAACCTTGATGCACTAATGACAATAAAACCCTTAAAGCCCCAAGGCCCTAATACCTTAAAGGCCCTCAAATCGCTCAGGCCCCACCCCTCTTATGCGCTTATTTTTTCAGCCTCGACTGATAGTCACCGCTGCGCTTGAGGTAAGTCATAAGCAGGAAGACACCGATGAAAGAAATGATGACAGCCAGGAGAATGTAACCTTGACAGAACGTGTCGTAGAGTCCGTGCATGAGTGCCGGGATGGCAATGGCAAGGAAATATAGCGCATGGCGGTAGCGTGGGTATAGGTTTGCGAAAGCGATGAAGTACCCTGCTATACCACACCAGATGGCATGCAGGAAAGGCAGGCTGGTGAGCCGTGCGATATTGCCATAGAACGCAGAGGTATAGTCAAGTCCGGTATTCACCGTGGTTTGGTACTGCACCCCTTCGAACACGCCGAAGGCGATACCTGCCATGAGTCCATAGAAGACAAGCGTCCTGGGCAGTATCGGTTCCTTTGCCCTGCTTACGATGATAAATAGCGGCACCATCTTTGCCAGTTCTTCAGTAAGTCCCACACCGAAGACGAATCCCAGCACGTCGATGGGAAAAGGCGACTCAATGAGTGCATAGAACGGGTTGAACCTGACAAGTCCGAAGATATCCCATACGATGAACACAAAGAAGTGCGTCATGAAGAACACGGTTACGGTGGTACGCAGCGTCACTTGCGTTGTCTTGAAGAAATAGTAGAAGAACAGTCCCCAGATACACGAGAAATAGAGTGCCATGATATAAAAAACCCCTATCTCAGGCATAGGCAGCAGGAGCATGAGCGTTGGGAACAGTCCCACCACAGCCAGTACGAGGAGGCGTTTGTCTTGCATCCATTCCTTGTTGACGAGACTGTCTTTCGGCACGATGAGGTCGGAACCGATTTTCTGGAGTTGTTTCCACACCCCTCCATCATGCCTGACGCGTGTCTTCATCCCTCTGCGTTTGAGGAAGTTAGCCACCGTGGACTCTTCGCCTGTGGCAGCATCTCTGGCCACGTCGTGCCCCACCACGGAGCCTTCATTCACGTATTCAGCCACGGTGTTCTCGTCGTACGGACCATATTGCTTCTTGTTTCTGATGATATAGAGCATGGCGATTGGATATTAGGCATTAGAAACCCACAAAGTCCTTAAGGGCCATAAAGACTATAGGACCCTTGAAGTCATAGGAGCCTTAGATTATGATCTTATTTGATTTTATAGTTTACGGGCAATACCATCCGCGTTCTCACGGGCTTGCCATGATTCTTACCAGGGGTCCATGGCGGCATGGCCATGATGGCCTCCACCGCCTCCCTGTCAAGTCGTGGTGATATGGAGGAGATGACCGCGGGAGTCGACACTGAGCCGTCGCGTTCCACGATGAACTCCACGACCACCTTTCCCTGACTTCCAAGCAGTTGTTCTATCTCCGGATACTTCGCCGTTCTCGCGATGAACTCCATCATCTCCCTTTCTCCTCCAATGTATTGTGGCATCTCGTCCACGAGTTCATACACGGCACTCGAGTCATCGTCCTCCTTTGGCACGGTGAGGGGTTTCATCGGCGTCACGTAATCGGTGCCCACCCTCTTCTTGTCGTTGACCCAGTTTTTCACCGATGTTTTCATCCATAACTTCGCAGCATTCATCGGTATCAATGTCATATGGTCTAATCCCAGTCCACCAGCCGTTTCCGGGTAGTTGAGTACCATGCCCTCGGGTATCAGGCATGCCTGGTCGGGCATGTCATTAACCTCTTTGACGGATTGTATTCGTATGTCGTTATTGACGATGTAGTTGACAAGTTCCCAATGCTCGCTTCCCTTGGGGAAAACCGCCGATGACAAGATATCCCTTGCAGTAAGTACCTTGTCCTTGACGATGTTGTAGGTGAACATCGTCTGTTTCCAAACTTCGGCTTTCGCGCTGTCGCTCTTCCTCTTCTGCTCGAGCGAATAAAACGAGATAAACTGACCCTCCACTCCTCCGAGCAGTTGCAGGTAGAGGTCGATGTATTCGGTCTGGTATCCCTGTCCTTCAGGCATGGAATTGATTTCCGTTCCGAGTGTTTGGGTATAGGCATCGAGCGCGCTCCTGAGCGATGTATTCTCGCTGTTGAAGAACAGCTGGAAGATATGTTGCCGTAATGCGGGCACGTCGGTGCCTGCAACGAACACTGGCCATTCGAAGTTGACGTTGAGTAATGTCACCTGTTGTCCCTTGATGAAGAGATGTCGCTCGATGACATACTTCATCTTGTATTTCATCTCTCCTTTTCCCGCATGGGCAGGCACGGTGATTGTCAGGCAAGCGACTGTCATCAGGAAAAGGACTAATATTTTTTTCATTTCTTTCATGTTGGTTTCTCTTAGGGTTATTGCTATAGAAACTATAGATAATTATCCTTCAGGTGATACGGTGATGTGGAGACAGGTCTGCTTGGTCTCATACCTCACGAAACACCTGTGTTTTTTTCTTAGTTTGTCGATGACCTCTCCGAGGAGGTATTTCATCTGGGGTTGTGAGGCCTTTTTCCCACCCACATATTTGAACCTGCGATAGGAGAGGTCGAAGGTGGTGGCATGGCAGTGGGCGGAGTTCGACACGGCATTGCTGTTTACCTGCATCAGTTTCCGCACGTCTTCTTTTGTCCTCAGCACCGAGGTGACGATAATCTTATACTCCCCCATCTTGTGTTTCCTCATCGACTTCTGGAAGTTTTTACCTATTTCCTTCAAGAGTTTTGCTGCATCGGGGGTGAGGTATGGCACCGAGTGGGTGAGTGGGTCCACCGCATAGTATTTGTTTTCCTCTATATGTTTGAGTTTCCGTTTCACCCGTCGCAGGTCATCCCTGGTCTCCAGCGGTTCGATGCCGTATTTCTTGGCTGCTGCGAGTTGGTGGGGGTTGTTGTCGGAAAAATGAAACGGCCATGACTCCGGCACTGCCTCCCTATGGCTCGCACAAGCGGTGAGAAAGAGGCAGAGAACGGCAATGGTGGCTCTGAGTAGTTGTTTGACAATCATGTCGCACATATTTTATTGCAAAGATAGTGAAAGCCGAAGACAAAGCAAAGAAAATCGTTTGTTTTCTTTGGTTTGTTGAGGCGTATCCTATCTTCGCCGCGAAGCGGCAAAGTAGTGAAAGCCGAGCGTAGCACAAAATAAATCACAGATTTATTTTTGATACCGAGGCGCCTCCTATCTTCGCCGCGAAGCGGCAAAGTAGTGAAAGCCGAAGACAAACCAAAGAAAAACGTTTTTTTTCTTTGTTTATTGGTACTTCAGAAACTATAAGTGCGATAAGCACCATGAAACCCATGTATTTCGCCTAAAAATTTGTTAATTTTTGGAAAAAGGGGATGAGATTAACGGAAAAGCCTTATATTTGTGAGATTTATGGCGCTAATGTTGCGCCACCATATTTTATCCGACATCTATTCTATGTTTACCGTCAAACTATCCGACATGAACTATCCAATTTTTAAACATATCCGCCACTTTGCCCTTGTTGTCGTGCTGGGGCTTTCAAGCCAGGTAATGGGACAAACCGCTACAGACACGTCCACGACCGATGATACTGTCACATCCGACGGCATTGCGCACATCTCGTCCAAGATTTTGCATGGCGATGCCAACAACGACGGCCATATCAACATTTCCGATGTGACGGTGATCATCAACAAGATTATAGGCAAAGAGCCACAAGACTTCTTTTTCGCCAATGCCGATGTTGATTCCAATGGCCTGATCAACATCTCCGACGTGACCAAGATCATCAACATCATCCTCTATGGCATCACCGACAGCGATGACCCCAGGCTGCCCACAGGCGACCCCGATGGCGGTGACCCCGAAGATGGAATTTAGCGTAAAGTCCAAAAACCTCCCCTCCCCCATCCTACTCCCCAGTTTTCCGGGGAAGAGCAACCTGTAGTAGGGGAGCTCCGCCTCAACATGTTGAAAGCGAGCTTCGCATAGTTTTATCCCGAATTTTAGAATTTAAGAATTTTCTTTTTCTCTAATTCTATCATTCGGGATATTTGTCTTTTACATGAATGTCCAGGAATAAACCATGAATTGTATTTGTATATTCGATAATTCGATAATTCGGGATAATCTATGTCCATGAATTCTCGTGCTTCATACCTCATACATTCCCTAAGTACACATTCTTGATACCTTCCTCGTGGGCAATGTCACGGGCTCGACATAACGTGGCGATGGGCGTGGGCGGAACGTTACGCATACGGTAATGTGGGAAGAACCGGCTGAAATGGAGTGGAGTGTCCAGCATGTCGTGGTCTGCCATCCATCGACACATCTTTCGGATTATTGCCATATCATCGTTGATGCCGGGGATGACGAGGTTGGTCAGTTCTACCCATACCCCTGCATCGCGCATGGCGAGGATCGTGTCGAGCACGGGAGCCAGACGCGCACCGTTGACCCGCTGATAGCACTCATCGTTGAACGACTTGATGTCGACGTTGGCAGCATCGAGGTATGGCAACAGGTCCTTAAGCGGTTCCTGACACACATACCCTGCCGTGACGAGGATGTTCCATAGCCCCTGCTCATGTGCCAGGTGCGCCGTGTCAACCACATACTCCATATAGGTAAGCGGTTCGGTGTAGGTATAGGCGATGCCTGGACAACGGTGTTCCACACACAGTCGCACCACCTCGTCGGGCGACAGCGCCATACTTCTCACCTCATCGGGTGCAGCCTGTGAAATGTCATGGTTCTGGCAGTTATGGCACCTGAGGTTGCACCCTGTGCAGGCGATGGAGAGGCATGTCGTGCCAGGATGGAAATGATAGAGCGGTTTTTTCTCCACGGGGTCTATAGCCAGCGCGCAAGGTCGGCCATAGACATCGCTCACCAGCCGTCCCACTTCATTACGTCTGCTTCGGCAACGCCCTGTCTTCCCTTCCTTGATACGGCAGTGGTGCGGACAGAGCAAACACTCCACTCCACCATCCTCCAACCGCTGGTAATACCTACACTCGTTCATCATAGCCATCTCAGCCTTTGGCCGACTGAAAATTCAATCTTCAATAATAAATCAGAATACAATCGCCTCATAGACATACAGTTCTGCGTCGCGCCAACCATCCCATCCCAGTCCGGCTTTGTCGCGAGAACAATGCCCAAGAAACTCCTCCTTTGTCCAATCCACCTCGTCGGCAACCTGTGGGAGGAACGTGCCGCTATGGTATCCTTTCCGGATGTATATGCCATGACGGTGAAGGATGAACTCATCCGCGCTGTATATCCGCCGCATGGGCGTGAGCACGGAGATTTCTATCTCGAGCTCATCAAGCTCCTCACGGCGGAGGGCAGGGAAACGGGGGTCGTCGAAGGCAGCAGCCCGTGCCATCTCCGCCACCATCTCATGCAAGGGGGTGTCTTCACCGAAATGACCGATGCATCCCCGTAGCTTCCCGTTCTTCGTCAAGGTGACGAAAGCACCGCAATTCCTGCGTAGCGTAGCGCTGACAGCAGTAGGCATTTCGACGGTACTGTCGAATGCTGACCGCAGACTCGCCCAGGCAATCTCCTTTAATGTCTGTTTGTCGGCATCGCTGAGCACAAAGTCGTGGGCAGTGTCTTTCGCTGCTGTTTTTTTGTCATTACGGCAGATAGCGAAGGCATGGTATCCCACCACGCGGTCGCGGTCGCCGTAATAGGTGTCGCCAGAGTTCTGATAGAGCAGGTGACGCACCTCATGCGTTTTGTTGAGCATACACATCAGTGTGATGATAGCGAACTCCCCACATGCACTGGTAGCAAGGTCGGGCGTCCCCTTACGTGCGTTGCTCTCCAATACCTCAATGAACCGCTCCACGTCACCGCTCTCTATGGCATGTCGTGTGCGGGTGTCCACCGCCACGGCATCGTCGTAAGAGGGGTAATGGGAGAAGTCGCTGCTGATGATGAAGAGGTTGTCGTCGGTGAAATAGGGCTGAAGCACCTCGGCGAGACGACGGAGCCTCGCTTCCTTGTTGGTGCTCACGATGATGGGCACGATGGGAGGAACGACAGTGAAGCGTCGTTGGAGGAAGGGCAGCTGTACCTCCAGGCAGTGTTCACGGTCGTGTGCCTCGGCGCGGTAGGCGAAGAGCGTGTCGGCCTGTTCCAGCAGACTGCATGTCTCATGGTCTACACGCACCATGCCCAGTGGTGTCTCATAGCCATCGGCCCCGGTATCTACCGATGCCCCGTCGAGCCATTCATAGTGACTCGGTCCAATGAGGAAGACCCTCTGGTATTGGCGTTGCGGATCGAGGGTGGCATAGGCTGCTGCGGCTACGTTGCCGGAGAACACATAACCAGCATGGGGCACGATAAGTGCCGCCACGTCGGGATATCCGCCGTGCTTGTCGTGACGGGCTATGAGGCTGTCCACCTCGTGGCGCAGCGTGTCGGCATCGGCTTCATAGAACCTGCCTGCCTGTGTGGCAGGTCTTGTAACATGGGTTCGTGGATAGAGATTGTTCATGTCATTGGATTTTTGGGGTATCATCATCAGGATAATACATAGGAGCACGGATAGTATAGTGCGCATGATAGCTTATGTTTTTCAACAAACACCTTATTTACCGCAAACTTACAAAAAAAAACAATACAATCACCGAATTACACGAAATATTATTATCCCGAATTATCGAATTAGAGAACAAGATAATTCGGGATAAACTGATATTCGATGGTTGCTTTACGTTATAACATGAATTGCCGGGAGATTTGTCGCAGACCCACTGACCGAAGGGAGGTAATTATCCATGAATTATCAGGACTTTTGCCGACGCTGCCGCGTCGGATTATCATTCATGGTAAACTACCTCCCTTCGGTCAGTGGGTCTGCGACAAGCCTCATGGTTAATTCATGTAAAAACAATTATCCCGAATGATAGAATCAGATAAATCTTAAATTCTATAATTCGGGATAAAACTATGCGAAACCTAATCTTCAAACATCGTGCAAGCCGAGTGCAATGGAGCTTGCTCTAATTGCTGAGGCGCAGCCGATGTTCAAGCGAAGCTTAATCTTCAATAATAAATTTTGAATTTTCAATCTTCAATCTTCAATATTGAATATTCATTCCTTATTGAGGATGATGTCGATGATGAGGGTGACGTCGTAGATGTTGATGTAGCCGTCATCGTTCAGGTCTGCCTCGCCCACGTGGAAATTGCTCGGCTTCATGTCGAGAATATAGTCGATCATCAGCGTCACGTCGTAGATGTTCACGTAGCCGTCGTGATTCACGTCGCCGAGGGGAGGAGCAACGACCTGCCATTCTACGGTCATGTCATCGTGAGTCACGGAGCCACCGTTGTCGCAACCGAACGTGATATTGTTGATGAGAGCCTGATAAGTACCCACCTCCACGTCGCTGATGGCTTTCATGGTCATGGTGAGGAGAGTGCCCTCCGAACCTGAGACCACCTTTTCGTCAGATGAACACAATAGATGCCATGACCCATCGTCCTGAGGCGTGAGTTTGACACTCATGCCCTCGCAGCGTTCCGAAAGCGTAATGTTCCCTTCGTCGAGGGTGAAGCCCTCTGGCAGCGTGACGTCAAAAGATATCGACCGGTAGGAGTCGAAGTCATCGCCACTCTGTGCGATGGACAAGCCTGTGCTTTGGCCCGGGGAGATAATAAGGGGGGCTACTGTTGCGCTGACAGCTAATGAACGTTCGACGATAATCTTGAAGTCTTTCCAGACGTTGGCGTTTTCGTAGGCTCCGGAGCATCCTTCGGGAACATAAAGGGTGGACTTCTTACGGTAGGGGAACACGCTGGCATCGATGGATATGGGAGTAGTTCTCGCCACTGCCACCTTGGTCAATTTGGAGCATCCAGCGAACACATTGTAACTCATTTTGGTCACAGTGGAGGGGATGGACACCTTTTTGAGGTTAGTACAGTTTTGGAATGCCATCTGATCAATAGTTTTCAAGCCTTCAGGCAACAAGATGCTGGAAAGTTTCTTGCATCCACTGAATGTGGTGTAGCCGATGCTGGTGAGCGTGGAGGGGAAGGTGACATCGGTGAGTGCCGAACAGCCGGAGAAAGCTGAGTCGTCGATGGTCAGCACCCCTTCGGGGATGTCGATGGTCAGGAGCCGGGAATTGCCATAAAAGGCCGACGGACCGATGGCGGTGACCGTTGTAGGTATGACGGTGTTGGCGATGCCGAGCTGTAAGGTGTTGGTGCTGGTCTTGATAATGGCGTTGCAGTTCTCACGGGAGTCATATACGGTGTTGTTGGTATCCACTGTGATGGCCGTGAGAGACGAGCAACTCCAGAATGCACTGAGGGCGATGCTGGTCACCGTGGAAGGAATGGCAAGCCTCTGGAGCGAATTGCAAGAACTGAACGCATAGTCCCCGATGGTCTCCAATCCTTCCGGAAAGGTGACGGAGGTCATGCTGTTGCATCCGTTGAAGGCATACTCGCCGATGGTTTTCACTGCGTTGGGAATGACTATCTCTTGCAAGTCCGAACAACCGAAGAAGCAGCTGCTGCCGATGCTGGTTATTTGCGGGGGAAGCACGACGGTGCGCAGTTTCGTGCAGTTATAGAAGTCATAGGTAGCGATGCTGATCAGACCTGTGAAATATTGCAGTTCGGGGAAGTTGGAGATTTCTGCATTAAAGCCAAACTTGTTTCTCAAGTTGGTTACAGCAGCGGCTTCCTCCATGCTGAGTTCTCCGTCACCATTGGAGTCCCAGTTCTGTACGCACACGGATTTCACGTTTTCATCAACAAAGGTAATGTTGTCGGCAGAGGCAACCAGCGGACATACACATCCCAACAATAGTGTGACGACATGTTTCATTTTTGTTCGAGTTTTGATTGATTCAAATGGGTAGGTCATAATTTGCTGCAAACTTACTCTTTTTTTTCTTCACAGCAAAGAAATTGTGGATTGTTTTTTGGTTCTACGCGAATTAGAGCGAATTAACTTGTGTATTTTTACCTGTTAGCAGCTACTCATGCGAGCATACACCTTCAAAAAAAGAAAGACCTATCCGCAGATAGGTCTTTCTTTTTGTAGTGTGTCTATAACTTAATCCCACAAGCTCTTGGAAGACGTAAAGTCATCCTCATCAAAAGTACCTTGATTGCCCAGGATACTAGGATCGTTACCAGGAATGTCACCTTCTGAGTCAGTGGTTGGGTCACCGTACTCGTCGAGGAAATTGGATGCATTAATCATCGCAATCTCTGTCAGTGGTTTTTTATATTCTCTTTTCATTTCTTTTCTTCAATGTCAGTTGGATTATTTGATGACCACTTTCTTGCCATTGTGAATATATACCCCCTTGGTGAGGCTGGATACTCTGACGCCCTGGAGAGTGTACCAGGCATTATCCTTTGTCTTGGCCACGGTGCTTTCGACGTTCTTGATCTCCTTGATGCCATCCACATCAGCACCGTCCTCCGAGTCACCCTCGAAGATGCTGATCAGCATCAGGTTGCTGTTGTTGGAAGTCTGGGTTCCCTCACCATCAACTGCTGGAACTTCAGCTGTCGTATCCTCAATGGTGAAGCCCGGGAACTGCTCCGAATCGGCATCCTCATTGAAATTGTCAAAGCGTACAGCAGGAATCTGAGCAAAGGCACGGTTTTCCTTCATCCTGCTGGGTTGCAGACGTTTCCATCCGTAAGTGTTCCTGTCAGCAAGTCCGCCAGTACCTGTTGCTGCGTGAGTCATCACGCAGGCAAAGTTACGGTACTCCCTTGGCCTGTCAGTTGGGAAATGTCCACCAGAGCATGTTGACGCATTCTTATACTTCCAGGGGAATACAGGAGATACGGGCCATCCATCGCCAAAGGAGCCATGCAGCATGTTAATATTGTTGCTTGTATCATCAGATGTCAGACGGCCGGCCTCATAACGCTGATAAGTATGGGGGAATTCCTTATAGACAGTTTCGGTACCAAAGTCACCACCCAATATCAAAAGGGCGGACTCATTAATCTTGGTTGAGTAGAGCACCACGCCTGTGTTCTCCGGCACGTAACTGTAGCCACCGGGAACAGTTTGCAGTTGGTCGTAAACCGCATCTGCATCGAACAGTTCAATGTTGTCCCCTACATATCCACCTTCAATGCCTGGGTATTGGGCAACCTTGGCAACCAATGGCCTGAGATACAGCTTGCCACCGATAGTGAGGTGGGAGTAACGCTTGCCGTCCCCTATAGTAGCGATATAAGCAAGTTCTTCTTCGCTGATTATTTCATCTGGCTCTGTTCCTGCAATTACTCCGTCAATAAGCTTATACTTGTCATCCTCATTATCTGACTGGATGGTGGCATCATAGTAGTATTCACCATTCCTGTCAAGCACATAAGCAAATTGGTCGGTTGTATAGTCAACGGCGCGGTAAGCGGTGATTTCCTTGGGCAACATGCAGGGACCGTCGCCGGCTGAGCGGCTGTAGGTGCGGAGGAACTCACCCTTTGGAACCACCTCACCAACAGTGGTGTTGATGAACTCCATCCATCCGTTGTATGCATAGCGTGTGTCACCAACAACTTTTACTGTTCCATTTGCAACACCTGGAACTAATTCGCCAAGATCTGGTTGGTCAGTTGGAGCACCATAGCCTGGAGCGGGGCCCAGATTATTGGGCACGTCATCAAAAAATACCTGCAAACTGGACTGTGTTATAAGAACACCTGCTTTATAGTCGCCTACAAAGAAGTCAAAGGAAGAGGTGTATTGATTGGTATATGCAGAGCCATTCTCGATAGCATAAGTTACATTTCCACCTTCTCCAGAACCTTGGCGGCTTGTTCCTGCATAGGTCTGGTTGTTTCCTACAGGCATGTCGTTCGGGAAAATCAGTTTTGCACCCTTAGAAACATTTGCAAGTTGGGTCTGCACTTCTGTGATGTCATAGTCGAATGCACCAATCTCGCAATAGCACTTTGTAACGTCGGTGACAGGATAATCCTCAAGATAGCAACTTACGACTTGCACAGTATCAATGGCCTTGCAGTTGTTGAAACAACCTGTACCATGTCCATTTCCTCTAAGAATTTTCGGGTGGCTGCAAATCACTACTTTTGTAATTGACGAGCAGGTTTCATAGGCACCTGTGGAAATAAGTGTCAGCCAATGGCATTGAGACAGGTCGACAGTCTTGATTTTGGTGTCTTTTTTGAATGCGTTGTATTGAATGCGAGTGAGAGCATCGGGATAGTAACAGTAAGCGAACTCAGGGTTCTCCATAAAAGTACACCAATGGATTTGGGTGATTTTGGTATTTCTCAAGTCTGCACCAGGTATTTTGGTATACTCGAATGCACCACCACCGATTTCCTCCAGGTTATCGGGGAAGTTCACCTCTTCAAGTTTAGTTGCAGATGCGAAGGCATGGTTGCCGATGGCTCTGATGTTCGCAGGAATGGTGACAGAAGTCAGAGAGTTGCTTGATTTGAGAATATCGTTAGGAATGAATGTGAAATCAGCATGGTTGGGGAAACTTACGCTTGACAAAGAACTCTCATAACCATCGAAGGAGAAACCTTCAGAAGTAACGGTGTAGTTGTAAGTATAGGTCATGTTTCCTTGGTCATCATATCCTGCCTCGGTCAAATTGTATGGATTGGCAGTAGAAGTAGTGGAAACAGGATTGCCATACTTATCGGTATAATTGTAAGTGTTGTAATCATACCAAAGATTGCCGTCTCCATCAGTTCTTAGGTTGTTGACTTGATCTTGTGTAAGCGTCTGGACATTGCCGTTAACATCTGTATACGTATATGATTCAACCTCAAAGAGTTTTGCCGAATAATGCTCACTCTGATATACATAATAGCCATCACTCCCTTTAAAAACCTTTTTAAAGCCATCAGGAAGCGGATTGGGGGTCCAACTGTCATCAACGACTTCTCCATCAGCATCTGTTTCAAAAGTAATTAAAGTACCACCCGCATGATGCAAATGATAACTCACACCTTTAGTCACTTGGCTGCTTTGTTGGGTAATCGTCACAGGTATTGAGATGGTCTCAGTAGCGCCTGTCGGAGTGTAGTGGAAGGTTATGGATCCGTTGTTTGTAGCATCGTCATAAACCTCTTCCATTGACTGGTATTTACATGTCATTTTATTGCACTCACTGAGGTCAAGACCCACGCCGACTTGTTGTTCACCGCACTTCTCAATAATCTTGTGGATGGTCTTGTCGTCTTTCTTCAATTGAAGATTTGTCCAATCACCGGTGAGTTTGATGGTTTGGACAGCTGCTTTCATGGCAGCATCTTTCTCAGCAGGACCTCCTTGAACATCGGAGAAATAAGTGTCACGCCAGTTGTTAAGGGCTTTGTTCACAAAATCCTCAGTTACCGTACCGACTCTATCACTGTAGTTGACGGTCAAAACACCATCAGCGAACGAGACGCTCAACGGGTTTGGTTGCTCTTCACCAGGAGGCAAAGCATTTGCTGCCACCACGGCGGTCAAAAGCAAAAGAGTAGTAAAAAATTTTTTAATCATAAGAGTAAAAATTTGTTATTGTTAATAGAATCAAAAATCATTGTCACTGATTTCGCCAAGACAGTTTTCCCTGAAGTTCTTGCCAGTTTTCTTCCTACTTAAGCATCCTCATGTTGTCAATTACCATTTCGGTTTGAAGAGGAATAACTTAAAAGTAATTCTGCTAACTTTTTCAAAGAACATTTTCTTGTCGCGAGAGGTTACCGTCCATTTTGACAGATTGAGCGGCGTTTTAGGTCTTTCAGTGCTTATCGCATGCCTTTGTTCAAGGCGGAGTACCTTCAAAGGTGATTCTGGTTTTCTCTTTTCTCATCTCACTCATTCTATCTTTAGTTTTTTACATCCTTTCGCTAAATTCACCAAAACGCACTTCACTGGATGAAGTGTCCGATTCTCAAGAGGTTGGGACGGTATTAGCAATTTGACGAAGACAAGTCACGCGATCCCGACATTGAGTGCTCAAGCGTCCATATGATTTTTACGCTTTGAGATGATTTATTGGGCAAAGGTAATGTATTCTTTTTATATATGAAAGCATTTGGAGCATTTTTTTCTAAAAAAGTAAAAAAATATCGGAAATTATTACAAAATCATCCTTCCTTATTCCTTCTTGCACATATTTCTTACCTTCATTACCCTATTGGTTTTACCTTTATATTTCACACCTTTTAAATGTAAGAAATACACTTAACTAACTGGAAAGCTGCCATCATTGTTGTTCCTTATTGGTTGAACAGTTAAAAGAAAGCTGCAATTGAAAAAGATTTACAGATTGAAAAGCTATATGGCTGAAAGCAAATATAGCGTTGGATTGTATGCATGTCGGCAAAGGAGTTATTCCTGAAAGGCCGGAACACCTTGACATCCCAACGTTCCGTTCATTTCGAAGCCCCATCATTTTTGCCTGAAAAGGAAATGGAGCATATTTACACTTTGCTAAAGAGATGTAGACACCCTAACAGCCTTGTTTTCAGACATAACAAGGCAATAAAGGAAACGAGAAGTAGCATAACACATACGAATTCAAATTCGCACACAAAACCACGTCCGAAGAAACAAATCATCATCTGAAAGCAACTTTATCGTTTCGAAATGAAGGCAAACGGGTTTTTGTTCATAAAAGCACGCTATTATCCTCCCAACATTAGCGCCATGATAAAAGCCTTCACTTAAACCAATGAAAAAACTTGTTAATAAGTGTACATTTGCCAATACTTGAAATAAATATTAAAAAAGTTGGCCGAATTCTTAAAAAAGTGTAAAAAATACATTAATTGTTTGGGCACACAGCGAAAAACATATAATTTTGCGCTCATTGTTCAGTGTGCGCACACAGCGGTTGCTACATTGCACAAAAGAAATAGGTTTCCGTGAATTCGGCACACCTGCGAGAAACGGTTAGAAAGTTAAAAAGATAAAGTCAGCATAAAATACTGAATTAACCCACCAATAAATTTTCAACCATCATCAGCCATTAACTATTCATTACAATTCATAACCCAACACCACACAATGAAAAAGATTGTTACTCTTATTGCTTTGTTATCTCTGGTTATTGTATCCAGGGCAGCCATTTCGGGCTCTTATGATTCCACCTCAAAAACTCTGACGGTGAACTATGTCAACGACGGCAATGACATCAATCCAAGCGCACTCGACAACCTCTACCTCAATTCAAGCATGGTAGACAAGATTGTATTCACCGGCGACTGGGCAAACAGCAACTGTCAGAAACTGGGTGAGATTGTTGGCAAATTTGCCTACCAGCAAGACCCCGTTTTCGTTGACCTTTCGGCTTGCACTCAGTTCGTGAGCAAATTCGTGAGTGTGCAAGACTATTATGACCAGGCACAAGATGGTTACGACAATGTAAATACAGTTTTCAACTCACTGCCCAACTTCTGGGAACCCTCGTTCAGCCTTGACAAGTGCCGCGAGGACCATAAGATGAGCGGTATCAGTTTCCCTAAGAGCGAGAATTTCACTTTTATACCCAACAATCTTTTGATCGGCAGTCAAAACCTCAAGAAGGTGGTGATACCGGAGGGTGTGGTAGCCATTGGCAACAACGCCTTCGGTGGTTCGCCCGTCGAGGAACTGACCCTTCCCAATACCATTACCGAGATTGGCAAT
The DNA here is from genome assembly GCA_017617615.1 of Prevotella sp. The sequence goes on along the minus strand of JAFZVV010000022.1, from coordinate 34,191 downwards.
GATGCATTCAAAGGAGCCAAGATTACTGCTCTCGACCTGTCGAAGATGAAACTATCAAAGGTACGCGCAGAGGCTTTCCTGGACTGCACGCAGCTTGCCAGCGTGAAGTTCCCCAATACCATTACCGAAATTCAGAGGATGGCCTTCCAGCGCACTCCAGTCAAGATTGTCGACCTGAGACAGTGCCATGACCTGCGCCTCCTCGCCTACCAATGCTTCAGCGAGTGCACCTCGCTCGACAGCGTGATTGTTTGCTCGCACGAGAAAGTAATCAGAGGCTCAAACACCATCGACGCCAACGGCTATCATGCCGGTGGTGGCGCCTTCTACAACGCCCGTAACATCAAGGTGGTGGAAATCAAATACTGCAACGGTACCGACGTGACGAAGTGCTGGTGCGAGAATGCCGCCTTCGACTACGACATTACCCATGTGCAGACACGTCTCGACCGTATTCCCGAGGCCTGCAAGCTCATCTACCCGAAGGGCGACAACGCCAGCGCTCCTTACAAGTCGAACTTCGACTTCTTCGTAGGTGAATACAAGACCAACGCCGTCATACGCCAGAGCAACCTGCTGAAATACTGGAGATACATACCAGCCAGGGGACAGAACGTGGCGGAACTGCCTAATGGCCTCGCTACCTCATATAACCTCAATAACTACAAGGGTAACGGTTGGCTGGAGTTCCTCAGCACCGGCGAAGGTGAGGTAATAGACAAGGGTGAGTTCCTGCGCACATACAGCCGTACCTTCGGCGACGGCCCCTGCTTGTTGCCAAAGGAAATCACCGCCTACCGTGCCGTGGACTATACGACCGACCAATTTGCTTTCGTGCTCGATAGGAATGGTGAATACTACTATGATGCCACCATCCAGTCAGATAATGAGGATGACAAGTATGTACTCATTGACGGAATAATTGATGGTATAACAGATGGAATAATCAGCAAAGAAGAACTTGCTGCCATTGGTGACAGCAAGCGCTACTCCCACCTCACCATCGGAGGCAAGCTGTATCTCAGGCCATTGGTAGCCAAGGTTGCCCAATATCCTGGCATTACAGGTGGCTATGAAGAGGACAACATTGAACTGTTCGACGAGGATGAGGTGTATAACCAACTGCAAACTGTTACCGGGGGCAACAGCTATGTCCCAGAGGAGACAGGCGTTGTGCTCTATTCGAAGGGCATCGACGAAGAGGCCTTCCTGATTATGAGTGGTGACTTCGGTACCGATATTGTCTATAAGAAATTCCCCCATACCGGTAATCGTTATGAGAGCGGTCGTCTGAATTCTGATGACACAAGCGACAATATCAACATGCTGCAAGGTTCTTTCGAAGATGGATGGCCCGTATCTCCCGTATATCCCTGGAAATACAAGAATGAATCAACATATGTTGGCGGACATTACCCAACCGACAAGCCAAGGGAGTTCCGTAACTTTGCTTGTGTGATGACTCACGCAGCAACAGGTACTGGCGGACTTGCTGAAAGGAACACTTACGGATGGAAGCGTCTGCAACCCAGCCGAATGAAGGGGAACCGTGCCTTTGCTCAGATTCCTGCTTCACGCTTTGACAATTTCAATGAGGATGCCGATTCGGAGCAGTTCCCCGGCTTCACCATTGAGGATACAGCAGCTGACGTTCCAGCGGTTGATGGTGAGGGAACCCAAACCGCCAATAACAGCAACACGATGCTGATCAGCATCTTCGAGGATGATTCAGAGGACGGTGCTGATGTCGATGGCATTAAGGAAGTCAAGAGCGTCAGAAGTACCGTGGCCAAGACTGAGGATAATGCCTGGTATACCCTCCAGGGTGTCAGAGTATCCAGCCTCACCAAGGGGGTATATATTCATAATGGCAAGAAAGTGGTCATCAAATAACCCAACTGACACTGTATAATAACAAAAATAAAAAGAATGAAAAGAGAGTATAAAAAACCACTGACAGAGATTGCGATGATCAATGCATCCAATTTCCTTGACGAGTACGGTGACCCAACCACTGACTCAGAAGGTGACATTCCAGGTAACGATCCTAGCATCCTGGGCAATCAAGGTACTTTTGAAGAGGATGAATTCATGTCTTCCAAGAGTTTGTGGGAATAAGTCATAGACACACCACGAAAAGAAAGGCCTATCCACGGATAGGTCTTTCTTTTTAAGTTGTACGTCATGCTGTAAAATTTGCTTCGGATATTTATATCCCGAATTTTTAGAATTTCAGAATTTTCCTGTTCTCTAATTCTATTATTCGGGATAATTGTTTTTACATGAGTGCCCAGGAAACTTATCGTAGACCCACTGACCAAAGGGAGGTAATTTACCATGAATGATAATCCGACGCAGCAGCGTCGGCATAATTTCTGATAATTCATGGATAATTCCCGGCAATTCATGTTATAACCTAAAGCGACCATCGAATATCTGTTTATCCCGAATTATAGAATTGTAGAATTCCATTTCTAAGGTATCATTCTCGTTCGGTCGAATTCTCGTTCGGTCGAATTCTCGTTCGGTCGAATTTGCAATTCGACCGCATTGAGTTTCAGCATTTACAATGCTAATTCCCAGACTTCCTTAATGTTCTTTTAACATGAATGTCCATGAGACTTGTCGCAGACCCACTGACCGAAGGGAGGTAATTGGCCATGAATTGTTTTTAATTCTGGCTATCGAAATGGGCAACATTCATAATGAAGCTCAATGATGTGGGGGTTGGTTTATGAGCACACAAAAGCGCCCCATGTAGGATGGGGCGCTTAAAGGGGAAGATGTTTATTTCTTGATGGGGTACTTGTAAAGCAAGAAAATCATGATGACGACGATGGCAGCGGGGAAGAGGGAGAAGAGTGCCCAGATCATGTTGCGTACCGCCACGTCGTTGGTGATGGTGATGACCGTCTGTCCGTCGGCGTTGGTGCCCGAAATGAAACCTGCCATGCCGAGGAAGAGGGCAACGAGCGAACCCGAGATGGCCGTGCCGAACTTCTGTGCCATCGTTCCGGAGGAGAAAATGAGGCCGGTGGACGACGTGCCGTTCTTCTCCGTGGCATAGTCGGCCACATCGGCATACATCGACCACAACAGCGGAGAATAGAGTCCCACGCCGACCGACGTGATGATGACAATGGCGACCATCACCCAGATATACTTCGGGTCCATCGGAACGAAGAAGAAGGCGATGGACGAGATGAGGCAGATGAGCGCAGCGATGACGAATGCCTTGCTCTTCGACCCTACCTTCTTGGTGAAGACCGGCGACACGCCACCGAAAATCATACACGTTACCTCACCGAAGGTCATGAAGACCGTGTAGTTGATGATGAGGCCGCTCACGGTGACGTCGCCATGGAGACAGTACTCCATGAGATAGCCTGCCACAGCATAGCGGAAGCCATTGAAGAAGTTGGTGCAGATACCGATAAGGGTAAGGTATATCCAGGGTTTGTTCTTGAACAGGTCGGCAAACGGCTTGAAAGAGAATTTCTCTGCCCTGACGGGCTTCAGCCGCTCCTTGGTAAGCAGTCCGCAAGCCAGTGTCATGAGGGCTGCGAGCAGTCCGAGGGCAGCACCGAGGACAGCATACTGATGTTGGTCGGAACCTCCCACCATCTTCTGCAAGTAGGGGAATGACAACAGGGTGATGAAACCCATGGCGTAGGCACCTACCATACGGAACGACGAGAACTGGTTTTTCTCGTTATCATCTTCGGTCATCACACCAAGGAGTGAGCCATAGGGCACGTTCACCGCCGTATATACCGCCATCATCAGGAGGTAAAGCGAATAGGCCCAGATACGCTTGCCCACGGGACCGAAGTCGGGCGTGTAGAGCAGCAACGCGAAAATCAAGCCAAGGGGTATGGCTCCGAAGATGAGCCATGGCCGGTAGGTACCCCAGCGCGACTGGGTGCGGTCGGCGAGGGCTCCCATGAGCGGGTCGGTGACGACGTCGAACATACGCGCAACGAGCATCAGGGCTGCAGTATCTGCCACGGTGAGTCCGAAGACATTGGTGAAGAACAGTGGGAACGCGATGGACATGACTTTCCAGGTAATACCGCCGGCAGCGGCATCTCCGAGGGCATATCCGATTTTTTCTTTAAGTGTTGCCATGAGATTTTTATGGGTTATAGGGGTTATTAAGGAGAAACGATGGAAACAATCGTTCTGCAACTATGGAGTCTGCGACTTCATGTGCATCTTGAACTGCTGGAATTTCTTCTTCGAGACATCCTGCAGGAAGAGGGTTTCCTTGAAACTATGCAGATTGACGAAATCTTCGGCACACGTCTTGTCGGGGGCAGGTCCGAAATTCTCCTCGGGCTGGTTCCATGCGTTGCGCCAGAGGAGGACGTAGGAGATACGGAAGTCTTTCACAGCATTCCACATCGCCGTGGTGAACCAGAACGGGTCGGGCGTGTTGCGGTATCCTGTCTCGGAGAGACACGCAATCTTCTCGTGCTCCTTGGCATACTTGGTCATGACAGTGAGTTCGTCGCGCACCTCACGGATATACTTGTCCTTGTCGGCACCCGCATAGACATCCACGCCGAGGACATCGATGAGTTTGTCGCCAGGATAGTATTTGAGGTAGTTGGCCTCCGTCTCGCCTGGCGTGCCACCCGGTGAGTAGCAATACAGACAGGAGTTGATGCCATTTGAGCGCAGCAGTTGGATGGTATACTCGAACAATTCCTTGTACTCCTCGGGCGTGCAGGAGTCCTTTCCCCACCAGAACCATCCGCCGCTCATCTCGTGCCATGGGCGGAAGATCACGGGCACGGCCTCACCACGACGTGTCTTGAGTGAGTTGAGGAAGACGGCGACCCGGTTGATCCATTTCTTGAACTTCGCGTTCTGCGAGCCTCTTGGCAACAGTTCACGCACGGGGTTGCCCGTGGGGTCCCATGCATTCTTTCCCGTAACGGGATTGTTGGCATGCCAACTGATGGTGACGATACCTCCACGGAGGTGGTGGGCAACGATTTCCATCTTCATGCGGTCGAAGGGCACGCCATCAAGGTTCCTGAGGGAGTCGAGTTCGATGTTACCTATCTCGAAGCCCATGACGGCGGGATAGTCGCCGCAGACCTCCTTGACATCACTCCGACCCTCGTCGTAGTGCCAATTCGTACCATAGAGCGGGTCGTCCTGATGACCAATCATGATACCTTTCTTCTGGAATTTCTCCAATCGTGAGCGTAGTTTCTCCAATGGTGTCGCTGCCTGCAACGAAGAGGCGGCGAAAGCCATGAGGAGCGTTGTGAAAATCAGTTTTCTCATTTTTATCATTTTGTTTTTTTATGATGATGCTAATATATTGTATCTTCAGAGCCCGGAATAACCGGAATAACCGGAATAACCGGAATATCTGGAATGCCCGGAAAAACCGGAAAGACCGGAAAAACCGGAAAGACCGGAAAGACCGGAATATCCGGGAGACCCGGCATAACCGGCTTATTGGGGCTTTCAGCGGAGGTGCATCTGCTCGAGAAGCCAGGACTGCCACTCATCCCATTGCTCCTGATACCAGAAATGCTCGGTCATCTGGTATACGCTGAGCGTCTTGGCTGCCGTAACCACGTTGTAGACCGAATAGGCCGATGACGGTGGCACCACCTCGTCGTTGTAGCCGAAGGAATACCACCCCGGACAGGTGACACGGCGGGCGAAGTTGATGCCGTCGTAGTAACGCGCCCCATTGACCTTCTTCGGGTCGGGGTTCTCCACGTTGTAGAAATAGTGTGGCCATCCGCATGCCTTCTTCTGAAGTGCCATCTCATAGTCGCACATCGCGTCGTGAACCGGTGCAAGGAAAGTGACGCGCTTGTCGAGTGCTGCCACAGCAAGGGAGAGGAATCCCCCTTGGGAGGCACCGGTGACACCGAGGTCACGACCGTTCCACTGCGGCAGCGAAGCGATGTAGTCGACTGCCCTCACCGCACCCTGTACCACACGGCGGTAGAAGTTCTTCTCGGGCTGGTCGAGGTTGGTGTCCCAGTAGCCGTCGAGTGCCGCCTCGCGCACATCCACATATACCGACAGCGGCATGGTGACGGGGATGCCATGGATGCCTATCTCGAGGGTGATGGCCCCTTGCGATGCCGTATATATATCACCGCTATAGGGACGGACGCCAGCCCCGGGCACACGGAGCAGGGCAGGGTATCTGCCTTCTGCCACGGGGACACACAGGATGCCATAGATGCGACTCTGCGGACGGTTGTTGGCGAAATTCACCTCATAGACGTTCACCTTCTCCGTGCAGCGGTCGGACAGCAGGGTGAGGTGTGGGTCGAGGTCGTTCTGGCGTGCCTCGTCGAGAGCCCGTTTCCAGAAGTCGTCGAAGTCGGGCGGACATTGCGTTGCCGGCTGCAGTTTCTCCGGCGAGAAGGCAGCGGTGCACATCCCCACATAGTCTTTCCCGTCAACGTGGGCGGTGACCTTCAACCGATAGAACCCCGGCTCCTTCATCGTGCCCGTCCATTTCATAGTGCCGTCGCCGAGGGCGACGCCCTTGCGCTTGGTATCGGGATACATCACCGGGCCTGCCTCGAAGTCGATGGTGGCGTTGGGCAATAGGGTGCCCGACTTGCGCACGTTGACCACGAACTGAGCCTTCTCACCCACACGGTAGTTCCAATCCTGGTGGTCGGGGGTGACGGAAACCACGATATTATACCCTCTGATCTGCGCTCCGGCGGTGATGGTCAGGGCGAGGAGGAGAAGCGATGTGAGAAGTTTTTTCATTCTTTCTTTTGCAATTTGGGTTGCGACGGAGTCGCAACATACTTAACGGCCTCTTTTATTGACGGGCGAGACGAGCGAGCGGGCGGACAGACCAGACCGGGCGGCGCTGGCTATTCTCTGAGTTTGGCCATGCGGGAAACCTCGCCCTTGATGATATTGAGGGTGGTGGTATCGGTGGCAAAGACCGAGTTGAGACCCTGGGCCTCCTGTGCCGGGTCACCAGTGTAGTCATCACCCACCTGCCACTGCTCATGCCTGGGTTTGGCGAACCCTCCCCATCCCCAGAAGTTGCATCCGGCGAAATGGCCGCCACTGGCAGCATTGTCGCCCACGAGAGAGAAGACAAAACGGTAGAAACCGTCGCGCCCCTGTGTGGGAATGTCTGGGGAGAACTTGAACCCGTCGCGCGGATATCCGAACTCCTCCATGACAAGGGGTTTGTTGAGGCGGTCGCAGATGGCGAGATGACGGTCGATATATTCCCGCGTACTGTCGCAACTTACCTGCAGGTCGTCGATGAGATGGTCGGGATGTGCCCACGACCAGTTGTACGGCCAGAGGTGGATATTGCAATAGTCGACGTTCTTGTCGGCACAGATGCGCTCATAGGCCTCATAGTCGCCCTCGCATCCCCATGACCCCTCGCTGCCTATGGAGACGAGGTGGTTGGGGTCGATGCTGCGGATGAGTGCCGCCGCCTCGGCAATCCATTTCTCGAAATCCGGCAGCGCCTCACGACTGAACGCCCTGGGCTCGTTGCCTATCTGCCACGACATGATGGCAGGGTCGTCGATGTACTTCACCCCCGTGTAGCGGTTGGTGCGTCCGAGGATGAACCGCACGTAGTCGTAGAAGAGTTCGTGCGCCTTGGTATTGGAAGCATACTGCCCGACGAACGACATGTATGCCGGATAGCCATCCTCGTTGGGCCGCGGTGCCTTTCCTGCTCCGGCATGTTCGAGGTAAAAAGCGTATCCCCCACTCCACTCCCAGGAGTTGTTGAGGTAGAGTACCGCCACCATGTCACGCTTGCCCATCTCCTGGAGGAGGAAGTCAAGACCGGCGAGGATGGTGTCGTTGTATACGCCCGGCGAGACCTGCAATGTAGGTTCCACCTTGGTGGTGACGCCACGCTCACCGTCGCTCCCCACGAGGATGCGGAGGTTGTCGATGCCCATCTGCTTCATGCAGTCGAGTTCCTGGCATAGACGTTCGCGGTTACCTCCCTGTCCCTCACTACCGAGAATGGCACCATACCAGAAGTTGGTGCCTACGTAGTAGTAGGGTTTTCCCGCGCGTTCGAAATGGCCGTTGACGACCTTGACGAACTTGTCGGGAGACTCGTTGCGCGTACAGGCTGCGAGCATGAGGGCGATGGCAAAGAAGGTAAGGAATCGCTTCATTTTCCCAAGAGTTTGCAATTAAGGTGCAAAATAAATAAAAAAAAAGGAAATATGATAATACTTTCGTGACTTTGTTTAGTATTATAGGGGAATTTAGGGGAGAATGGGGGTGAACGCTGTCGAGGCAGAACTGCGACCTATGGAGAAAAGGTGGAGGAAAACCATGGAAACAATAGACACGATGGATACAATCGGAACTATAGGAGCTATGGAAACCATGAGATGAAAGGGAAATGCCATAGGGCGCAAAAAAAGAGGATGGCTTCCTGCCACCCTCTCTTTTTGTATCCGGGAAATGATTATTTCTGGATGAACTTGCGACCGTTCATGATGACCACGCCCTTGAAACTGTCGTCGACGCGCTGTCCGGCGAGGTTGTAACGGACGTTGTTCATGACCGACTTGGTGGCAACAGCCTCCTCGATACCCTCACTTACGAGCACCTGCCATGACACGTTGTCGAAATAATAGGTAATCGACTGTGTCTTGTCGGTATTGAGCGTATAGGCGAGGGTTGACATGCCGTTCATGACGCCACCATACTGCTCCATGGAGTTGTTGACTGTACCGGAGAAGGATACTTCCTGCCATTCAGTGGTCAGGTTGACAGCAGAGGAACCGTCGATATACCATCCGATGTAGTTGCCAGGAGTGGTGTGAGCCTGTGGTCCAGGCAATTCAACGGGAATAGAAGCCTTTGCCATGAAGGAAACCTTGTACTGGTCGCCCAACTTGAACACATAGTCGGGAATATAGATGAAGAACTGTGCATCCCAGTCGTTGGCTGCACCTACAGCAGAAGTCACGGCAACACACTTTGAGCCGTCAACACCTTCACCTTCAACGACATTGAAGAAGAGGGTGTTGGGATCGGCACCGTTCTTGCAGACGAGGCATGAGCCATCGCTGCCCTCAGCATCGCCATTACGTACGAGTTCGAACCACTCGCCTACCTGAGGTGTAGCCCCACCAGCGGGAGTGAAGATGTAGCCGAAGCATCCCAGTTTCGAACCTGAGCAGAAGAAATAGTAGGTCTTGCCACCCACGACATCAAACTCGAGGGTACCGGTAATCTTCTCAGACGACACCTTGCCACCCTTGGCATCGCCGTCGTCGGCGAGAGCCACCTCATTGCCGGTGGCGTCTTTAATCACATAGTTGTGAAGGTTGGCGTCGGGAAGAGCCACCTCGAGATAACCATCCTCAGTAGCCACAGCTTCGGTAGCGTCGATGAGGTAGAAAGCCTTTTCGGCATTCAAAACGATACCTATCTGCACCTTACCATCGGTTGTGGGATTGAACAAATAGTAGGAACCGTTTTGAGGCAGACGAGCGGAGGTCTTGCCGTCAGCACAGTTGATACCGCTACCCTTACCAGAGGCAGCCTGGTCTTTGGGGTTGTTGGAGCCAGTGACGGTGACGACACTGAACTGCTCCACCTGGTCGCCATCGTCGTTAGTGACGGTGACGGTCTGTCCGAACTCGCTCAGATAGCCGTCGGCTGCTATCTTTGAAGCACCGGTCTTCCAAGCCTTCATGTCATTGCCGAGCGTCAGCTTGGCGTTGGCAGTAGAGACGACCTGTCCGTCCTCATAGGTAACGCTGTAGTCAAACAGCGCCTTCTCTTGTGCACCAGCTGTCAGTGCCATTGCAGCGACAGCAAAAAGAGTAAAAATTTTCTTCATACAGTAGTTATTAGATTAAACATAAAGAACAACGGCACAAAGTTAAGGGTAATTTGTGATATAACCACCTTTTTTATTTGCTTTATGTGATACTTTTTTGCTTTTTTAACCCTGAAAGAAGGATGGGTTTGGCAACAATAGTAACATTATGGACTATATAGGCTTTAAGGACATTACAGCCGCTGATGGTGGCAGATTAGTTAATAATTCTGAAATGTGGGGTTTTTGATACTATTTTGCGTATTTTTGCCGTCTATATGGTGGAAAGTCGGGCGAAAGTCCACCCATCTGTTCTATCTTCAATGCTTGGAAAATAATGAAAAATATCTTACAATATTTGATGACGAAGCTCGTTGTCGTGAAAAATCTTGCCCTGACGGCCTTGCTGGCTGTCGCAACCACGACGGTGCAAGCCCAGGAACTGCAGGCCAAGGTCACCATCAACCATAACCAGATACAAGGCACCGACGCCAGCGTGTTTGAGAGTCTGGAAGAGACACTCACCCAGTTCATCAACGACAGGCAGTGGACGAACCTCCAGTTCCAACCCAACGAGCGCATCGTGTGCAACTTCAACATCACGGTGACGAAATACGATGCCTCGACGAATGTCTTCACCGGCACGGCACTGATACAGGCCAACCGTCCCGTGTGGAACGCCGCCTACACCACGACGCTCTACAACAACAAGGACAATGACTTCACCTTTGAGTTCGCGCAGTTCGACCAATTGGAATTCAACGAGGAAATCATCGACAACCAATTGGTGGCCCTCATTGCCTACTACGCTTACCTGATTATCGGACTCGACCTCGACAGCTTTTCCCCGATGGGCGGTGAGGATATCCTGCAGCGGTGCATGAACCTGGTGAACAATGCCCAGAACCTGAGTTTTCCCGGGTGGAAATCTTTTGACAACGACCGAAACCGTTTCGCCATCATCAACGACTATCTCGACGGCGGTATGCAGCCCTTCCGCCAGTTGCAGTACGACTACTACCGGAAGGGGCTCGACGAGATGTCGACGAATGCCGAGCGTGGACGGGCGAACATCACCACCGCCCTGATGGAAGACCTGAAGAAATGTCGTGAAAACAAGCCCCTGAGCATGCTGCCCCAGATATGGACCGACTACAAGAAAGACGAGCTTGCCAACATCTACAAGGGCAAGGGCACTCCCAACGAGAAGGAATCCGTATACGACTTGCTGTTCAGCATCAACGCCTCGCAGAACAACACCTGGGAAAAGATCAAACAGTAAAGCATCATGCTCAAACAACTCCACATCAAGAACTTCACACTCATCGAACAACTCGACATCCCTTTCGACGGCGGGTTCTCGGTGATTACCGGTGAGACCGGTGCCGGCAAGAGCATCATCCTCGGTGCCCTGGGATTGCTGCTGGGACAGCGTGCCGACAACAAGACCATCAAGAGCGGCCGAGAGCGGTGCGTGATAGAAGCCCATTTCGACCTGAGCCGATACGACATGGCGGCATTCTTCGAGGACAACGACCTCGACTACGATGCCACCGACACCATCCTGCGCCGCGAACTGAGCAGCAATGGCAAGAGCCGCGCCTTCGTGAACGACACCCCCGTTCCGCTCTCCACCCTGAAGGAACTCGGCAGTCGGTTGGTGGACATCCACAGCCAGCACCAGAACCTGTTGCTGAACAAGGAGGATTTCCAACTGAGCGTAGTGGACACCATCGCCGACAACGAAGCGGAAAGGGAGCAATACCACAAGGCCTACGAGCACTACAAAGCCCTCGGCAAGGCGCTCGAGGAAGCCCGGGAAGCGTTGCGGAAGCACCGTGAGAACGAGGATTTCATCCGCTTCCAGCACCATGAATTGGAGGAAGCCCACCTTGTGGAAGGCGAACAGGAAGAACTGGAACAAGAATATGGCATCCTCTCACACGCCGAGGAAATCAAGAGTGCCCTCTACGAAGCCGACAGCCTGCTATCAGGCGACGGAGGCATCGTGGAACGCCTGAAGGGTGCCCTCACAAGCGTAGACGGCGTGACGAAAGTCTATCCCGCCATTGCCGATGCGGCACAACGGATAGAGAGTTGTTTCATCGAACTGAAAGACATCGCCGACGATGTGTCGCGCCATGCCGAGACGGTGGATTTCGACCCCTTGCGCCTGGAAGCCGTGAGCGACCGTATCGATACGATCTACCGCTTGCAACAGAAGTTCCATGTGGAGCGCGTGGAGCAGTTGATTGCCCTCTGCAAGGACTTCGAGCAACAGTTAAACCAAATTGACGGAGGCGATGAGCATCTGCAAGAACTGGAAGCGAAGTGGAAAGCGCAGGAACGCACCTGCACGACACTCGCCAAGACGCTAAATGCCACCCGTGAGCAGGCCGCACGGAAAGTGGAAGAAGAGATGCGCCAGCGACTCGTTCCCTTGGGTATCCCGAAGGTGAGGTTCGAGGTACAACTCACCGAGAAGCCCCTTTCCGCCGATGGATGCGACAAGGTGTCGTTTCTCTTCACCGCCAACTCCAACACCCCCCTGCAGCCGGTGGCACAGGTGGCATCGGGCGGAGAAATCGCACGCGTGATGCTCTCGCTGAAAGCAATGATCAGCGGCAAGGTGAAGTTGCCCACCATCATCTTCGACGAGATAGACACCGGCGTGAGCGGCAAAGTGGCAGAGATGATGGCCCGCATCATGCGCGAGATGGGCGCACACGAGCGCCAGGTAATCAGCATCACCCACCTGCCCCAGATAGCCGCCCTCGGCAAACACCACTACAAGGTGTATAAGGAAGAGGGTGACATGGGTACGGTGAGCCACATGCGGCAACTCACGGCAGGGGAGCGTGTGGGCGAGATAGCACAAATGCTGAGCGGCAGTGCCGTGAGCGAGGCAGCCATCAAGAATGCCGAAGAACTGCTCAAGAACAATACGAACAACTAGAAAAAACAAGCATATCCGGAATGAAAAGATTATTTACTATCTTGTGTCTTCTGATGGGCGTGGCACATACCTACGCCCAGCCCTCTGCAGTGAAGAATGTAGCCAAATCGGTATTTACGCTGACCACGTTCAAGGCCGACGGGTCTATCCTCTCTTCGAGCCATGGCGTGTTCCTCGACAACAACGGCACGGCGATGAGCGACTGGTCGTCGTTCGACGGTGCCGCCACCGCCGTGGTGGTTGACGCCAATGGCAAACGGATGGAAGTAGAGAGCATCATCGGCGCGAGCGAAATCTACGACGTGGTGAAATTCCGTGTCAATGGGAAGACCACGGGTGCACCCGTGGCCACCACAGCCAGTGCCACAGGAGCCCCTATCTACCTGGTGGGCTATGGCGTGAAGAAGGCAGAGGTCAGGGAGAGCACGATATCTAAGGTGGAGCATTTCATGGAGAAATACGCTTACTATATCTTCGCCATGGACATCCCCGAGAATACCCTGAGTTGCGCCGTGGTGAACACCAACGGACAACTACTGGGCATCCTGCAGTCGTCGAAATACAGCACCGACCTGCATTGCACGAGCGCCAACTATGTGGCCGACATGCACAGCGAGGGCCTGACAGCCAGCGACCCTACCTTCCGCCGCACGAGCATCCCCATCGCCATCCCCGATAACAAGGACCAGGCTGTGATTGCCCTGGTGCTCGCCGGCCAGGGTAATGACTCCCTGAAATACGCAAAGACCATCGACCTTTTCATTGAGAAATACCCCGACCTGACAGAAGGATACACCACCCGGGCACAGTTGAGAAGCAACCAAGGTGACTTCGCCGCTGCCAGCAGCGACATGGAAACAGCCATCAAGAATGCCCAGGCGAAAGACGAAGCCCACTTCTCCTACGCTCGTCTCATCTACCAGAAAGAGGTGTACCAGGCCAACATGCCCTATGCTGACTGGAGTCTCGACAAGGCTCTCGACGAAGTGCATCAGGCTTATTCCACCAATCCCCAGCCCCTCTACCGACATCTGGAGGCACAGATTCTCTATACAAAGAAGGAGTATCAGCAGGCCCACGACATGTTCATCGAACTGACACGCAGTGAAATCAGGAACCCGGAACTGTTTTATGAGGCAGCCCAGTGCAAGACGATGCTCGAGGCACCGGTGGAGGAACGCCTGGTGCTGCTGGACAGCGCCCTGAACCTATTCTCCAAGCCCTACCCTTTCGAGGCTGGTCCCTACCTCATCGCCCGCGCAGGACTGCTGGAGCAGAAAGGCGAATACCGGTGCGCGGTGGCCGACTACAACCAGTATGACACGCTGATGGTGGGCAGGCTGAACGACAATTTCTACTATTTGCGCGAGCAATGCGAGGTGAAGGCACGACAATTCCAACAGGCCCTCAACGACATCGACCAGGCTTGCCGCCTTGCCCCTCAAGAGCCGCTCTACCTGGCAGAGAAAGCCTCGCTGCTCATCAGGGTAAACCAGAAAGAGGAAGCGCTGAAAACCGCCACCCAGTGTGTGGCCCTCGCCCCGGACTACAGCGATGGGCACCTGCTGCAAGGACTCGCCCTCGTGCAACTGGGCAAGAAGAAAGAGGGCATCGCCGCACTCGAAAAAGCGAAAGAGCTGGGCAATGAACAGGCCCAGACGCTGATAGACAAATATAAGTAGGTTTGAGATTTGAGATTTGAGGTTTGAGATTTGAGGTTTGAGATTTGAGGTTTGAGGTTTGAGGTTTGAGACGGGAAAAGCCTCATTTTGGTACATTCTCTTTTCAGCAAAAAGAAATATTCTGGAAATTATTTGGTTATCAACCAAAAAAGAAGTAATTTTGCAGCCGATTTGGAGGTTCCGTAGCTCAGCTGGATAGAGCAACTGCCTTCTAAGCAGTAGGTCTTGGGTTCGAGCCCCAACGGAATCACGGACATGGAAACGTCCATCATTTATTTTTATTCACTATTTTATCAACAACAACAAGATGTATTTAGACAAGGCAAAAAAAGAAGAGATCTTTGGAAAATACGGAAAGTCCAACTCTGATACTGGCTCACCAGAAGCCCAGATAGCATTGTTCTCCTACCGTATATCCCATTTGACGGAACACTTGAAAAAGAACCGTAAAGATTATACTACCGCACGGTCACTGACCCAGTTGGTAGGAAAACGCCGTGCTCTTCTGAACTATCTGTACGACCGCGACATCGAGCGCTATCGTGCCATCATCAAGGCACTTGGTCTGCGCAGATAATCTCAGCAGCGCAAAAGATCTTGGTCCCCTCAAGGCAATGCCTTGTGGGGATTTTTTATTGTCGGTCGGAAGGTGCTGAGCAATCGGAACAATCTGAGGGTTCCAGAATCTCGCGGAGCGGTATCATGACGAAGTCGCGCTGTCGCATGAGCGGATGCGGGATGACGAGGTCGGGCAAGGAGATGTGGAGGTCGTCGTAGAGGAGGATGTCGATGTCGATGACACGGTCGTGATAGACGCCGTTGCGCGACTTGCGTTTCCGTCCCATCTGCTTCTCGATGCGCTGTGTGGCGCTGAGCAACTGCCGCGGCGAAAGGGCCGTGTGCACGCAAGCCACGGTGTTGACGAAGAGGTTTTCGGACTCGAATCCCCATGGTTCGGAAACATAGAGAGTCGATTGGCGCACGATGTCGCCAACCGACTCTTGTATCTTTTCCAGGGCAATACGGATATTGGCCTCCTTGTCGCCAATATTCGTGCCCAGGCCCAGGTATGTCACATGTGTCTCAGTCATCGAGGATAAGCATGGCATCGCCGAAGCATCCGAAGCGATAACCATTGTCTATGGCTTTCTGGTAAGCCTCCATGACCAGGTCGTATCCTCCGAATGCGCATGCCGACATGAGGAGCGTGGAGAGCGGGTGGTAGAAGTTGCAGACCATCGAGTTGGCCAGCACGAAATCATAGGGCGGGAAGATGAACTTGTTTGTCCATCCCTCATACTCCTTGAGTTGTCCGTCGGTGCCCACAGCAGTCTCGGTGGCCTTAGCCACTGTCGTGCCCACCGCACAGATGCGTTTCCCGTTGTACTTGGCACGGTTGACCACCTCGCACGCCTCTTTCTCGATGAACATCTGCTCGGAATCCATCTTGTGCTTGGTGAGGTCTTCCACCTCGATGTTATGGAAGCATCCCAAAGCGCAGTGGAGCGTCACGAAGGCAAAGTCGATGCCCTTGATTTCCATACGCTTCATCAGCTCACGGCTGAAGTGCAGTCCTGATGCCGGCGCAGTGACGGCACCCTCGTTCTTGGCATAGATGCACTGGAAGTTTTCCATGTCTTCGGGCAACACCGGACGGTCTTTCACGCGCACCGTCTTCACTTTCGACGGGTCGTTCTCATCGGCCACCTCTTCTTCCTTCTCGTGGTCGATGATATAATGGGGCAGCGGTGCCGACCCCAAGGCATAGAGTTCGCGCTTGAACTTGTCGTGAGGACAGTCGTAGAGGAACCTGAGCGTACGTCCACGGCTTGTGGTATTGTCGATGACCTCGGCCACCATTGTGCCACTATCATCGAAGAAGAGTTTGTTTCCGATGCGGATTTTCCTTGCCGGCTCTACGAGCACGTCCCACAGGCGTAGACTCTCGTTGAGTTCCCTGAGCAGGAACACCTCTATCTTCGCGTCTGTCTTCTCCTTCGTCCCATAGAGTCGTGCAGGGAACACCTTCGTGTCGTTGAAGACAAAGGCATCACCCTCGTCGAAATAGTCGATGAGATTGCGGAACTCGATGTATACTGGTGAGCCGTCTTCGTTTTTCAAAGGATTTCCCTCCTCATCGGTACGAAACATATCGATGCGATTGGACTTACGGTGTAGCACCATCATCCTGCACTCATCGCGATGGAATGAAGGATAGAGCGCTATTTGCTCTTCAGGAAGCTTGAACTTGAATTGTGATAATTTCATTTATAGAAACTCCTTAAATTGGAATAAACTTTTCATTGATTGAGTGCATTGTCGAGCCACTGGGGGAAGTCGTCCATATTGACTGCCTCGTCTACATGGTATTGTCCTACCCTTGTCCGTCGCAGCGCGGTGAGGAACGCTCCGCTATGCAGTTCCTTTCCGATATCCCTTGCCAACGCCCTGATATATGTGCCTTTCCCGCAGACCACCCTGATGGTGAGCGTCATGTCTTCGGGCGAGAAGTCGAGCAGTTGTATCTCGTCGATATGGAGGGGCTTGGCTTTCAGTTCTACCTCTTTCCCCTTGCGCATGAGCGAATAGGCCCTTTTCCCATCTACCTTGCATGCCGAGAACTCCGGTGGTACCTGCATGATATCGCCCACGAAACGCTGCAGGACCTGTTCCACCTTCTGGCGTGTGATATGTCGTGTAGGGTACGTGAAGTTTACCGTATGTTCCCTGTCGTAGCTGGCGGTGGTGGCACCTAACTGCAGTGTAGCCACATATTCCTTGGTATCGGCCTGCAGCTGGGCGATTTGCTTGGTGGCCCTTCCCGTGCAGAGGAGCAATACTCCGGTAGCCAACGGGTCGAGCGTGCCGGCGTGGCCGATTTTCACCCGCTTCACACCCAATCGCCGTGAGATGAGGTATCTGACATGTGCCAAAGCCCCGAAACTCGACATGCGGTAGGGCTTGTCGATGGCGATGACCACACCTTCGTTGAAATCCATAGGTTTAGAAGAACGACCAGATGAGCGTGGCCACGCCCACTATCGCGCAATAGATGGCGAAATAGATCAGTTTGCCACGTTTCACGATATCAATCATCCATTTGCATGCGAAGCACCCTGCGATGAATGCCGCAGCAAATCCTATAGCCAAAGCCGACAGAGAGATGTCGCCCACAGCAGCCTCTGCCCCACCCTTAATGGCCTTCATGACGTCGAGGAGAGCCTCGCCGAGGATGGGTGGGATGACCATGAGGAAGGAGAACTGTGCCAGCGACTCTTTCTTGTTGCCCAGGAGCAATCCGGTGGCAATGGTAGAACCCGACCGTGACAGTCCCGGCATGACGGCAGCGGCTTGTGCCAATCCGATGATGAAAGCGTCCTTCATCGATATATTCTTCTTCTGTCGAGGCTTAGCATAATAGGAGAAAGCCAGCAACATGGCGGTAACCAACAGCATGGCTCCCACAATGGCCAGTCCCGAACCGAAAATTTCTTCCACATAATCCTTGAAAAACACACCCACAATACCCACGGGAATCATCGAGATGAGGATATTGACGGCATAACGGGCTTCATCATTCCATTGCATCTTGGCCAGCCCCTTAAACAGCCATGCCACCTCTTTCCATAAGATAACGAGTGTGGAAAGCACTGTTGCCACATGCACGGCAACGGTGAAAGTGAGGTTCTCCTCACCGTCGATACCAAACAACGAGGAACAAATGGTGAGATGTCCACTGCTGGAGACGGGGAGATATTCAGTCAGTCCTTGCAAGAGCCCAAGGAGCAATGCCTGCCAGTCGTTCATTTCACGACCTCCTTCTTGTTGTTTTCGGCAATCTCGTTCTCTTTATCTTTTGCACGGTACATCACCCCAAAGACCATGGATACGAATCCGATGAAGCAGACCACAGGTGCCACCTTGATACGCATGGCACTGAAGATGTCGGGGTTGAAAGTGCTTTCGTTTGACCCTGCCCCACTCATGAGCAGGAATCCCAGGATGACCACAACCATCCCAATGGTGAGGAGGATGAAATTCATCCGTCCGAAAGCCAAGTTTCTCTTGTCCTTCATAATGAAAAAAGTGAGTTGTTACTAAATCTTGTATAGTTCGCCTGCCTTCATCTTGAGGAAACTGTTCACCGAAAGCCATGAGCAGAAGGTGGTGATAAGGATGCCGGCGAGGAGCACGGCAATGCCGGTGATCGCCACTACCTGCCAGGTGAGCACCTCCTTCACCTCGGGGTCGAACTGGAAGAGGAAATACAAGCCGACACCAAGGACGACGAGCGCGATGAGGGCAGCCACAATACCCAGGACAATGGCCTGTTTGATGAATGGCCTGCGAATGAAGCCCCATGAGGCACCCACGAGTTTCATGGTGTGGATATTGAAACGGCGGGCATAGATACCCAGTTTCACAGTGTTGTTGATGAGCACGAAGGAAACGATGAGCAACAGTGCGGCAAGGATGAGCAACACGATGCTGATTTTCTTCAATGTCCTGTTCACGCTCTCCACAAGGTCTTCCGGATACCTTATCTCCGTGACTGACGGGATTTTCGTCAGCTCGTCCGAAATCCATTTCAGAGAGTCGTTGGTGGCATAATCGGCATTGAGCTGGAACTCGATTTGCGAACTGAAGGGGTTGGCTCCCGTAAACTCAGACGGGTCGGTCCCAAGCACCTCTTTCTGTTCTTCGAGCACCTGTTCCTTGCTGATATACTCCAGCTTATTGATGTAGGATTTTGTGATGAGCTTGTCGCAGAGTTGTTGTGCCTCCGGGTCGGTGACATCCTCGCCGAGCAGCATGGTCACCGTGAGGTTTTGCTTGACATACGCCGACAAGTTCCGGGCAGTGAACACCGAGAGTACCACCATGCCCAAGAGTATCAACACCATGGCCGTGCTAATGCACAAAGTAAACACCTGCAATCCTTGGCGATTGCGGGTCTTGTTCTTATTCTTTCCCATTTTCCTGAAATGTAAATTGCAATCTACATTATTATTTAGGGCAGGCTGTGCTTCTGCCATCTCTCCTGACAAGCTGGAAGCGCCCTATCCTACCCTTGCACAAAATTAGGTGCAAATATACTAAATTTTCAGTGGCATTACAACTCTTTAACGACAATTAACGCGGTGTAATCTGAAATCTTTCTTTTTTTTATTGCAGTAACGGGCTTTTTCACTATCTTTGCCACTAAGTGGCGAAAACAGGCTACGGTTCGGAAGAACAAGAAGAAAGAAACGACAATGAGCACAATCATCTATCCCTCGCCCATCTTCGGTCCGGTGCATAGCCGCCGGCTTGGCATATCGCTTGGCATCAACCTGATGCCCGGCGACGGCAAGATATGCACGTTCGACTGCATCTACTGCGAGTGTGGCCTCAACGGCAGCCACCGACCGAAACAAGGACGTCCTACACGTGAACAAGTGAAGACAAGGCTGCGGGAAACCCTGATATCAATGGCTTCGCGGGGTGAGCATCCCGACGTGCTGACTTTTGCCGGCAACGGAGAGCCCACCGCCCATCCCGATTTTTCCGGTATCATCGACGACACCATAGCCCTGCGCGATGAGCTTGCGCCATCTGCCAAGGTATCGGTGCTGAGCAACGCCACGTTCATCCACCGTGAAACGGTAAGGCAGGCGCTGATGAAGATAGACAACAACATCCAGAAACTCGACACCGTGGATGCCGACTATATCCGCCGTGTGGACCGACCGACACAGCCACACTACGACGTGGAGGCGATAGTAGAAGACTTGCGTCGCTTTGAAGGCCACGTAGTGATACAGACCATGTTCATGAAAGGCATGACCGACAACGGCAGTGTGGACAACACTACCGACCGCTATGTGCTTCCCTGGCTCGCCGCAGTGAAATACATCGCTCCCCGCGAGGTGATGATCTACACCATCGACCGTGAGACCCCGCTCACCGGACTCGAAAAAGCCAGACATGCGGAGTTGGACCGCATCCGCGACCTTGTGCTGGCTGAAGGCATTGCCTGCAGCGCCTCGTACTGAGGACATCCCAACAAAAGAGAATCCACTAACCCCAACAATAACCACCCCCTATTACAAGTACTATGACCGACCAAAACATCCGCATCGACTATCTGAAGAACCTCAACTATGCCATATGGAGCAATGGCTACAAATGCCTCCGCGTCTGTGAACTGACCAACGACAGCGAAGACGACTGGCGCGACATCATCGTACGCATCAACGGCGAGATGCTCATCCCTTCGGAGAGCCATATCGACCTCGTGCCCCATGGTGCCACCGTGTCGGCCGAGCAACTGAGCATCACACCCGATGCCGGAAAATTGCGCGAACTCACCGAGAGCACGTCCACACAATTCACCCTCTCGGTAGAAGTGAGCGGGCAGGAAGCATTCACCCACACCTACCCCATCCGCTTGCTCGCCTTCAACGAGTGGACTGGCCTGAACGAGATGCCAGAGACCACCGCTGCCTTCGTCATCCCCAATTCACCGTCGCTCAATGCCGTGAAACTGGCTGCGGCAAAGCATCTGGAGCGCCTCACCGGCTCGCCGTCGCTCGACGAATACCAGACCCAGGACCACAACCGTGTGCGCGCGATGGTAGCCTCGGTATATGAGGCACTGCGCGAACAAGGCATCGTGTATATCACTCTTCCCCCCAGTTTCGAAAAAGCGGGCCAGCGCATCCGGCTCGCCGACGAGGTACTGAGCCAAAAGACGGGAACCTGTGCCGACCTCGCCTTGCTGATGGCGTCGTGTCTGGAAGGCATAGGCCTGAACACGCTCTTGGTATTCACCAAGGGGCACATGATGCTGGGATGCTGGTTGGTTGACAAGCGCTACCCCCAGATTATCTGTGATGACGTGAGTTTCCTCAACAAGTCGGTGGCCGACGGCATCAGCGAGATGGTGCTCGTGGAGACCACGATGCTCACCCAAGACAACGTGTCGTTCGAGCAGGCCGTGACGGCTGCCGAAGACATGATACACAACAAGCCCAATGAATTCGTAACCGCCATCGACGTGAAGACGTGCCGCCTTAACGGTGTACGTCCGATACCCACATCAGAAAAACAAGTCGACCAGGAAGGCATAGCCCACAACAACGTCACCGACGAGGTGCGCGAACTGCGCCAATACCAGGTAGACGATGAAACGGAGCGCAAACTCACCCGTCAGCAGATTTGGGAGCGCAAACTCCTGGACTTCTCGCTGCGCAACAACCTACTCAACCTGCGCACAGGCAAGCGTGTGATTCCTTTTGTATCATTCAACATCGACAAGTTGGAAGACTATCTCCAGGCGAAGGAAGACTTCAGCATCCTCCCCTCGCCACTGAAAAAAGACATTGCTCCCGACGAGTCGGGTATATATGACTCACGCCTGCACCGCGAGGAATTGGAGCAGTTCGTCATCGAAGGCCTGCAGCATAAGCAGATGATCAGTTTCTGGAGAGAAGACGAGCTGAAGACCGGTCTGAAAAACCTCTTCCGCGCATCACGCACGGCTTTGGAAGAAAATGGTGCCAATACCCTATTCCTGGTCCTTGGACTGCTGAAATGGTATGAGACCGACAAGAGCGTGAAACCCCGTTTTGCCCCATTGCTCCTCGAGCCCGTAGACATCGTGAAGAAGAGCGGCAACAACTACGTGCTACGCATGAGAGAGGAAGACATCACCTTCAACACGACCCTTGTGGAGATGATGAAACAGCAATACGACATCAACATCACCGGCGTGAACCCCTTGCCTGTCGATGAGTCGGGCATCGATGTGCGCGAGGTCTTTTCCAGAGTGCGGGTAGCCATCAAGGACAATACCCGCTGGGACGTGGTGGAGGAGAGCCTGCTCGGCCTCTTCTCGTTCAGCAAGTTCGTGATGTGGAACGACATCCACAACAATGCCGACAAGATGCGCCAGAACCCCGTAGTGGAGAGCCTGATACAGAAACGGTTGGTGAACGTCACCGACGGTTCGACCACCGATACACGCCAGGTAGACAGCAGCATCGCTCCCGGTCAATATGCCATCCCCATGGATGTGGACTCCTCGCAACTGGAGGCCGTGATTGAGTCGGGCGAGGGTCGCAGTTTCATCCTCTATGGTCCTCCGGGCACCGGCAAGAGCCAGACCATCACCAACATGATAGCCAACGCCCTTTACAACGGGCGCCGCGTGCTGTTCGTGGCAGAGAAGATGGCCGCCCTTGAGGTAGTTCAGAAACGTCTGGCCAAGATTGGCCTCGATCCATTCTGCCTGGAGATGCACTCGAACAAGATGACGAAGGGACACCTGTTGGGACAATTGAACCAAGCCCTGGAAATCACCCGTCTGAAATCGCCCCAGGAATATGAGCAAGAGTCGCAAGCGCTCTTCGAGCAGCGCAAGCATCTCATCACTTACGTGAACCTGCTGCATACCCCACAGCCATCAGGAATGTCGCTCTATGAATATATCTCGCGCTATACCGCCATCAAGAGCGAAGATGCCATAGCCCCTGCACCTGCCTTCATCAACGGCATCGACGTGCAGCGCATAGCCGACGCAGAACGTGCCCTGGCAGAACTGGCACCCGTCTTTGCCATCACGGGGGCGCCCGGCCAGAACCCGCTCAACGGACTGCTCATCACCGACCCCAGCTACGATGCCCAGCAGAAGACCTCCCAGCTGTTGTCACAACTCAGTCAGTTGCTGCCAAAGGCCATCAGCGCCATCCAGTCGCTGTGTGCTACCAATGGCCTGACCATCCCCGGCACCGCCGCCGGAGCACAATGGGCAGAACAGTTTGCCGATGCCGTGGCAAAGACCCCTGCATTGAACAAAGACATCCTCGCCATTGCCACCAATAAGGCCTTGGGTGAGCGTTGGCAGCAGGTCATTGCCAAAGGCAAGACCCGTGACGAAGCCCGTGCCGCCCTTTCTCGCGACTATGCCCCGGGAATCTTGCAAGTAGACGCGAAGAAACTCGCCACCGACTGGAACACCGCCTGTGACAAATGGTTCCTCCCGCGGATATTCGCCAAGAAGGGTGTCGTGAAGAGTCTCAAGGGTCTCAGTGCCAACGTGACATCCGATAACATGCCTACACTAATCAGCCAATTGCAGCAATGTCAACAACTGTCGGGCGAGATAGCGCCGCACCAGGCAGAATTGACCCGCATATTCGGAGCACTGGCCACCCCAGGAAACGAGCAATGGCAGAAGATGGAAGAGAGCCTGCGCCAAGCCTCAGGCATACAAGCCATGATGCAGCAGACCGATGCTCCCGCAGCCTATGTGCCGCCCGTGGACCGTGATGCCACCCTCGCCCTTGACCTGAGTGCCGTGAGACAAGTCAACTCGCTCTTGCGTGGCGCGGTAAACTACTGTGCCCTCTCACCGAAGGTCACCCTGGACACCGTGGTGGAGCGCTTGCCCCAATGGCAGGTGAACATCAGCCAGTCGAGAGACTGGTCGCAGTGGTGCCTGCGCCGTAGGCAACTGCTCACCCAGCACCTCGCCCCAGTGGTTGACTACCTGGAGCAGGGACACGACCAAGCCGAGGCCTGCGATGCCATGCTCCGCGGCCTATACAAGAAACTCTCCATGGACATCATCGACAAAGACCCCGAGCTGCAGGTCTTCAACGGCCTCATCTTCGAGGAGAAGATTGCCCATTACCGCGACAAGGCCAAGCAGTTCCAGGAACTGACGAAGAAAGCCCTCTACTGCACGCTGGCTTCACGCATCCCGTCGCTGACGATAGAAGCCTCGCACAGTTCGGAGATCGGCACGCTGAAACGCATGATTGCCTCGGGTGGGCGCGGAACCACCATCCGCCACATCATAGACCAGATTCCCACGCTATTGCCTAAACTATGCCCCTGCATGCTCATGAGTCCCATCTCCGTGGCACAGTTCATCGACCTCGACCAGGAGAAGTTCGACATCGTGGTGTTCGACGAGGCGTCTCAGATGCCCACGAGCGAAGCCATAGGAGCCATTGCCCGCGGAAAGGCACTCATTGTGGTGGGTGACCCGAAGCAGATGCCGCCCACGAGTTTCTTCATTACGACCAACGTAGACGAGAGTGAGGCCGAGAACGACGACATGGAAAGCATCCTCGACGACTGCATCACCCTGTCGTTCCCCGACCATTACCTGACTTGGCACTACCGCAGCCGACACGAGAGCCTGATTGCCTTCAGCAACTCCCAGTACTACGACGGCAAGCTCTTCACCTTCCCCTCGGTAGACGACAGGGCGTCGAAGGTGAGCCTGGTAAACATCGACGGCACCTACGACATGGGCAAGACCCGCTGCAACCGCGCCGAGGCCGATGCCATCGTGAAGGAAGTGGTGCGGCGCCTTCGTGACCCGGAATTGTCGAAACGCAGTATCGGCATCGTGTCGTTCAGCAAGGTGCAACAAGACCTGATTGAAGACATCCTCGTCGACGAGCTGGGCAAGGACCCGCAGTTGGAGCGCAAGGCGTATGACTGCGAGGAGCCTATCTTCATCAAGAACCTGGAAAACGTGCAGGGCGACGAGCGCGACGTCATCCTATTCTCCGTGGGCTATGGTCCCGACAAGAGCGGCAAGGTATCGATGAATTTCGGTCCGCTGAACAACCAAGGTGGCGAACGCCGCCTGAACGTCGCCGTGAGCCGTGCACGATATGAAATGATCGTGTTCTCCACTCTCCGCGCTGAACAAATTGACCTGAACCGCAGTCAGGCCAAAGGCGTGGAAGGCCTGAAACGATTCCTGGAGTTTGCCAAGAGCGGCCGTATGCCCGTATCTTCCGCACAGATAGATGACCAGGTAAATACCACGATGGTCGACTCCATTGCATCGGAGCTCCGAGCCCATGGCTATCAAGTAGACACGAGGGTGGGCCGTTCACGATTCAAGGTCGACTTGGCCATCATCGACCCCAAGCACACCGACCGCTACCTGCTTGGCATCACCTGCGACGGCAGCAACTATTATGAGACGAAGACCGAGCGCGACCGTGAGATATGCCAGCCTGGCGTGCTGCAAGGCCTGGGCTGGAAGTTGATGAGGGTATGGACCATCGACTGGTTCCTCAACCGTGAAAAGGTGCTCGACCGTATTCTCGACCAACTTGACTCCCTGTCTGGCGACAAGACTACACCGACCATCGCCGGTACGAACGCTGAGAAAAAGCAAGCCCCCGCGCCTCAGCCGCTGATGTCGGGTCAGGCAAAGTCATCGGCACCCACGTCGGCAGGCGTCTCCGACGAAGAGTCGGGACAAATGAAAAAACTCTCTTCTATCCCGTTCGCCGTGAGCGAGGACGACTTGCTGGAAATCAAGAACGACATGGAACAAGACTACGTGCGAGCCGACATTCCCATCAAGTTGCAGAACGCCACGCAAGAGGCGGTATCGCTGCACCGCCGCCAGATTGCCGCCGACCTGCAGACCATCATCGCCCGCGAGCAGCCCGTTACCTACAGTTACCTGCAGGGCCGCATCAGGCAGATATACGGGCAGTCGCGCATGACCGACCGACTGAAACACATCATCGATACCGAGGTGTCGAAGTCGTATATCGACCCGTCATCGGCTCCCGACGACCCCACCATCTGGATGGATGCCAAGAGTGCGCAAGGCTACAAGAACTACCGCAAGGCCAATGGTCGTGAACCGGAGCAGATACCTACACGGGAAATCAAGAACCTGTTGAGGATGGCCGTGTCGCAACAACTGTCACTATCGCATGAAGACCTGTTGCGGCAAGCCGCCAAGTTGCTGGGCTTTGCCCGCCGTACCCCCCGTATTGACGCTGCCGTGAACCGTGCTGTCGACCAGCTCTGCAACGAGCGTTTCATGACTTGCCAGGGTGGCACCGTCACGATGTGCTGAACCTTTGGGGTATAAGAAAATGCAAGAAGGGCACCGGAATCCGGTGCCCTTCTTGCATGTAGTATATTGTTTTTTTACAACCACCTCACATAGCAGAAGTCCTGGCGGTGTGGCAGTTTGTCGCTCTTCGGATACATACGCACGGCCGTCTTGTATGTGCCGGCCTCATCGGGCTTGATCTTACACTCGAAGGTGTAGAGATTGCCGTCTTTGGCAGTGAGGGCGAAAGGATACACCTTTGAAATACGGTCTTCACCCTTGGCGTCGGTCTTGAGTACCACGAACTCGAGTCCGATGGCATCGTCGAGTCCCTGTTCGTCGATGACGAACTTCACGGTGAACTCCGTACCCGTCTCCGCACCCGACTCATGCAGGTCGCTCGACCTTGAGACAACGGAGATGGCATCCCAGCGCTCTGCCACGGTTTCCTTCCAGAAAGCGATTTCCTTGGCCAGCTGGTTTCCATTGGCATGGAGTTTCTCCGAGCGTTCTGCCAGATGGCAGTAGAACTTAGAGAAGTAATCATCGAGCTGGCGCTTCATGGTATAGTGAGGCGCGATAGTGGCGATGGAGTTCTTGATGACCTTGATCCATCCCTCGCTGTAGCCCTTCTTGTTCTTGTTGTAGTAGAGTGGGATAATCTCGTTCTCGAGCAAGCCATAGATGGTAGCGGCATCGAGTTGGTCCTGATATCCCTGGTTCTCGTAAGTACGTTTCTCGGTAAGCGCCCAACCAGCTCCCTCACGATAGCCTTCGAGCCACCATCCATCGAGCACGGAGAGGTTGACCACACCATTCATCTCGGCTTTCTCGCCCGATGTACCCGAAGCCTCAAGCGGGCGGGTAGGCGTATTCATCCAGATATCCACACCCGAGACGAGGCGGCGTGCAAGACGGAAGTC
Organism: Prevotella sp.; assembly: GCA_017617615.1. Next base: position 6,932 of record JAFZVV010000022.1, on the reverse strand, counting down.
GTAGTCCTCGAGGAAAATAATCTTTCCAAGGAACTCCGGCCTCTGGCTGATTTCGAAGATTCTCTTGATAAGACCCTGTCCGGCACCGTCGGCAGGATGTGCCTTACCCGAGAAGATGAACTGCACGGGATGCTCGGGGTTGTTGACAATCTTTGACAGGCGCTCGAGGTCGGTGAAGAGCAAGTGAGCACGCTTATAGGTAGCGAAACGACGACAGAAACCAATCATCAGTGCATTGGGGTTGATTTTCTGGAGCAGGGAAACCACACGTGAGGGGTCGCCCTGGTTCTTGAGCCATGTCTCGCGGAACTTGTCGCGGATATAGTCGATGAGTTTTTTCTTCAGTGCCATGCGTGTAGCCCATATTTCCTCATCGGGCACATTGTAGATGGCGTGCCAGATCGACTCGTTGCTTTGGTCGGCCATGAAGTTTTTGTCGAAATACTTGGCATAGAGCTGACGCCACTCTGTGGCTGCCCAACTGGGGAAGTGCACGCCATTGGTGACATATCCCACATGGTTTTCCTCGGGATAATAGCCATTCCAGATGGGTGCGAACATCTTCTGGCTCACCCATCCGTGGAGTTTACTTACACCATTTACTTCCTGACAGGTATTGCAGGCGAAAATCGACATGCAGAAACGTTCGGAGTGGTCGTCGGGGTTCTGGCGTCCCATACCGATGAACTCATCCCATGTGATGCCCAGCAGCTGGGGATATCCCCCCATGTATTTCCCGAAGATGGACTCATCGAAATAGTCGTGTCCGGCGGGCACAGGGGTATGCACGGTGTAGAGCGATGACGCACGCACCAGTTCGAGTGCCTGGTTGAACGACAGTCCGTCACGTACATAGTCGCACAGACGTTGCAGGTTGCAGAGTGCGGCGTGACCCTCGTTGCAGTGGTATATCTGTTTCTGGATACCCAGTTTCTTCAGGGTGAGCATACCACCAATACCGAGCAGGATTTCCTGCTTGAGCCTGTTCTCCCAGTCGCCGCCATAGAGCGAGTGGGTGATGGGCTTGTCGAACTCGGAGTTCATGTCATTGTCGGTATCCAGCAAGTAGAGCGGAATACGTCCTACATTGACACGCCACACATAGGCATGCACCTGGTAGTTCATGTATGGTACATCGACGACGAGATGATTGCCATCAGCATCGAGCTGTCTCTCGATAGGCAGAGAGTTGAAGTTCTGCGCCTCGTAGTTGGCAATCTGCTGTCCGTCCATGCTGAGCGACTGCTTGAAATAGCCGAATCTGTAGAGGAATCCTACGGCACACATGTCTACATTGCTGTCGGAAGCTTCCTTGAGGTAGTCGCCAGCCAGCATTCCGAGACCTCCTGAATAGATCTTGAGAACCTGGTTGAGACCGTATTCCATGCTGAAGTAAGCCACGGAGGGGCGTGAACTATCCGGTTTCACATCCATATAAGCGCGGAATTTCTTGTAAACATCTTTCACGCACTTCATGATGTTCTTGTCTTTTTCAATCTCTTGTTTCCTGTCGTAGCTGAGGCGTTCGAGAAGCATCACGGGATTGTGTCCCACTTCTTCGTAGAGATCTTCGTCGAGGCTTCTCCAAAGGTCACGGGCCTCATAATTCCATGCCCACCACATGTTATGGGCGAGTTCATCGAGACATTCCAGCTGTTTTGGAAGCTTTGACTTCACCATCACTTCCTTCCACTGGGGAACATTTGCATAATCTGCCTTGATTTTCATACTTTAATAAAATAAGTTGCTAATTGGTTTCTTTTCTTTGCGAGGCTTTTCTCAACGCGATGTCGTAAGCCTCATAATAATAGGTGATGAAATGGCTCCAAAGGGCCTTCTTCGACAATTTGTCGGCATTGGCACGCGCTTTGGCAACCTGTTGTTTATCAAAAGCCGAGAAAGCCGACACGGTGTCTTTGATGGCATCGGCCACTTCGGAATAGTTGTAATCAGTGCGGTGGATGACTTTCACGCCATCCTCGATCTCGCTGTTTCCTCCCTTCACCGTGTTGGCCCACTGACCGAATCCTGCCAGGTCGGTCGTGATGCAGGGCACCTTGAATGCCACGGCTTCGAGCGGTGTATATCCCCATGGCTCATAGTAGGAGGGATAGATACAGAGGTCGTTGCCCAACACGAGGTCGTAATAGGTCATGTCAAACACGCCATCGTCGCCCGTGAGGTAACAGGGCAGGAAGATGAGTTTCACATGGTCCTCGGGCCTGTTCCACATATCCAGGTATTTGAGCATGCCGAGCACATTGTCATGGCTCATGTTGTGGAGCCAATGCGTGACGAGGGGAACCTCAAGCGGAGTATCAAATTTTTTCCCACTTGAAAGGCGCTCCACCAAGTCTTTCCTGGGTTCACCCACCCAACCAGGCACCTCGATGAAAGCCAGCACCTGTTTCTGGAGATTCTTGTCGCGCAAAAGGCGGTTCATCGCCTCGATATACACGTCTACACCTTTGTTACGGAACTCATATCTTCCGCTTGTGGAAACGATGAGCACATCATCGTTGAGGTCAGTACCCATGAGGGCGTTGGCCACATGGAGGAGGCGCTGCCGTGCCTGTCGGCGCTTCTTGGTGAATTCAGCACTCTTTGGAACGAAGTTGTTCTCAAAGCCATTGGGCAGTACCACATCTACAGGCTTGTCGAGCAGTTCCAGACATTCCCTTGCCGTGATATCACTGACGGTAGTGAAACAGTCAACATTTTTGGCAGTTTGTTTTTCGATGGAATGCTTGCTCTGCATATTGAGTTCCCCTGCCATCTGGTCGCCGTTATATGCGAACAGATAATCATAGAGAGGTTTGTTGTTTCCGGCAATGCTCCTTCCGATACTTGTAGCATGGGTCGTGAAGACAGTGGCGATTTGTGGCAGACGATGGCGGATGTAAAGGAGTCCAAGACCGGTCATCCATTCATTGCCGTGATAAACCACCTTGGTGTCGTCGTTGAGATAGAAATGATAGAAGCTTTCCACCACCAGTCCGGCGGCATAGGAGAACATCGAAGCCTCATCATAGTCGCCATAGGCGTGCAGGCTGTCCACCTGATATAGTTCCCACAACATCGTGTAGATTTCGTCTTTCTTCGCATAGAAGTCTTCGAAATCCACAAGAATTGCGATGGGTTTTCCTGGGATATCCCATCGTCCGATTTTCATCTTCAGTCCGTCATTCTCTGCTGCAGTCTTCCACTCAGCAAAGAGTGTGGGGTCTTCGATGAAATAAGGAGATGGACTTTTGTGCCAGCAATCGGGGCCAACAAAGACAATATGGTCGTTTATTTTCTCCTGCAAGGTCTTTGCCCTTGTAGACAAAACGGTATAAATACCACCTACTTTATTGCAGACCTCCCAACTTGACTCAAAAATATAATCGGGAAATAACAAATGTTTACCCATGTGAAAAACTAATAATCAGGGTGCAAAGATACTAAAAAAAAACTAAAAAAGGCCGTAGTAGGGAAGTTTTTTGCATATTCCCAGAATATAATAGGAAAAAATAAATAACTTTGTAATATGATTATTACAGGTATAACAAGCCAAATCAAGGTCTATCATGTTGAAACTATTCATATCATTGATATTGAGCGTGATGTCTGTATTTTGTCAGGCACAAACTGAACAGCCATTCAAGGGCAAGTTCTATAATGAGGAATACCAGATTTACCTTACCATAGATGCCTATGGGCAGGACCTCCATGTTCCTGGCCAGGAAATATTTGGCGAGGTGCCCGGCTATCTGAGCTCGAAGCGTGACTCACGGGTCTGGCTGCTGACCGACATCACGCTGAAGAATGCGCACAGCGCGGTCATCGACGTCATCAATGATTACGGGAGCGAGGATTTCATTGCCGTTCTGTCGATTGATGCAGAAGGCAATATTACCATGAAACATGAAGAAGGCAGTACCTACAAAATCGTAGTGAAAAACAAATACGTAAAAATCCCCTCAAAAATCGTATTGAAGAGAGAGAAGTAGGCATTAAAAACACGGACCCCCTTTATAGTTACTATAGTTACTATAGACACTATAGACACTATAGATACTATAGATACTATAGATACTATAGATACTATAGTTACTATAAGAAATACCACCAAATGGATACTAATGAACTGTTGCGCAAGGTCCGCAAGATTGAAATCAAGACCAAGGGCCTGTCGCAGAACATATTTGCCGGCGAGTACCACTCGGCCTTCAAGGGCAGGGGTATGACCTTCAGCGAGGTGCGCGAGTACCAGTACGGTGACGACGTGCGCGACATCGACTGGAACGTCACCGCCCGCTACAACCGCCCCTATGTCAAGGTCTATGAGGAGGAACGCGAATTGACGGTGATGTTGCTCGTGGACGTGAGCGGCAGCAAGGACTTCGGCGCTGTGGGCGTCGCCAAGCGCGAGATGATGGCCGAAATCGGTGCCACCATCGCCTTCTCGGCCATCCAGAACAACGACAAGGTGGGCGTCATCTTCTTCAGCGACAAGGTGGAGAAATTCATCCCGCCCAAGAAGGGCCGCAAGCACATCCTGCTCGTCATCCGCGAACTGCTCGACTTCCAGCCGACCAACACCGGCACTGACATCAACATGGTGCTGGAATACATGACCAGCGCCCTGAAGAAGCGCTGTACCACCTTTCTGGTGAGCGACTTCATCGATGAGCACGATTACAGCAAGTCGCTGTCCATCGCCAACCACAAGCATGACGTCATCGCCGTGCAGGTCTATGACAAGCGCGAGGCACAGTTGCCCGACGTGGGGCTGATGCGCGTGCGCGATGCCGAGCGCGGCAGCCTCAAGTGGGTGAACATGGGCAGCAAGCGCGTGCGCGACGCCTACAGCCGCTGGTGGTACAACCAGCAGCAGATGGTGGGCAGCACGTTGCAGCGCTGCAACGTCGACCTGGCGAGCGTGGCGACCGACGAGGACTACGTCACCGCCCTGATGAACCTGTTCAAGAACCGAGGAGTAAAGGCTCATTAAAAGCGTGTTGCGCTGATTAGTGATTAAAGATTAGTGATTAGAGAATAGTGAGATTCATGTCACAACATGTGAGACATATCGTGATGACGGCTGCCGTGCTGCTGGCCACTGTGGCAACGGCATGGGGCGGCAACGTCACTTTCAAGGCCAAGCTTGACAGCGCCACGCTGCTGATGGGCAAGACCACGACCTTGCACCTGGAGATTACCCAGGACAAGGACGCACGTGGTTTCTTCCCTGGCGAGCAGGCCGACACATTGAGCGCCATGGTAGAGATTGCCGAGCGGCCTGCTGCCGACACCACCGACCTGGGCAACAACCGCATCCAGATCAACCGCGACCTCATCATCCAGAGCTTTGACTCGGGACTGTGGGTCATCAAGCCCATCCCCTATGTGGTGAACGGCGATACCGCCTTCTGCAACCAGCTCACCCTCAAGGTGCTGCCTGTTGACGTGAGCAAGATGCAGGACATCCACGACATCAAGCCCGTCGAGGAGGTGCCTTTTAGCCTGTTCGACTGGCTGCCCGACTACTGGTGGCTGTGGCTGCTGGCGCTGTTGCTGCTCATTGGCGGCATCTGGGCTTACCGCAAGTACTACAAGAAGGGCATCAACCCGCTGAAGGCGGTCAAGAAGCGCCTGCCGCCCTACGAGGAGGCGATGATTAACCTGCGCAACCTCAAAGCCGCCGAGCTGTGGCAACGTGGCCAGGAGAAGGAATACTTCACGGGTCTGACCGATATCCTGCGCGTGTACATCGACCGCCGTTTCCACATCAACGCCGTGGAGATGACCTCGACGCAGATTATCGAAACGCTGAAGGAAAACAGGGAGACCAAGGCTGTGAACGAGCAGCTGGAGATGATTCTCGAGGTGGCCGACATCGTGAAGTTTGCCAACGCCCGCCCGCTTGCCGACGACAATGAGGTCGCCTACCAGCGTGCCGTGAACTTCGTCGAGGCCACGCGCCCTGTTGAAGAACCCGAAAAGAAAGAGGAGGCGAAGAAATGATAAACCTTGCTCACCCCGGATTGTTGTGGCTGCTGCCTGTGCTGATGATTCCGCTCATCGCATGGTATATCTATAGCCAGGACAAGAACGAGCCCGAGATGAACGTCTCGTCGACGCGGGCGTTCGACGGCATGGGCACGAGCTGGAAAGTGTGGCTCAAGCACCTGTCATTTGCCCTCAAGCTGGCAGGACTGGCATGCCTCATCGTCATCCTGTGCCGCCCGCAGACCAAGGACAGCTGGTCGACCAGCGACGTGGAGGGCACCGACATCGTCATCGCCCTTGACGTCTCCACCAGTATGCTCGCCAAGGATTTTTCGCCCAACCGCTTCGAGAGCGCCAAGAAGGTAGCAACACAGTTTGTCGCCGGCCGTGACCACGACAACATCGGCCTCGTGCTGTTCGCCGGCGAGAGTTTCACCCAGGTGCCCATGACAATGGATAACGCCACCCTGGTCAATGCCATCGGCATGACCGAAATCGGCACCCTCGAGGACGGCACCGCCATTGGTGACGGCATCGCCACCGCCATCAACCGCATCCGTGACGGCAAGGCCAAGAGCAAGAGCATCATCCTGCTCACCGACGGCTCCAACAACACGGGCGTCGTTGCGCCCAACACCGCCGCCGACATCGCCCGCAAGTACGGCATCAAGATTTACACCATCGGCGTGGGCAGCAACGGCACCGCCGACTATCCCGTCGCCATCGACTATGCCGGCAACATCCAGTACCAGCGCATGCCTGTGGTCATCGACGAGGCCACCCTCAAGACCATCGCGTCGAAGACAGGAGGCAAGTATTTCCGTGCCACCTCGGGCAGCGTGCTGCGCAGCATCTTCCAGGAAATCGACCAGATGGAGAAGACGCACATGGACGTGCAGCGCTTCACCCACACCGAGGACCACTACGAGCCGTGGGCC
>JAFZVV010000021.1 GCA_017617615.1 Prevotella sp. | reverse complement strand
CGTCACTGCCGTCCCGCTCCACAGGGCGGTGATGGGCAGGGCGTTGGTTGCCCCCTCTGGCGTGAAATTACCGTTCTCGGTCAGTACCTCATTCCGGTAAGTGAAATAGAAGGTCTTGTTGCCGTCGCAATAGATGGCGTAGGGTGTCTGTGCCCTCACGGCCATGGCCATGGCGAGCATCACGAGCAGTGTCGCCGCCGCCCGCGTCATACGGTTTCCAATGGGTAGTCTTGTTTTCATGTTATTATCGATTGGTTAAGTTGCAGAATAGGGTTGTTCTTGAGCAGATTCCTGGCGTTGAATTCTTCGCCCGCTAATCCTATGCAAATATAACACTTTTTTGCTGAAAATATGAAAATTGGAAACATTTAACATGATTTTGTTCATTTTGTTACGAAAAGGACCCTTATTCATAAAAACCATGTCTATTCAACTTTCGCAAGAAAGCCGACAGTCTGGTTTTTGTTGAATCCGAAAATTAGTTGAGGGTGTGTCAAATTTAATTGGTAGTCGCCTACGGCGAGAAATCTTTCAAATCTATGCAAATCATTCAAATCTTTTTTCTATTTGAGATTTGCTTGATTTGTAATGATTTGTGAGATTTCTGCGCGAAGCGCACTCCCTTCTTCAATCGCCTACGGTGAGAACCTGTGGCCGACGTGTGAAGGACGCTCAATCACTTTTGACACACTCTCCATAGAATAGAAGCATTTGCAATGCGATAACCGGATTAAAATTGGCTTTGACTTCCGCTTCGCACGTCGATTTTCAATTCCCTTCGGCCGCCGACCGTTGGTTCCTGATATTCAATGCGGATGGATTGCAAATATTGCAAATCTGTCCGAACATTACCTTAAATGATAATTCGCTAAACAGTTACAAAAAACCAAGAACAGCGGACTGCCGAGTTCTCCCCTGACGGAATTCCGCTGACCCTTTGATAATCAGTGTAAATCATCAAAAACAACCAAGAATAGTTAATTTAAGTTAAATTTCAAGTTTAAAGACCTATTTCAGTGCTTTTTGACCAAAAGTTTTTGTGCAAATGTAGTTTTTTTCAAAAATAATTTCTACTTTTGCACCAAAGTATGTAAAAATGTGCCGCATCCATCACCAAATCCGTCAGATAGCGTGAGGAAAGGCGAAAACTATTCGACTGATCTATATCCTATCAGCGTACGATAATTGATGATTCGGAGATTTATAGAATACACAACATGCGAAAGGAATTATTGACATTTTCGGGCACATGGCTTGGCACCTCTCGGGAAGTAGTGTCGGGTAATGGCGCTTGTCTGCATTCCCTTGCGACGTGTCTTTTCCTATGACTCCCCCATACCATAAACGACTTATCTCAGTTAGACAATCAATAAATTCAACAAATAACAAAAACAGAAAATGATCATGAAAAAGTGTTTACTTGGAATTGCCATGCTGTTAATGGCAGGCTTTGCGTTTGCACAGGAAAGCATTACCGTTGTCCCCGTTGGCGGCGACAAGATGGAGTTCGACATTGCCAATCCTGTTGAAAGCGTGGAACAAGAGTTCAACATTGTTTTCAATGTGAGCTCGGCAAATGTGTTGAATCTGAGGTCTGCCAACTTCTGGATTCAGATTCCCGATGGCTATACGCTTCTGAAGGCTTATGGCAATAAACTGAAGCCAAAATATATTGATGTTATCAAGGATAGCAGTCTTGATATGCTCGAGGCGACAGTGGAGGTTGACTACAAGGCGGATAAGAATGTGTTGGCCATAGCACTTTATCATTCCACTGAGGATGTCGGCTTCCCCCTGGAAGTATCTGAGCCCGTGTTGAAGATAAAGCTTGCCGCCACCGATCTGACCCAGACTGGCGAACAGAACATCGGTGTTGTCAACAAGCCTTATCTCGATGGTTTCGAGGGTGAGGATACCCGTTTGATGTTCACCACCATCAGCGTTCCCTCTCAGGAAATTTTCCCTGCAGAGACACAGAATCCCGTTGAGTTCGCCGTGAAACTCACTGTAGGTGAGCCGGGTTATGCTACCCTTAGCTGGCCTGTGGCACTCGACTTCGCTGGCACTGGCCTTAAGGCTTCTGCTGCTACTGGTGTAGCTGATGGTTTCGTTCAGCGTGCTGAGGTGACCTCCGTACCCGCCGAGACTCCTGTCATCATCGAAGCTGCTGCTGGTCCCTACTACCTGAAGACCACTGCCGATGCACCCGCTGCTCCTGCCACCAACATCCTTAAGGGCACTGCCACCGCTGCCTACACCGCTACCAGCAGCACCTTCGCTCTGGCCAGCAAGACCGACGGCGTGGGCTTCTATCGCTGCAAGGCTGGTGTGGAGATTCCCAAGTACAAGGCTTATATCGAAGACAGCTCTTCTGCTGCCGAGGCCTTCATCTTCGAGGAGACTACTGGTATCAGCAACGTCGACGCAGAGGCTGCCGGCAATGAGACCTATACCATTTCGGGTGTGCGTGTGAACCAGCCCACTCAGAAAGGCATGTATATTGTCAATGGAAAGAAAGTCGTCGTGAAGTAATCGTGCTTCGACGATAGCTACATATCCCTCCTTCGGCCCTTGGTTCTCTAAGGCCAAGGAGGGATTTTTAAAATTTCGGGCTTGCCCATCGGGTTGTGGCAGGCCGACAGCATGGGTCGGGAAAGAGTCCTGCCCTGCTCAGCTCAGAGAATAATTGATTGATAAATACTAACATTATTATTATTTATGAGACATTTAAGATTACTGCTAACTTTTATGTCAGTCTGTATCGTGTCCGTGGCTTCGGCTTTCGACATCGTTGTCGATGGTATCGGATACAATATTACCGACCGTACTAACCGCACGGTGATGGTGGCAGGCTGGGATGAAAATTATTTCACATCATCTGGTAGTCCCACAAATCCCAATGTGGGAACAGGAAGTGATGATGTCTCCGGGCCCGTCAACCTGGCGCTCCCTTGGAGAGTTTACTACAATGGCCTCTATTACAGAGTGACTGCCATCAACGATGAGGCCTTCTCCGACTGTACGTCGCTGAAGACCGTCACCATCCCCAACATGATTACCTACATCGGCGAATACGCCTTCCAGGGATGTACCAGTCTGCAGACGGTCACCGTACAGTGGACAACGCCCTTGGAAATCACCCCCGAGGTGTTCGACGGGGTGACGCTCAGCAATGTAGTGCTCCGCGTGTTGTCGGGATACAAGAGTGTCTACGCGGCTGCAAATGTCTGGAAGGACTTCGGCGAGATTCGTGAGTACAGCGACAACATCGATATCGTCATGCAGTTCGAGGACCCCGCAGTGAAAGCCATCTGTGTGGAGAACTGGGATACCAACAACGACGGCGAGCTCACCTACCGTGAGGCCATGGCCGTAGAGGATATCAGTGGCTACTTCGTGGGCAATACCGAGATTACCCGTTTCAATGAGTTGCGCTCGTTCAAGGGTGTCACCGTTCTCGGCATGAACGCCTTCAAGGGCTGTTCATCGCTTGAGACCATCCAGCTGCCTTCCGACCTCACCACCATCCAGAAGGAGGCTTTCGTGGGGTGCGAAGCACTTACCTCAGTCACCATGTACGCGAAGCTCACTACCATTGGTGAGAAGGCGTTCTATGGCTGTGCCAACATCGCGAGCATCTCGCTGCCGTCATCGCTCACCAAAGTGGGTGCACATGCCTTCGACGGATGTGCAAAGATACCTTCTTTCTATATCTATGGCAAGTTGACCGATATCGGTGAGGGTGCCTTTGCCAACTGTACTTCCTGTACGAAGATTACGGGTGCCACCAACACCGTTTATTCCTTCTCAGGCAGTTGCCTGTACTCGAAAGACGGCACCATACTCTATTGTGTGCCCGCAGGCAACACCACGAAGAACTTCAGCGTTCCCACGAAGGTGGTGGAAATCAAGCCCTATGCCTTTGCTGGCGGTCAGAATATCAACTCCGTCACCCTCAACAACGTGACGCGTATCGGCGCGAGCGCCTTCGAGGGTTGCAAGAACTTCTATACCGTCATCTTCCCCGAGACCGTGACACAGATTGGTGCCAATGCCTTCAAGGGCGTTGCCCAGGGCATCCGTGCACAGGTGAGCTGGAACACTCCGCTCTCCATCGCCGACGGTACCTTCTCTACCTTCAACCCCGTCACCGAAGGCATCAACGGTCGCTTGTTCGTGCCCACAGGCAAGAAGAGCGCTTACCAGAGTGCCACCGGATGGAAGTGGTTCGACTTCATCGAGGAGGGAACCATCGCCGACTACGCCGCCCAGATTATCCAGTTCAAGGACGAGACGGTGCGTCAGATTTGCGTGGCCAACTTCGATAGCGACCACGATGGCTACATCACCTACGACGAGGCTGCCGCTGTGACCAATATCAGTACGCTGTTCAAGGGCAAGGAAATCAGTTCCTTCGACGAGCTGCAGTATTTCACCAGCCTTGCCTCTATCCCCGCCGAGGCGTTTGCCAACTGTACCATGACCAGCATTATCCTGCCAGGGTCGGTGGTTTCCATCGGTGCCAACGCCTTTGCCTATTGCAACAACCTGAAGACCTTCAACGTGCCCGCATCGGTGAAGACCATCGGCAACGGTGTGCTCAAGTCGTGTGAGAAACTCACCGCCATCACCGTCGATGCCGAGAACACCAATTACGTGAGCGCACTCAATTCCCTCTTCACCAAGGACCACTCCAAGCTGATTCAGTTCCCCGCCTACAACTCCTACACCAACGTCGTGATACCCGACGGCGTGAAGACCATTGCTCCCGAGGCTTTCCTCGGTGCTTCGCGACTCTCTATCGTGAGCATCTACAAGTCGGTGCAGAACATCGGCGATAATGCCTTCGGCAACTGTACGGCACTCACCGAGGTGAAGGTGTACTGGTCTACACCGCTCTCCGTACCCGCTTCCACCTTCTCGGGCGTGAACGTGGCTAATGCCAAGCTCAGCGTGCCGGTAGGTACCCAATCGCTCTATGAGGAGGCCAATGTGTGGAAAGACTTCGGTACAAAGGAAGAGTTCTCTGACCAGTATTCCGACCTCGTCTTCGCCGACCCGAAGGTAGAGGCTATCTGTGTGTCGAAGTGGGACACCAACGGCGACGGCAAGCTCAACGGCGTGGAGGCCAAGGCCGTGACCGACCTGGGCAATGCCTTCACCGGCAACACCGAAATCACGAAGTTTGAAGAACTGCAATACTTCACCTCACTGAAGACGATTGCCGACAATGCGTTCAAGGGCTGTACGGCACTCACCACCATCACCATGCCTTCCACCATCACCACCATCGGTGAGAGTGCTTTCGAGGGATGTGAGATACTCAACAGGCCCATGCTACCCGTTGGTCTTATCAACATCGGCAAGAAGGCGTTCTATGGCTGTAATGCCATCAACAGGTTCTATCTCTACAAGAACGTGGCATCCGTGGGTGAGGGAGCTTTCGCACACTGCGCATCGCTCGCTTATTTCCAGGTGCAGGCAGGCAATGCCAAATACAAGGTGGCCAACGATGCACTCTTCACGGAAGACTACGCTACGCTGGTGGCTTATCCGGCAGGTAAGTCGCAAACCAGCTTCAATCCCACAACAGGTGAAATCAAGGCGATCTATCCTTACGCTTTCAGTGGCGCAACAAAGATTACCTCTGTCAGCTTCAATGAGATTACCACCATCGGTGACTATGCATTCGAAGACTGTACCGGTATCAAGGCCATCGACTTCAGCTCGAAGGTCACGACCATCGGCGAGGGTGCCTTCTCGGGTTGTAGCAACCTGCAGAGCATCAATATCCCGTCGAACGTCACTTCCATCGGCGAGAAAGCCTTCAACGGCATGCCCGCCGGCGTGAGATGTCAGGTGGCAAGAAACACTCCGCTGTCTATCAACGACAATACCTTCTCCAATGCCGGAACACTCAGCAGCGGACAGATTACAGGTATTCTCTTCGTTCCGAAGGGCACGACGAGCCGTTACGAGACCGCAAACGGATGGAAGTTCTTCGCCCTCTTCAAGGAGATGAGCATGGATGATTACGATGCTACCATCATCCACTTCGAAGACCTGCTCGTAGAACAACTCGCTGCAGAGAAATGGGATTCCGATGGCGATGGCCATATCAGCTATGAGGAGGCTGCCCTGGTGGCCGACCTCGGCACAACGTTCACTGGTCAACCCATCACGAAGTTCAATGAGTTGCAGTACTTCACTGCCCTCACCGAGATTGGCGACGATGCGTTCAAGAACACCGGCCTCTCTGCTGTCACCATGCCCGAGGGCATCACACGCTTCGGCAAGAGTTCCTTCCAGGGTACCGCCATCAATACGTTCAACCGTCTGCCGGGCCTTACCGAGATTGGTGACAGCGCCTTCGCCTATAACACCGGCTTCACCAAGGTGTCTATCTCGTCGAATATCGTGAAAGTGGGCACGGGTGCCTTCAAGGGCTGTCCGAAACTCACCGCCATCGATGTCGATGCAGCCAGCTCCAACTATGCGTCGTACAACGGCGTGCTCTATGACAAGTCGCAAACCAAACTCCTCCAGTTCCCCGCTGCCAAGACCATTAGCAAAGAGTATGTGCTCGATGAGACCGTCACCGAAATCGGCGAGGATGCCTTCACCATGGTGGCTGCACTCAAGACGCTCGTGCTCCACGATGGTGTGACAGCCATTGGTGCCAGTGCCTTCCGTGCCTGCACCGCACTCGACTCCGTCGTCGTGGAATGGGCTACACCGCTCACCGTTCCCGCCAACACCTTCCAGGATGTCGACGTGAAGAACTGCGCGCTCAGCGTTCCGAAGGGCAGCAAGAACAAGTACAAGAAAGCCGCTGTATGGAAGAACTTCCGCATCGACGAGTACCTCGTTGATTCCTCTGTCATCGACTTCGAGGATCCCATCGTTAAGGCTATCTGTGTAGAGAAATGGGATACCAGTGGCGACGGTGAACTCACCGTGGCAGAGGCCAAGGAGGCCTACACCATCAGCGAATTCTTCCAGGGCAACACTCAGATTACCTCGTTCAATGAACTGAAGTACTTCACCGGACTCACCGCCATCAACAACGACGCGTTCAGGGGTTGTACGGCTCTCGAGACAATCGCACTGCCGAAGACCATCACAAACATCCGCAAGGGTGCTTTCGCAGATTGTACGAACCTCAAGTCGATACAGATTCCGGAAGGCGTTACCACCTTCGGTATGGGCGTGTTCGCCAACTGTTCGTCGCTCACCAGCATCTCCGTGGCAGCTGACAACACCAAGTTCGTGGCAGTCGACGGCGTGCTCTTCGACAAGAACAAGACGCTGCTCTATGCATATCCCGCCGGAAAACAAGGCGATTATGTCGTTCCCGAGACGGTGACCACAATCAAGGGCTATGCCTTCTGTGGCGCTGCCGGCCTCACTTCGCTGAAGTTGCCGAAGACCTTGCAGAAACTGGAGGAAGGTGCACTGGAGAATTGCTCGTCGCTCGAGTTCCTCAGCATCCCCGCTTCTGTAGGCGAGGTGCAGCCCTACAACTTCTATGGATGCACGGCACTGAAGACCGTGAAGGTGGCCTGGGCCAATGCCCTTGATGTTGATCCGCTGTTGTTCTACAACTTCAACTTCTCCGGCACACGGCTCTATGTACCTGCCTTGTCGAAAGACAGTTATGCTGCCGCTGATTCACAGTGGAGCTCCTTCGAGAAAATCATCGAATATCCGAACTGCGACGTCAATGGTGACAGCAAGGCCGACATGCTCGATGCCGTGGATATCGTGAAATATGTCGTAGGTGAGCCCGCCACAGTATTCGACAGGTTCCTTGCCGACTTCGACGACGACGACGAGGTCACCGTAGCCGATGCCGTTATCCTCGTTGGCATGATTGCCAATGGCGAGGCTGCTCCCAACATCAACTACGCACCGCGTATGGATGTAGAGGAGAGCGTCGTCCTCACCAAGGACATCAACAATGTATTGTCACTCTGCATCGACAGCGAGGTGCCCTATACCGCCTTCCAGTTCGACCTCACTCTCCCTGAGCTTTCAGAGGTAGAGCTTGTCAAACTCTCCGAGCGGCTCAAGGGTCATCAGATGGTCTACAACCAGATTGGTGAGAACACCTACCGCTTCGCTGCCATCTCCTTCACCAACAAGCCATTCGAGGGATACGACGGCTCGGTCATCAACATCCTCGCCGGCAATCCCGACCTCGATGACATCGTGGTAGAGAATATCCGGTTCGTCACCGCCGACGGAGCCATCCACCAGTTCGAAAACATCGGTGGTGCCATTCCTACCGGCATCGTCCAGGTCATGGGCGACAGCCGCAAGGCCTACGAAGACGGTGTGTACTACAACCTCAGTGGTGTGCGTGTCGACCATCCCACAAAGGGTGTCTATATCCTCAATGGCAAGAAAGTAGTTATCAAATAATCAATGCTTCGAACAATGAGAAACAAAATCATATTCCTGGCTATGGCTCTGCTGAGCTTCGCCTATACCTCAAAGGCTGAGAGTGTGAAAATCGACGATTTCACCATTACGGCGGGAGAGACCGCCACGGTGACCCTCGACCTCACCAACACCCGCACCGACCTTACGGCCTTCAGCCTCACGTTGCAACTGCCCGAGGGAATCACACTGGTCGAAGCAGTAGCTACCGACAGGTACACTGGACAGATCGTCGTGGGAAACCCCGCACCGAATGAGTATAACATCTGTGGCATCCAACTGGGTCTGGAGACAATCACCGGAAAGTCGGGCGCCCTGGTTACCCTCACCCTGAAGGCTGCCGACAACGTCAAGCCCGGTGAGTATACGGGAACCATCAGCGATGTCGACTTCATCACTACTGCTCGCCAGCATGTGCGTCCCGTCAACTCCACCTTCAAGGTGACCGTGGAGAAGGGTACCGCTGCCCTCCTGGGTGATGCCAACGACGATGGCCTCATCAACATGAGTGATGTCTCGACCATCATCAACTATGTGCTGGGTAAGAACCCGACGCCGTTCTCTTTCATCAACGCCGATTGCACTGGTGATGGACTTATCAACATGAGTGACGTGACCAGTATCATCAACATCATTCTGGGCAAATAAACACTCGTATCAGGGCAAACACATCCCCGATATACTATTCAAGACTCCCGCTGCCAACACAGCGGGAGTCTTTTTTCATCCATACGAAAATGCCATGAAATCCCTTTGGTTGGATGCTATTTTTGCAGCGTGAACAGAAAACATGCTATTATTAACATCCAACCATCATGAGCACAAACCCATCACCACTGCCCGATGCCGGCATCACCAGCTCAGGAAACGAGCTCTACAAAGGCACCACCGAACACCACACCACGGCAGGGGCTGCCGCCACACATCCCAACAACCCTGCCGGCATCCTCTCCGAGACGCTCGGACGCTCCGACGCCGATAGCGAGATGTACCAGAAAGACATCGACGAACGCATCACCCGCATCCGTCCGATGGCAACACCCGTTGACCAAATTTCGCGCTATGCCCATAGCCAGCATGCCTCGTCGTTCGAGGTGAAATACTACAGCGTGGGTACGCGTCCGGTGAAGACCACCCTCATCGCTGCCGTATCTGCCAGCAATGGCGTCTCGACCGCCATCCGTGTAGCCGACCCCGACATGTTCACCCTCGACGACACCATCCGCGTGGTAGGCGTGAAGGCCGTCAACAACCATAAGGGGGTGGCATACAACGCCAACGACGCGAAGACGCCCGACCTGGAACTGTGTGTCTGCGGGAAGACCTCCGACGGACAGCCTATCGTCTTCGCCATCAACGGCACTGCCGTCAACGGACAGAACATCGGCGTTCCTGCCATCAGCAACGGCACCACGCTCATCCGTATGGGCAAGTCGTGCGGCGAACTCGACGTGCAGACCGGACGTTTCAACAACATCCCCACTTCGGAACTGCAGTACTGCCAGAACTTCATGGCGCAGATAGAACAGTCGACGCTCGACAAGATTGCGGCGAAGGAAGTGAACTGGGGCTTCTCCGACCTGGAGGAGGACAGCATCTACGACATGCGCCTCGCCATGGAAAACAGCTACCTCTTCGGTGACATGAACGTCGTCAACCACTCCGTGAAAGATGGCATGTCGCAGTGGTTCACCAAAGGCATCTGGTGGCAGGCGGGCAAGGACATCGAGGTGGGCACATGGAACGCCACGAAGCACTGTGCCGTGATTTCCGACGAAGACCTGGTAGATATCTCGAAAGACCTCTTCGTGGGCACTGGTATCGGCAACAAGCGCAAGGTGATGTTCTGCGGCTCCGACTTCCTCGCCGCCCTCTCGAAGATCGACAGCGACAAGTTCCGCCTGAAAGACACCGTAGAGGTGTGGAACTTGAAATTCAAGAGTTGGGAGACCGACTTCGGCGAGATTCTTGCCATACACCATGAACTCTTCGACCTGAACGGCATGGCCGACTGCGCCTTCGCCCTCGACCCGGAGTTCCTCACGAAGAAGACACACCTGAGCTGGAGCCGCAATATCCTCGACCTGAAGAAGGCCGGTGTGCGCAACACCGATGCCGTGGTGCTGCAGGAGATCAGCTGCTTGTACCTGCGCTATGCAAAGGCCCATGCCCGCCTCCGCCTGGCTACGCCACTTTAGTAGAGGGCCTGTAGGAGGGGAGTTGCACACCAAGCGTTGACTCGCAAGTCTAATGTCCCTTTAACTTCCCTTTAACTTCCCTTTAACTTCCCTTTAACTTCCCTTCAAATAAATCTATGCCCAAGACCTATATCTCAAACACTGAGGTCAGTTTCAACGTGTGTGTGGCAGGAGAGTGGACACATGTCTCTTTCGTGCCACTCACTCTCGGAGGAAGCTATCTCACCACTGCCGACACCCGGTTGCAGGAAGCCATCGAGCATCACCGCTTCTTCGGTAGTCTGGTCGGACTGAAACCCGTCGAAGATACCCCTCCGACCCCCGCACACGAAGAAACCGTAACCCCCGACGACGTGAAGACCATCTCTTTCACTTCGTTCAACGATGCCAGAGACTGGACCGCCGATACGACCGGCGTCTCACGCTCAAAACTACGCAGCATCGACGATATCGTAAGAGCAGCCCGCAAGCATGGCTGGGAACTCATCATCGACATCCCAGGCACCAAGCCTCCTTAATCGGGCGAAGCCCGTAATCAATCTTCAATCTTCAATTTTCAATTTTCAATTTTCAATCGGGCGAAGCCCGGACTCAATTTTCAATCGGGCGAAGCCCGGACTCAATTTCAATCGGGCGAAGCCCGGACTCAATTTCAATCGGGCGAAACCCGGACTCAATTTTCAATCTTGAATATTTCTATGTCCTCCTGGAAAGAAAACGCACAAAAAGAGCGCCGCACCCCCTTCCTCTCCCGGGGGATGGGGCGCACCACACGCCTCGAAGAGAGCACGTCGCTCCTCGATGAGCGTGCTGCAGACCTGGAACGGCGCGCCACACTGCTCGAAGCACGCGCCGATGCCCTTGAAACGCTGACATCAGGACACCTCCCTGTCGCCTTCGTCGACAGCCTCCCGCAGCAGCCCGACCCCGAAACCATCTACTTCATCTGTTCCGCGCCATGAAATATCCCATCCATCAGATTCTCCACGACGTGAGCGTGCGCCTCGACCTCGACGATGACGACCAACCCCTCATTGCCGTCAACGACAGGGGAGCACGTACCATCGCCGACATCATCGCCTCGCAGGTGGAGTGGGGCGCACGACAGGTCATCGAGGAGGCGCCATCCGAGAAACTGGCTCCTGGCGTGCCCCTCCATGGGGGTGTGGCATGGCAGCAGGCCCCGGGGGTGGGGATGGCACTGCTGTTGCTTCCCGACGACTTCCTCCGCCTCCTCGCCATCCGCATGAGCGACTGGCAGCGCGATGCCAAGGTCATCACCGCCCTCGACGAGGAATACCAGTGGCAGTCGAGCCGTTTCCCTGCCATCAGGGGTAATCCGGAGCGACCTGTGGCGGCCATCGTCACCACGCCCATGGGACAGGCCGTGGAACTCTATTCCTCGCAGGGTGGGGCAGGGGTCACCATCGCCAAGGCACTCTACCAGCCCGTGCCACATATCGTGCAAGGCACCATCGAACTTCCCCCGCTGCTCTATCACAACATCATCGACCGCATCGCCACGCTCACCCGACAGTCGTATGTGGCCTTCTGTCAATAAAGCTTCAATACTTGATTCACCAAAAACACCTATCATGAAAAACAAAATCTATCACTTGGGATGCTTTGGCAGCATGGCTGCCGTATGGCATGCCTTCCCTGCCGGTGGTCACCCAGGGGAATACCTGAATATCGGGGCGGTGACCTATTTCTGGGACCCCGCACAAGGCAACTGGCGGTCGGATATCTATGAGAACACCGACAGTTACCGGCTGCTGCACCAACAGGGTGATGTCGCCATCTCCAACGACCTCACCGTGGGCGGACGACTCCGTGTGATGCAGCATGCAGTAGTGAAACGCGACCTGAGGGTGGAGGGAGAACTCATCTGCCGCCATCTCCGGGGCCATGACAGAGGCCTCTTCGCCTCCTACGACGCGCTCATCGCTGCCTGTCGCTCTCCGCAGCGGGGCGACTGGGCATTGGTGGGCACCACGGCACAGCCTGCCCTCTGGAGTTGTGCCACTCCGGGCACCTGGGAGTGCGTGGCCGACAGCGTGGCACTGGGTGGCACGTTCGACCTCGCAGCCTACGACCATGCCCGCGACGTGGTCGACGGCATAGCTGCTGCCGGTTATGTCTTCGGAGGCGTGGCATATCCCGACATGACCAACCCCCTACAGCCCACCGACCATAACGTGTTCTACCTCGCTGCCACGCCAGGGCGTTACGAGGCTTTCGGCGGCATCACCATTCGCTGCCTCAGCGCGCTGATGTGGAACCATGCCACCGACACCGACCATAACGGCACTCCGGATGGACAGTGGACGGCTCAGCTCATCCTCGACGGCGTCTTTATCCATACCGAGAATATCGCCGATGGGGCGGTGACGACAGAAAAACTGGCCGACTATGCGGTGACGACCGAAAAGCTGGCCGATGGGGCGGTGACGACTGAAAAACTGGCCGACGCTGCGGTGACCGTCGAAAAACTGGCTAATGGGGCGGTGAATGTGTCAAATGTGGCAGGGCTCACGGCTTATGTGGAGGGCGCAGTGGCAGACGAACGACAGGCGCGCCTGTCGGCATTGCATGAGGAGACACGTCTGCGGCAACAGGCCGACAGTGCGCTGATGCTCCGTCTGCAGGCTTTGGAGAGTGGTACGGTGACACCAGGCAGCATCCCACCAATCACCGTGGATACGGCGCTCAGCCCTTCCTCGCAGAACCCCGTCGAGAACCGTGCCATACAGTATGCCCTCACGCAGAAACAAGACATCATCCCCGATGCCTCACAGCGCATACAGGACAGCGAGAATAATATCTCCGCGCTCTTCCGCATGCTCAAGGCACTCGACGACAAGGTAAAGGCGTACCACCCTGATGGGGAACCCGAACCCGACACCCCCGTACCCTTCGACCCAGAGGTGGGAAACCTCGGCGCCGTCGTCATCGACAAGGACGCGGAGGATATCACCGCGCAAGACATCAGTAGCGCCCTCACGCTCACACCGCTCGCCGAAAACCTGCCTTCGGAGATGCGCATCTACGAGGTAGCGGCAGAAGGCTCAGGACAGACGGAGGATGTGTATTTCAAGACGGGTACGTCGACATCGGTGAGGAACTACAACACTAACCTCCTCGTCAATCTCTGCAAGGCAACGGGCGACTATGCCGACTGCGCCGGACTGCATCTCGACCAGGTCTACTACATCACCCGTGATGCATGGGACTCCGTCAAGAAAGCGGCACTCATCGACAATGGCATTCCCATCGAGAAAGATTTCACCATCGACGGCGAGGTAGGCGGCGAAGCAGTGGGCGGATTCTCCACCACGTCGCACTTCTTCTACACCCGTCATTCGCTCAACCTCAACAAGGCTGTGTTCCAGTCCACCAACGGAGGGTATTACGAGTTCCTCATCGATACCGTGCTCGGCATCGACCAGCTCATCGTCACGGGGTGCAAGTTCTTCACGGCATCGCGGACGGGAAGGCACTTCGCCTTCGTGGCAAGAGACGTGACACCGTTCGACAGCGACGGATTCCTCATCGAAGACAACTGCATCAACGACGTGCTCTTCCAGGACAACTCCTTTGAGGGTGGGTCGGTCATCGGACAGGGATTCAAGAAGACCGTGACGACTGTGGGAACATACACGGTAGACGAGGACGACGGCAACGGGAACGTCATCCCGGCACTCAGGGGAAACGTTGGTAACCCCCTTTACAGGCGTTCGTTGCGGTTCGTCAACAACACCGTGGGCAACGCGCAGACCACGCCGTTCACGGGGGCTGCCATCAACATGAGCATCCCCAACTCAAGCGGAGAATACAACTACCCGAAGGCGTATGCGTCGTGTCCGATGTGGGTGGCAGGGAACACCTTCCAGGGGGCAAAGGAAGTGGTAAGGGGTACAAGCGGGGAATACTATACCGCCATCGTAGCGGAATACAGCCGACTCTATTTCCTCCACAACACCGTCAGTGACATCGTCGCAGGGCAGAACGTCTACGACAAGACCGATGCACAGGGAAACGTCACGCGTGTCAACGACAGCCACAACGTGTACGAGACGTATACCAGCACCACGCAGATATACTGCTGTCACAACGTCTTCCGCAACATCGTGAAGTTCACCAACGACCATACCCACTTCGGCATACTCAAGTCGAAGCAGGTGTGCCTGCCGGCACAGTTCACCGCAGGGCATATGCCTATCGAACGTCAATACATCGGAAACACCTACGAGATAGACACCGAGGAGGTGCTGGGATACTGGGAGAACAGGACTTACCCAGTGAATGCGGGGGCATACGACTACCAACCCATGGCCGACTACGACGATACCGTCGACCCCAACAGGGTGCTCAGCGTGAAACTGACGGCAGGGGTGTGGAAAAACCCGGCAAGGGAGTTCGTCTTCCGCGACAACACCATCACCGCGCCACGGCTCGAAGGAATGGCAACGACGGGCTTCGGGGCAGAGACATGGACGGTGGAGAACAACGTGTTCGACGTGTCGAGCATCAAGGACGACGAGTATCCCTATCTCTTCGCGCCAAGATACACCAAGCGCATACGGTTCCGCCACAACACCTTCGGGGCAATACAGGAATCGAGGAAGTTTTTCTATATCCTCTTCAAACAGGAAGACGGAGAACCCATCATCGAGTTCTCAAACCAGAACGCCTTCCCCAGTAACATCTCGTCGCTGAGGGCAATGATGGTGGAATACGAGACTTCACACGCACGACTGCAGGAACTCGCCACCGAGGGAACATACATCCCCGACAGTGCCACCCAGGCCGATGACAACCCAGCAGCCACCCCCATCGTATAGCCCGCCCATCGCCCAGCCACCCCCACCGCCAGCCACCCCCCATCGCCAGCCGGATTCCCCGGAATGCCTGGTTTCCCCAGAATCTCCGGAATCTCCGGAGGGCCCACAAAGCCCATATCGCCCATAATTGCCCATTCTGCCCATAATTTCCCATACCCCCCATGACCATCATCAGCAAATACTTCACGCTCGAAGAACTTATCGCTTCGCCCACTGCGCGACGCCTCGGCATCAGCAACAAACCCTCTGCCGACATCGTTTCAGCCCTCCAACGACTCGTCACCAACGTCCTCGACCCGCTACGTGAGGAATGGGGCGCACCCATCATCGTCACCAGTGGTTACCGCTGTCCACAACTCAATATCGTCGTGGGTGGAGCGAGGGGCTCGCAGCATATCTTCGGCGAGGCTGCTGACATCCGCACGGTAAGCGACCGTCCTGCCGACAACCGACGCCTCCGCGACCTCCTCATCAGCCTGAACCTCCCTTTCGACCAGGTCATCGACGAATTCAACGGCGACTGGCTCCACGTCTCCCACCGTGCAAGCGGTAACCGGGGGAAGTTGCTCTTTGCCAAGCGGGTGAAAGGAAAAACCATCTATACAGCAAAAATAAAATCTCAATGCTCAAAATGACTTCAAAAGACTGGATACAATACTCCACCGCCGTGGCGATGATTGTCTCTGGCATCATCCTCGCCTTCATGTCGTTCTTCCGCAACGACGGGGATATCTCCGACGGTGTGCTCTGGTATGTCGCCCAGGCTCTTACCTATGCCGGTGGCATCTTCGGTGTGAGCATCTACTTCAAGACCAAACTCGGTGACTTCGAGTCACGCATCAAAGAAAATGAAAACCACCATGCTTCATCTCAACAAGACCCTGCTCTTTGAACGGGTTGCACTCGTCACCGCCTATCAGGGCACGAGAAACGACGAGGCTTCTTACGACAGGGTAGCCATCGTAGATCCCGACAGGCCATGGCTCGACACCACGCTCTCTCATGCCTTCCAGCGCGTGCGCTGTCTCCTCGCTCCTTTCTTGTGTGAAAATGCAATTGACTCTCCCGACGGGTCTTTCGACCTCGTGCTGAAGGTGCCGCCGACCGTCACGCCGTCGCATCTTGACCGTTGGAATATCCTCTGCTATGCGTATCTGGAGGCTTCCGCCCTCGTCGAGTGGTTCACGATGTGCTCCCCTGCCATGGCGAAGAAGTGGCAGGAACAGCGTGACGAATGCTGGCAACAGCTCTCCACGAGCGTGAAACTCCACAACCGCCGTGCCCGTTCCCGTCTGCCGCCGATATAAACCACGAAAGGGTGTAGGAGTTATCCCGAATTATTTATCCCGAATTATCGAATTGGAGAAATGTTCATCCCGAATTATTAAATTAGAGAATTGTTTATCCCGAATTATCGAATTAGAGATTTTTTTCCGGATTATCGAATTAGGAATCAAAAAAACTCCTCCCATTCCTTTGCTCCGTTGCATATTTTCTGCGGAGGAGAGGAATGGGAGGAGGATTTCTTCTGTTATTAAGCGACGTTATCCGATAACGAGGTCAAGAGTGGTTACCGTCGGGTTTGTAATCAGAGAAATAGTGCTTTTTGTTGTTGTATTCCACCATGTATAAAGGAGTCGAAGAATTTACTTGTCCTGAATAGGCAAATGTCCAAGAGGCGTAACTGGTATAAAAATGACCGTCGTTTGCAATCGCTTGAGGACCGTCATCCTTGAACCATCCATCATCAGGCAAACGATGTGTGCCCGAGCCGTGTGGTGCACCATAATACATGTTCTCCCTATCGGCTTGAGTTGGATTGTATGTGTTGTCGGGGGTGTTAAAGAGACCAAGGGCAGTGGTCACATCGTGATACAACGTGCTGTAACAACTCCCCGTCTCCACATGCCAGCAAACGGCAATGAACTCTTGAGGAAGGAATTGCTCCATGACCATCAATGGCCTTTTGTATGCAGAGCGTTTCATGAATGAAGTCTACGTGGTTTTGAATCCCTTGGTACTGATGTTCTTGATGACGTCTCTAATGTCCATTTCATGGAACCCCTTCTCGTGAAGTTGTTGGGCGAGTTGCTCGTCCACGGCAGCCTCATCTTCGTTCTGGGTATACTGGCAGCCTTTCGACTTGAGTTCTGCCACGCCCCAGCCTATCAATGCGATGGCGAAGAATACCACCAATGCGATAATTGTATTGAACATTGCTGTAAGTTTTTGTTTTGTACTGCAAAGATACTGCAAGGTGAGCAAAAAGCAAAATTTAACCAGAAGATTTAATTATTTTTGTCTTATTATCCCGAATTATAGAATGGTCGAATTTCCCAATGAAGAAAATTCTCTAATTCGAATATTAGGGATAACTAAATTCATGGTCAATTCATGGTTAATTTATGGACATTCATGTACATGACAATCCCGAATTATAGAATGGTCGAATTTCACCGTGAAGGAAATTTCTCTAATTCGATAATTCGGGATAACTAAATTCATGGTCAATTCATGGTCAATTCATGGTCAATTCATGGTTAATTTATGGGCATTCATGTACATGACAATCCCGAAATATAGAATTGTCGAATTTCACTGTGAAGGAAATTCTCTAATTCGAAAATTCGGGATAACTAAATTCATGGTCAATTCATGGTTAATTTATGGGCATTCATGTACATGACAATCCCGAATTATAGAATGGTCGAATTTCACTGTGAAGAGAATCTCTAATTCGAAAATTCGGGATAACTAAAATCTTGGGCATTCATGTACATAACAATCCCGAATCACAGAATTGTTTAATTTCACTGTGAAGAGAATTCTCTAATTCTATAATTCGGGATATAAAAAAAAGACTTATTGTGCCGGATTCGTAATCAGAACCGTTTTTTCTTGTTTTTCGTGCCGTAATAGTAGGCGTAGGTCTTCTTCGACTTTTTCGCTGTGACGGGATAGGTGCCGTAGGCACTCTTCGCGCCCTTCGTCTTCGCTCCTGTCACGCCCTTCGTCTTCGGTGTGCCCATGCCCTGCTGCGCTCCCGTCATCCCCTTTGTCTTTGGGGCGGTCACACCCTGCTGTGCCCCCTTAGCTCCGGCTGCACCCTGCTGCGGTGTGGTTGGCGTGGCCTGTGGGGTAGTGGCGGCAGGTGCTGGAGTGGGCACTGACGGCTTGGGTTGATATCCCGGCACGCTCATGCCGTCGGGAGAGGGATGGATTTTCTTGCTCAGTTCCTCATACAGTTTCATGACATCGAGCGTGTTGTGGTCGGCAGACACCTCTTCGAATATCTGTTTCGCCACCTGGTGGTTGACGCTACTGGGCATGATGATGTTGCGCCATATCTGTTCCCACCATCCGTTGGTGATGACCTTCCCGTCGATGCCCTTCATCTTGATTTCGCTGATGCGACCATTGTAGATGGTGTTGATGATGTCGGTATACTTCGAACTGCGGATGGAGTCGCGACGCCACACGTCGTGCGTCTTCAGATAGGCTTGGTCGAGTTGCTGCAACGTCACCTGGTCGGTCTTGTCGACGATGAGTCCGTTGTCCTCGTTCTCCGGGTCATAGACGGCGGAGTCGGGGTCTTCGCCCATGTCTTCGTTGTTGTCGACGAGTGTTGTCGCCTCCCCGTTCGGACTGAGCGGCCATGGCCAGTGGTGTGTGAACAGCTGACAGGCGAGTGCGTAGCACACGAGGGTGGCAGCCACCATCATCACGCCTTTCATCATGCGGAGGATATTCTTCGAACTGAGCGACAGTTTGCGTGGGATGAACATCTTGTACTCATCGCCCTCGCGCTTCACCTTGTAGCCCTTCACCTTGCCGCTTTGCAACTGGTTGAAGAGACGGTCGTTGGTGCCGATGTCGAAGTGTGTCTTGATGGGACGTCCGTCGCCGAAGTCGAGGGTCACCATCGTGAGGTCGTGTTTCGGTTCTGGGGTGAACACATACTCACCCTGCTTCACGATGCCCGGGGTGAGCACGATTTCAGCATCCTTGAGGTTGTATCCAGAGAACTGTATGGCACCGGCGTCGTTGAGGCGGTCTTCGTAAACCTTGATGAGGTAGTTGCCGTTGGAGTCGGGCATCACCTGCTCGCCGTTGTAGCGCACCGTGCAACTTCGGAGCATGCGTCCGTTGAAGTGTACGACGAAGCGCAGTTCGTTGTAGAACTTGATGGTGCGCTCGTCGATGCGGATGCTGTTCGTCGCGCTGTCGAAATAGCCATAGCGGGTGGGCTTCGTCACGTCGCCCTTCACGTCGATGGTAAGGGGCAGCATCCCTTCCTTGCCCCGGAGGTTGATGCGTGTGGTCTCGCCTTCCTTCACCTCGCCATACTCATAGCCGTCGGGTGAGAGAATCTTGAATGCGCGCATGACGATGCTCTCCACACGGCGCAGCGAGGGAGATGTGGCGGGTTGTATGCCGTCGGCAAGGAGATATACCGACGCGGTGTCGTGGAAGAACTCCTGGTCGGGATAGTCGAGGAGCGATATCAGTTCGCCGTCGCTCTTGAAGTTCATGAAATAGGTCAGTGGGGAGTGCTGTCCGCTGTCGGGCGTAGGCAACAGCCGTGGCAGTGCGGTGCGCGTGTCGAGGGCGAGTTTCGAGCGGATGTCGGCCACGGCATTGATGAATGGCTTGTTGGCGCTGGGCTTGGGGTCGTTGGCAGCCAGCGAGAGATAGGCCTTCGACAGGTCGCGGAGGGCTTTCAGCAGGTGGTCGGCGGGCACCATCACCCTGCTGCTGTCGATGAGGACGGCATACTGGATGAATCCCCCTTCGATGGTGTCGATGAGCGACATCTGCAGGTTGCGCCCGTCGGGGTAGACGCGCAGCTCAAAGGCACGGTTGGCACCGAGGTTTTGCATGTCCTGTGTGCAGCCATGTATGCGGAAGTCGTAGGCGGCTTCCGTGGGATACGAAATAATCGGCAATAGACCTTCACCGGTCAACTGCTTGTTGATGTTGATTCTGATGGATTCCATTAATATACGTATATTGGGGCGTTTTCTTCGGAATGCCGTGCCATCACTGGCAGGGTTAATAGCAATAAGTACCTTTTGGTTGCAAAGATAATAAATATAATTGAAAATGGAAGATTGAAAATTGAAAATTTTATTCCGCAAGGGCAAAATATCTTGTTTTGTGGCATTTAGGGACTTTAAGGTCTTTAGGGGCCTTAGAGACGTGGGGCACGGTCGGCATTCGCAGCGAAGTGGCAATCATCAATTTGGCATCAAAAAAGCGCAGCCCGCGGGCTGCGCCTGAAATCATTTATCGTATCCATATTCTGGGTTCTCGTACATCGTGATGTTGATTTTGTATTTCATCATCTCGTCGAGGTTGTGTACGGGGTGCTCCATGTCGGCGGGAATGGGCCGCTTGGAGAACTGCTGGAAGTAGAGCAGGCAGGCGTCGCGCCACCACACCGCATCCCTGGCCTGGATGCGCAGTTTGCGCTGCACCTCGTCGAACCGTTGTTGGTCGACATAGGGTTGCATGGCATCCCATGTGGCGAGGAATGTCCTCGTTTCCTTCACTCCCTGGTCGTATTTATGGCACAGCTCGTCCCAAAAGGTGCGGCCGCTCTTCATCTTGTGGTCCCATGCCACGTGGTGGAACCAGGTCAGGAACTCCTCCGGACAGGTGTTGATGTCGTTGAAGCGTGCGAAGAGTGGGGCGGGATACTGCTCCACGGCTTTGCTGCCCGTGAGCGTACGGTCGAACCCCAGTCCGATGGAGTCGGCCTGATGGTAGTACTGTGGTGTCCAGTCGCGCCGCATCCCCGGCACGTCATACCAGGGTTCCGGTCCGTAGTGGTGTCCTCCGGCGAAGATATGGTGCAGTCCGAGCGGCATCATGTAGTTGACTGCCGCCTCCCTGCTCTCCGTCATCACAGATGACATCGGAGTAACCAGTCGTGCATCGTTGGAGAAAGTCTGGCGCAGCCATTCGTCGGCGATGTCATCCGAGGTGAGCGTGGGGTTCCATGCCAGTCGGCCGAAGGCATACCAGTTGGCTTGTGCGAAATGGTGTCCGCACCAATTGGTGTCATCGCCGATATTCGCCACTCCTGCCATGGCTTTCATGCGCTCTGGCTCGACGTAGGAGAGAAACTCCTTCCACATCGGCGCGAGGAACACCAGGTGGTTGGCAGCCCCGAGGTACTCTTGGGTAATCTGGAACTCCACCATCGTGGGGGTGTTCTTCACGGCGGTGAAGAGCGGACTGTATGGCTCGCGTGGCTGGAAGTCGACGGGCCCGTTCTTCACCTGCAGGATGACATTGTCGTGGAACTGTCCGTCGAGGGGCATGAACTCCTCGTAGGCCTGTCTGGCCCTGTCTTTGCTCTGTGGGTTATAGACGAATGCCCTCCACATCACGATGCCTCCGTGGCTCTTCAGGATGTCTGCCAACATGTTTGCCCCGTCGGCATGTGTGCGTCCGAAGTCGCAGGGACCGGGTTCCCCTTCGGAGTTGGCCTTCACGAGGAAGCCTCCGAAGTCGGGGATGAGTTTGTATATCTCCGTTACCTTTTTCTTCCACCATTCCCTGACCTGTGGGTCGAGGGGGTCGGCCGTTTCCAGTCCGCCGAGTTTCATCGGCGAGGCGAAATTCACGGAGAGGTAAACCTTGATGCCATAGGGGCGCATCCATTCCGCTATCTGCTTCACTTTCTGCAGGTTGTCGGTGCTCAGTGCCTCGGGCTTCGCGTTCACGTTGTTGAGCACGGTGCCGTTGATGCCTATCGATGCGTTGGCGCGCGCATAGGTCTTCATCCGCTCTGCGGTGGGGTTCAGGAAGATGCTTCGTCCGGCGAATCCCCTTTCCACCGTACCGTTGGGGTTGTCCCAGTGGTTGAGGATGCGCAATGCGTATGCCGGTTTTTCCGTGATGTTGAGGTTGCTGACATCTTTTCCTGTCTGTTGCAGGCGGAGCAGGTGGAACGCGCCGTAGAGCAGTGCCGTGCCATCGGCTCCCGCTATCACGGTCTTCCCTCCCCGGGTGGTGATGGTGTAACTGTCTTTTGCCATTTTCTTCTGGCGTTTGAGTACCACGGCACCGCCTTCCCAGTGCTGCCGCAGTTCATCCATGGCAATGCCTGCCACGCCGGTGATGTTGTTGTTTTGTAGCGTGTTGAACCGCAGCCACAGATTGCTGCCGTCTTCGCCTCTCGCTGTGGTGGCGGTGGTCAGGAGTATGGCGACCATCAGGGGATAGAGGAATCTTTTCATTGTTGTTGTTTTGAGGTTAGTTCCGATTTTTGCCTCAAAGATAGTGCTTTTTTTTGGATTAGGGGATGCTTGGGGGGATTTTTTTGAAATATGGGCACAATGCCCATAATGCCCACAATGCCCATAATGCCCACAATGCCCATCTCGCGCGTTATGGGCATTATGTGCGTTTCCAATCGGGTTTATCTTATTTTGTTGTCAAGGCGCTTGGCGAATTCCATGCTCACCCCCTCAATGCTCTCGCCGGGAAGGAGTTGTCCTATCGCCACGACGCGGAACCACTTGTATGGCTTCCCGCTGCGGAAGCGCAGATACTGGTTTACGCTGCTGCTGATGTAATGCCATCGTGCCAGGTCATCGCTGCCGTAGAGGACCACCCCCACACGACTGCCACAGGTACCTTGGTGACAGAACAGGCCGCGCACCATCACCCTCAGCGCCGTTTTGGGCACATGGCGCAGCGACAGCGCGAGGGGACGGCTACACACCATCACACCTTGCCGTTGGTGTACCTCCCCGCCATAGTCGACCGTTGCCAACTGTTGTATGCCGTCCGCTGTATGCAGCACCCATGTGGTGTCACTGTCGCTGATGCAACTGTCGAACCGTGTTGCGGCAGCGCCCCATTGCTTGCTCCTGAGCGAGTAGACCAGGGCGACGGGATAGTCGGGGTGATGGAGCCACAGGCGGTGGTGTGTAGCATCATAGAGGATATGGGCGTGGGGGATGAATGTCCTGACGGGCGAAGGGAGAAGGGTGGTGACACCTGCCAGGGAAGGCTCGGTGTCCATCATCCGAGAGAAGTATGGCAGCACGGTGGTATTGAAGGGCTCGCCGAGTAGCGCGTCGGAGAGGCAGGTGCTCACCGACCCCTTCACCATCATCAGTCCGCGCAGGGTGGGGTAGACCACGGCATCGTCGGTGGCGGTGACGTGTGCCCCGGTGGGCACGCCGTCGCGCGTGACGGTCTGTTGTGCCTGCCACCGTTCCTTGGAGAGGCGCATCACCCATATCCCCCGTGTGGTGAAGGCATAATACTGTCCGTCGCCGAAGAGGCCGTCGGCAGTGCGCCGTGTGTTCGACACCAGTTGTGTCACCTCGCCGTCGCCCACGTGTACTGATGCCGGGAAAACGAAGGGATTGCCTTTCGCCGAGGTGAGGATGAGCGACGTGTCGCGTGGCATCACCCATGCCGTCCTCGCCTTCTGCGCCTGTGCCTCCCATTCCTCTGCGGTGGTTTGCTGCCAAAGCATGAATGTGTTGTGGTAGTCGCCGGTGGCATCGTCATAGCCGAGCACTGCCGCCTGTTGCAGCAGCAGGCTGTGCAGGGCGTCGCGTTCCACGCGGTGTGTCTGTCCGCTGGCAGTATGGACGCTCAGCGCCATGCCTTTATGCCTGAGCGGTTCGAGGTGTTGTGTGGTGGTGAAGTAGCGTGTGCCGCCCGAGGTGGTAAGCCGTATGTGGTAGGTGAGTTGTGTGATGTTGTCGGCCGCCACCATCATCATGCCCGGGATGGGATACTGCATCTCTGTGCACCACCATATCTCGGGCAGGGCGGGATGAGTGGTCTTCGCGCCTATCACGACGTCGCAGCGCTGCGCGAGGGCATTGTCTGCCAAGTCGGGACGGCTCCCTGCTATGCACTCGGCCTCGAGGGCGGCATCGCGTTGCGTAGGGTCGAGGGCGAGGCGTGCGGCAGCATCGAGGGTGTGGTAACGGTAGGTGAGTCCGATGGCGAAGGGCGACCGCAGGCGTCGTGCAACGGAGGCGGTGCTGAGACGACCATCGTGGGTGCTTGCCACCCTTGCACCGATGCCCCACCGCCGCATGTCGCCGAGGTCGATGGCCTCGCTGCCGGCAGTGGTCTGTGTCACGAGGAGGGGTGTGCCCCACTGGGTGTTGCCTATCGTCATCGCCTTGTAGAATGTCAGGCTGTCGAAGGTGTCGGCTACTGCTTGCCTTCCTTTCTGTGCGAAGGTGAGGGCAGTGGTGCGTCCTTCCATGTCGCTGACGATGGTAGCTGCCTGCCGTACGTCGAGCATCGTCAGTTCACGGGTGAGGAAGATGTCGATGCCAGTGACTACCTTGCTGGCTTTCTCGCTCTGGCGCATGCTTACGGTGATGGTGTGGCGGTGCATGTAGGTGGTGGCGTGCAACGTGCCTTCCTCGCGGTCGGCGGTGATGGTGTGGGGCAGCGCGGCGGGCAGTAGGGCGAAGATGTTGGAGCAGAGTATGTGACTGCCGTCGGCAAGGCGGAGCGCGGCGACACCGAAGCGCACGTTGTGGTGTGTCCCTTGCCCCAGAAGAGCCGCCCGGTGGTCGGCTGCCGATGCCATCATCGCCGCCACCATCGTTGCGCCGGTGGCATAGGCATCGTCGGTGGCGTAGAAGTCGGGGAACATCCTCTCCGCCAGTCGCTGCTTGCCGTCGAGCACCGTCGTGGGGCTGTCGAGCCACGAGGTGAGGGTAGGGGTGATGGGCAGCGTGATGTCGCAGCGTTGTTGGTAGTCCTGTGTCAGCGTGATGTCGTAGAGCAGGTCGTCGGTGGTGATGACCACATAGTCGTCGGTGGCAGCATCCCACAGGGCATAGCGTGTGTCGCTGTCGCCTGCCATACATAGGGTGTCGCCCACGGCGGCGAAGGCATTTACAGGTTCGGTTCCCGCGCAGAGTGGATGGAGGATGAGGGGTGCTTCGGCATTGGTCCAGGCGTAGGTGTGTGTTGTACCGTCGGAGGGCATGCGTAGGATGAGGTGCCGGTAGCCGTTGCCGGGATGGATGGCGGCGAGTTGACAGCCGCCGGGTGTGGTGCCGATGGGTTGCAGGCGTGGCGCGATGGGGCGCAGCGCACCGTCCTCGGCGATGAGGTTGAGCAGCAAGGCGCTGTCGCCGTCGCCCACCTCATGGTCGGTGGGACAGCTGCTCATTCCGTTGAAGGTAATGTGTTTTCTCATGGCTTTTGCGTTTCATGGTTGTGGGTCAATAAAGACGGGGTGTTGGAATGGTGCGGTGATGAGGGGCAGTGCGGTCCCCAGGCCGTCGATGTGTGTGGTGGCACCCACGCAGAGGGTGGCGCGGCGGTCGGCATGGCACATGTCGAGGACATGCCGCGAAAGGCGCTGGCAGTGGGCGCGGAAGTAATGGCCGTTGCCTTTCGCGGGCTTGCAGGTGCAGGCATGGCACCCGATGGCGTCGTCGGCACGGCGTGCCACATAGAGGTAGTGTTCGGCGGGTGTGCTGTCGGTGGTGGCGATGTTGAGCACGTCGCCACGGTGCAGGTGGAGGGCATCCGCCACATGTGCGGTGATGTCGATGCGGCCACTGGCATGGAAGGTGATGTCGCCGCGGCGGGTGACAGTGAGGAGTTTCCTGATCATCGCCGTGTCCTCCATCTGAATGTCACGGTGGTGATGTAGACGTAGGTGCGCGTCTGCTCGATGCGGCAGCGGTGCGCCCTGGCTGATGCCTTGCTGAAATGTATCTGCGAGGCGATGTCGTAGCGGTCGCTGCCCCGCTCGCCGACGATGACGGCATAGCAGCGCTGGCCAAACAGGAAGGTCCTTAGGGTCTTTAAGGTCTTTAGGGGTTTTAGGGTCTTTAAAGACTTTAAGGTCTTTAATGCCCTTGGGGCTTTTAGTAAGAAAGTGTATATTTTCATTGCTAATCTAATGATTAATATAAAATATTTATATTTTTGTTTGCTTATTTGAAATATTATCCTTATTTTTGCACAGAAATCGTTATTGGTTGGTAATTTGTTTATATTTTCGACTGCAAATATAAACACAAATGGCAAAAATACCATAGAAAATTTATATTTTAACAAATATTTAACAAATAAGGACTTGCGACAATGAACAGCACCTGTGAACGACTGAAACAAGTGGTGGCGTGGCTCATCGCCAATGGTGAGGCTTCGTCGCAGCGTGAACTGGCGAAGCAGTTGGGCTATACCCCTTCATCGCTCTCGCAGATCATCAACGGCCATGTGCCGCTGAGCGACAAGTTCCTCAACCGCCTCGTGACGCTCGACGGTCGTGTCAATGCCGAATGGATAAGGACGGGCGAAGGGAACATGTTGCGCACCGGCGCGGGAAGGATGGAACTCGTTCCCGACGACGATGACATGGAGTACTATACTGAGAACACGAACGGCGCAAGGTTCTACAAACAGGGCGACCGCCTCTTCATGACCGTGCGCCATGTGCCTTTCGCTGCCTACGGGCAGTTCGTGAACGAATGTGATACGCTGGAACCTGATTTCGAGGACTGGGGCGAGGAGACGTATGAGGTGGACCATGTGGCGCGGGGCAACTACCTCTCGTTTGAGGTGCGTGGCGACTCGATGGACACCGGCAGCCGACAGAGTTTCGAGGCTGGCGACAAGGTGCTCGTGCGTGAACTCGACCGTGTGCATTGGCGCGACCATATCCGGTTCGAGAACCGCCCCTACTGGGTGGTGGTCTTCGGGTCGAGCGTGCTGCTGAAACAACTCATCGCGCAGGACCTGGAGCAGGGCACGCTCACCTTCCACTCGCTGAACCCGTCGCCGGAGTATGCCGACTTCACCATCAGCGAGAACGACGTGCGCCATCTGTATTACGTCATCAAGAAAAAGCCCCGCCAGATGGATTTCTGACGGGGTGTTTGTGTTCGCCTTCTTTTATGCCAGCCTCTTTTTAGTCTGTCTCCTTTGCTGCAACACTGTTGCAGCATAGAGAGGCAGGTGCCCCAAGAGGTGTCATTCCTTCTCCAGGATGAGGTCGATGAGCAAGGTTACATCGTAGATGTTGATACCATCGTCTTCGTTGACGTCGGCTGCCACATGGTCGTATTGCGGGTAGATATATGGCTCTGTGGTGTCGCCATAGAGGATGATGTCGATGAGTGCAGTCACATCGTAGATGTCCACTTTCCCGTCACTGTTCAAGTCGCCCTTCAGTATCGTCGATTCATACTCAAGTTTGATGTCATCGAAGTAGAAGACATTGCCTTCGGGGACAGTTGCCAATAAGAAAGCGACGGTACGCATCCCTTCGCCATTGGTTTCCTGAGTCATGTCGGGAGTGAGGACTACTTCCTTCACCACTGTTTGCCACGTGTCGGTGACTTCGATATCACCAAACATTCGCCAGTAGTTGTATTCATCCGGTGTCCGGTGAGCCTGGGTTTGTATCACCGCTCTCCTGTCGGCCTTTACGCGCATAGTAAGCCGGAGCACCTTGTCGCTTTCGAATTTCTGCTTCGACTGGACGAAGAACACGCTTTCCCATGCTGCATAATTGCCATAGCTATCTGCCATCATATTTCCAGCCGCCCTTGCCTCTTCCTCGCTGCGCACCACGACCTTGATACAGTGGTTGTCGGCATCGGTCGGGTCTACCACGATGTTGGCAGGACCAAAGAACCGTTCATCCATCGTTCGCCATTCAAGTACCCAGAAACTGGACCAGTTGTTTGATGGTTCTCCCTCCAGGTTGCCGTTCTCCACCACATCGACAAACGATACATTTTTATTGAACTCGTAGGTGGCTTTTCTGCCGGAAGGCGCATTCACTTCACAGTCATATGCCATCATGGCTGTTGGGAGGAATGCCAGGAATAGTAAAGTCAGTAATTTTGTTTTTGTGGTCATATTAGTTTTATTGATTTTGTCTATTAGTGAATTTTCAAGAAGAACAGATGTACATGTCATTCTTGTAAATGATTTTTTCGTGTGCAAAATTAGCAGATATTAGCGAAAAATGCAAATGAATAAGGGGTTTATTTGCATTTTCTCCAACAATTTGGTATTATTATGCTGGAGGAGCATGGAATGACAACAAGGACATTACTGAGGGTGAAGGTGTCCACCAGATTACTACATATTATGAATACGAAGGTCTTTATTTCAGTTCAACTAATGAATCAAATCCCTCATCATTATTGAATATTGGGGCGATTCTCCATGGTCAAAAATATCCCCCAATGTCACAACGACATTGGGGGAAAAAACATTTATAACCATTCGGGGCTATTCTTGAAAGGGATGAAGAGTGACTGAACTTTCCCATCTTTCATTCTCTTATAACGAACACGAATTAACCGAATTACACGAATGTCCCCATTCGTATTTTGTGGAGGGTGTGTCAAATTTAATTGGTAGTCGCCTACGGCGAGAAATCTTTCAAATCTATGCAAATCATTCAAATCTTTTTTCTATTTGTGATTTGCTTGATTTGTAACGATTTGTGAGATTTCTGCGCGAAGCGCACTCCCTT
>JAFZVV010000008.1 GCA_017617615.1 Prevotella sp. | reverse complement strand
TGAAATCTAT
Source organism: Prevotella sp. (assembly GCA_017617615.1). The sequence continues at coordinate 69,562 of JAFZVV010000008.1, read as the reverse complement.
TCAATGCTAAAGTATAAACAAATGCCATTCAGAAAAATCAAAATTTGTAGAACACAGCAGACGTAGCGAAAAAATGCAAAATGCTGATTGGCAAAGAAAAACAAATCTAGAGTGAAAAAGTTGGGTTAAATCTCTTTTTGTGTTGCAATGATAATTGCTAAGTCTACAGAAAACTAAAAGTTCTGTCTTCAAATGAGTTACAAAATTAGAAAATAATTATATAAATTTATCGTGTTTCATGCGCTATTTGAAAGCTGTTAACATTTTGTTACATTTTCTTGAAAATTTAGGAAACGAACATAAACAGAGAAGAAGTGTTATTATATGCTTTACAATTCCAGCACCCTTACTTCGGCATTCGTCATCCGCAGCACTTCGTTCATCGGTTTGTCATAGAACACCGACTGTATGGCCTTGTTGATGATGCCGTGGCCCACGGCGAGTACCGTCTGCCCGGGATAATCGTGGCGGATCATCTCGAGGAAATCGGAGGCCCGTTGCTTGAGCGCTGCCAGCGACTCCACATTGGGTGGCCACGGTTTGTCTTTCAGGTCGGGAATGAACTGTCCGGTGAAATCACCCCAGTCGCGCTCACGCAACAAGGGTGTGGTGACCACTTCCTTGCCATGGCGCTTCGCAATAATCACGCAGGTATCGATGGAGCGTTTCAGGTCTGACGCCACGAATGCATCGATATGCCGACTGGCCATCTGCTCCGCCAGCACCTCGGCCTGTCGGATTCCGTTCTCGTTGAGCTGTCCCTGTGTCTGTCCCTGCATCACCTGGTTCACATTGTCGAAGGTCTCGCCATGTCGCACAAGAAGTAGAGTTGTCATAAGCATTACAAAATTTGGCTGCAAATATAGATAAAATATCGGATTTTTTCCCTATATTTGCATCCTAATCATAATGTAAAGATGAAAATCATTGGCAGTTCCTTTTTCCGTGCGCTCTGTGCCATCGCCATCGGTGTATTGCTCTTGCGCACCCCCGACAGCACCGTGGAGTGGATAACAGTGGCCATCGGCGTATTGTTCTTCGTCTCGGGAGCTATTTCATGCCTCGACTACCTGAACAAGCTACACCGGAGCCGCACTGAGCGCACCATCGATGCCGAGGGGAAGGTAGTGGATAACCCCCGTCCGTATCCTCCCATCGTTGGCGTAGGCAGCATGCTCTTGGGTGTGATTCTTGCTATCATGCCCAGGACCTTCGTCTCGTCGCTGATGTACGTGCTTGCCATTGTGGTCATCCTCGGTGCCTTGAACCAGATGTACGCCCTTGTCAACGCCCGTCGCTACGGTGCCCTGTCGGCAGGCTACTGGGTGTTGCCTATCCTCTTGTTGCTCGCGGGCATCTTCACCCTGGTGAAGCCCATGGCAGCAGCCTCCACGCCATTGGTCATCATCGGCGTATGCCTCATCATCTACGGACTGACGGAATGTGTCAACTCCCTGGCCATACATCAACGAAGGAAAAAGAGCCTTAAAAACCTCCCCATCGACGAAGGAGAATATGTGGAATTTACGGAAGAGAAAGACGAGACAGGCTTAAGGAGGACTGAAGAATGATTGCTGTCCTGCGGCCGATTGAAAATTGAAAATTGATTTCGGCTACCGATTGAATATAACAAATTGAAGATTGAAAATAATACTTTTAGTGCAAGCAATAATTATCAATCTTCAATCTTCAATTTTCAATAAAAAGAATCAGATCCTATCGGGAACCAGGCCTTCGATATACTTGCAAAGAATACCGATGCCCTTGAGGTTTTCGCCACCCTGTGGGATGATGAGGTCGGCATATTTCTTCGTGGGCTCGATGAACTGCTCGTGCATGGGCTTGAGCACGTTGAGGTAGCGGTTGAGCACGTCGTCGACCGTGCGCCCACGCTCCACCACGTCGCGCTGGATATTCCTGATGAGTCGCTCGTCGCTGTCGGTGTCGACGAAGATTTTCAGGTCCATGATATCGCGCAGTTTTTTGTTGATGAGCGTCATGATTCCCTCGATGATAATCACTGGTTTCGGCTCCACGTGCACCGTCTCCTTCAACCTATTGCAGAGGATATACGAATAGGTGGGCTGTTCTACGGCCTGCCCGTTGCGGAGCATGTTGATCTGCTTATAGAGCAACTTCCAGTCGAAGGCGTCGGGATGGTCGAAGTTAATGGCGTGGCGCTCCTCCTCCGTCATGTGCGACGTGTCGTTGTAATACGAGTCGAGTGGCACGACGGTGACGTAGTGAGGCGGCAGGGCCTGTACGATTTTCTTTACTACGGTGGTCTTTCCCGACCCCGTTCCACCTGCGATTCCAATGATTGTCATGATAAGTGTTTTAATTTCATATTCGCTCAACTACGAAGCAGGAAGTGGGGAATCATTCTGCATTCTCGGAAGTCGGGCTTATATTGGATAGATAATTGTCGAAGAGCGGTTGGTAGAAAGCTGCCTTGCGGTCGAGGCGCATGGGATATGCCCGGCTGCTGCTCGGCATGCGGTATAGCCTCAGGGAGCGCGTGGAGCCGCCGTCGATGCGTGGCGTGAAAGCGAACTCCACGAAGTCGCCTACCTTGGGCTGTGGTATGCCCAACTGCGCCGTGAAAAGGTCGGTTGCCTTCTGCCCCGTGGTTACCACGGCCTCGCAGTAGGGTATCTCACCCAGCAGTCCTACGAGGTCGACGGGCTCCACCACATCGAGGTCCTTGTCGGATGCCGTGTTCTTCGTGCGTCTCACCACACGGGCGGTATCGTAGAGTCCCACGCCCCTTTCATGGAGCATCGCCTTGATTTCATCCAGCCGGAAAGCCTTCTTCCCTGTATCCACGAAATGCAGCGCATCACCATAGAGACAGAGTCCGAAGATGCGCCACATGTCGTTGATGTAGTTGGGATAGAAGAAATCCATGCACCACCGCTGCCGTGCTGGCGGGAAACTGCCCAGCATGAGCAGCCGTGTGCGTTTGGGCAGGAACGGTTGCCAGGGATGAATCTCCACAGGCACTTCGGTGACCATGCGGTTTAGGGTTTCTCCTTCACCAGATATACCACCACGGGCAGGTGGTCGGAAAATCCGTCGAGCCATACGCCGCCGGCAGTGGTTCGCTTGGGCGAGCCCTTATACTGTCCCTCGCTCTGCAGCAGGTAGTCGCGCCGCTGTATCTGGCACCTCAGATAGGTGAGCGAGCTATAGTCGCGCGTACCGTCGCGGTCGAGGAGGTTGGGCGAGAGCACGATCTGGTCGAAGAGGTTCCAACTACCCTGATAACTCAGCGTTCCCGTTCCACTGTCGAGAATCTTCCACCAGGGGTTGAACATATCGTTGTCGGTCACGTCTTTGATATTCGGCTTCGCGCTCAGTTCCACCGCCATACTCCGGTTCTGCGGGTCATCGTTCATATCGCCCATCACCATTACCTTGATGTTGGGGTTGGCGCGCATCAGCGAGTCCTTCACCACCTTCACCTGACGGCCGGCGCACTCACGGTAGAACGAGCCCGAGAAGCGGCTGGGCCAGTGGCATACGATGATAGCTACCGGCTCATCGGCTATCGTGCCCGTCACGGCGAGGAAGCCACGGGTCTTGTATGTGCTGTCGGCCTCGAGTTCGGGCACATACGGCACCAGCGTCATGTCGCGGAAAGTGAAGAGCGAGGGATTGTAGAGCAAGGCGCAGTCGACACCCCTTCGGTCGGGTCCCTCGATATGCGCGAACTTGAACCCACGCTCTGCCAGTTCGGGCTGTGCCACGAGGTCGCTGAGGGCATTCGCGTTCTCCACCTCCGACACGCCGATGACGGCGCATCCTGCCGGCAACATGTCGGTACCCATGTCGGCGAGTGCCCTTGCCATGTTGTGCAGTTTGTGACTGTATTTCAGTTCATCCCACTTATACGAACCGTCGGGCAGGAAGTCGTAGTCGTTCTTGCCTTCGTCGTGCTGGGTGTCAAAGAGATTCTCGAGATTGTAGAACCCGATGCCATAGACAGCAAATTTCCTCTGTGCCGACACATTGGGCACGAATGCCATGATGGCGACAAGTATCATTATAAGTTTTTTCATATCATAGAAGTTTAAGTTAGCACAAATATATTAATGTAGTCAAACGATAGACGATGATAAAAGTCTTTTTACTCTGCAAATATCGGAAAATAAATTGAGAAAAATGTATTTTTTGGGAAAAAAATAATCAAAAAAACTTTCTTTTTTTCAAAATATTTTTGTTACTTTGCACTCAAACAATCATATTAACCTAAAATCAACATAATGCAAAAGAAGCTGAAATTAGCAGTGTTTGCTCTCTGCTACGCACCACTTGCCTTTGCGCAAGAGGTTGATTCATTGGAGCAGACCGGTACGTTGGACGAGGCGCTGTTCACGTTCACCGAAGCACAGCTGGGTGAAGACGACGACATGTCGCAGAACGTGACCATCCTCAACAGCAACACCAACGTATACGCCAATGAAGTGGGATACACATTCTCGCCAGTACGGTTCAGGTATCGTGCGTACAACCAGAAGTACAACGATATCTACGTAAATGGCGCGCCTATGAACGACCTGGAGTCGGGACAATTCAGATATTCCAACGTGGGAGGTATCAACAACCTGACACGAAATCTCGACGCCACGCTGCCTTTCGAGGACAACAACTTCTCGATGCCCGCCATGGGAGGCAGCAACAACTACAACTTCCGTCCGTCGCAGGTAGCCGCCGGGCACAAGCTGTCGCTCAGCGGTGCCAACCGCAACTACATCCTACGCGGGATGTATACCTACGGGTCGGGACTTAACTCGAAGGGATGGGCCTTCGCAGTCAGCCTGGGATACCGCTGGGCCAACGAAGGCAATGTGGAAGGCACGTTCTACAACTCCCTTTCCTATTACTTCGGCATCCAGAAACTCGCCGGCAAGCACTCCTTCACCCTCGCCACCTGGGGTAACCCCACCGAGCGCGCCGGACAGGGTGCTGCCACCGACGAGAGCTACTGGATAGCCAACAACTACCAGTACAACCCCTACTGGGGCTACCAGAACGGCAAGAAGCGCAACTCACGTGTCATCAACGACTTTGCACCGAGCGGCCTCTTCACCTGGGACTGGAACATCAACAACGACACGCGTATCGTTACCACCATTCATGGTAAGTACAGCATGTACAAGAGCACGCGTCTGAACTACAACAATGCCGACAATCCCCAGCCCGACTATTGGAAGAACCTTCCGAGTAGTTACTACGACGTGTGGGACGTCGACGACGACCACAACCGCACGGCACAAGGCGTGGCCGACTTCAACACCGTCTACCAGTTCCTCACGGCTTCGAAGGCCAACCGCCAGATCAACTGGGACCGTCTCTACTGGGCCAACCAGAATGCCAACGCGCAAGGTGCCGATGCCATGTACTTCCTCGAGGCGAAGAACAACGACAACATCTACCTCACGCTGGCTTCCACCCTGCAAAAGGTACTCACCACCAAATCCAACTTCAATATTGGATTCCAGTTGGGTGCCAACAAGGGCATGCACTACAAGACGATGGAAGACCTGCTGGGCGCCAACACCTACCACAACATCAACACCTACGCCCTGGGCAACTACTCCAGCACTTCGGGAGCCGTGCAGTACGACATCGACCACCCCAACCAGGTCATCGGTGAGGGTGATACCTTCGGTTACGACTACAACCTCTATGCCCGTCGCGGCGTGCTCTGGGGCAACTACACCGAGAACTTCGGCAACCTGCACTACAGCATCGCAGCGAAGGTGAACTACGACGGCATGCAGCGCGAGGGCAACATGCGTAACGGTATGTTTGCCGACAATTCCCTCGGCAAGAGCGAGACCGCCCATTTCGTGTCGGGTGGCGGAAAATTCAGTTCCAGCATCAACCTGGGCAAGGGAAGCGCCCTGCACCTCGGCATCGGCTACGAGCACAGGGCACCGCAGATTACCACCGCCTTCGTATCGCCAGAGATGAACAACGACTTCGTGGCCAACCTGCGCAACGAACGCATCTTCAGCAGCGAGGTGGGCTACCAGTTCCAGAACTCGAAGGTGCACATCAACATCAACGCCTACTACGACTACCTGAACCATGTCACCGAATGGCAGAACTTCTATTTCGATGACATCAACTCGTTCTCATATGTCTCGCTCACCGACATCGCCAAGAGATACTACGGCGTGGAGCTCGGCCTCAACTACAAGGTCACCTCGTCGTTCAACGTCATCCTCCTCGGAACCATCAGTGAGGCAGAGAACGTGAACAACGCCAAGGTGCGCTACATGAACTCCACCAAGGCCACTTATACCGACGACATCGTGATGAACAAGGGCATGCACGAGGCCAGTACGCCACTCACTGCCGGTAGCGTCATCCTCGACTACCACGGCGGCGGATGGTTCATCGACCTGAAAGCCAACTACTACGACCGCATCTACCTGAGCTACTCACCCAGCTATCGCTACCAGAGCACGCTTACCACGATGGGCAATGTAGACAACAACGGCGAGTTCATCGTTCCCGACCAGGCCAAGGGCAAGGGCGGATTCATGCTCGACGGCTCCATTGGCAGGACCATTCGTCTGGGCCACGGCCGCCAGCTCTCCATCAACCTGATGCTGACCAACATCCTCAACAACCAGAAGATTTGCACCGGCGGTTACGAGCAGAGCCGCAGCGACTACACCGTGAAGGAAGAGAACGGCCAGACCGTGAAAAACAACGCACGTGCCTACAAGTTCTCCCTCAACCCCAAGAAATACTACGCATACGGCATCAACGGCATGCTCAACCTGACCTTTAGATTCTAAAACGCTATTCACAATGAAAGACTTCAAATATATCATCATATTCGCTTTCGTAGCACTGCTCTCGTCGTGTATGGGCGACAAGGACTGTTTCGACGCGCCCGACCTGAGCGTATCGCCCTACGGGAACAACAGCATCACGGAGACCAACGTGATCAGCATCGCCGAACTGAAGACCAAGTTCAGCACCGTCATCATGAACAATGGCATGAAGCTCATCGATGAAGACCTGAAAATCAAAGGCAAGGTCATCGGCAACGACGTTGAAGGCAACATCTACAACCAGGTGTTCATCGACGACGGCACCTCGGCATTCATCATCTGCATCGCGCAGGGCGGCATCTACGGTTACCTGCCCGTGGGACAGGAAATCCTCGTCGACCTGAAAGGCCTCTACATCGGTGCTTACGGACAACAGGGCGAGATTGGCACGCCATACACCAGTGCCAGCGGGTCGACCTACGTGAGCCGCATGAGCCGCTTCATCTGGAACGAGCACTTCAAGCTCATCGGCAGGGGCGACCCTGGAAGCGTTACACCCATTGAGTTCGACAGGGACCAGTTGACCAATGCCAATTACATCGCCGCCAACTGCGGACGACTGATGACCATCAAGGGCGTGGAACTGCAAGCTGCCGACGGCACGGCCGTCTTCGCTCCCAGCGACGGCAGCGTGGCACTTACCGCCAACTGCGCCAACCGCAACTTCAAGGACATCAGCAGCAGCGCATTGGTGCTCCGCACCAGCACATACGCCGACTTCGCCGGCAATGTGATGCCCACGGGCAAGGTGAACGTCACGGGTATCTTCACCCGCTACCGCAACACCTGGCAAATCCTGCTCCGCACCATCGATGACATCCAGCCCGCACCCTAAAACCGGGAAATCCGGGATACCCAGGAAAACCTTAAGCATTCCAAGATAACAAAAAACAAAAAACGACATAAACATGAAAAAGCTATTTTATTCATTCTTTGTCATGGCTATGACAGCCATGTTCTTGGCGAGCTGCGAAGACGTGCCTGCGCCCTTCGACCTGCCTACGCCCGACGACCCCACTCCTGAGCAGACTGTCGACCCTGCCGGCAGCGGAACCCAGGCCGACCCCTATAACGTGGCAGCAGCCATTGAGTTTGCCCAACAACTGCAAGTGGGTGAGGAAAGCCAGCAAAACGTCTACATCAAAGGCAAGGTGGCCAGTATCCGTGAGAACTACACCACACAGTATGGCAACGCCACCTTCAGCATCTCCGACGACGGCACAAGCAAAGTGACCTTCCTGATTTACCGCGCACTCTATCTGGGCAACAAGAAGTATACCTCGGGTGATGTGCTCAAAGAAGGCGACGAGGTCATTGTCTGCGGTAAGGTAGTCAACTATAACGGTACGCTGGAGACTCAACAGAACAAAGCCTTCCTCTACTCACTCAACGGCAAGAGTGAGGGCGGAGACAGCGGCGGTGGTGGCACCACTGGTGAAGCCAAGGGCTCAGGTACATTAGACGACCCGTATAATCCGGCAGGCGCTGCAAATGCTGTGAAAAATCTTACTTGGACGAGCAACGATGTATACGAAACGACAGGCGACGTCTATGTAAAAGGCAAGATTTCACGCATCGCAGACAAAGGCACCTTCACTGAAGGCGGCAACTATGGCAACGCATCCTTCTATATCTCTGAAGATGGCACTCAGAATGGCGAGTTCTACTGCTTCCGCATCCTGTATCTGGGTAACAAGAAGTTCGAGGCTGGCAAGACCGACATCAAGGTCGGCGACGAGGTCATTATATGCGGTCAGCTGATGAATTACCGCGGCAACACACCAGAGACAGTGGCAGGCAAAGCATATCTCTACTCGCTCAACGGCAAGACCGAAGGCGGTGGCGGCGGCGGTGGCGACACCGGTGGAGCAAAGGGTTCAGGAACACTCAATGACCCGTATAATCCATTAGGTGCAGCTGAAGCAGTGAAAAATCTTACTTGGACGAGCAACGATGTTTACGAAACGACAGGCGACGTCTATGTAAAAGGCAAGATTTCACGCATCGCAAACAAAGGCACCTTCACCGAAGGCGGCACCTATGGCAACGCATCCTTCTATATCTCTGAAGACGGAACGGAGAATGGCGAGTTCTACTGCTTCCGCATCCTTTATCTGGGCAATAAGAAATACGAGGCTGGCCAAACCGACATCAAGGTCGGTGACGAGGTCATTGTGTATGGTCAGCTGATGAATTACCGCGGCAACACACCAGAAACAGTGGCAGGCAAGGCATACCTCTACTCGCTCAACGGCAAGACCGAAGACGGCGGTAGCGGTGGTGGCGGCGGTGGTGACACCGGCGATGCAGGAAGTTACAGCAACCCCTACACCGTTTCTTCTGCCGTGGCAGCAGGCTCAGGCACTGAAGTGTATGTGAAAGCCTATATTGTAGGTTATGTATCAGGACAGGTGCTCGCCGATGGTGCACACTTCACCGCCGATGGATGCGACGTGAAGACCAACCTCCTCATCGCTGATTCACCCTCCGAGACGAACGTGAGCAACTGTATGCCCGTACAGCTGCCTTCAGGCGCCGTGCGCACAGGCCTCAACCTGCAAGACAATCCCGGCAACTTGGGCAAGCAAGTGCTTCTCAATGGCAACATCGAGAAATACTTCGGAACGACAGGTATCAAGACCGTGAAATATGCCGAAATCAACGGCACAAGCATTGGCACCAAGCCATAAACCTTACCTGCTTTTTTAGAAACAACAATCCCCTGGCTCGATGCCAGGGGATTGTTGTTATTATAGATACTATAGTAACTTATAGTGCCTATAGTATCTATAGTATCTATAGTTCCTATAGGCACTATAAAAAACTATCTCTTCTGCTTGAAGAAATCTTGCATGAGCTGGCGGCACTCCTCTTCGAGGACACCGCCTACGATGGTACAACGAGGATGGAGGGCACGTGGGGCAAAGGCACGAAAGCCCCTCTTCTCGTCGGGGGCGCCATAGACCACACGTGGCACCTGTGCCCATCCCAGGGCACCGGCACACATCACACACGGCTCTACGGTGACGTAGAGCGTACATTCGTTGAGGTATTTGCCGTTGAGCAAGTTGGCGGCAGAAGTGATGGCTTGCATCTCGGCGTGCGCCGTCACGTCGTGTAAGGTCTCCGTGAGGTTGTGGGCACGTGCTATCACCTTGTCGTGGCACACCACCACGGCACCGATGGGAATTTCGCCTTCTGCGCGTGCCTGTTCTGCCTCTGCCAATGCCTTGCGCATCATCATCTCGTCCGTCTGCTGCTGCGAAGGGGGTTCTGAAGGTTGTTTCATGTCGCTGTACTTTACTTGCGGTTGTCAGGGAGCAATAAGCTCATGAAGCCAAATATAGCGCAAATCCATGAAAAAGCAAAATCATCAGGCATTTTATTTCATGGTTTCAGAAAAAAAAACTAATTTTGGCTTCTGAAGAGGCGCTCAGAGCGCCAGGACGCCAGAAGCAAAAGAAAGGCCTAAACACAAGGTCTATATGCATTAGGAACCTAAAAAGACACAAACCACGCACAAACAATGGCATCACACAACGACCTCGGACGATGGGGAGAGCGCAAGGCGGAAGAATACCTCACAAAGAAAGGCTATTCCATCTGCCACCGCAACTGGAAGTTAGGGCACCGCGACCTCGACCTCATCGCCCTCTCCCCCGATGGCGACGTTCTGGTGATTGTAGAGGTGAAGACACGGCGCGACACTGATTATGTGCAGCCCGAAGAGGCCGTCGACTGGCGTAAGATGCGCAACCTCGCTGCAGCCGCCAATGCCTATATTCAGCGCTACCACGTGATGTGCGACGTACGCTTCGACATCATCTCCGTGGTGGGCAACGGGCAGGAAGCACAAATAGAGCACATCGAAGATGCTTTTGATGCTCCATTATATTGAAAATTGAATATTGAAGATTAAGCTTCGCTTGAACATCGGCCGCGCCTCAGCATACTGAAAGCGAGCTTTCGTCTGCCCTCGGCTTGCACGACGTTTGAAAATTAAGCTTCGCTTGAACATCGGCCGCGCCTCAGCATACTGAAAGCGAGCTTTCGTCTGCCCTCGGCTTGCACGACGTCTCAAATCAAAAATCTCAAACCTCAAATATAAAACAACAACTATGGCAAGATTCAAGAGAATACTTCTGAAACTCAGTGGCGAGAGCCTCATGGGTAAACAGGGTCACGGCATCGACCCGGAGCGTCTGGCAGAATATGCCCAGCAGATCAAAGAGGTGCACGACATGGGTGTGGAAATCGGCATCGTCATCGGCGGTGGTAACATCTTCCGCGGACTGAAAGGGTCGGCACAGGGTTTCGACCGTGTGAAAGGCGACCAAATGGGCATGCTCGCCACCGTCATCAACGCACTGGCACTGAGTTCGGCACTCACCGCTGAGGGAGTAGCCAACAAGGTGCTCACCGCCATCCGCATGGAGCCTATCGGTGAGTTCTACAGCAAATGGAAGGCCATCGAGGAGATGGAGAACGGCAAGGTGTGCATCTTCTCCGCAGGTACCGGACAGCCCTACTTCACCACCGATACCGGCTCATCGCTCCGTGGTGTGGAGATAGAAGCCGACGTGATGCTCAAGGGCACACGCGTCGATGGCATCTACACCGCCGACCCAGAGAAAGACCCCACCGCAACGAAATTCGATGATATCACCTACGAGGAAATCCTGGAGCGCAACCTGAAGGTGATGGATCTCTCCGCAGTGGTGATGTGCAACGACAACAACCTTCCCATCTATGTCTTCAACATGGATGTAGTAGGCAACCTGAAAAAGGTCATCGACGGCGAGCCTATCGGCACCTACGTGCACAGTTAAAGGCCATAAAGCTAAGAACCTTAAGAACCTTAACCTCCCCTAAATACACAAAAAGAGCCCCGCCTGGGGCTCTTTTTGTTATTGATTATTCCTACTTCATTAGAAAGCTTTTCTCTCTTTTGTGAAGTTAGCCCAACCCTTGGTCTTCACCATCGTCTTGGGAATAGAAGTATGAATATAGTTCATGTACTTCTTCACTTTAGCAGCGGGTGCTGCAGCTGCGCTATCCCACTCCACGGTGAAGGTTTCAGGTCCCATGCCGAAGTAGCCTGCGCTCACATAATAGATGAGATTGAACGTGAAGGTCTTGGTAGCAGGATCATAGTAGCAGGGGAATTGCTCATAGGTCGCCTCATCACTATAGGATGGTAAATCAGACACGAATACATCGCCATAAGAAGAGTGGGTGTAGCCAGTGAACTGCTCAGCCACCTTACATTGGTTGGTCTGGGGATCCCAGGTGAACTCGAAGTTCGTACCACCACCCCAGTTACCAATCCTGTAGGTATTGTCGGCACTGCTCTTGCTGATAACAAGGCCGGGATCATCACCCTCCCAGAACAGGGAATAAGTATAAGTTCCTGTTCCCACGGGAGAGAAGGTAGGTGCGAACTCATGGCTCGACTTGAAGCGGATGGTCTCTGCCACGGCTACTTTCTCCTCACCACCGGCATAGCCCACGGCAACGAAGTAATAAGTGCCCGTTGCATCGAGCGGACAGTTCACCGAACAAGAGGAAGTGACCTCAGGAGCCTCGACGGTGCCATTGACAATGCCTTCGTAAAGCTCGTTGACATCACCATTGAGTTCGGTGACAGCATACTTCACCGACTCCAGGTCGGCGCCCATGTTGATGGCCATTTGGGCAAAATCCTGCTCTTCAGTATCGGTGAGACGGCCAAGATACTCTACCTCGAGGGTATAGTCTTTTTTCTCGAATCCCGGGAATACGATGTCGATGACACCATCTTTCTGAGAGTAGTTCCATCCACCTACGCCATTCATGTAGTAGAATGGTGCCAACTGCACCTCACCGGGTGTTCCGTCGGACTGATACTCCAGCACACGGTTGTAACCCCACATGCTGATGTCCTTGGTGCTGTTGAATCCATAGGGATGGCATACCAAGATGTCGGCATCATAAGTGGAATGGTGATAACCTGTGTTGGTGTCATCATAGTAGATGAGGCCTTCCTGTTCCACAGTCTGACCAGCCACCACGTCGCCCGGTTTCAGGATGGTGAGTTGCAGATACTCTTCTGCGTTACCATCGTTCACTGGGCCGAAGCAGCCAAAGATGCGGAACACATTCGTCTGCTCTGTGTTCTGTTGAATCTCCACGGTAGTGGTGTATCCAAAGAACGAATCCTTGTAGGTTCCCTTACCCAGTGATTTGTAAGGCGAAGGCATCATGGCCGAGAACGAATAGGAAGAGGCACCATAGAGGGTGGTATAATCCTCATCGGCGATTTTGATAACATCCGTATGTTTCTCATCATACGCCACTGCCTCAGGGTCGTAGCTGATGATGATGTTGGCCACCGACTCACCAGCAGCGAAGTTTACCGTAGAAGGCACTCTGAAGAACCCCGTGTCATCACTATGCGACAGGTTCACGGTAAGAGCATCATCGGTCTTCACGCGGTTGATGGGAATGTTGATGGTATTGGTGGTCTTGGAAATGTTATAGCTGGAGGGCAGCTTGTTGCTGAAATATACCTGATTGCCCGAGACGGTAGCCCACTGGTAGTCATCGTCGTCGCTGGAGCAAGCGGTGAATCCCACTATGGCCATCAAGGCAATGAACAAGTTAAAATAATATTTTTTCATCATTTCTGTATGTTTTTACTGGTTTTCCTTGTTATAACTTAGCTTGATTACCAGACGAATTCATCGGAGTCGCCAGAGGGACGTAAAGGGTTGGGGTTCACAACCAATGACTCATTGTACTGAGCCTCGGTGTTTACGAAGCACCATACCATCCAGTTGGGGCAGCCCTCTACATTGAAACGGCACTCCTCAATGTGATTGGTACCAGCATAAGAGCGGATAATACCCTTGTTGAGACGCTTGATGTCGAAGGTTGCGAAGCCCTCGCCCCAAAGCTCTACTCGGCGCTGCCACCATACCTCGTTCTGGAACTGTGAAGTGGAGGTGTTGTAGTAGGCATCCTTATGCGTGCCATAGAAGTAATTCGGGTCACGGGTCTTGGCAAACTCGTTAAGGAGTTCGATACCACGTGCCTCGTTCTGCATACCGGCAGCCTCAATCTCGATGAGTTTCATCTCCTCTACACGCATCAGGGGCACTGCCACCACCCAAGCGTCGTATTTCACGTTGGCCTTTCCTGCCTGGTTGCGGAACTTCACTGACAGTCCGCCCAGTCCATAGCTGGCATTCGACACACCAGCGGCATAGATACGCTCTGGATAGTCACTGTAGGCACTCAGACCGGCAACCAAGTCAGCGGGGAGTTCCTCAGCGTCGGGGTCAACCAACTCCTCGAGAGCGAAGTCCACCCAGCACTGCTTGCGGAAGTCGGTTTCAGGGATGGTCTCATAGAGGTGACGGTCGATGACGTTAGGACCACCGTAGTTGGCGGCATAACCGCAGTCGAAGCCATTCTCGAGCATCATCACGCTACCCCATGAGGAGTCGCCGTCGTTCTCCACGATATTGGGATCGGTGTCCTTGAAGGTCACGCCGAACATCCAAGAAGAGTTGGGTGAGTTGAAGCCGTAGTCGCGGCTGAGGAACTCCTCCTGGCTCATCATGGTATAGCCTTCCTGAGCCATCTTGGCATACTTCTCTGCATTGGCCCAGTCTTGCTTCTCCAGATAGACACGAGCTTTAAAGCCATATACCACACTCTTGTCGGGAGTATACACATCTTTGCGCTTGTAGTTGGACAGCAGATTCTCTGCCATGTCGAGATCTTTGAGGATAAACTCGAAGGCCTCATCCCATGTCATACGGGGATTATGCTGTACCTGTTCTACGGTTGTAGCCTCCGTTACCTTGGGCACTGTGAGCGCCTGCTTGTTCACGATATAAGGCTCTGCGGCATACATGCGTACCATGTCGAAATAATACATGGCACGGAGGGCGTATGCGATGCCGACACCTGCCTCACGTCCCTCGGTGGGCTGGGCATAATCGATAGACTCACCCAGTGTAAGGACGGTGTTGCAGTCTTTTATCCATCCGAAATAGAGCGTCCAAGGGAACTGCGTGCGGGCATAGTTGGGTGCCAGATAGGCGAAATCCTGATACCAGGTATCAAACCAGTTGTTGGTACCCACGGGCACGATATCTTGTCCCATCACGTCGCGAATGAGGAAGAAGGCAGGATAACCAAAGTCGAATACATAATGGCTGCTTCCTGAATAGGTGAACTGTCCGGTGAGATTTCCCGTGAGGTTGTCCACGAAGTTGTCGAAAGCGCCCGGTGCTTCCTTGGCCTGCTTCTCGGTCACCGTGCTGGTCTGCGGGTCTATCTCCTCAATACAGCCAGTGAATGTCATCGACACCAAGGCTGCTACCATCATTGTGGAAAATATCTTTTTCATATTGTAATTTCCTTATATAATTTATAATGTTGATTAGAATGACACCTGAATACCACCCATGATGGTGCGTGCAGGCGAGTAAGCGTTCACACCACCCGAGTTGGTGCCAGCAAATGAGTAGCGTGGGTCGAGGCCCTTACGTTTGCTCCAGAAGTAGATGTTCTCACCCTGGCAATAGATGCGGATCTTGTTGAGCTTGATGGTACGGCAGATTGACTTGGGCAGCGTGTAGCCCACGGTAAAGCTCTGGAAGTTGAGATACGAGGCATTGGTAAGGAACCTTGTGGAGCGCGACGAGGTGTAGAGGTCGTTGAACTGCCAGCGAGGAATACTGCTGCCAGTGTTCTCGAGACTCCATGAATTCATCACGTCCTTATGATAGGTCTGTCCGTTGCCCGAGGTGGCCACGTTGGTCATCAAGCTCTGATAGCGGTTGTCGTAGAGATTTCCGCCAATCTGGAAGTCGAAGGTGGCACTGAGGTCGAAGTCGTAAATCTTCACCGTGGTGGAGAAACCGCCCGTCACGTCGGGAAGTGTGGAACCCTGTGCATAGTAAGTAGCCATGTTCCAGTTGGCGGTCTTCTCATTGCGTTGCTTACCTGGCTTCGTGGTGCTCATTGTCACATTACCAGCGTCATCGGTCTGCAGCAAGTCGGTGTCTTGCCAGTAGAGTGCCTGTCCGTTTTCATCCAATCCTGCGAACTCGGGAAGCATGATGTTATAGAGAGGCTGTCCCACCTCATACCACAGCGAGGAGTTACTGCCGGAGTGGCTCTCACGGAAACCACCGTTGAGTTTGGTCTTGGTCTCGGGGAGTTTCAGGATCTTGGTGGTGTTGTGGGCCAGGTTGGCAGTGACGTTCCACAAGAAATTCTTCGCACGGATGATATCGCCGCTCATCACAAGCTCGACACCCGTGTTGCGGATATCACCGAGGTTGCCATAGTAACCACGTGTACCAAAGCTCTCGGGGATGGAGAGCCAGAAGAGCTGGTCGGCCACCTTCTTGTTATAGACATCGAGGTTACCGGTGAAGCGTCCTCTCCAGAAGCTCCATTCGATACCTACGTTGAAGTTGGTAGTTGTCTCCCAAGTGATGTCCTCATTTCCAAGACGGTTGAACGAGGGAAGCATGCCGGTGTCACCCTTTGAGAGCGAGTAGAGGTCGGTATAGGCCCAGTTGCCGATACCGTCGTTACCCTGCTGGCCGATGGACACCTTGAGTTTCAACTCGTCGATCCACGAGCGGGTGCTCTCCATGAAGGCCTCTTTCGAGATCATCCATGCTGCGCCCACGCTCCAGAAGTCACCCCAACGGTGATCGGGATGGAAGCGGCTGGAGGCGTCACGACGGTAGGAGACAGAAGCGAAGTATTTCTGGTCGTAGTTGTAGAGGGCATTGCCAAACCATCCTTCCACGTTGTACTCCGTAGTGTAGCTGTGGGAGTCGTAACGGTTGGAGAAGGCATTGATTTCGGGCACGTCGGGTGAGAAGCCCTTGGTTGCCAGAGCCTGGAGATATTTGGTAGTGGTCTTATACCACTCATGTCCCAACATCACCTGCACGTCGTGCTTGTCGAACAGTTTGTGGAAGGTGAGGGTTTGCACGTAGTTCTGGCGCATGGTATTAGTGGTACTCTTGTCGATATTGGCATTGTCGGATGCTGAAGGACCATAGAATGGGTTGCCATAGATACTGCCCTGGCTCTGACCGATATTGATATTGTTGTTGGAGTTGAACTTCAGCCAACTGGTGAAATCGATATCGATGGTGAAGGCACCCGAGAACACGTTGCCAATGGTTTCTGCCACATTGTACTGGTTGGCACCGATGGGGTTACCAGTAGCGAGGAACAAACGGGTACCATTGCCGGGGAAGTTGGTTGAAGGCACACCGTAGTCGTACTGCTTGTGTCCGTACTGGTCGGTGCGGATCACGGGATTGCCGTTGGCATCGAGCGTGCGTACATAGAGCGGATAGATGGGCGAGATCATAGAGGTGTAGTAGGCCATGTTGTTAGAGCCCAGCGAACTGACGGAGAAGTTGGGGTTCTCTTCCATGTTGCTGTGCACAAAGCCCACATTGGCACCTACGCGCAACCATTCCTTGGCTTGGTAGTCGGCTTTCAGACGTCCGGTGAAGCGCTCGTAGTTGGAGTTGTCGATGATACCATCCTCGTTCAGGTAGCTGGCAGAAGCATAGAAGCTGCTCTTGGTGCTACCACCGCTCACGTTGACGTTGTATTCCTGACGGAAGCCGTCATGATAGGCTGCATCCTGCCAGTTGTCGGGCAGCATGTAGTAGGTCTCACCACCAAAGGTATAGGCACGACCGAGGGTGGCGTTGGGGTTGAGTTTTCCATCGAGACCAATGAGGTATTGTCCCTCGGGGATGGTGTAAGGATTGTACTGCAAACCCCACTGCTGACCAGTGATCATGCGGTCGTTCACCCACTTGTTGGCAGCGGCATTGTCGAGACCGTTGGCCACGGCATAGTTGTAGAACTGCTTGTAGTAGACCTCCAAGAACTGTGCGGGATTGGTGATGGTCTCGTAGTCCTGCACGGCACGACTGTTGGCACCCCACTTCATGTCGACATTGACGATGGCTTCCTGTGACTTGCCTTTCTTGGTGGTGATCAGAATCACACCAGCGGCACCACGGGCACCATAAAGGGCAGCAGAGGCGGCATCCTTCAACACGGTGATGCTCTCGATATCGTCCTGAGGGATGTTCGACAGACTGCCACTGTAGGGCGCACCGTCGATGATCACGAGAGGATCAGTGTCGGCATACATAGAAGCAATACCACGAATGTGGATACTACCCTGCGAGGCACCTGGCTGACCGCTGGATCCGCGGATCTGCAGACCAGGAACGGCACCCACAAGGGCGTCGGCCACGTTAGTGGTAATCTTCTGACTCAGCTCGTCGGCTCCCACCACTGCGGCAGAACCCGTGAACGAGGAGCGTTTCTGTGTACCGAAGGCCACGACGATCACCTCGTCGAGGGCTTTCTGGTCGCTCGTGAGCACGATGCGCATGTTAGGCCTTGCACTCACCTCAAGCGGCTCCATTCCCACATAAGAGATGCGGAGGATGCTTTTTCCACTCGGCATGGTGAGGTTGAACTTACCGTCTACGTCGGTCACCGTACCGGTCTGCGTACCGACAACGAGGATTGTTGCTCCCACCACAGGCTCACCGTCCTCTTCGGAAACCACGGTTCCCTTGACGGCCATCTGAGCGAATGCCAGTCCCGTAGACAGGAACAGGCATGCGAAAAACAAAGTTAACTTTTTAATCATAAACTCTCTCACTAATTAATAATAAATGTATTGTAATTATTCTGTTTTTCCTTTGTCGTGCATAAAAGCCGAAGTGCAACACCTATCCCACATGGCGAGGCAGATGTCATTTTAGTTACCCATTAGTCAAATTACCTTGAAAAATACCTTGAAAGAAGTCTTTATGGTTATAGTTGCTTATTATCAAATGCAAAAGTACAAAATTCTTTCAACTAAACAAAAAATTATTTAAAAAATGTGTTTTTGCAGCGAAAAAGACGAAGGAAAGTTAACTAATCGTTAAAAAAAGGGAAAGTTAAACGGGTTGCGCCCGATGGAATATTGAAAATTGGAAATTGAGCTTCGCTTGTTCATCATGCAAAGCATGATAAATCTCAAACCTCAAATCTCAAACCTTAAATCTAATAGAGTGCTTATTTACCGAGCACAGCTTTGGCTTCGTCGGTGAGATAGGGCTGCATGATGTCGTAGGGGATGGTGAACACCGGGTCGCCCCAATCGAAAGGACAGATGTCGTAGATGGAATAATGGAAACGCACACCATCCCGCACGAGATATGGCGGAAACGTGGGCATGGGCATGAGGTTGAGGTCGGTGGTGCAGATTTCCTCGAGTTTTGCATCGCTCGTGATGTCGAAATAGGTCTTCAACCCCTCGCGCACATGAACGAAGAGCAGGCTGTCGACACCACTTACCACATTGTCGAGCCGGTGGCCGTCGGCGGTGGCGAAGGTGACGCCGTAGTCGGAGTACTCGCCATGTGCTCCATGGGTGGTGTAGGAGTAACGGTATACCTCGTAGGTGATGAAACGGTCGTTGGCACACACCACCCGCATCTCTATGCCCTCTTCGGGTGCCTCGTCCTTGCTCACTTGAGTAATGCCCATCTGCTCAAGGGTCTTGGCAAGCACCTGCTGGCGTTCCTGGCAATAGGCACGCACCAGAAGCATCGGGTCGTCTGCCACATGGGCAGTGTCGTTTTCGAACATCGTGTTCCTCATCCACTCCTTCACCGAAGCCACTACCTTCGGTGGTCCTGCCACGGGATAGTCGAGGTAGACATCACATCGCCCCGTCTTTCCCGTGAGGGAATACTTAAAGGAATCGGTGACAAAAGGACTGGGGGAAAGGCTGGAAGAGTCGGGGGCACCGGGTTTTTCAAGACTATCAGGATTTTCGGTTTTTTCTGGATTTCCTGCTGTGCCCTGGCACCCACTGCAACACGGTAGGAGCATCGTGACAAGAACGACGAGGAATACCGGCAGTAACCTCATCAAGTCATCGTTGGTAGCAGGTGCTTTCATGTAGGGGGGCTATGTGTTTTCGTTGCGTTGCCTTACCGCCTCGAAGAGCAGGATGGCGGCACTGACGGAGACATTGAGCGAGTCGAGCTGGCCGAGCATGGGGATGCGGATATGCGCATCGGCAGCCTCGCGCCATTGCTGGGTAAGACCAGTGGACTCCGTACCCATGACGATGGCCGTGGCTCTCCGCATGTCGGTATGGTAATATGGCAGGGAGTCCTGGAGCTGCGCGGTGAGGATGCTGATACCTTTCGACTTGAGGAACCTGATGCAGGAAGCCGAGTCGCATGCCACACACGGCACGGTGAACACCGCGCCAATGGAACTGCGGATGAGGTTGGGGTTGTAGAGGTCGGTGAGGGGGTCGCATACCACCACGGCATCGGCTGCCGCCGCATCGGCGCTGCGGAGCACCGCCCCGAGGTTTCCGGGTTTTTCCACGCTCTCGAGCACGATAATGAGGGGATGTGCGGAGAGTTGCAGGTCGTCGAGGGCGAGCTGGCGTGTCTTCACGATGGCCATCACCCCCTCGGTGCTGCCCCGGTAGGCGATTTTCTCGTAAACGTATCCGCTCACGGTATACAGCAGGGGCATGTCGCCCGGTACCTGTTGCAAGATATCACGACATCTGTCTTCGGAGATCAGTTCCGGACAGACAAAGACCGTCTCCACGTCGAATCCCGCATCGATGCAATGGAGGAGTTCGCGGCGGCCTTCCACCACGAAACACCCGGCATCGCGTCGCGCCGACGACTTCTGCTGCAATGCCAGAAGGCGCTTCACCTTGGGGTTCTGTATGCTGGAGATATCTACTGTCATGGGGTTGGAGATAGTTTTTGGGAGCGCGAACAAGACTTTAGTATTAGTATCGCAAGAACCTTTCTCATTCCGCGAGTCGGAAACCGGTGTCGTTGGCCCAATGGTTGGAAGGACTGGTCTGACGGTCATCGACCAGACAGTGATTGGCAAAATCAAGATAGCCCCCTCCGCGCAGCACCTGTTCGCTGCCATGGGTGGGAGCCGAGCGCTGTCCCTGACCTCCCGTCACCGTGCACCACTCGCTCACATTGCCGCTCATGTCGTAGAGACCCAGTTCGTTTGCCCACTTGCCTTTCACGTTGTGCGCCCTGTTCTCACTGTTGTTGCAATACCATCCCACGTCGTCGATATTGTAGCCACCGGCCAGGGGCGTGTTCCGACTCTTCACGCCACCACGGGCGGCAAACTCCCACTCCTCCTCAGTGGGGAGGCGGAAATTGCGGTGCGTGAGGGCATTGAGTTTCATCAGAAACAGACTCACGTCGACATACCGTATGCCCTGGACAGGTTTCTTGGGGCCTTTGTCGCGCGAGGGGTTGTTTCCCATCAGGGCTTCCCAGAGTTCCTGGGTCACTTCTGTCTCACCGATATAGAAATCATGAAGGGGGTATTCCCTCACCTCTGTGGTGGGTGCGAGCGAATCGATGAGCTCCACCTCCACGAACTTGCGCAACGTGCCGCCTTTCACGGAAATCATCCTGAACTCCACACCCTTGACGTGGCAGGCATAGCCTTCCACATTTCCCACGGGTCCTGGCACGAAAGGCACGGTATCTATAGGGAGTGCAAGCGTATCCTGTGGCTGCTGGGCCATGCACCTAATACTCATGGCAAGCATCACAGCCGCCAGCATCGTTTTTATTCTAAAAGATTTCATATTCATGTATCAAGACTCGCATTTGCTCAACTAAAGGAAGTTAAAGGGAAGTCAAAGGGAAGTGATAGAGAAGTTAAAGGGACATATGCCCACTTCTTGACCATTGGGGGATTTTTTTCCTTCTGCGTGGCTTTTGCCCCTACCTCATATCTTAACTTTCCTACTTGAAAGTTGAGTTCATGGTTCATGTTTGCTCATCCCTCAGGAGTTAAAGAGGCGTTAAGGGACCCTCCTATTGGGGAGAGGTCACTGACGCCTTTTTTGGCTCATTTTGTAGGGGGATTGGGTCGCTACATTAATTTATGGCTGCAAAATTAGTTAAAAAATCCGATAAAATATACCAATGAGCGAAGAAATGCGTTTTCTATTCACATCATCGTCGTCGCAAGCGACGTGTTGACGATGTGGAGACAGTGGCAACCACAAGAAAACAGCCCATATTCTTGCTCACCTAATAAAAAATGCGTAACTTTGCCAATTATGGCAACAACCCAAGCAAAGAAAATGAAAATATTCCTCATCATTCTTTCCGCCATGTGTCTTGGCCTCACGCCTGCCATGGCACAAGACGAATATCCTACCATCAATCCTTCCGCGACGTTCACCGACAGTGAGCAGAAGACGGAGGAGGGCACCGAGTTTTCGGGGTCGGCACCCGTGGCCGTTCATTTCATGGCCAATGCCTCTAACGTCGGCTCATGGAATGCCTACTACGAGTGGCGTTTCTGGCAGGAGGGTGAAGACGGCGGGAAAGACTCCCCCTACCTCATCCGTTACGAAGAAGACACCGACTACACCTTTACGAAAGCCGGCACCCACAGCATCGTGCTCTACGCCATCTACACGCAGGGCAACGACACCATCGCCTATACCCAGGACTACTGGGACGAGGTGGGCCCGCTGCGCGTGACCATCAGCGAGAGCAAACTCGACATGCCTAACGGTTTCTCTCCCAACGGCGACGGCATCAACGACATCTACAAGGCCAAGGAAGGATACCAGAGTCTGGTGGAATTCCGTGCCATCATCTTCAACCGATGGGGACAGAAAATCTACGAGTGGACCGACCCCGCCGGAGGCTGGGACGGCACATTCCATGGGCAGGACGTGAAGCAAGGCACTTATTTCGTCGACGTGGTGGCCAAGGGTGCCGATGGGCGCCGCTACCATATCAAACGCGACGTGAACCTGCTCCGCGGATACAGCGAGACGGGGTCCTCGAGCCATTCGGGCGGTTCTACCGAATAGTGACAACAGAATCCATCTACTGATGCAGCGCGAAGACGAGAAAATCAATGTCTACGGAGCGAGGGTCCACAACCTGAAGAATATCGATGTGGAGATACCCAGGGGGAGTCTGACGGTCGTCACTGGCCTGTCGGGCTCAGGGAAGTCGTCGTTGGCCTTCGACACTATCTATGCCGAGGGCCAGCGCCGTTACATCGAGACGTTCTCTGCCTATGCCCGCAACTTCCTCGGCGGCATGGAACGTCCTGACGTGGACAAAATCACGGGCCTGAGTCCTGTCATCAGCATCGAGCAGAAGACCACGAACAAGAACCCCCGTTCGACCGTGGGCACCACTACCGAGATCTACGACTACATGCGTCTGCTCTATGCCCGCGCGGGAACGGCCTATAGCTACCACACGGGGGAGAAGATGGTGAAATACACCGAGGAGAAGGTGCTGGAGATGATTCTCTCGCACTACGACGGCCACCCCATCTATATCCTCGCACCTCTGGTGAGGCAGCGCAAGGGCCACTACCGCGAACTCTTCGAGAGCATGCGCAAGAAAGGATACCTGCACGTGCGGGTAGACGGCGAAATCAAGGAACTGGAGCGCGGCATGAAGGTAGACCGTTTCCGCAACCATAACATCGAGGTGGTGGTAGACAAACTGAAGGTGCAGGGGAAAGACGACGAACGGCTCCGCCGGAGCGTGCAGGCCGCCATGCGTCAGGGCGACGGCGTGGTGATGGTGCTCGACAAAGGCGACGGTAGCCTGAAGAATTTCTCGCGTCGGCTGATGTGTCCCACGACGGGCATCTCGTATGGCGACTCCGCACCCAACAAGTTCTCATTCAACTCTCCCGAAGGAGCCTGTCCGCATTGCAAGGGACTGGGATACATCAACCAGATTGACCTGGAAAAGGTGATACCCGACCGCTCGCTGTCTATCGCCGAAGGCGCCATCGTTCCCCTTGGAAAATACAAGAGCCAGATGATTTTCTGGCAGATAGACGCCATCCTCCAGAAATACGACTGCACGGTGAAGACCCCGGTGAGCGACCTCTCCGAGGAAGCCCTCGCCGAAATCCTCTATGGTTCGCTGGGCAATATCCGTATCCCGAAGGAACTGGTGCATACCTCGAGCGACTACTTCATGACCTACGACGGCATCATCAAGTACCTGAAGATGGTAATGGATAAAGACGACAGCGCGAGCGGACAGAAATGGGCCGACCAGTTTCTCGCCGTATGCCCATGCCCGGAATGCAAGGGTCAGCGCCTGAACCGCGAGGCACTCTCCTACCGTATCTACGACAAGAATATCTCCGAGGCCTCTGCCCTCGACATCTCACAGTTGCGCGAATGGCTCGACGAGGCCGAAAGCCACCTCGAAGACAAAGAGCGTGCCATCGCCAGCGAGATACTGAAAGAGATACGCACAAGGCTCGACTTCCTGTTGGAAGTGGGTCTCGACTACCTGTCGCTCTCCCGCCAGTCGGCCTCGCTGTCGGGTGGTGAGAGCCAGCGCATACGGTTGGCGACGCAGATAGGGTCGCAACTCGTCAACGTGCTCTATATCCTCGACGAGCCCAGCATCGGTCTGCACCAGCGCGACAACAACCGCCTCATCGCCAGTCTGAAGCAGTTGCGCGACATCGGCAACACCGTCATCGTGGTAGAACACGACAAAGACATGATGCTCGCCGCCGACTACATCGTCGACATCGGTCCGAAGGCAGGACGGAAGGGCGGCGAAGTGGTGTTCCAAGGCACCGTGGCAGAGATGCTCCGCGAGCATACCATCACCAGCCAGTACCTGAACGGCGAGAAGACCATCCCCCTGCCAGAACGGCGCCGCGAGGGGAAGGGAAAGAGCCTGTGGCTCAGAGGGGCATCGGGAAACAACCTGAAAGACATCGACGTGGAGATACCGCTCGGGAAACTCATCGTGGTGACCGGCGTGAGCGGCTCGGGGAAGTCGACACTCATCAACGAGACGCTGCAGCCCATCCTCTCGCAGCATTTCTACCGCTCGCTGAAGAGACCCATGCCCTACAGGGAGTTTGAGGGTCTGAAACTCATCGACAAGGTGGTGAGCGTGGACCAGTCGCCCATCGGCAAGACACCACGGTCGAATCCCGCCACCTATACCGGCGTGTTCAGCGACATCCGCTCGCTGTTCGTCAACCTGCCCGAGGCGAAGATCAGGGGGTACAAACCAGGGCGGTTCTCCTTCAACGTGAAGGGCGGACGGTGCGATGCCTGCGGGGGCAACGGCTACAAGACCATCGAGATGAATTTCCTGCCCGACGTGATGGTGCCCTGCGAGGTGTGTCACGGCAAGCGCTACAACCGTGAGACACTGGAAGTGAGGTTTAAGGGGAAGTCGATAGCCGACGTGCTCGACATGACCATCAACCAAGCCGTGGAGTTCTTCGAGAACGTGCCCAACATTCTACAGAAAATCAAGACCATACAGGACGTGGGACTGGGGTATATCAAACTGGGACAGCCCTCGACAACACTCTCCGGAGGCGAGAGCCAAAGGGTGAAGCTCGCCACCGAGCTGTCGAAACGCGACACGGGGAAGACGCTCTATATCCTCGACGAACCGACTACAGGCCTACATTTCGAGGACATCCGCATCCTCATGGACGTGCTCCAGCGTATCGTCGACCGCGGCAATACGGTCATTGTGATAGAGCACAACCTCGACGTCATCAAACTCGCCGACCATATCATCGACATGGGGCCCGAAGGCGGACGTAAGGGCGGACGGATAGTCGCCACGGGCACCCCGGAGGAGATATGCCAGTGCGAAGAGAGCTATACCGCGCAGTTCCTCCGTCGGGAACTGGAGAATGGCTGACCTTCCTCCCTATTCCCCTATATCTTATTCTTGAGTTTCAGCACCTTGTAGACAATGACGGCGAGGGCGGTGATGACGACATACACCATCAGCACCTGCAGGCGGTTGAGGGAGATGCCTTCTATGCTTGCCCCTGGCAATGATGCCACCCATTTCGTCAGGGCGTTCTGCCATCCTACCACTACTGCCAATCCCTTCGCCACATACGGCAACACCGGGGGTATAAGCACCGACACAAACATCAGTGCCGTGAGATAGAGGATGACGGTGGCCATGGGGATGACGAAGAAATTGGTTAACAGGAAATAGGTGGAGAAACGCCCGAAATAATAGGCTGTGAGCGGTGCTACACCCAGTTGTGCGCAACATGACACCACGACCATTACCCACACCCACTTCAAAGCCTTCTTTCCCCATCTACCTGCAACATCCCTACCCCATCTACATACCGCTTTTTCACTCCACCTACCTACAGCTTGCTCACTCCTTTTACCTGCCGCCGTGACCTCCTTGTCATGGTCTGGCATCAAGGCAACCAACGGCTTGCAGAAAACAAGGATGGCCAGCACCGCCATGAACGACATCTGGAAACCCACATCATAGAGACAGAGCGGGTTGACCATGAACATGATGATGGCGGTGAAAGCCAACGCGTTGAGCGACATCCGGTCGCGGCCGAGCAGTCCGACGAAAGCATAGATGGTTATCATCGTCGATGCCCTTACCACCGATGGAGACAGTCCCGTGAAGATGGCATACGACCAAATGCCCGCGATGATAATCACCTCGCGCAACACACCGAACCGCCGCAACCCCACGAGCAGTGACAACAAGATATAGATGATGCCCAGATGTAGGCCGGACAGTGCCAGCACATGCGATGCCCCTGAAACGGAGTAGATGTCACGCAAGTCGTTGGTAAGGCGAGACTTGTCGCCCAATGCCATCGCCACTGCTACCGCCATCTCTTCATCATCGAGGCCGAGGGAGAGATATCGGCGGAGGGTATGCTGACGGAGCCAAAGGGCCCTGAGCCGTGCCCTTTCAAGAGAGGAAAGACTCCCGAGGTCGAGGGAAGCTTTCCGCCACGACCCCGGCACGATAAACGTGGTGGCCGTGAAGCCATGACACCGGAGATAGAGCGGATAGTCGAAACGTGAGACATAGAAATTTTCCGGCTTCTCCATCCGTGACGTGGCAATGATGCCATCGCCCACCTGCAAGCTGTCGCTTCTGCTGTAGGCCTCTCCGATGGAAAAGCTGTCTTCCGGTTGAGGATAACCCATCTGTCGGAAATCATCCCTGAGCAACGACGCTTTCACCCGCCGAGGCAGGTCGTCGTCGTCCAGAATCCACAGGTCCATCCTCAGCGTCTTCCCCCTTACCTGTGGCTGACTCGCCACCACTGCCTTGTAGGTGACATAACCATCGGGCAATGGTTTGTCGTATCGGGCCTGTTGCCGTGTCACCAAGAATGCACCGAGGAAAACGAACGCCACCATCATCAACGCGCCTTGCAATAAGTCATGACGCGCCGTGGCCACCGTTGCTACCACCGCAACCACCAGCCCAGCCAACCAAACCTCCTGGGCAAACATCCCAAAGGTTTCGTAGCCAACAAAGACCCCCAATGCCATCGCAACAGCGATGCGCAACAGCGGGTAAAGCTGAAGTTTTCCGTTGTATCGCATCAGCGAACTGCTTAAGCCCTACAAATTCAAAAACAAACCCTACATATTCAAAAATCGGGGCTGGCCAAATGGCCAGCCCCGTATTTTTCAGAATTTATCGGCAGCATTGTATATCCACTGGTATATACAACTGAATATGCCGAAGGCCGCTATGCCTGCCGTACAGAGTGCCAGTGCCAATTTCGTGTTGGCATCGCTCCTGAAGGTGGGCAGCGGTGTTTCCGTCTTCTTGATATACATCGCCTTGACGATGAGCAGATAGTAGTAAAGACTCACCACGGTGTTGACCAATGCCACGAACACGACGATATAGGCCAGTGCGCCCACAGTAGTGTCGAAGGTATGTCCGCTCACGCCCGCCATGAACACGAAGAACTTGCTGAACATTCCGGCGAAGGGCGGAATGCCTGCCAACGAGAAGAGGGCGAGGGTCATGAGGAACGACAGTTTGGGATTGGTGGTATAGAAGCCATCGTAGGAATCCATGCTCGTCGTGCCACCGTTGTTCTGCTCCACCACGCTGATGACACTGAACACGCTGAGATTGGCCACCACATACACCAGGACATAGAACGACAGCGCCGTGATGCCCATGGTCTGTTCGCCGGTAACCGCCAGCATGATATAGCCTGCCTGTGAGATGGAACTGAACGCCATGAATCGCTTGAGGTCTTTCTGACGGATAGCGAAGAGGTTGGCCACGGTGATACTCAGCACGATAACGATATAGAGGAAGTAATGCCACTCATCCGACAGTGCTGGGAACACCTTGAAGAGGATAGCCATGAAGGTGAACGCGGCGGCTCCTTTCGACACCACGCTCAGGTATCCCGTCACCACGGTGGGGGCACCTTCGTAGGTATCTGCCGTCCAGAAGTGGAAGGGCACCAAGGAAATCTTGAAGCCCAGACCGCTGAAGAAGAACACCATACCCATCACCACGAGCGGTGTGGCGGTGAGTTTCTCTGCCACATCGGCGAAATAGAGCGTTCCGCAGGCACCATAGAGCAGCGACACGCCGAAGAGCATCACGCCACTCGAGAAGGCTGCGGTAAGGATGTACTTGGCGGCACCCTCTGCCGAGTTGTTGCGGTACTTGTCGAGTGCCACGAGACATGCCATAGGGATGGATGCCATCTCGAGTCCGAGATAGAACATGAGGAAATGGCCTGCCGACATCATCATGAACATACCCAGCAGGGTGGAAGCCACGAGGAAATAGAACTCACCCTCACGGTCCTTGCTATCTTCGCGTGATATCCACTGGCGGCTCATGATGATCACGATGAGTGATGCCAGCGAGAGGATGGCCTTCATCACGTTGACCGACGATGAGGTGACATACATATCACCGAAAGCCGTCTTGGGCTGGAGTGGCAGCGCACAGATGAGCGTGAGCACACCGAAACAGAGGCATACGAAGGGGTTGAACCATCCGCGGTGCACGTCCTTGTCGGATGCGAAATCGGCAATGAACACCACGATCATGATGGTCACGAGCATGGCCTCAGGAATCATATATAGGAATTGACTATAATTCATATCGCTTCAGGTTTATGGTTGGATAACATTCAGGATAGGCACCACGGCATCGTTGATGACATTGCTTGCCCACATGGGGAACAAGCCGAGGCCTGCCACGCAGAAGATGAGGCAGCACACGGCTATGCGCTCATCCCATGTGGCATCGGTGAGTGTCTCGTAGTGAGGATCGGCCACCTTCTGGTAGAGAATCTTGCCCACCACGCGGAGGATATAGACCGCCGTCACCACGATGGAGCCACAGGCGATGATCGTAGCGGTGCGGTGGAACACGTCGTTGTTCTGGAACGAGCCGACGAAGATGGTCATCTCTGCCACGAACCCGGAGAATCCCGGCAAGCCGAGGTTGGCGAGGCCCGCGAGCACATATCCCACGGCGAGGAACGGCATGATCTTCATCAGACCACCCAGTTTACGCACGTCGCGCGTGTGCGTACGACCATATATCATACCGATGAGAGCAAAGAAGAGGGCTGTCATCAGACCGTGCGAGAGCATCTGAATGATGGCACCCGTGCACGAGGTGTGCGTCATCATGAGGATGGCGAAGAGCACCAGACCGCAGTGCGACACCGACGAGTAGGCATTGATATACTTCAGGTCGGTCTGCACACATGCCGAGAGAGCGCCATAGACCACGGAGATGGTGGTGAGGATGATGAATATCCACGACAGTTCCTGTGCTGCGTGAGGCAGCAGGAACATGGCGATGCGGAAACAGCCATAGCCTCCGAGCTTCATCAGCACGCCGGCATGGAGCATCGACACGGCGGTAGGCGCCGAAGCGTGACCGTCGGGGCTCCATGTGTGGAACGGGAAGAGGGCACCCAGCACGCCGAATCCGATGAAGACGAACGGGAAGAGGATGTTCTGCACGTTGTCGGGAATGGCCATGCCCGGAATGGCATTGTGTTTGGCTATCTCCACCACGTTCATCGTCGAGGCACCACTGAAGAAGTAGATGCCGAGGACGCCGAGGATAAGCAGCGCCGAACCACCCATGAGCATCAGGGTAAGTTTCATGGCCGAGTACTCCTTGGCACCGCTGCCCCAAACGCCGATGAGCAGGTACATGGGGATGAGTGCCACCTCGTAGAACATGAACATCGTGAACATGTCGGTGCAGATGAAGAAACCGAAGACGCCGGAGCTGAGCAGCGTGAACCACAGGAAATACTCCTTGGTGAGCGGCTTGAGCTGCCATGAGGCGAATGTACCGGTGAAGACGATGATGCTCGAGAGGAGCAGCATCACCACCGAAATGCCGTCGACACCCACCGAGTAGGCGATGTGCAGCGGCTTGAACCACATGTGGCTCGCCGTGTAGAGCATCGGATACTGGTCCGCCGGCATTGTCTGGCGAAGATGAATGAAATCAATGGTGAGGTAGATGGAGAGCGCCAGCAAGAGCGACGAGCCCACCACCATCACGCCACGTACCTGGTTGAGCGTGCGTGCCAGCCAGAGGCCGAGCAGCATCAGTACGGGAATTATCACGAAAATTGTCAGTATACTCATTTTTCTTCAGTCTTTACAATGCACACAACAAAATTAAGGTTATAGCCACGGTGCCGGTGAGGAACCACACCGCATACTGGCGCACGTCGCCGCTCTGCCAGCTGCGGATGCTCTCGCCTGCCTCACTGGTGCCCCATGCCATGAAGTTGAACGTGCCGTCGATGACGTGACGGTCGAACCAGGCGATGGGTTTCGAGACGAGGTTGAAGATGACCTTGTGGGTCACGAAGAGCCAAATCTCATCCTGATAGAAACGCTTGTAGGCAGCACGGTGCAGACGTGGGAAGGTGGCATAGAGCTTGTCGGCGACGGGCTGACGCTCGCCCTTGAAGACATAGGTTGCCAAGAGGATACTCACGATGGCAATCACCGTGGAGGTGATGGCAATCTGCGTATCGAAATGGATGTCGTAGGCCCTGCCGTCGGCAGATACGAAATTGCCGAAGCTGCCGCTCCATCCAAGGAATCCTGCCAGCGTGGTGTAGACACCCACACCCACGGTGATGACGGAGAGGATGATCAGGGGCACTGTCATGCTCAGCGGTGCCTCGTGCGGGGTATGGTGCTCGTGTGCCTCCTTGTTCTCCGTTCCCCAGAAGATGCCGTAATAGAGGCGGAACATGTAGAATGCCGTCATGGCGGCGATGCCTGTCATGATCCATCCCACCCATGGGCTGTAGTGGAAGCATGCCGTGATAATCTCGTCTTTCGAACTGAATCCCGAGAAGAATGGGATGCCGGCGATGGCAAGACAGCTGATGAGGAAGGTGATGTGCGTGATGGGCATGTACTTGCGCAGTCCGCCCATGAGCGCCATCTCGTTGGAATGGACGGCATGGATGACACATCCTGCGCAGAGGAAGAGGCAAGCCTTGAACATGGCATGGGTGAAGAGGTGGAACATGCCTGCCATATAACCCACGCTGCCGTGATGCTCATGGCCGGTGACCATCTCGGTGCACACACCCAGCGCCACCATCATGAACGCAATCTGCGAGATGGTGGAGAACGCCAGCACACGCTTGATGTCGGTCTGCGCGCATGCCACGGCTGCGGCATAGAAAGCAGTGAACACGCCTACCCACACGATGATGCCCATCGCCTGCGGCGCATACTGTATCCAGAGCGGGAACATACGTGCCACCTGGAACACACCTGCCACCACCATCGTAGCGGCATGGATGAGTGCCGACACGGGGGTGGGACCCTCCATGGCATCGGGCAGCCAGATGTGCAGGGGGAACATCGCACTCTTACCGGCACCACCGATGAACATCAGTACCAGTGCCGTGGGAAGGATGAACCCGCCGGCAGCCAGGGCACGTGAAACGTCACCCTCGATGAACGGCGTGGTACCGGGAGCCATCTGCACATGATCAATGAACGAGAAGCTGAACGACCCGGTGTAGTAGCCGAAGATGAGGATACCGATGAGGAAGAACATATCGGCGAAGCGGGTGACGATGAATGCCTTCTTCGAGGCTGCCACCGCCGTATGCAACGGATAGTAGAAGCCGATGAGCAGGTAGGAGCTCACGCCCACGAGTTCCCAGAAGAGGTACATCTGGAAGATGTTCGTGGCGAGCACCAGACCGAGCATCGACATGGTGAACAGCGAAAGGAAGGCGTAGTAGCGCTGGAATCCCTTCTCGCCGTGCATGTAGCCGAAGGAGTAGATGTGCACCATCAGGCTCACGGTGGAGATGACGATGAGCATCATCACCGAGATGGGGTCGAGCAGGATACCCATATCGAAATTGAGGTTGCCCAGCGGCAGCCATGTGAAGTTGAAGGGCACCACGGCCTGGTAAGAGCCGTCGGCAAGTCTCGGTGCGGAGTAATAGGTGAATGCCACATAGTATGACAGCACGGTGACAATGCCCAGCACAGTAGTGCCGATGAGCCCTGCCAGCTTATGCGACATCTTCATGCCGCACAGTCCCAGCACGAGGAAGGAGAGCGCAGGCAGGAGCAGTATCAAAAATGTATAACTATAATCCATAATCGTAATTGAATCCATAATCGTAATTGCTTTTCGGGTTTATAGTCTCATGTTTTCAATACTGTTCACCTGGTCGCTGTGGAACCTGCGGTAAACATTGATGATGATGGCTACGGCGACCGCCGTTTCGGCTGCGCTCACACCAATGGAGAACAAGGTGAAGAAGAAGCCTTCAAGCTCGCCCGGGAAGAGGATACGGTTGAACACCGCAAAGTTCATGTCAACAGCATTGAGGACAAGCTCGATGGAGATGAGCATGGCGATGAGGTTGCGCCTGGTGACGAACCCGAAGACGCCGATGAAAAACAGCAATGTGCTGAGAATCAGGAAAAACTCTACTGGAATAGTCATGTTACTTGTCCTTTCTTGATATTACGATACCACCGATGATACAGGCCAGGAGGAAGAGCGAGATGAACTCGAAGGGGAGCACATACTGGTATTTCTCCGACCCCATGAGGGTATTGCCGACGGTCTCCATCGGTACCTCGTGGTTGGGGATGGCCATGCTGATGAACTTATGCTTGAGAAGGATGAAGAGCACCATCGCGCATCCCACGAGTGCTGCGAGGCATCCGGCGATGACCTTCCCGCCGCGCAGGCGCTCGGAAAGGCCTCTCAGCGTCTGCTTCGAGACGAGTTGGATAGCGAAGATGTAAATCATCGTGATACCTCCGGCGTAGACGCTGATCTGGGCTGCGCCGAGGAACGTGTAGTCGAGCAGGAAATAGATGCCTGCCACGCCAAAGAGCACGAACAGCAGGAATGTGGCAGCCCGCATGATGCTCTTCGTTGCTACGGAGTAGATGGCCGAGCCGAGGATGACGACGGCCAAGATGCAAAACATTACGATATTAGCCATATTCCTTATTTCTTTTTGGTGTTGAACTTACCGATAGTGAGCGGTGCGCCGCCGTCGATGAGGCCGGGGAGCGACCCTCCCTGGTATACCTCCTTGTCGAGGTGGAGCACGAGTGCCCCGCGGTCGAACACGCTGTTCTCGAAATCATTGGTGAACGCGATGGCGTCGAAGTTGCACGCGTTGGTGCAGAGCTGGCAGAACATGCAGTCGCCCAGGTCGTACTGATAGTCGAGCAGGAAACGTTTCTTCTTGCCAGTAGCCTCGTCGGTACGCATCTCTGAAAGAATCTTGATGGTGCCGTTCGGACAGGCTTTCTCGCACATCGTGCAAGCCACGCATTTGTGCGCCCCGTCTTCGGTGCGCGTGAAGACCAGTCGTCCGCGATGGCGTTTTGCCACATGCAGTGTGGTCTTGCGGTTCTCGGGATACTGCTCCGTCGACTTCGGCGTGAAATACTCCTTGAGGGTGACTTTCATGCCAATAGCCAGCGTCTTCATACCCGCCACGATACCGCCAAAATATGATTGGTTTTCCATTTTTATCTTGTATTTGTTTATGACAGGTTTTTAGAAGTGAAGCTTGAATGCCACCACAAGGGTCATCAGCACGAGGTTGAGCAACGAGAGGGGCATGAGGTACTTCCACTCCAGTTTCAGGATCTGGTCGATACGCAGGCGTGGGAAAGTCCATTTAATCCACATGAGCAGCCACACCACGAAGAAACTCTTGCCCAGGAACCAGACGATGCCGGGAATGTAGTCCATCACCTTGTCGAAACCGGCGACACCGATGTTGATGGGTGCCCATCCGCCGAGGAATACCGTCGTGGCGATGCCAGCGATGATGAAGAGGTTGAGGAACTCTGCCAGGTAGAAGAATCCGAAGCCCATACCCGAATACTCGGTATGGTGTCCGGCGGTGAGCTCGCTCTCGGCCTCGGCCATGTCGAACGGTCCGCGGTTGGCCTCAGCGTTGCCTGCTACGAGGAATACGAGGAAGGCAATGATGGCGGGGATATGTCCCTTGAAGATGAGCCACTGCCATGGACCCGTCTGTGCCTCGACGATGCCGCTCACCTGCATGGTGCCGGTGAGGATGACGGCGGTGATGAGGCAGATGCACAGTGAAATCTCATACGAAATCATCTGCACGGCGCCACGCATGGCCGACACCACGGAATACTTGTTGTTGGAGCCCCAGCCGGCAAGGAAGATGCCCACCACGCCTATCGACGAGATGGCGGTGAGGAGGAACACGCCCACGTTGAAGTCGAGGATGACAGCACCCTTGTTCCACGGCAGGAAACAGAAGGCGCCCACCGACCCGATGATGACGAGGAACGGCGCGATGGCATAGAGCAGTTTGTCGGCACGGTCGACGAAGAAAATCTCCTTGATGAGCATCTTCACCACGTCGGCGAACACCTGCAGCAGTCCCCAGGGTCCCACACGCATCGGGCCCAGACGGCACTGGAAGTAGGCACAGACCTTACGCTCCATGAATATCAGTGCGATGGCGAGGAGTGCGTATGCCGTTAGGATGAGCACACCTACAATCACACATTCAATCAGTATCGTCCAGAAATCTCCCAGTCCCAGTGTCTGGCGGAGAAGTTGGTCGAACCATTGTGTAACTATTGAAAAGTCGAACATATAATTCTCTTGATGTTTGAAACGTTATTATCTGTCGATGTCGGGGATGACGAAGTCGATGGCGGCACCCGTGGTCACGAGGTCGGCAATCTTCTGTCCGCGGAGCATGGGGTCGAGGGCGCCCACGAGGGTGAGGCCCATCGGGCGCATCTTCATGCGGTAGGGACTCTTCTCGCCACGCGAGTCGAGGTAAACGCCGAACTCACCGCTGGCACCCTCGACGGAGAAGTACCACTGTCCCTCGGGCACCTTGATGATGGGTTTCTGCTTCACGTAGAAGTCGCCTTCGGGAATGTTGTCGATGAGCTGTTCGATGATGTCGAGGCTCTGGTACATCTCCTGGATATGCACGAGGTAGCGGTCCATGGAGTCGCAGCCCGTGAGGGTAATCTGCTTCCAGTCTACCTTGTCGTAGACGTCGTAGGGGTGGTTCTTGCGTACGTCGTTGGCCCATCCTGCGGCACGTCCTGCCGGACCTGTCACACCGTAGTTGATGCAGTCTTCGAGTCCCATCACGCCCACTTTCTCGAATCGGTTGTGGGTGATGACGTTGTCGCCGAAGACATCCATGTATTCCTGGATGATGGGGCGCAGGTACTTGCACAGCGCCTTGGTGTTCTTCACGAAGTCGGGATCGATGTCGTCTTGCAGTCCACCTATTCTATAATAGTTCTGTATGAGTCGTCCACCTGTGGTCTCCTCCATCACGTTGAGTACGTGCTCGCGGTCGCGCATGCAGTAGAGGAATGCCGTGAGGGCACCGAGGTCCTGTGCGCAGCACCCGCAATAGAGCAGGTGGTTGTCGAGTCGCTGGAGCTCGTCCATGATGGTACGGATATACTTGATACGGTCGGTGAGTTCGATGCCCATGCCCTCCTCTATCACACCCACGAGTGCATGGCGGTGCATCATCGCCGAGAGGTAGTTGAGTCGGTCGGTGAGCGCGAGGGTCTGCGGGTAGGTATAGCTCTCCCACATCTTCTCGATGCCGCGGTGGATATATCCCACATGCGGGTAGATACGTTTCACCGTCTCGCCGTCGAGCACGGTCTGCAGGCGCAGCACGCCATGGGTGGAGGGGTGCTGCGGTCCGATGTTCACCACATAGTCGTTGTCGTCGATAAGGCGGTTTCTCTTGCACAAAAGCTTGCCGTCTTCGTCGAGGGTATACTCCCTGCCATATTCGCTCTCCACGTCATCCTCCAAGGAATACGAGTCGTTGTATTCCCAGTCCTTGCGGAAAGGATGACCCTTGAAGTCGTTGCGCAGGAAGAGGCGCTCCATGTTGGGATGTCCGAGGAACTTGATGCCGAAGAAGTCGTAGACCTCACGCTCGAGCAGGTCGGCAGCCTTCCACAGTCCGATGACCGAGGGGATGACATAGTCGTCGCCCACCTGTCGTGCGATGGTCTTCACGCTGGTGCGCTCGTGGCTCTGGGTGTTCTCCAGGATATAAATACATCCGAGGCCTTCCTCGCCGAAGTCTTCACCGATGACGGTGACCAGATAGTCGAAATGTGACTTTTCCTTCAACTCGCCCATTTCCCTAGCGAAGTTGTCGAAACCTATGATTTTGCTGTCTATTCTCATTTCGTCTCCTCCTTGTTCTCTTTAAGTTCGTCAACGAAATCGTCGGGCACGTCGGTCACCACGATGGGTTTCTTCCACCCCGAGGTGATGGCGGCATTCGAGAGGTTGAGTTCACGTTCTTCTTTCGTCTGCTTGTGGTTGGCACCACCGAAGAACTTCTCGACCTTCACCTTGCGCTGGAGCTGCATCATGCCATACATGATGGCTTCGGGACGTGGGGGACATCCGGGAATATATACATCGACGGGCACGATTTCCTCGATGCCCTTCACCACATGGTAGCTCGACTTGAACGGACCGCCAGAGATGGCGCATCCGCCCACGGCGATGACATATTTGGGTTCTGCCATCTCGTCGTAGAGACGCTTGAACACCGGCGCCATCTTATGGGTGATGGTTCCGGCACACATGATCAGGTCGGCCTGACGGGGAGAGTTGCGGGTCACCTCGAAGCCGAAACGAGCGAAATCGTAGCGTGCGCACCCCACCGACATGAATTCGATGCCGCAGCATGAGGTGGCGAAGGTGAGCGACCAGAGCGAGTTTGCCCTGCCCCAGTTGATGAGTTGGTCGAGGTTGCCAGTGATGACATTCACCCCACCCTCGTTCAGTTCCTCGATGAGTTTCTCAAGTCCCTCATTGTCCTTGAACTCATCGTAGGGAATGCTCTTGATGCGTGGTTTCCTTACTTCCATTCCAACGCTCCTTTCCGCCAGGCGTATGCCAAGCCAAATACAAGCACGAGAAGGAAGAACCCGATGCTGACCACTGCCATGACACCGAACTGCTTCACCACTACAGCCCATGGATACAGAAAGACCGTCTCAATGTCGAACAAGAGGAAGAGGATGGCGAAGAGGTAATACCCAATCGACACGGGTAGCCAGGAGGACCCGTGTGTCGGAATACCACATTCGTATGGTTCACCCTTCAACTTGTTATACGACCGAGGTCCAATCAACTTGGCTATGACGTATGCAGCCACGACCAAGACAACTGCCGTCAAGATGACGGTAACAAACAAAGTGAAATACATATATATGTGTGTTTAAAATTGTGTTTGCTTTTTGATTGTGCTTTGATTATCCCGTTGAAAACTATGGTATACCTTAAGCTATACCTTCTTACAGGGTGCAAAGGTAACAATAAAAAGCCAACAAACCTAAAAATATTCTAATTTTATTGATTTTTTATGCGCACATGCACATAAAAGGTTTAAGGTTTATCATTCTTTGAATGATGAACATCGGCTGCGTCTCAGCATAAGAACAAGTTCTTCTGCATTGACTTTATCAACCTCGAACGCGACTCGGCCATTTATGCGAGCATAATGGCTCTCGCTGCTTACTCGGTTCGACTTGCGCGATGTTTGAGGTTTACGGGAGGTGACAGGCCTAATGAGCAGAGCCATGCTTACATGAGCCTTGACGAGAAAAGGGGCGTGAAGATGAAGGATGTCTCTTTAAGAGAAATGATGTTTTTCGTGCTGATGCCTATAATGCAGCCGTGTGGTAGTCAATCAATCCTGGCATCGGAGTCTGTGCCACCCCATCAACTGCGAATTCCTCTTTCTCTGCTGCGCAGACAAGTTGTTCGCGGAAATAATACGCCACACTTCCTATAACACGCACTGGCAAGTCGCGACGGCCATACTGAACGAGATTCCGACGGAAGAACGCACGGAAATTGTCAACAACCAATTGACAAACGCCTTCCTCTTGCAGGTGTTGGTGGATAAAACGGGTGGTTTGGGCGAGGAAACGGTTGGGAAGGGGTTCACGGTAGACTTTTTGGATGACGGCAGCCGTGTCGAGGCCTGTCTGTCGCTGGAATTCCTCGTACAATCCTGGTGAAAGAAGGCCTTTGCAGAGTGAACCGAGGAAGTGGCGCCCCAGTACGGCTCCGCTCCCCTCATCACCGAGGATATAGCCAAGCGGTGGGGTGTTCGCAACCAAGCGTTTACCATCGTAAAGTCCTGAGTTGGAACCTGTTCCAAGGATACATGCAATGCCTTCCTGAACCCCGAAAAGGGCACGTGCGGCACCGAGCAAGTCGCTCGCTACCGACACCCTCTGACCTTCGCATGAGCCTCCTTCACCGAAGAATGCATCGGCAAGCAGCCGTTCCAGGCGTGGCGCCACTGTGGGCAACGCCCCGGCGCCATAATAGTAGACCTGCCCCACCCCATTGGCCTGCCGCAGGAAGTCTTTGGGGAGTTCTCCGTTCAGGATACACGCAATCTGCTCGTCGGTCTGGTGCACGGGGTTGATGCCCTGCGTCGACGCATAGGTGATGGCGCCACGCTCATCGGCAAGGCACCAGTCGGTTTTCGTACTGCCGCTGTCGGCTATGAGGATTTTCATTTTTTTATATAGATGCATTATTATTCCGGGGTTTCCGGGGTTTCTGGGCTCTCCGACTGTACTGCGGGCAGGACTCGAACCTGCGACACATAGCCCATGAAAAGGAGTATGACGTGATTGGTCCTTCACAGGAAATCTCACCTCAAAATTTGCTACTGCTCTACCAACTGAGCTACCGCAGTGGGGATTTACATCATGCAAAGGTAAAAATAAACAAGCGGAAAAACAAATAAAACTGTGTTTTCATTTGGTTTTTCACTCGCCCTGCATGACTTTTGGCTTCTTAAAAAAATTGTTTTATATCCTTTTTTATTTACCTTATGGCAATGAGAGCTTCGCCGAAAGTACTTTTGCTCGGAAAAACCCAAATAAATTTAACCTTCGGTTGAATTTTGTCACGACTCAGCAAAAATATGCAAGCATATCTTTGCTTTCGCTGCTCCAAAATTTGGTTTTTCACTCGCCTTGCATGACTTTTGGCTTCGCCGAAAGTACTCTCGCTCGGAAAAACCCAAATAAATTTGGTTTTTCACTCGCTTATTCGTACTTTTGTCCCCCGAATTTGGAATTCAACCCCGTTTGTAGAGGGGACCCAGAAGTTTTAACCCTATCAAAAAAGATGAAAGTATTAAAATTCGGCGGAACGTCCGTTGGTTCCGTGAAGAGCCTTTTGAGCTTGAAACGCATTGTAGAGGCAGAGGCCCGCAAGCAACCCGTAGTAGTAGTGGTGAGCGCCCTCGGAGGCATCACCGACAAACTGATTCACACCTCACACCTTGCCTTGCAAGGCGATGAGCGTTACAAGGAGGAGTTTGAGCAGATGGTGGACCGTCATCACCAGATTATCGACACCATCATCACCGAACCCAAGAAGCGCGAACAGTTGTTCGCCACCATCGACGCGCTCTTCGAACAGCTGAAGAGCATCTATTTCGGCGTTTATCTCATCCACGACCTGAGCGAGAAGACCCTCGATGCCATCGTGAGTTACGGTGAGCGGTTGAGCAGCAACATCGTAGCCACCTTGATAAAAGGCGCGAAATGGCATGACTCCCGCAACTTCATCAAGACAGTGCGGAAGAACGGCAAGCACGTACTTGACAGCGAACTGACCTACAAACTCACGCGCGATGCTTTCGACGACATTCCCAAGGTGTCGCTCGTGCCCGGTTTCATCAGCCGCGACCGCAACACCGGCGAGGTGACCAACCTCGGACGTGGCGGCAGCGACTACACCGCCTCGATCATCGCCGCCGCCCTCGATGCCGATATCCTGGAGATATGGACCGACGTCGACGGGTTCATGACTGCCGACCCCCGCGTCATCAAGACCGCCTACACTATCAATGCCCTGAGCTATATCGAGGCGATGGAGCTTTGCAACTTCGGTGCGAAAGTCATCTATCCCCCCACCATATACCCCGTCTGCGTGAAGAACATCCCCATCCTGGTGAAAAACACGTTCAATCCCAATGGCGCGGGAACCATCATCAAGGCAGAAATCGACAACGACCAGAAGCCCATCAAGGGTATCTCGAGCATCAGCGGCACCACCCTCATCACCGTCACCGGTCTGTCGATGGTGGGTGTTATCGGTGTCAACCGCCGCATCTTCTCCGCCCTCGCCGCCAACGGCATCTCGGTGTTCATGGTATCGCAGGCCTCATCGGAGAACTCCACCTCCATCGGTGTGCGCGACGAGGATGCCCCCTCGGCCGTCGACGTGCTCAACGAGGAGTTTGCCAAGGAGATAGAGACGGGCGCCATGTTCCCCATGCATGCGGAGAGCGGCCTCGCCACCATCGCCATCGTGGGCGAGAACATGAAACATACGCCGGGTATAGCAGGTAAGCTCTTCGGTACCCTCGGGCGCAGCGGTATCAGCGTCATCGCCTGTGCTCAGGGTGCCTCGGAGACCAATATCTCGTTCGTGGTCGAAGGACGTTTCCTGCGCAAGTCGCTCAATGTGCTCCACGACTCCTTCTTCCTCTCCGAATACAAGGTGCTCAACCTCTTCATCTGCGGCGTAGGCACCGTGGGCAGCAAACTCATCGAACAGATACGCTCACAGTATGAGTTGCTGAAGGAGACCAGCCGGCTGAAACTCAACGTCGTGGGTATTGCCAGTTCGAAGAAGGGCATCTTCACGCGCGACGGCATCGACCTCGACAACTACCGCCAACTGCTCGACGAGGCAGAGCCCAGCGACAAGCAGCGCCTGCACGACGAGGTCATCGGCATGAACATCTTCAACAGCGTGTTCGTCGACTGTACCGCCAGCGTAGAGGTGGCGAGCCTCTACCAGTCGTTCCTCGAGCACAACATCAGCGTGATTGCCGCCAACAAGATAGCAGCATCGTCAGACTACGACACTTACCGCAAGCTGAAACTCACTGCCCTGCAACGCGGCGTGAAGTTCCGCTACGAGACCAATGTAGGTGCCGGACTGCCCATCATCGGCACCATCAACGACCTCTGCAATTCCGGTGACAAGATTCTCAAGATAGAGGCCGTGCTCAGCGGCACACTCAACTTCATCTTCAACGAACTGTCTGCCACGGTGCCGTTCTCAGAGACGGTGAGACGCGCCAAGGAGTCGGGCTACAGCGAACCCGACCCCCGCATCGACCTGAGTGGCAAGGACGTGGTGCGCAAGCTCGTCATCCTCACCCGCGAGGCAGGATACAAGGTGGAGCAAGACGATGTGGAAAAGCACCTCTTCGTGCCCGACGACTATTTCGAAGGCACCATCGACGAGTTCTGGCAGCGACTCCCGCAGCTCGACGCCCCCTTTGAGGAGCGCCGCAAGAAGCTCGAGGCAGAAGGCAAGCGTTGGCGTTTCGTCGCCACCATGGACCACGGCACCACCAGCGTAGCCCTCCGTGAGGTGCCTCAGGGACATCCGTTCTACAACCTCCAAGGCAGCAACAACATCGTGATGCTCACCACCGAGCGCTACCGCGAGTTCCCCATGCTCATCCAAGGCTATGGCGCAGGTGCGAGCGTTACCGCCGCCGGCGTATTTGCCAACATCATGAGTATCGCCAATATCTAATCCCACCAGTCATGAAGCATATCATCATCCTCGGCGACGGCATGGCCGACCACAGCATCGAGCGACTCGGCGGGAAGACACCACTGCAATATGCCAATACCCCATACATGGACATGCTCGCACGGGAAGGGCGCACCGGAAGGCTCATCACCGTGCCCGAGGGCTTTCCCCCGGGCAGTGAGGTGGCCAACACCGCCATCATGGGCTACGACCTGAACAAGGTGTATGAGGGGCGCGGACCGCTCGAAGCTGCTTCCATCGGCTACGAGATGCGCCCCGACGACATGGCCATCCGCTGCAACATCATCTGCCTGGCCGATGGTTGTATCAAGAACCACCACGGCGGACACCTCTCCACCGACGATGCCCGTGAACTGGTGGCCTGCCTCGACCAGCATCTCGGCAACGACCGCGTGAAATTCGTTGCCGGCATACAATACCGTCACCTGCTCGTAATCCGGGGCGGCAACAAGCACATCACTTGTTCGCCACCCCACGACCATCCCGACCAGCCCTGGCGACCCTTGCTCGTACAACCCGAAGAAGGCTACGACGATACGCCCGAGGAAGGAAGGATGACGGCCCGGGAGACTGCCGACCTCATCAATCGCCTCATCCTCCAGTCACAGGAACTCCTGAAGAACCACCCCATCAACCTCGCACGGCGTGCCGCAGGGCACGACGAGGCCAACTCCATCTGGCCCTGGAGTCCCGGTTACCGTCCGTCGATGCGCACCATCGCCGAGATGTACCCCCAAGTGAAGAGCGGCAGTGTCATCTCTGCCGTCGACCTCATCAAGGGCATCGGACACTACGCCGGACTGCGCATCATCGAAGTGGAGGGTGCCACCGGACTTGCCGACACCAACTACGAAGGGAAGGCAGCAGCAGCCATCAAGGCACTCCGAGACGAGGATTTCATGTTCCTCCATGTGGAAGCCAGCGACGAGGCAGGCCACGACGGTGACCTCGACCTGAAAATCCGCACCATCGAATACCTCGACCACCGCATCGTGGAGCCTATCTACAACGCGGTGAAGGACTGGGATGAGACGGTGTGCATCGCCATTCTCCCCGACCACCCCACCCCCGTGGAGATACGCACCCACATCAACGAGCCAGTGCCTTTCCTTATCTGGCACCGCGGCATCCTGCCCGACGACGTGACGTGCTACGACGAGCAGAGCACCGTGAGCGGCCACTACGGCATGCTCCGCCTGGAGGAATTCATGCAAACCTTTATGCGGCTGAAGGCCGATTGATAATCGATGACGGGCTGCGCCCGATTGAATATTGAAAATTGAAAATTCAATATTATTGTTGCCCATAATGCCCATTTTGCCCATAATGCCCATAATGCCCATAATGCCCATATAGCCCATATAAAAAATCATGAGATATTACAGCACCAACAAGAAAGCGCCGATGGCCACGCTCCACGAAGCCGTGGTGAAAGGCCTCGCCAGCGACCGCGGCCTCTACATGCCCGAGCGCATCAAGACCCTGCCAGCATCGTTCTTCGACACCATCGACCAACTGTCGTTCCAGGAGATAGCCTGTGTCGTGGCCGATGCCTTCTTCGGTGAGGACATCCCCGCCGATGACCTCCGCCACATCGTTTGCGACACCCTCGCCTTCGACTGTCCCGTGGTGAAGGTCGACAACAACATCTACTCGCTCGAACTCTTCCACGGTCCCACCCTGGCATTCAAGGACGTAGGGGCGCGCTTCATGGCCCGTCTGCTGCAATACTTCATCCGCCAGGAAGGACAGGAGCGCGTCAACGTGCTCGTGGCCACCAGCGGCGACACCGGGTCGGCCGTGGCCAATGGGTTCCTCGGCGTGGAAGGCATCCACGTCTACGTGCTCTATCCGAAAGGCAAGGTAAGCAAAATACAGGAATGCCAGTTCACCACCCTCGGACAAAACATCACTGCCATCGAGGTAGACGGCGTATTCGACGACTGTCAGGCCTTGGTGAAGCAAGCGTTCCTCGATGCCGACCTCAATGCCCACATGCGGCTCACCAGCGCCAACTCCATCAACGTGGCACGGTTCCTGCCCCAGGCGTTCTACTACTTCAACGCCTACGCGCGGATGAAAGCCCTCGGCAAGGCCGACAACATGGTGATGTGCGTGCCCAGCGGCAATTTCGGCAACATCACCGCCGGTCTCTTCGGACATGTCATGGGCCTCCCCATCCGGCGCTTCATCGCTGCCAACAACGCCAACGACATCTTCTACCAATACCTGCAGACAGGCGTCTATACCCCACAACCCACCAAACAGACCCTTGCCAATGCCATGGACGTGGGCGACCCCAGCAATTTCGCCAGGGTGTATGACCTCTATGGCGGCAGTCACGATGCCATCACTGCCTACATCAGCGGCGCCACCTATACCGACGACGACATCCGCCAGACCATGCGCGAGTGCTACGACCGCACGGGATATGTGCTCGACCCCCATGGTGCCTGCGGTTACCGTGCGCTGCGCGAACTGTTGCGTGAGGGCGAGGCCGGCGTGTTCTGCGAGACGGCACACCCCGCCAAATTCAAGGAGAAGGTAGACGACATCCTCGGCACCGACATCCACATCCCACATCGGTTGGCCGAATTCATGAAAGGCAAGAAAAGCAGCGTTGAGACGAGTAGACGATTTGACGATTTCAAGGCCTTCCTGCTTAAAGAATAACACCAAAACGGGCGGTTTCCGGACAATTCGAAA
The DNA here is from genome assembly GCA_017617615.1 of Prevotella sp. The sequence continues at coordinate 24,897 of JAFZVV010000008.1, read as the reverse complement.
CCGCCCGTTTTTTTCTTTCCCGGACACCTCATTTTTTCACAAAAAAATAGGTGCCGAATCCATAAAAATATATTATATTTGCAAACAAGTCCGACCTTTTGACGACCACTGAGCGCTGCAGTTTACTATGACATACATTTCGCTGCCTGACGAACGACAACGCCGTCTGTCCTTTTATCTCGCCATGGAGGAATACGTGGCGCGGGAAATGGACGAGGACGACTGTCTCTTCATGTGGCAAGTGAATCCGACGGTCATTTTCGGCCGCAACCAACTCATCGAGAACGAGGTGAACATCGACTATTGCCGCGAGCACCATATCGAGACCTACCGCAGGAAAAGCGGTGGCGGGTGCGTATATGCCGACATGGGCAACGTGATGTTCTCGTATGTGACGAAAGACGAGAACGTCACCCTCACCTTCAACCGCTACATCAACCTGCTGGTGCTGCTACTCTATCGCATGGGGATAGAGGCGAAAGCCACGGGGCGCAACGACGTGCTCATCGACGGCAGGAAGGTGTCGGGCAACGCGTTCTACCATATCCCCGGCAAGAGTATCGTGCATGGCACCATGCTCTACGACACCAACATGGCACACATGGTGGGAAGCATCACGCCCAGCGATGCCAAGTTGATAAGCAAGGGGGTGAAGAGCGTGAGGCAGCACATCGCCCTGCTCAAGGACTACACCACGATGTCGCTCAGCGAGTTCATCGCCTTCGCCCGGCGCACCCTCTGCGACCGCGAGACATGCCTCTCTCCCGAGGCCGTGACACGTATCGGCGAGATAGAACAGGAATACCTCTCCGAGGCATTCATCTACGGCAACAACCCACGCTACACCCTCACGCGCCACGGACGTATCGAGGGTGTGGGCGATTTCGAAGTGCGGATGCAGTTGAAGAACGGCATCATCAAGGCCATCGACATCATGGGCGACTTCTTCCTCGTGGGCGACATCGAGCGAGGCATCCTCTCGCCCCTGCGCGGATGCGCGCTTCAGCGGGAAGCCCTGGAAAAGGCCCTACCCCTGCAGACAGGCGACATCATCCTGCACCTGCAGAAGCCCGACTTAATCAGATTATTACTCAACAACGCATAGGTATTATGGAAAACAAGAGAACCTGTCTCTACGACAAGCATGTAGCGCTGGGCGCGCTCATCTCCCCCTTCGGCGGATTCGACATGCCCATCCAGTATAGTTCAATCATCGACGAGCACAACGCCGTGCGCCAGGCCTGCGGTGTGTTCGACGTCTCACACATGGGCGAGGTGCGCATCAAGGGCACCGATGCCGAGCGTTACGTGAACCACATCTTCACCAACGACATCACCGATGCACCCATAGGAAAAATCTACTATGGCATGATGTGCTATCCCGATGGCGGAACCGTGGACGACCTGCTCGTCTACAAGATGGGCGACCAGGATTTCTTCCTCGTCATCAACGCCGCCAACATCGACAAGGACGTGGAGTGGATGCGCCAACACCTCGAAGGCTACGACGTCGACTTCGACCACCAGTCGGACTACTACGGTCAGATAGCCGTCCAGGGACCTGAGGCGGAGACCGTGGTCGAGGAAGTGCTGGGCCTGGGTTGTAAGGAACTTACCTTCTACACCGTGAAGACCATCGACACCGCCGGCGAGACCGTCATCGTGAGTCGTACGGGATATACCGGTGAGGACGGCTTCGAGATTTACGGTTCACACGACTTCATCCGCCAGTGTTGGGACAAACTCATCGAGAGCGGGCGCTGCAAGCCCTGCGGACTCGGTTGCCGCGACACCCTCCGCTTCGAGGTGGGTCTGCCGCTCTATGGCGACGAGCTCTCTGCCGACATCTCTCCCGTGATGGCAGGCCTGAGCATGTTCTGCAAGTTCGAAAAGCCTGAGTTCATCGGCCGCGATGCCCTCCTCCGCCAGAAGACCGAGGGTGTGGCGCGCAGGGTCATCGGCATCGAGCTCGAAGGCCGTGCCGTTCCCCGCCATGGCTATCCCGTTTTGGCCGAAGGCCGTCAGGTGGGCGAGGTGACCACCGGTTACAACTCCATCTCCACCGGCAAGAGCGTGTGCATGGCGCTTGTCGAGACCGCCCACGCCAAACTGGGCACTCCCCTCGAGATACAAATCCGCAAGAAGACCTTCCCCGGCGTGGTGGTGAAGAAGCGTTTCTACGACAAGCATTACAAGAAAGACTAAAGGTCTTTAGGGACCTATGGGCTTTGGTATCAAGCCCTAAAGACGCTTAAGAACCCTAAGAACTTAAAAAAACATCAATAACAACAATAAAAAAAACAGAATTATGGCAAAAGTTATCGAAGGACTCTACTATTCAGAGTCACATGAGTATGTGCGTGTGGAAGGTGAATTCGGCTATATCGGCATTACCGATTACGCACAGCACGAGTTGGGAAACGTAGTTTATGTCGACATGCCCGAAGTGGACGATGAAGTGGAGGCAGGCGAGGAATTCGGCGCCGTGGAGAGCGTGAAGGCCGCCAGCGACCTCATCTCGCCCGTCAGCGGCACCGTGGTAGAGGTGAACGACGCCTTGGCCGACACCCCCGAACTCATCAATGCCGACGCCTTTGCCAACTGGATTATCAAGGTAGAACTCACCGACAAGACCGAACTCGACAACCTGATGGACGCCGAGGCCTACAAGGCTGCCTGCGAGGCATAGTCACCCCACCTAACCTCACCAGTGATGTACAAGTATTTCCCACACACCCAAGAAGACATCGATGCCATGCTCCGCAAGGTGGGCGTCGACACCCTCGAAGACCTCTATGCCGAGGTGCCCGAGGAGGTGCGCTTCAAAGGCGAGTACGACATCCCTTCGTCGAAGAGCGAACTGGAGATACGGCAGACCTTCGACCGTCTCTGCAAGAAAAACCAGTTGCTGACGGTGTTTGCCGGTGCCGGGGTCTACGACCACTACACTCCCGCCGTGGTGCCCGACATCATCAGCCGGTCGGAGTTCCTCACCAGTTACACCCCCTATCAGGCGGAGATATCACAAGGCACGCTGCACTATATCTTCGAGTGGCAGAGCATGATGGCAGAACTCACAGGACTCGACATCTCCAATGCCTCGATGTATGACGGATGCACCGCCACCGCCGAGGCGATGCTCATGGCCAACGCCAATGCGAAGAAGACCAACCGCGTGCTCGTGTCGGGAGCCATCGACCCCCGCACGCTCGACGTGGTGCGCACCTACGCCCGTTTCCATGGCGTGGAGGTTGTGACCATCGCCACCCGCGACGGTATGACCGACAAGGCCGACCTCGACCGCCTGCTCGGCGAGGGTCCCGTGGCCGGCGTAGTGGTGCAACAGCCCAACTACTTCGGCAATATCGAGGACTTCACCGGCTATGCCGATGCCGTACATGCCCAGAAAGGCCTGTTCGTTGTCAACAGTCCCGCCCTCTACCTCTCCGTACTGAAGACTCCCGGCGATTGGGGAGCCGACATCGCCGTGGGCGACGCGCAGTCGCTCGGCATCCCCATGTCGTATGGCGGTCCCTATGTGGGCTATATGTGCTGCACCGAGAAACTCATGCGCAAGATGCCCGGTCGCATCGTCGGCATGACACAGGACAACCGCGGCCAGCGCGTGTTCGTGCTTACCCTTCAGGCCCGCGAGCAGCATATCCGCCGCCAGAAAGCCACCTCGAACATCTGCTCCAACCAGAGTCTGATGGCTCTCTGGGCCACTATCTACATGTCGGTCATGGGCAAGGAAGGCGTGAAAGAAGCCGCCATGCATTCGTATGCCGGTGCACATTACCTCGCACAACAGTTGACCGCCACGGGACATTTCACGATGACCTACAAGGCTGAGTTCTTCAATGAGTTCTGTATCGACTACGATGGCGACGTCGATGACCTGCTGTGCCGCCTGGCCAGCCATGGCATCCTCGGCGGCGTGAAGGTGGGCGACCACACGCTGATGCTGGCCGTCACCGAGAAACGCACCAAGGAAGAAATAGACCAGTTTGTGCAATTCACCAGAAAGGAGGAAACGGTATGAACAACAGACTATACGGAAACCTGATATTCGAGTTGTCGAAACCAGGGCGCAAGGGCTATTCGCTCCCTGCCTCCCCCTTCGGCGAGTGCCCACTCCCCGAACACCTTCGTCGCACTACCGACGCCCGTCTTCCCGAGTGCGACGAGCTGACCGTCGTGCGCCACTACACCAACCTGAGTGCCAACAACTTCGGTGTAGACAACGGCTTCTACCCCTTGGGCAGTTGCACGATGAAGTACAACCCCGTCATCGACGAAGAGACCGCTGCCCTCAAGGAGTTTGCCGGACTGCACCCGTGCCAGCCCGCCGCTACCTGTCAGGGTGCCCTTGAGGTATACCATGCGTTGCAGGAATCCCTCGCCGCCCTTACCGGACTGAGCGAGTTCACCCTCAACCCGTATGCCGGTGCCCATGGCGAACTCACCGGTCTGATGATTATCCGGGCCTATCACGAGCGCCGCGGTGAGACGCAGCGCGTGAAGGTCATCGTGCCCGACTCCGCCCATGGCACCAACCCCGCCTCTGCCGCTGTCTGTGGCCTGCAAATCGTGGAGGTGAAGAGCACCGCCGATGGCATCGTGGATGTCGACGACCTCAGGAACCTGCTCGATGACACCGTGGCTGCCATGATGATGACCAACCCCAACACCCTGGGACTCTTCGAGCGCCAGATTCCCGAGATTGCGAAAATCGTGCACGAGTGCGGTGCACTGATGTACTACGACGGCGCCAACCTCAACCCGATGCTCGGAGCCTGTCGTCCCGGCGACATGGGCTTCGACGTGATGCACATCAACCTGCACAAGACCTTCGCCACGCCTCATGGCGGTGGTGGTCCGGGCAGCGGACCCGTGGGGGTGCGCAAGGGTCTGGAAGACCTCCTTCCTGCGCCCAAGGTGGTGAAGACAGAGAAAGGCTTCATCCTGGAGAGCCCCGACGGTGCCATCAGTGTGAGCCGTTTCCTCGGCAACTTCGCCGTCATCGTGCGTGCCTACACCTACATCCTCTCACTCGGCCGTGAACAGGTGCGCATGGTGGGACCGCTCTCCACCCTCAACGCCAACTACATCAAGGAATCGCTGAAGGATGTCTACGAACTGCCCATCGACGGGCTCTGCAAGCACGAATTCGTGTTCGACGGCCTGAAAGACAAGTCGACGGGCGTCACCACCATGGACGTGGCGAAGCGCCTGCTCGACTACGGCTACCACGCCCCCACCATTTACTTCCCGCTGCTCTTCCATGAGTCGCTGATGATTGAGCCTACCGAGAGCGAGAGCCTCGACACCATCGACCAGTTCATCGCCGTGATGCGCCGCATCGCCGAAGAGGCAGCCACCCAACCCGACGTGGTGAAGGGAGCACCCCACTCCACGCCCATCGGACGTGTAGACGACGTGCTGGCAGCCAAGCATCCCATCCTCACTTTCCGTCAACTCGAAGCAGACCAATGAACACATCCGACCTTCTGATCATAGGTAGCGGTCCTGGAGGATACAGGGCCGCCAGCCATGCCGCATCCCATGGCATGAGCGTCACCATCATCGAGCGTGGTCATGTGGGTGGTACCTGCCTCAACTGTGGGTGCATCCCCACCAAGACGCTGTGCCGTCATGCCGAGGTGGCGCAACTGCTGGGCAAAGCCGACAGCATGGGGTTCCGCAACCTGTCGTTCGACCTCGACTTCACGCAGATGATGGCCCGCAAGAACCAAGTAGTGGAATCGCTACGCCAAGGCGTGGAGACACTGATGAAGGCACCGGGCATCACCCTCGTGCGGGGAGAGGCCTGCTTCACCGGTCCCCATACGGTGATGGTAGGCGACGAGGAATACACTGCGCCGCATATCATCATCGCCACCGGCTCGAAGGCGAAGATGCTGCCCATCCCGGGCATCGACAATCCGAAGGTGGTCACCTCTACCGAACTCCTCGACATCGACCACATTCCCGCCCGCCTCTGCATCGTGGGCGCAGGTGTCATCGGCATGGAGTTCGCCACCATCTTCAGCAGCCTCGGCAGTGAGGTGACGGTGGTGGAATACCTGAAGGAATGCCTACCCATGCTCGACAGCGACGTGTCGAAACGGCTGCGCCAGACCATTGCCCGGCGTGGCGTGACCTTCGTCATGCAAGCCGCGGTGAAAGCGGTCACCACCGAAGGCGTGGTATATGAACGCAAGGGCAAAGAGGCCATTGCCGAGGCCGACGTCGTGCTCATGGCCACCGGCCGTGCACCTCAGACCGACGGCCTCGACCTCGAAAAAGCAGGCATCGAATATGGCAGGGGCGGCATCGTCGTCGACGACCACCTGCGCACCAATGTCGAGGGAGTATATGCCATCGGCGACGTCAACGGACGCATGATGCTCGCCCATGCCGCCACGGCACAAGGCCTGCATGTGGTGAACACCATCCTCGGCACCGCCGACCACATCGACCTGCAACTCATCCCTTCCGCCATCTTCACCCTGCCCGAGGCAGCGAGCGTGGGACTGTCGGAAGATGCCTGCAAGGAACAGCAGATTGGCTACACCTGCCACAAGGGCTACTACCGCTCCAACGGCAAGGCGCTGGCCATGGACGAGGCAGAGGGACTGGTGAAGTTGCTTTCCGGCGACGACGGCCGCATCATCGGCTGTCATGTCTATGGTGCCCATGCTGCCGACATCGTGCAGGAGGCCACGGCACTCATGGCAATGGGTGCCACCATCGACCAGCTCCATGACATCGTGCACATCCACCCCACATTGAGTGAGATCCTACAAGAGGTAGGATAATGCCATCGCCACATTCTTTTGGTGGACATAAAAAACTCGAAGTTACCGGTTACAGACATTCACATGTCCTGTGCCGGTAACTTCGATTGTTTACCTTAAAATCTAAACTAACCTATATTAAATCAGAGTTGAGTATGAATAGTTTGATAACAAATCTATAATATAACCTAAGACTTTAATAGAGATAACTTATAGTTGACAATATGTTGATATCCAATTTATTATGAGAGCTTTGTGAATGTGATGGGCAAGGTGTATTTCACCTTCACGGTCCGGCCGTTCTGCCTGGCAGGAATCCAGTCGGGCATCTCTTCGAGCTTGCTCACCACCTCTTCGTCGAGGATAGGGTTGACCGACTCCTTCACTTTCACATTTCCGATGGTGCCGTCGTTGTTCACATCGAAGGTCACGACCACCTTGCCCTCTGCCGAAATCTCATCGGCTGCGATGGGATAAGTGATGTTCTCGTAGAGCCAGTCCTTCAGGGCATCTTCACCACCCACGAACTCAGGCATTTGCTCCTGTGGTTCGAACTTGAAACCGCGGAAGGTCATTTTGCCGAATCCCATGCGGGGAGCGCCCCAAGCCATATGCTTCTGCCATCTCTTCTCATTGTCTTTCACCCGTTTGCCCCACGATGCACGGGCTTTCAGGAAGTTGGCCTTGCTGGCAGAATCGAGCATCTCGAAACGCGGCATCATCTTTGCTCTCGGATGCTTGTTCTGAGCGAAAGATACACTGACTGTACACACACTGACCAGAATAATTGCAAGAATCTTTTTCATAATGGTTTTGTTTTTTTGATTATTTTAAATTTTTGATTTTTTCGTCTCGAAAGAGTTTCCTCCTCTTTTCACTTGCAAAATTATAGCGCGAGAAGGCCATCGCAAAATAGAATTCGATGACTTGCAGGGATATTTTCGACGAAATCCCGCCCCCTTCGACGAAATTGCATGATGAAACGACGAAATCTTGCACTTTTTTCCCCTCCGTTCTTCACATATCAAAAAAAAATTGTACTTTTGCGGTATAATCCTGTTTTTGAAAGGAGAGTCACTATAGGCCGTATCGGTTAGATCGGGATACTCATCAAATTATTTCGAAAACCGGGAATACGTTGTTGTTGATGGCGGGCCACATCCCCCGGGACAGTTCTTCGGAACCAGTGGATTACAAAGATTTCAGCGTTCCCAAATCTTTAGAAAACGGAGTTTTCATCACATCATCGGTACGGCCTTTTTCAAATTTCCTAACCCTAACTGCTTCGACTTATGTTTTCCGGAATCGTAGAAGAAATGGCTACCGTGGTGGCATTGCGCCATGACGGCGGCAACGTAGACCTCACCCTTACCTGCTCCTTTACCCATGAACTGAAAATCGACCAGAGTGTGAGCCACAACGGCGTGTGCCTTACCGTGGTGCACATCGAGGGCGACAACTACACCGTGACGGCAATGCGTGAGACACTGCAGCGCTCGAACCTCGGACTGCTCCAGGTGGGCGACAAGGTGAACGTGGAACGGTCGATGCTGATGAACGGCCGCCTTGACGGCCATATCGTGCAAGGACACGTCGACGGCACTGCCCTATGCACGGCGAAAGAGGATGCCGACGGTAGCACCTACTTCACCTTCGAATATGCTTACGACCGCGAGATGGCGCAGCGTGGCTATTTCACCGTCGACAAAGGCAGCGTGACGGTGAACGGTGTGTCGCTCACTGTCTGCAATCCCACCGACAACACTTTCCAGGTGGCCATCATCCCCTATACGATGGAGAACACCAACTTCTGCACCATCGAAGTAGGCACTACGGTGAACCTCGAGTTCGATATTCTCGGCAAATACATCGCACGCCTGCAGAGGTTGATTTGAGGTTTGAGATTTGAGGTTTGAGATTTGAGGTTTGAGATTTGAGGTTTAAGGTCCCTTCAACGCCCTTTTTTATCATCCATCTTCTTTTTTCAATATTAATGAAACTATCCACCCTTCTCCTTGTCTTCCTAACCTGCACTGTCAGCGGATGGGCCAAAGATGTCTATCTCTTCTCCTATTTCGTGGGACAGAGCGACGGACTTCACCTGGCCTACAGTTACGACGGACTCCATTGGACAGCCCTCAACGACGGCCGTCCGATGATGACGCCCATGGTAGGCAACGACCGTCTGCTGCGCGACCCCAGCATCGTGCAGGGTCCCGACGGCATCTTCCACATGGTATGGACATCGAGCTGGCACGACCGCATCATCGGCTATGCCTCGTCGCCCGACCTCATCCACTGGAGTGAGCAGAGGGCCATCCCCGTGATGGAGCACGAACCCGAAGCGAAAAACAGTTGGGCACCGGAATTGTTCTACGACAAGCCGTCGCACACCTTTTATATTTACTGGGCCACCACCATTCCCGGCCGCCACAAGGAAGTGGCGTCTACCGAGCGTGAGAAGGAGTGGAACCACCGCATCTACTATTGTACGACGAAAGACTTCCAGACGTTCTCGGAGACCAAGATGTTCTTCAACCCCGACTTCAACGTCATCGATGCCGCCATCGTGCGCGACCCGAAAACGAAGCAACTCATCATGGTGCTGAAGAACGAGAACTCCTTGCCGGCGGAGAAGAACATCCGCGTCACCAAGACAAAAAAAATACGCAAGGGCTTCCCGACCCAGGTGTCGGAACCCATCACCCCAGAAGGCATCTGGTGTGAGGGACCCGCACCGCTGTTCGTCGGCGACACGCTCTACGTCTACTACGACATGTACCGCAACCACCGCTATGGCGCCGTACGCAGCCTCGACCACGGCAAGATATGGGAAGATGTCAGCCCGCAGTTGCAGATGCCGCAGGGCATCCGCCACGGCACTGCCTTCCGTGTAGACGAGCGCTACCTCGCCCCACTGCTACTGCTGGGGACTTCGTCCGAATGAAAAAAGAGAACTAAAGATTAGCCTTCAGATTAGTGGAAGGTATCACTGTCGATTTCCTTGAACAGGCGCTTGTATTTCCCTATCTTATACTGGCAGGCGTCATACAACCCTTCATACTTCTTCGGCACCTTGGCGCCTTCGTATTTTTTCTCATACTCCTCCGTCTGTGGATTGCGGACACTCGCCAGCACCTTGAACAAACGGCCTTCCTTGAAGTATAGACGGAGTTCACCACCCACTTCCTCCATGTCGGCATCGCGGACGTACGCGAACTCGATATTGCCCTTCTCGTCGTAGAGATACTCCTCGTAAAACTCACGGGCGGCATAGTTATACTTCAACGTCACGAACTCCAGGCGTCGCGAGAGGAACGGCTCGTCGGGCTGCCAGTCTTCGTTGTCAAGCACAGCGTAGTACATCCGCAACCTCTCCCGGTGCGGTCCCGTTCCCGGCAAGTTCTGTACGATGTTCACCTCATAATACTCAGGACAAGGCATGCCCCCCTCCTGTTCTGCCTTGTCATACTCAGCCACCTTCTGCTGAGCCTCGGCATAATGCTTGCGGATGGCACTCACCGCATCCTGTGCCGTTGCCGACAACACACCGGTCATGGCAATCAACAAACCAATAACTATTCTTCTTTTCATAAATATTTGTATTTTAAGCTTCGCCTTCAAACGGGCTACACCCGATTGAAATTTGAAAGTTATTCAAGGAACATATATTTTGACAGCCCTTTCTCTCCCCGACTGATGGTCTACTCTGATGCGGATGCCTTTGGTGTTGGCGGCTGCCGGTATGCCACCGAGGTCGTAATACCGCACGTCATTTCCAACGGTTTCCGTCCACGGGTCCTGTCTTATCTCGCCAATCCTCATCGGCACCAACGTTTCCGACATCCATTCCTTCCTCTCTTTAAACCACGTGATGGCTTGCTGCACCATCTCCTTCACCGAAGGTTTGAGAAGCTGCCATCGTGCCATGTCCCAATGGTTGGATTTCTGCAGTGACACCGCCACGTCGCTCGCGAGGAACGCCGTGAGGAAGGCCACCATCTCGTCGGGCACGTATTTCCCCCTCTCATCCCACGCTGTCTGATAGGCTTCGATGAAGGGGATGTTGACCGATGCCGCCATGTCGAGCAAATAATGGAAATAGAACTCCTCGCCCGTATGCACGTTAGCCCACTCCCCCGTCATCCGCATGATTGACCCGAAGTCCCAGAGGGGTCCCATCTGAATCTTGCTGTCGGGTGAGTCGTCGTACTTCACCAGATAGATATTCGACCCTATGGCATCCCACGTACCGAGGATATCATGGGCCATGAGCCATCTCGCCATGTTGTCGAGGTCGACAAGCGTGTCTAACTGACCGTTCCAGATGGCATCTTCCACCTTGTCCATCTGCGTCTTGATGGTGTCTACTTGTTCGGCAGTCACGTCGTCGGCTTCGGGATATTTGAAAGTGTAATTGATTTGGTGCCTGTCGGTAGTGAAAAACAGGTCTTCCTTCCACCAATAGGGATCCCGCTCGATGATGAACCCCGTGTCCTTATTCACGTCAACGCGTGTCTTTCCCCGTTTTATCGACTCGCACAATATATATACGCCACGATAGTCGCCATTGACCATCAGGTTGACGAATTCCGACTTCGGTTCCCAAGGCATGCCGCAGCGCTCCGCTACCTGCAGTCCTATCATCAGATGAAGCAGTTCGTTGGCTTCAATGTCGTTGTCGTCTTTCATCAGCAGCCACTCCTTGTCTGCATACGCCTCGTCGTCACGGCACAACAGGTCGGCCTTTTTCTCCAACTTCACCTTGAAGGGTTTCTTCGGTTCGTAGGCACTGGTGTTGCCCCTGATCTTGATTCGCATGCCCGAAGCCCCTTCCACATAGTCACCGCTGTCGTAGACGACCTCGCCGTTGCGCCACTTGCGCAGACGCCCCGGCACTTTCGTGGCATTGTCGATGGTCAGCCCCGAGAGGCCGTCGGGTGGCGAGATATAGTCGCAAGTGGGTTCCTCGCCGTCGACGGTGGTTACTTCCACCAACGGTAGTCCTACCTCTTGCAGTTGTTCCCATGTAGGGGGTGGTGCCCATGCTGGTTGCCGAGCCGACGAAGGCTGTTGTGCCCATGCCACACACGGCATGAGCACCAGAGTCAACAGAATCCTTTTGAAGCACGTCATTTTTATCTCGTCTTCGGCCGATTAATTCCCTTAAAGATGTTACTATCCTTGATATGAGCTGCAAAATTACTGAAAACTGAAGATAATGCAAAGGAAAACTCCTTTTTTCATTTTGTTTCGCTTTCGCTCAACAAAGGGAGGAGTTGATGAAGGAAAGTTAATGATGAAAGGTAACAGCCCGACAACAGTCGTTATTGCTGTTGCCGGGCTGTGATAGAAGATGGTATTACGTTATTATTCCTCTTCCCAGACACTGGTATTGGAACGGGCATTGCCTACTGCAACACCATCAAACTCCATTTCCTCGCTGCCTTGGAGATTGGTTTCCAATTCACTTACGGTGAGCAGCACCTCGTACTTCCAATTCCTGGTCCGTATGGCAGGTTTCTTATATGTCGTTTTCATAATCTTGTCTCCTTGTTATTGTTATTAAATTACGACTTTGAGCTTCGCTCACTTCTTCACGACTTTAACACCATTGTTGATATAGACACCCTTCGTTGCAGGCTGTCCGCTGAGCTGGCGGCCATCGAGCGTGAACCACCCTGACTTAACGTCATTGCTTTCAACGATGACAGGAGTCGATATGCCTGTGGGATCGTCGCCGTAGTTGAGGACAAACTTGTTGATGCCTGAACCAGTTCCGCATTCCAGGTCACCCTGTAAAATGAAGACGGCACGGAAGGCATTGATGGTCATGGCACCGCCCGGGCAGTGGAGCTTGTTCTTGTCGTCGACGTAAATCATGGTCTTGTTTTCGCCTTCTACGTAGACAGGAGAGTAGGAGCCTATGAAGTGGACGACGTCTGTCTCTACATTGCTCGTCCAATTGATGATGGTAACACCTTCAAAGACGGGGTCGGTGATGTCGCTGGCACCTTCGGTAGCCTCCCACCTCACGATGTAGGGCTTGCCAGCCTCAATGCTGGTAAGGCTGTTCTCGCTGAAGTTGAGCGTCAGGGTGCCTTCGCTGAACGACGCGCTCTCCAGGGTCTTCACAATGGCACCCTCGAGTGGAGTACCCGTGAAGCTCTCCAGGGCGAAGGGCAGGCACAGCGTGTTCCAGTAACCATCCTTATAGAGCGTGCGTCCAGAGATAACGACATCTGTGGTCGTTCCTCTGTTCTCTTCCAGGATTGCTTCGTTGTTGGCATCGTCGGCCAGCATTAGCGGCTTCGGCAGTTCCCAGTATACGATGTTCGACTTGTTCACTACTTCCCCGTCTGCTGTCTCCACTTTATAGATGGCCTGGATACCTATGCGATTCTCGAAGAAGGGGTTGTCGCCTTTGTTGGTGCGATAGAAGTATACCCTGGCAGGATAGAAGTCATAGCCTATGAAACTTGCAGGAATCTCTGTCATGTCTTCCGATAAGTCATAAGTGTACGTCTCCGCGTCGAAGGTGAAGAGCTGGTCATCATCCAAGTAGATGCTGTAATACAAGCTATTCTTGTCGAGGTCATTTCCATCCACATCGGTCGTAGGCAACGTATAGGAAAGGTTGGAATAACCGCTCTCATCACCACCATCAGTCCAAACGACATTCGTGGGATCGGCTGGAACGGCAGGAACGGGTGGAACGGGTGGAACGTCAGGCGGAATAGTCCAGTATACGATGTTCGACTTGTTCACTACTTCCCCGTCTGCTGTCTCCACTTTATAGATGGCCTGGATACCTATGCGATTCTCAAAGAAAGGGTTGTCGTTTTTAAGCGTGCGGTAGAAGTATACCCTGGCAGGATAGAAGTCATAGCCTGTGAAACTTGCAGGAATCTCTGTCATGTCTTCTGTGAGGTCTGTGTACGTCTCCGCGTCGAAGGTAAAGAGCTGGTCATCATCCAGGTAGATGCTGTAATACAAATTAGACTTTACGAGGGTTTTGCCATCCACATCGGTCGTAGGCAACGTATAGGAGAGGTTGGAATAACCGCTCTCATCACCACCATCATTCCAAACAACATTCGTGGGATCGGCAGGAACGGCTGGTTTTACATCTACAGGGGTCAGCGTTATGGCCCAGAAGCATAAGCTCATGGAGCCATCGTCCGTCCAATAACCACAAAGTCCCGTTCCCTCGAAGGCGTCTAAACCACCTACGCTAATGTCACCTTCGCCGCCGTCGAGAGTCATTACCCCAGTCGATGGATCAACGGAGAACGTGATTGCCTCCACGGATGGGTCGATAGTTAGCACCAAGCTGGTGCCTTCTACGGTAGTGCTGCCCCACCCTAAAACAACATCAGCATCATAAAACACACTGTAATAGACAGACTGCCCTACGGGGATGGTGAGTTTCGTGCCATCGTCGTTCAGCGTACCTGTCAACCAAGCATCAGGATAAGTGGCTATCAGACCTTGGATGGACACCGTCTTGCCATCATCAGCAAACACGACTTTTGCCTCGAAATCGGGCTGTCCACAATAAAAATAACCCCCAGAAGGATACACACCTTCTGCAACAGCTTGATAGTTGACAGATTCTCCAGCAGGATCATCGGCAACAATCCGTTTGAGCCCGACGTTGTCGTGCATCTTGGCATTGACCTCCTTTTTGTCGAGCTGTGGCTCTACCCGTGGATTGGGGATAGGCTTGTGGTCATTTGCCGCTGCGCTGATGGCAACAACAGCGGCTGCAATAAATAGTAATAGCTTTTTCATAAGTAGTAAAGGTATTGATGAACTAATAATAGATTTTCGATGCTGCTAGTAATATGCCACAAAAATAATAAAAAAACTTTTAATATGAAACAAAATAACCAAAAAAAAATCTCTTTTGGGAAAAAATACATTTTGTTTTTTTCATTTGAGTAGCGGATGGGATAACACCAAAATGAAGCCACCTCACTCTACGTTGACATGATAAGGAGAAGTTTTGTGTTTTTTCCTCCAAAAAAGGAAAAGATATTCCATCCTTTCCTCTATAATTGGGAAAAAAATGCTATCTTTGCTACTTGAAGCAAAGACCCGTCAGTTTTTACAATCACCAAACAGACTGAAAAAGACGATATGAACAAGACAATCATAGCCTGGGCATGGCTGCTACTGACCGCCATTCCCGCCTTCGGACAGGCCACGGGCAAAAAATGGACCTTACAGGAATGTATCGACTATGCCCTGCAAAACAACATCCAGCTCAAGAAAAGCCAGATTCAGCGCCTTTCCGCCGAGGAAGACATCCTGCAGTCGAAAGCCGCCCTTGACCCCTCGCTCAGCGCGTCGACCAGCCAGAACGTCGTCTACCGCCCCTTCATCTCCGCCGGACAGAGCACGGTGGCCAACGGCTACGTGCAGTCGAGCATCGACAAGGTGTACTACAGCGGCAACTATGGTGTGAACGCGAACTGGACGGTGTGGAACGGCAACCGCAACAGGAACACCATCCGCCTGAACGAGCTTACCGCCCAGCAGGCACAGGTCGACTCGGTGACCACCGCGCGGAGCATCGAGGAGCGCATCGTGCAGCTCTATGTGCAGATACTCTATACCACCGAGGCCATCGCCGTGAGCAAGCAGAGCCTGGAGACGAGCAAACTCAACGAGCAGCGTGGCAAGACCATGGTAGAGGTGGGCAAGATGAGCCGTGCCGACCTGTCGCAACTCACTGCCCAGCGAGCCCAGGACGAATATAACATCGTGGCAGCGGAGAGCAACGTGAGGAACTATAAGTTCCAGCTCAAGCAGCTTCTTGAGCTTACCGATGCCACCGACTTCGACATCGCCATCCCACAATATACCGACGCGCAGGCACTGGAGGAGATTCCCGCCCTCTATACCGTTTATGCCGCTGCCCTCGACAACCGCCCGGAGATACGCAGCGCCCTCATCGCCATTGAGAGCAGCGACGTGAACATCGACATCGCCCGTGCCGGGAAGAGTCCCACAGTGGGCCTCTCGGGAGGTTTCTCCACCAACACCACGTCGATGAGCAAAGAAGGCTGGGGACACCAGCTCAAGAGCAACGTCGATTTCTCGGTAGGTGCTACCCTCAGTATCCCTATCCTCGACAACCGCCAGACGAAGACCGCCATCAACAAGGCACGCCTGCAGCGTGAGAGCAGCCTGCTCGACCTGAAAGACAAGCAGAAGACGCTCTACAACACCATCGAAACCTTCTGGATTGATGCTACCACCAACCAGAGCAAGTTCAAGGCGGCGCAAGTGGCGACGGCAAGTCAGGAGGCGAGCTATGAGCTGCTCAGCGAGCAGTTCCGCCTTGGTCTGAAGAACATCGTGGAGCTGATGACCGGCAAGACCAATCTCGTGCAGGCGCAGCAGAACGAGTTGGAGAGCAAGTACATGACCATCCTCAACATCTACATGCTGAAGTTCTACCAACAGCCCCTGCTCGGCAAGTAACCCCTCCCGTCACTGAAAAATCAACACAACACCCATGATATGAAGAAGATTAGCAAAATCTGGTATTTCGTTCTCCTTGTCGCCATCATAGCCATCGTGTTCTGGAAATGCTCCGGCGGGAAGAAAGAAGAAGTCATCAACTTCAATACCGTGAAAGTAGAAGAAACAACCCTGCGCAACAGCGTCACCGCTACGGGCACCATAGAACCGGTGACCTCGGTGACTGTGGGTACGCAGGTGTCGGGTATCGTCAGCAAGCTCTATGTCGACTACAACAGCGTCGTGAAGAAAGGGCAGGTGATAGCCGAACTCGACAAGACCAACCTCACCAGCGAACTCAACACCGCGAAAGCCAACCTCTCGAGCGCACAGAGCGCGCTCAACTACCAGGAGGCCAACTACAAGCGCTACCAGACCCTCTTCAAGAAAGGCCTGGTGAGTGCCGACGACTTCGAGAATGCCCAGCTCAGTTACCGTCAGGCACAGGAACAGGTGGCACAAGCCACGGAAAACGTGCGCCGTGCCCAGACCAACCTCAGCTATGCGACCATCACCTCGCCCATCGACGGCGTGGTGCTGTCGAAGTCGGTGGAGGAAGGCCAGACGGTGGCAGCCAGTTTCAACACCCCGGAACTCTTCAAGATTGCGAAAGACCTGACCAACATGCAGGTGGTAGCCAATGTGGATGAGGCGGACATCGGCGGCGTGAAAGCCGGCGAACGCGTCACCTTCACCGTGGATGCTTATCCCGACGACACGTTCCAAGGCACGGTGACACAAGTGCGCCAGGAAGCCACCACCACGAACAACGTGGTAACCTACGAGGTGGTGATCAGCGCACCCAACTCGCAACTGAAACTGAAACCCGGTCTCACCGCCAGCGTTACCATCTACACCTTCGAGCGCTATGGCGTGCTCTGCGTGCCCACGAAGGCCCTCCGCTTCACCCCGATGAAGGAGACCATCGGCAAGCAGCGCAAGATAGCCGACTGCGCCGGAAAGGACAAGCTTTGGACCCTTGAGGGCGACGTGGTGAAGGCTCATCCCGTGAAGCTGGGACAGAGCGACGGCTCCAACACCGAGATTGTGAGTGGCGTGAACAAGGGCATGGAGGTCATCTCTGAAATATCGGTGACGAGTGAGGAGGAATTCCCTGGCGAAAATGCCGAGCAGAGTCCGTTCGCCCCCGGACCACCGCGCCGTAACAACAACAAGAAATAAGCCTTGAGAACGCCCAAATATCCGTCAACATGGAGGAAAAGAAAGTAGTCATCGAATTGCAGAACGTCAAACGCGACTTCATCGTGGGCGAGGAGACCGTACACGCGCTGCGTGGCGTGTCGTTCAAAATCCATGAAGGGGAGTTCGTCACCATCATGGGCAAGTCGGGGTCGGGCAAATCGACCCTTCTCAACCAGTTGGGCTGTCTCGACACCCCCACCACCGGAGAGTACTTCCTCGACGGCGTGTCGGTGCGCAAGATGTCGAAGTCGCAGCGCGCCGTACTGCGCAACCGCAAGATTGGGTTCATCTTCCAGAATTACAACCTCTTGCCCAAGACCACCAGCGTGGAGAACGTGGAACTGCCGCTGATGTACAACAGCAACGTGAGTGCCCGCCAGCGCCACGAGAAAGCCGTGGAGGCCCTGAAGGCCGTAGGACTGGGTGACCGTCTCTACCACAAGTCGAACCAGATGTCGGGCGGACAGATGCAGCGCGTGGCCATCGCCCGTGCACTCGTCAACGACCCCGCGGTAATCCTCGCCGACGAGGCCACGGGAAACCTCGACACCCGCACGAGCTATGAAATCCTTGTTCTCTTCCAGAAACTCCATTCGCAGGGGCGAACCATTATCTTCGTCACCCACAACCCCGACATCGCCAACTACTCCAGCCGCAACATCATGCTGCGCGACGGCCGTGTCATCAGCGACGAGGAGAACCACAACATCCTATCGGCGGAGGAAGGCCTGGCTGCCCTGCCCGCCAACGACGACGAATAAACCACCACGTCATGAACTATACCAATCTTTTCAAAATAGCCCTCCGTGCCATTTCCGCGAACAAGACGCGGTCGTTTCTCACCGCCCTGGGCATCATTATCGGCATCGCATCGGTGATTACCATGCTCGCCATCGGCCAAGGCACGAAACAGAGCATCCAGGCCAACATCTCGGAGATGGGCTCGAACATGATCATGATCAGTCCGGGCGCCGACTTCCGTGGTGGCGTGCGACAGGATGCCTCGTCGATGGAAACACTGAAGATGGAAGACTACGAGGCCATCAAGGAGGGGTGCACCTATGTGAAGGCCGTGAGTCCGATGGTGCAGAGTTCCGGACAGTTCATCTACGGCAACAACAATGCGCCCTCATCAGTCTATGGCGTGAGCCAGGACTATCTGGAAATCCGCCAGCTCACCGTTTCCGACGGCGAGATGTTCACCGATGCCGACATCAAGTCGAGCGCAAAGGTATGTGTGCTCGGCCAGACCGTCGTCGACAACCTCTTCGGCGAGGGCAGCGACCCCATCGGCAAGGTCATCCGCTTCAAGTCGATACCGTTCCGTGTGGTGGGTGTCTTGAAGAAGAAAGGCTACAACTCCATGGGCATGGACCAGGACGACATGGTGCTCGCTCCCTACACGTCGGTGATGAAGCGCATCCTTGCCCAGACCTACCTCAGCGGCATCCAGTGCTCTGCCATCACCGAGGGAGTCACCGACAAGGCCATCGATGAAATCAACGGGATTCTGCGTCGTAACCATAAACTGAAAGAAGCCACCGACGACATGCCCGGCGACGAGGACGACTTCAACATCCGGTCGCAGGAGGAGTTGTCGAGCATGATGAACTCCACTACCAACATGCTCACCATCCTGTTGGGTGCCGTGGCAGGCATCTCGCTCATCGTGGGTGGCATCGGCATCATGAACATCATGTATGTGAGTGTGACGGAGCGCACCCGTGAGATAGGCCTGCGCATGAGCGTGGGCGCACGTGGCATCGACATCCTCAACCAGTTCCTCATCGAGGCCATCCTGCTGAGCCTCACCGGTGGCATCATCGGGGTGCTTTTGGGCGTGGGCCTCTCCTACGCCATCAACTCCCTTGCCCACTGGCCTGTCTCTGTCCAGCCGTGGAGTATCATCATGAGTTTCGCCGTGTGTACGTTCACCGGTGTGTTCTTCGGCTGGTATCCGGCAAAGAAAGCCGCCCGCCTCGACCCCATCGAGGCCATTAGGTACGAATAAAATTAGTCGGCCTGCGGCCGATTGAATATTATTGTCGGCCTACGGCCGATTGAAAATTCAAAATTCAAGATTGAAGATTTTTTACGGCCTGCGGCCGATTGAAAATTGTTTTCGGCCTTGGCCGATTGAATATTGAAAATTGAATATTGAAAATTATTTTCGACCTACGGCCGATTGAAGGGACTATACGATATTCAAGCGAAGTATATTTTTCGATAGAACATCTACGGGTTCACGAAAGGCAAAGAGCCCTGAAGGATTTGAAAGCAGCTTTTCGGCTGAAGGAAGAATCTATAAATACATCATCATTATGATCAACATACGAAAACTCGAAGCCGAGCTTTGGGAGTCGGCAGACCTTTTGCGTCAGGGTAGCAAACTGACAAGCAGCCAGTATTGTATGCCTGTGTTGGCATTGCTTTTCCTGCGCTATGCCTATAGCCGATATAAGATGGTGGAAGCAGAAATACTGGAGAACCGTCCGAGTCGTGGTGGACGTGTGATGCCCGTAGAACCCAGCGACTTCGCTGCCAAGAGTGCGCTCTATCTGCCTCGCGAGGCGCAGTTCGACTATTTAGTGAATTTGCCAGACAATATCATCGATGCCCACCTGAAAACCAAGGACGGACAGGACATCAACTCGCTGGGCGAAGCCGTGAACAATGCCATGCAACTGGTGGAAGACCAAAGCGAACAGCTGACAGGCGTTCTCCCCAAGACCTACACCATGTTTGCCGATGACCTGCTCCGTGAGTTGCTTCGTATCTTCAACAATAAGACCATCGACGAGGTGGGAGGCGACATTATTGGTCGCATCTACGAATACTTCCTCTCGAAGTTTGCCAAAGCCGTGGCCAGCGACGACGGTGTGTTCTTCACGCCCAAGTCTTTGGTGAAGATGCTGGTGAATGTGCTGGAACCCACACAAGGCGTGATGCTCGACCCTGCCTGTGGTTCTGGAGGTATGTTCGTGCAGACGGGCGATTTCGTGAATCAAGCGGGCTTAAATGCCAACACACAGATGACCTTCTACGGACAGGAGAAGGTGGAATACAATGCCCAGCTCTGTCTGATGAATATGGCTGTGCATGGACTCAATGGCAAGATTATCTCTGGCGACGAGGCCAACACCTTCTATCACGACACCCATAACCTGGCTGGTAAATGCGACTATGTGATGGCGAATCCGCCGTTTAATGTCGATAAAGTGAAGGCGGAATCTGCTTCTGCAGCAGGTCGTCTGCCATTTGGTTTGCCGGGTGTGAATCAGAAGACTAAAGAGATTGGCAATGCCAACTATCTCTGGATAAGCTATTTCTATGCCTACCTCAACGACCACGGCCGTGCTGGTTTCGTCATGGCCAGTTCGGCTACCGACAGTGCCAACAAAGACCGTGACATCCGTGAAAAATTGGTGCGCACGGGCGATGTGGATGTGATGGTCAGTGTAGGCAACAACTTCTTTTATACGCTCTCTTTGCCCTGTTCATTGTGGTTCTTCGACCGCAACAAGCATACCGACATCCGTGATAAGGTACTCTTCATTGATGCCCGCAACTACTACACGGTGGTTGACCGCACGCTGAATGAATGGACAGAATGGCAACTGCGCAACCTCCAAGCCATCGTGCATCTGTATCGGGGAGAGAAGGAGAAGTACCAACAATTGTTGGCTGACTACAAGAAGAGCCTCACCCCTAACCCCTCTCCAAAGGGCGAGGGGAGTATGAAACGCGAAGGAGAAAACTGCGCGCAGGATATTTGGACTGTAACTTCTGCACAGGAAGCCCTCGATAAACAAAAGGCTGCAGCCAAGGAGGCCATCGCCGCTGCCCAACGCAAGGATAAGAAGCGCATCGAGGCAGAGCAGAATGCCCTGATAGCAGAACTGGAAGAAACACTCGAAACCGCCCGTCAGCACGAATGGCTCGTTTCGAAGTTTGGCGAGGAAGGCACCTACCAAGATGTCCTCGGTCTCTGCAAGGTTGCCACTATTCAGGAAATCGAGGAGAAGAACTACTCGCTCACTCCCGGTGCCTACGTAGGCGTGGCTGAGCAAGAGGATGATGGTGTTGATTTCCATGAGCGCATGAACGAGATTCATGCAGAGTTGGCACAACTGAACGACGAGGCCAATGTCTTAATGGCAGAGATACAAAAAGCATGGGAGGAACTGAAATGAAAAAGGTAGAAGCAATGGACAAACCAACCTTTATATCTCGCGATGGAATGCTGGCTGATAAGGAATACATAGAGTGGCTGAAAGAATTAAAAGCACGTTACAGACGAAGCCAGGCAAAGGCTGCATTCAGAGCTAATACTGCTATGTTGGAGTTCTACTGGAGCCTGGGACGGGACATCATTCAGAGAAAAGCCGAAAGCAAATGGGGCAGCGGATTCTTTAACCAACTGAGTCTCGACATGAGGGCAACGTTCCCTGGCGAGAAAGGGTTTTCCTCGGCAAATCTACGCTATATGAAGCGCTGGTTTGAGTTTTATTATCAAAGGGTTGTAAATCTTCACCAAACTGGTGAAGAAATAGTTCAACGGTCTGTTGAAGAAATAGGGATGGCAAATCTTCAACAACCTGCTGACGAAATTCGTCACCAAGTTGGTGATGTAATTGTTCACCAGGCTGGTGAAGAATTAGAAATGCCAGCTGTCTTTGGCATTGTCCCATGGAAACACCATGTATATATTTTCACCAAGAGCAAATCGCTTGAAGAAGCTCTCTTCTATATTAACAAGGTTGTGACAGAAGGTTGGAGTCGTGAACTCTTAACACATCACGTGGATGCTCACCTTTTCCAATCACAAGGTTCGGCCATTACCAATTTCGAAGCAACACTGCCTGTTTCTCAAATAGAAGAGGCAAAACAATTATTGAAGAAAGAATATGACCTGAGTTTCATAACAGTAGAAGCCGTTAAGGAAGAAAAAGATCTGGAGAATGCTTTGGCTAAGAACGTGACAGAATTCCTATTGGAACTTGGTCAAGGCTTTGCTTATCTTGGTCGTCAAAAAGAATTGCGCATAGATGAAGAGACAGTTTTCTTCCCCGACTTGTTGTTCTATCACATTCCACAACGTCGATACATCATTGTAGAACTGAAAGCAGTGAAGTTCATGCCAGAGTTTGCCGGCAAACTGAATTTCTATGTCACGGCTGCTGATAAGTTGCTTCGCGGTAAAGACGATAACCCCTCTGTTGGGTTGCTAATTTGCAAGACTGCCAAGAAAACGATTGTAGAGTGGTCATTACAGGACATACAGAAACCTTTGGGTGTAGCCACATATCAACTGCAAGAGGTGGTTGACCGCACGGTGGCAGAACTGGAACAGAGGAAGAAACAAGAGGAGGACGAAGAATGAGCGAGTGGAAGAAAGTGAAGTTGGGAGAGTGCATCGCTACAAAGAAGGGCTTTGCATTTAAAAGTTCACAGTATGTGAGCCAAGGAATACCTGTTGTACGTGTTTCTGATTTCACCCTAAATTCCATTTCAGAAAAGGACCTTGTTTATTATCCTCTTTCTGAATACGATAACTATCTTGATTATGTTCTCTACGAAAAAGACATCTTAATACAAACAGTAGGATCTTGGCAATACAATCCCAATTCTGTTGTAGGTAAAGTCGTTAGAGTTCCTTATTATCATAAAGGTTCATTGCTAAATCAAAATATCGTCAAAATTATTCCCAATAGTGACATTTGTAAAGATTTCATATATTTTAGGTTGAAATGCTTAGATTTTTCTGGCTTTGTAGTCGGAGAAGCAAGAGGAGCCGCTAATCAAGCAAGTATAACCCTTGATACAATAAAACGCTTCTCATTTGCATTACCTCCGATTTATACCCAGCAGCGTATTGCCACAATCCTTTCCCGTTACGACTCCTTGATAGAGAACTTTCAGAAGCAGATAAAGCTATTGGAGGAAGCAGCGCAGCGGCTCTATAAGGAATGGTTCGTTGACCTCCGTTTTCCCGGTCACGAAAACACAAAGATTGTCGATGGTGTGCCAGAGGGGTGGATTCCTGCGAAGTTGGAGAATTTAGTTGAATTCAAACGCGGTAAGACAATTACCAAGAAAGATGCTGTCGATGGTTCTATACCAGTAGTTGCTGGTGGTCTTGAACCAGCTTATTATTGCGATAGGTCAAATACAGCAGAACGCGTTATAACAGTAAGTGGTTCTGGCGCAAATGCAGGTTTTACAAGGATGTATTTTGAAAAAGTTTGGGCTTCAGATTGTTCTTTCGTGGACATCAAGACAACTCCTTTCTTGCATTTTGTGTACTGCTTTCTCAAAGATAACAAGAAAACTATTGACAACATGCAGAAAGGATCTGCACAACCTCATGTCTATGCAAAAGACATCAATGCGATGAATCTTAATATTCCATCAATAGTTATTCTTGCTACTTTTGAGAAGCAAGCAATTAAGTATTATGATAGTATTTCAACAATTCAATTTCAAATCCGCCTCCTTACAGAAGCCCGCGACCGCTTGCTTCCTAAGCTGATGAGTTACGAAATTCTAGTACAACCACAATAATCCAATGATGATGAAAAAGAATATTATATATTGTAGTTATTTCAAGAAAACTGCTCCCATATGGATATTATTTATTATCTGTATTTATTGCGTCTTTGCATGCGAATTTGAATCATTAAGAAGTGATGTATTTTCGTTTAACGAAGAAAAAGCAGTTGTGAATAAGATAAATGAAATTATTAAAAATCTATCATTTAGTTATATTGCAGGTGTGATTTTCTTTTCCCTATCAGATACGATACCATTTTTAAGAAGAAAAAAGATTGCATATAGAAATGTGAATAAGTCATTATTCCAGATGATAAATGCGATTGATGATTTTTCTATGTCTATTAATAGTTGTAAATGGGACGAAAAAACAAACACAGAGAATGTATTTGAAGATTTTAGCGGAGGTGAATATACAGAAAACGCGCCACAACTAAGATTAACATCTGATAAGATTGCACTTATTGGCACATTAACACATAAAATAAAGATTGGTGTCAATTATGTTATATCACAAGAATTATATATTGATACGAATCTTACTAACGATATGGATAGAATTAAAATAAATGAAGACTTCCATTATTTATGTACAATTGCCGACAGCACCAATCAAGATATATATATAGCTGCAGATAAGGTTTTGGCAATTTTTGATAACATAATAGAAATCACTAGTGTCCGGAATAAATTACCAAAACCTTAATTGGCCATCATTTTCCGGTTCTAATTTAGAATTATCGATTTGCTTAAACAATTCAGATAAGGGTATCCTCTCAAAGAGAACCAGCCCTACCGCCTGAGAGAAAAT
>JAFZVV010000007.1 GCA_017617615.1 Prevotella sp. | reverse complement strand
CCGCTTTCCTTGTAGCAGTTCACCAATCCCTCCTGCATCTTCACGTTCATCTCAGGATAAAGCAAGTTGAGCAGCGGGAAGAGGGAGCGGAAAGTGTCCCAGAAGCCAGTGTCAGTGAAATAATACCCCTGACAAACCTCGCCGTTATGAGGACTGTAGTGAATGGGTTGCCCCTTGGCATCCCATTCGTAGAACATCCTTGGAAAGAGCACGCAACGGTAGAGGCAGGAGTAGAAGGTCCGCAAATGGTCGATGTTATCATCTTCCACCTCCACACGTCCCAGTACCTCGTTCCACCGTTGGCGTCCGTCAGCCTTGACTTCATCAAAAGAACGATGGCCAAGTTCCTGGAGGTTGCGTATGGCCTGCTCCTGACTGATGAATGATGATGCAACCCTCAGAATCACTTGCTCTCCCCGTTTCATGGATGGAAAACCCACGACAGCACCGGTGTGTCGACCGGATGCCTCTGTCTTGTCTTCCACCAATCCGTCGGCATCAGAATAGCACGCTTCGAAAGTGATGGGGTGCGAACAATCTACAACAAAGTAGTTCTTGAAGCCTTCGGGAACGCCACCTGAATTCTTGGTGGTAAAGCCTGTCACGCGGCGTCCTCTTGCATCAATGGCCACGTGTGAACCCCCGTCAAAGGCATCGATGACGACACGTGCTTCCGAGGTTTGGGGAAAGGTTAGCCTGATGATGGCAGCCCTTTCCGTGGGCGTGATTTCCGCCGTGACGTCCCAGTCGGCGAGATAGACCTTGTAATAATATGGTGTGGCTTCCTCTGCCTTGTGTGAGAACCATGAAGCCCTTTCATCTTCTTGGAAGACGGTGCGTGTGGTCGGCATGATAGCAAACTGTCCGTAGTCATTGATCCATGGTGAAGGCTGGTGTGTCTGTTTCAGTCCACGTATCTTGTCGTGCGTATATACATATTGCCACCCATCGCCCATCTTGCCTGTCTGTGGTGTCCAGAAATTCATACCCCATGGCAAGGCAATGGCAGGATAGGTATTGCCTGTGGATAGAGAATGTTTTGACAGTGTTCCCACAAGTGTCGAGACATAGTCTACTGGCTCGGCATATAGCATTGGGCACATGCTCCATGCTGCCATCATAAGCATGATGATTGTTCTTTTCATAATGTGTGATAGATTCAACTTACAAATAAACAAAATCGGTGGCATATATGCAAAGGTTTTTCCATAATTTGTGGTACGAACGAGAGAAATATCTCAAAAACAATCCGTTTTTCGTAAAAAATCCCCATCTTTGTAGGCCCATGAAGGATGGCCGCGCCAACTTCCTTTCCTTTTTTAAAAAAGTAATATGCAGAGTTATTTGGAAATACAGGTTCCCATCAAATATGATGACCTTTGTCTTGAGGCGCTGAGGAGGCGTTTTGCCGCCATTCCTGTCAGATGGCAGAAAGGCTTTTACCATATCACGATGGTGTTCATCAACAATAAGCCGAAGGGTATCGATATGCGTCCTTTGTTAGAGAAACATCTGTCCACAGCCCAGGCACCTACGGTCTCTCTTGACCTCCTGGATGCCTTCACCAGAAAGTAAGGGGGATATGTCATCTGTCTGATGACGAGCCATGTCCCGACCCATCTCCTCGCCTTGATCGAATCCATCCGTGCCGACATGCAAACTGCCGGTTGTGTAATCAGTTCCGACTTCAAACTGCATGTCACTCTGGGCAGGGTGAATTCATCAGATGCCAGTCTGTCGGAAATCAAAGAGGAAATCAGTTCGATAACACCTCCCTCATTTATGTTGACACTGACAGATGTGGACTACCGGATATACCGCGGCAGGACGATTTACGAAACCCAACTCACACCTTAATCGGGCGAAGCTTGGAATGAATGTTCATTTGCCGAAAACCGCATCTTTTTTTCTGGCCCTGAAATAAAGCATCGCTCCCTTCACATGGAATTCGAGGATGTCGTAATGGGACTCCAGGCGTTTTCTTACGTCCGCAGCAGTGTCGAAAGGGGGAGTGAACCACCCCATGCGGGTCATCACGGTCTTCGCAAGCCAGTCGGCCACCTTCTGCTCACCAGCGATATAGAAGCAGGCCAATAGTTCGCCTCCAGGTTTCAGTGCGCGCTGAATTTCGGCGTACGCCTTCTCCTTGTCGGGAAACACATGAAGACCATTCATGCACAGCACGACATCAAACGTCTCATCCTCGAAAGGCAGCGCACCGACATCGCCCTGCATCGTCATGATTTGGGGGATGCCTGCTTCGTGAAACCTGCTCTCTGCACGCTCCAACATGTCCCGACTGTAGTCCAGGCAGGTGATGTCGGCATGGGTCATCCGTTGGTATTTCTCCGTCGTGAAGACGGCTGTTCCCACAGGCACGTCGAGCAACTTGCCCGTGAAATCGTCAGGAATCCACCCCAGAACCCTCTGGGCTATCTCGTTGTCATCGACACCTCCCCATAGCAACTTGAAATACACTCGGCTCCACCACTTACCCTGCGTGATGGCATCGTCGTAGAAATTCTTGCTGAACTTGTATGAACGCTTGATCTTGTCTGATTTCATTCTTCTTTTTTTATTTGTAAAGACATCATGCGAATCTGCTCATGCCCGGGATTGTTTGGGTGTAATCGGGCTATTCACTCGCTTCATCGTGGTTTTCGGGCGCAAAGGTAGGGCTTTTTCTTTGCAACTCAGTTGCAAACATTAGTCTCTGACCCTCCATTTTTGTCTTTCATGGAAATACGCTTGTGTATTATTGATTGCTTTGAGGTGGCTTTTTGAAGAAATAGTGTTATATTTGCATCCAGAACGACTTATAAAAGACCAAATAGTTAACAAATTCAAGGAAAAAATGATAAGGAAACAACTGACATTATTAGCTACCGTTATGCTCTCGGTGTTCACCTGGGGGCAGACTCCCGTTGTTCGCGTAGAGGGAGGGCTTGTGCAAGGTGTGTCATCCGCGTCGAGTGATATAACCGTATTCCGGGGCATTCCCTACGCAGCGCCACCAGTGGGCGACCTCCGGTGGAAACGACCGCAGCCCGTCGTGAAATGGAAAGGCATCAGGAAGGCCGACACCTTCAGCAATATATGTTGGCAACCGGGAAATGCTGTGGGCACTTTCTATGGCGACGAGTTTTATTGGAAAGAACAGACGGTGCAGAGCGAGGATTGTCTCTATCTGAACATCTGGACACCGGCGAAAGCCGTCGGTCACCCGGAAAACAGCTTGCCGGTAGCATTCTGGGTACATGGCGGTGCCTATTTCAACGGCTATGGGCATGAAATCACCATGGATGGTGATGCATGGGCAAAACGGGGAGTAATCCTTGTCACCATCAACTACCGCCTCGGCATCTTCGGTTTCTTGGCCCATCCGGCGTTGTCGGCAGAGGTTTCCGACGGCACGTCGGGCAATTATGGAACCTACGACCAGGTGGCTGCATTGAGATGGGTGCACGACAATATCGCGGCGTTTGGTGGCGCCCCCGACAATATCACTGTCCTTGGCCAAAGCGCGGGGGCTGCCAGCATCAAGAATCTGGTCGCTTCACCGTTGTCCAAGGGAATGGTCAGAAACGCGGTCATACAGAGTGGGGGAGGGGTCAGCACAACCACAGGTTCCGATACCGACCAGAAAAAGGCAGAGGCAACGGGGAAGGAGTTCATGGACAAATTCGGATACCATACGCTGAAAGAAATGCGTGCAGTACCCGCCGAGGAATTGCTGAGGATATTCAAGGAAGAAGGCATGGGACTTTTCCGGCCCCATATCGACGGCATCCTGCTGACAGAGTCGTTTGATGACGCCGCAAGAAACCAACACCTTGCCGATGCATCGTATATGATAGGCTGCACGCTCGACGACATCCGTCCGATGGGAACGCAGATTGATGAATTCTGTTTCCTGCGCGACTCTCTCGACCACCGTCCAGCCTACCAGTATCTTTTCGCACGTAAATTGCCTGGCACCCACGACGGTGCTTTCCATTCGGCAGAACTTTGGTATATGTTCCACACCTTGGACCGCAGTTGGCGTCCCATGATGCCAGCCGACTATGTCCTTGCGGATGAGGTGATGGACTGTTGGACGAACTTTGCGAAATACGGCAATCCAAACAACCCTGGAAAAGCATGCTGGAAACCCTTCACGCTTGCAAATCCTATTGTCAAGGTCTTTAACGCAAAATTCGACGATTAGTATATCGGCTGGCTTCCCCAACGAAGTTGCTACTTCCTATCGGTGGCTTCGTTTCAGTTCAAAATGAAAGGGCTTGTCGAAATGGCGGCGTGAGTAATAGGTGACAGAAGGTGAGGTAAGGTCCATCACCATGGTCCAGGCGGTGCCCAAAAAGTCTGGCTTCTCTGGTTGCGACACCGAGAAGATGGCTTGCTTCAAGTGTTGCAAGTCCATGACACCATCGCTCTCTTCATACCGCTGGCAGAGTTGTTCGTAACGGTGGTCGCCTTCCACTAACCCTACGTTCTGCTTCGCATCGCAGAGATAATGGTTGGCAACAGCGGGGGATTCAACGACCACCATCTGGTTGTCGACATATTCCACGACGACGCTTTTGCCGGAAGCATCAGCCATGGCATAATGGTGTGCGGAGCCGATGTCGGAATGCATGTCAATGCCACGGAGCAGTTGCAGGGCCTCGTCCACGGTAGCAGCATTCTTCAGCAGATAGCTGATGGCTGCCGAGGTGGTCAACGACGGTTTCCCGGTATTCTGATGCGTCTCCACTTCGTCGCCTGCCATCAGGTCGGCGATGGCAAAGCCTTTTTCGTTGATGCCGTCAAGGGCAAAGAAAAGACCTGCAAGCGACATATACTGATTGGCAAAGCCTTCCGGCAGCCATCCGTCACCGAAGCCATAAAACTCCACGTTGAAAGTCGTGATGGATTCGTAGCCGTTTGTGGGCAGGGTATGCATAATCATGCCGGTGCCCGATGGATAATCGAAATTGCGACCCATCAAAATCCCTTTTTCCGGTGTGCGGACAGTAAAGGCAGAACAGCCGGGCCTGGTTGCCACGGCATTCGGCGCAGGCGGATTGTAGTAGCCTTTCGTCAGGAAGTTGAGCAAATATTCTTGTAGTTCTTCGGCATTTCGTCCGCCGCCTTTTTCCATCAGTTCGGCGAAACCGTCGTCTCCCTCATACTCCATGTAATACAATCCCTCATCCAACTTCTTGACAGACATCGCTCCCTTGACAAGTGAACCGAAATTCACCCAAATAAAAATGCCCATGACGACAAGCAGTCCCAGACACGTCCATAAAAGGATTTTCAGCGCTTTCTTCATGATACAACGTTTGATGGATTCTTTTCTATTTCAAGTATTCGTCATCCCTGACCAATACCCGCTCTATTTTACCCACATACATCGTATGGAAGTCGCGTTGGGGATAATTCACGTCGATCGTGTCTTGAAAGAGGAAACCGCTCTCCTGAAGTTCCGACTGGTATAGTTTCTTGCAGACCAACACCAACTTGGCCTCTTCGAAATATACGCAGTTGTCGGCATGGACAGGGGTGAGGCCTGCCTTGGATATCTTGTCCTCGTCACGTCCCGACACGCTTCCAAGATAGGCCATCTGTTTCTTGAACGACTTGTCCATTACGCAGAGGGTAAAGTATCCTTCTTGGTCGACAAACCGCTTCGTATACCGTGACGGCCGCAGGTAGATGACGGCTGTAGGGTCGTTATGTCCCCAAAGGCATCCCAGGTGTCCCCAAGAGGCTGTCATGGTGTTACACATCTGTGCGTTGCCGGCGGTAACCAGCATCCATTCACCTCCGATGAGGTTGAATGGGTTGAACTTCATGTCCTTGTAGTTGATTTCTTTCATATTCTGTTATTGCTATGTGGTCTGATTTTCTGATAAGCCAGCCGCTCGTCTCCCGACGCGAGGTGGATGATGCCGCAGTAGGTGAAGCCGTGCTTCGTAATGTTGTGCTGCATGATGTGGTTGTCGCGGTGGGTGTCGATGCGGATGTTGTCGGACAGGGAGAAGACATATTCCATGATGTCGCTGAACACGTGGTGCACGTCAGGGTAACTGGCGATGCGGTGGATGACATGATACGACAGGCTGTCGTCGAGCCAACGGCCTCCGTATATCTTCTTGTAGGTAGGCTCTGGTGATGGCAGGAATGCGAAGTATGCCACTACCTTTTCCTTTTCCACCATGACGAAACCTCCTCTTTTTTCCATGTCAGAGGCGATGACTATCTCAGAGGGATAGCCATCGGTCCACTGATGGGGATTCCCCGAGGCACGCATCGTCTGCCTGGCAGCCGCCATGACACTCATGATGCCGTCGGTGTCGGCAGGGATGGCTTGTCTGATAGTCCTGTTCATATTTCCTGACAACCCATTCGTTTCTCTTCGGAAAAATACATCCAGAGCGGGGCAACCATCAGCGACTGGACGAACTGGTTGGTCTTCAGCAATTCCCATACGCTTTCACGGGAAAGCAGGTGCACCTCAAGGTCTTCCGTCGGGTCGAGATGGGGTTCGGTGATTTTCTCTACACCCGTGGCTAGAAAGCAGTGCGTCAGGTTGTTCATGGTGCTTGAGTTGGCAGAGAGGTCCATCAGGTGTTGCCATTGGCCACCGCCATAGCCCGTTTCCTCCAGGAGTTCCCGCTTGATGGCATCCAGGGGTTGCTCACCCTTCTCCATCACCCCACAGGGCAGTTCGAAACTCGTCCTGCCCAACGCATGGCGATACTGGCGTTCCAGGATGAACTGCCCGTCTTGGGTAATGGCAATCACGTTTACCCAGTCGGGGTATTCGAGCACGTAGTATTCAGGGTTCTCACGCCCGTCGGGAAAACGGACATGGTCGCGACGGGCCGTCAGCCACGGGCGCTGAAAGAGGTATTCAGACTTCAGGATTTCCCATTTCTTGTCCTTCATGTCGTGCGTTTTTTCAATCGATAATTCATTCAGCCGGACTCCTCTCGAGAGGAGGAAAATTGGTTAATGGATACAAAAGTATATATTTTTTCCGGAAATTGTACAAGCCTGGGTGTTTTTGTGGTGAAAATCGCCTTTCACCGCTCGCAGTCGCCATGTGTGGACGTACGGAAAAAAATGGGGACTCGAGGCTGTCACAGCGTCGAGTCCCTTGCAAACTTCAAACAACCAAAAAGGATGGTTGCTATTGTCGGATATTACTGTCAGAAATATTCATCCCTTATCGGATGAAAAGCAACTCGCGGTATTTCGGCAGTGGCCAAAGCGAATCGTCAACAATCAGTTCCAGCTTGTCTATCTGGTAGCGGATGTCGTCGAGCTTGGGCTCCACCTCATCGTGATAGGCGATGGCCTTCTGGTGCTCATCCTCAATCTTGTTGGCCTCTCTTCTGGCACAGATGAGTTCTTCCACCATTTGCTCGATTTTGCTCGTACGCTCGGCAATCTCCTCAATGAGTTTCTTGTTGCGGGCGGAGAGCTTGTCGGCTGTTTCGGCATCGAAGACCTTGGTCATGTTGCCTACGTTGGTCAGCAACTGACTCTGATAGTGCGTCGCTACGGGGATGATATGGTTCATGGAGATGTCACCCAGCACACGGGCCTCAATCTGTATCTTCTTCGTATAGGTCTCCCATTTCACCTCATTGCGGGCTTCCAGTTCCTTCTTCGTCATCACGCCGAGGCTTTCGAACATTTGGATGCTCTCCGGGTCAAGGTAACGCTCAAAGATGACAGGACACGACTTCTCCACGTCGAGGCCGCGGCGGGTGGCCTCCTCAACCCACTCGTCAGAATAGCCGTTGCCGTCGAAGCGGATGGGCTTGCAGGTCTTGATGTCATCGCGCAGCACATCGATGATGGCATGGTAGACACCACTGTGGCCCGTGCCCTCATATTTCTTGGCATATTCAGGAATGAGGGCATCTACACGTTTCTTGAATGAGACGAGTGCTTCTGCCACGGCAGAGTTGAGGGCAATCATTGCGCTGGCGCAGTTGGCCTCTGAACCGACGGCACGGAACTCGAAACGGTTGCCGGTGAAGGCGAAGGGCGACGTGCGGTTGCGGTCGGTGTTGTCGATGAGCAACTCAGGTATCTCCGGGATGTCCATCTTCATGCCTTGCTTGCCGTTCATCGAGAAGATGTCGTCTTTGTCGGCCTTCTCGATGTGGTCGAGCAGTTCGGTCAGCTGCTTGCCGAGGAACGACGAGATGATGGCTGGCGGGGCTTCGTTGGCGCCCAGACGGTGGGCGTTGGTGGCCGACATGATGCTGGCCTTCAGCAATCCGTTGTGGCGATAGACACCCATCAGCGTCTCGACGATGAAGGTAGCGAAACGTAGGTTCTGCTCGGGGGTCTTGCCGGGAGCATGAAGCAGCACACCCGTATCGGTGCTCAACGACCAGTTGTTGTGCTTGCCGCTGCCGTTGATGCCGGCGAAAGGCTTTTCGTGGAGCAATACGCGGAAACCGTGCTTGCGGGCCACGCGCTTCATCAGCGACATCAGCAACATGTTGTGGTCTACGGCAAGGTTGGTGTCCTCGAAAATAGGAGCTACCTCAAACTGGTTGGGTGCCACCTCGTTGTGGCGGGTTTTGCAGGGGATGCCCAGTTCCAGTGCCTGTATCTCCATGTCGCGCATGAAGGCAGCCACACGCTCGGGGATAGAACCGAAGTAATGGTCCTCCATCTGCTGGTTCTTGGCAGAGTCGTGCCCCATCAGGGTGCGGCCCGTGAGCAACAGGTCGGGACGGGCAGCATACAGACCCTCGTCTACCAGGAAATACTCCTGTTCCCAGCCGAGGTTCGACGTGACTTTCTTCACTGCAGGATCGAAATAGTTGCACACCTCGGTAGCAGCCACGTTCACGGCCTTCAGCGCACGAAGCAGCGGTGCCTTGTAGTCGAGGGCCTCACCACTGTATGAAATGAAGACGGTGGGTATACACAGCGTGTCGTCGATGATGAAGACGGGCGATGTGGGGTCCCATGCCGAATAGCCGCGGGCCTCGAAGGTGGAACGGATGCCACCGCTGGGGAACGAACTGGCGTCGGGCTCCTGCTGTACGAGCAACTTGCCACTGAACTCCTCTATCATGCCGCCCTTCCCGTCGTGCTCGATGAACGAGTCGTGCTTCTCGGCTGTGCCTTCCGTCAATGGCTGGAACCAGTGCGTGTAGTGTGTCACACCTTGTTCCTTGGCCCATTGCATCATGCCGGCAGCCACATGGTCGGCCACATGGCGGTCGAGACGTGCGCCGTTGTCAATCACGTCAATCATCTGCTCGTAGACGTCCTTCGGCAGATACTTGTACATTTTCTCGCGGTTGAAGACCTTCCGTCCGAAATACTCGTAGGGTCTCTCACTTGGTGCTTTCACGTCGAGTGGCTTCTTCTTGAATGCCTCACCGACAACTTGAAATCTTAATGTTTCCATAATTGTATTGAGTTGATGTTGTTATTGTTATTTCTTAGTCCATACTTCGATTCTACGCAGTGCCTCGTCGGTGGATGCATGACTGCCAAAGGCGGTGAAACGGACATAGCCTTCGCCCGAGGGACCAAAGCCGACACCGGGGGTGCAGACGACATTGGCTCCGTAAAGCAGCTCCTCGAAGAATTTCCAGGAACTGGTGCCACCTGGGGTCTTCATCCAGATATATGGGGCATTCTCGCCGCCATAGCATTCGTAGCCGAGACCGCGCAGGGCAGAGAGCATCTTGCTGGCGTTTTCCATGTAGTAGTCGATGGTCTGCTGTATCTGCTGTTTGCCCTCGGGGGAGTAGATGGCCTCGGCGGCACGTTGTGAGATGTAACTGGTGCCGTTGAACTTCGTGCATTGCCGGCGCAGCCAGAGATGGTTGAGCGAGATGCGTTCGCCTTCGAAGGTGGCCACGCTTACGTCCTTCGGCACGATGGTGTAGCCACAGCGGATGCCGGTGAACCCGGCGGTCTTGGAATAGGAGTGGAACTCTATGGCGCATTTCCTCGCACCGCGTATCTCGTATATGCTATGCGGCAACTCAGGGTCGCGGATGTATGCTTGGTAGGCGGCATCATACAGGATGAGCGCATCGTTTTTCAAGGCATAGTTCACCCATTTGCGCAACTCCTTCTTCGTGATGACCGTGCCCGTGGGGTTGTTGGGGTAGCACAGGTAAATCACGTCCATGTGCCGTTTCTTCGGTATCTCGGGCACGAAGTCGTTTTCTGCCGTACAGGGCATATAGACTACGCTCGACCAGCGGCCGTCCTCGAAGGTACCGCAACGGCCTATCATCACGTTTGAGTCGATATAGACGGGGTAGATGGGGTCGGTCACGCCAATGAAGTTGTCCCAGTGCAGCAACTCCTGGAAATTGCCCGTGTCAGACTTCGCGCCGTCGTTGATGAAAATCTCGTCAATGTCGAGGTGTATGCCCCGTGGCAGGAAGTCATTCTTCAGTATTGCGTTGCGCAGGAAGTCGTAGCCTTGTTCAGGACCATAGCCGTGGAAGGTCGCTGCAGAGGCCATCTCGTCTGTTGCCTTGTGCATGGCCTCGATGACGGCAGGACAGAGTGGTTGGGTGACGTCGCCAATGCCCAGCGAGATGATATCGGCCTTGGGGTGTGTCACCTTGAAGGCATTCACCTTCTTCGCGATGTCGGCGAACAGGTAGTTGTTCTGCAGGTTCAGGAAGTGTATGTTTACTAAAGCCATATGCTGTGTTTGGGTTGATTAGTTCGTTTGTCCTATTTCTCCGTCAAAGACGAATTCCGCCGGACCAGTCATGTAGACATGGTTGTCGGATTCGCGCCATTCGATGCTGAGTATGCCGCCGTCCATCACTATCTCGGAATGACGGGAGGCTTTGCCGGTGAGGGCTGCCGCTACGGCGGTGGCACAGGCGCCTGTGCCGCAGGCCTGGGTGATGCCACTGCCTCGCTCCCATACACGCACACGGATGGTGCCATTGGCCTCTAAACGTGCAAATTCGATGTTGCACCGTTGTGGGAAGGCAGCGAGGTGTTCCATCGTCCGGCCCTTGTGTTCGATTTGGTCTACGTCGTCGGTGAATACCACGAAATGGGGATTGCCCATGGAAACGAAGGTGCCCTCGTCGACTCCATGGCTGGGGATAAACAGGTTTTTGTCTTCCAGTATCGGCTTACCCATGTCCACGGTAACACTCTTTACCAGCTTCGGTTGACGGGCATTCGTAGCCTGTGCTTCTTGGGCGTTATCTTCCTCCTCCAAATGCAATGTCAGTGTCTTCACGCCTGAGAGCGTGAGAAGACGGATCACTGTCTTCGATGTCAGGCCGCGCTCGTAGAGGTACTTGCCGATGCAGCGCGATGCATTGCCGCACATCATCGCCTCGGAACCGTCGGCATTGAAGATACGCATCGAGAAGTCGGCCTCTGGCACGGGCGACGTGTTGATGAGCACTAACCCATCGGAACCGATGCCCTTATGGCGGTCGCTCCAGGCAATGGCTGCAGCCGAGGGGTCGGGAATGGTGTGGCGCATGGCATCGACGTAGATGTAGTCGTTGCCGCAACCATGCATCTTGGTAAAGGGTATCTTGCTCATCTGGTGAGGTATTGGTTTACTTGGGTGGCTGTATGACGGCCGGAGGCGAGGGCACGTACCACGAGCGAAGCGCCGTTTGCGGCATCACCACATACGAACACGTTGTCAGGGTATTGTGGGTGTTCGGACTTGAGGAAACCCATGGCGAGCAACACCAGTTCTGCCTTGATGGTCTCCGGTTCGCCTTTCTCTACCATGAGGGGGCGCCCGCCATTGGGATTGGGCTCCCAGTCTATCTCCTGGATACGCACGCCTGTCAGTTTGCCGCCTTCCCCGAGGAATTCGAGCGTGTTGATGTTCCAGCGGCGGATGCAGCCTTCTTCATGACTGCTGGTGGTCTTCAGTGTGCGGGGCCAGTTGGGCCACGGGTTCTGGGGGTCGTCGGGACCTTCCACGGGCTTGGGCATGATTTCTATCTGGGTCACGCTCTTGCAGCCTTGGCGGTGGGCAGTGCCGATGCAGTCGCTACCGGTGTCACCGCCGCCGATGACGAGCACGTTCTTTCCCTTGGCGGTGATACGCTCGTCTTTGGAGAACTCCATGCCGGCAAGCACGCGGTTCTGTTGACTCAGCAACTCCAGGGCAAAATGAACACCTTTCAGGTCGCGTCCGGGCACTTTCAGGTCGCGGGCGGTAGGGGTTCCCGTGGCAATGACAACGGCATCGTATTGGTCTGACAACGATGTGACCTCTTCTATGGTCTCGCCATAGCGGAATTCAATGCCTTCCTGTTCCATCAATTGCAGACGGCGGTCGATGATGGTCTTATTGAGCTTGAAGTTGGGGATGCCATAGCGCAGAAGTCCTCCGGCGGATTCGTTCTTCTCGAAGACAGTCACGGCATAGCCCATCTGGTTGAGGTCGTTGGCAGCGGCGAGACCAGCAGGTCCTGAGCCTATCACGGCGACGCGCTTGCCGTTCCTTGCAGGTATCCGTGGTTGGATGTATCCTTCGCGGAAAGCCATCTCAATGATGGCACATTCGTCTTCGCGGTTGGTGGTCGGCTCGTGGTTGTAGCGGTTCAGCACGCAGGCTTTTTCGCAGAGGGCAGGACAGATGCGCCCGGTAAATTCAGGAAAGGGATTGGTACTCGAGAGCAACACGTACGCCTGCTCCCAGTCGCCTTTCGACAGGGCATCGTTCCATTCCGGGGCTTTGTTGCCCAGCGGACATGCCCAATGGCAGAAAGGCACTCCACAGTCCATGCAGCGTGATGCCTGTGCCTGGCGTTCACGGGTGTTGAGAGTCTGCTCCACCTCGCCAAAGTCGTGTATGCGGTCATGAATCGGCCTGTAGCCCGCCTCTTGGCGGTGTATCTCTAAAAATGCTTTCGGATTTCCCATGATGACAATTGATGATTGAGAACTAACAATTGGATTTCTTAATAGTCGCGCTGGATATCGGCAATCTTCTCATGCAGACGTGCCATCTGCTCTTCCTGAAGGACGCGCTTGTATTCAATGGGCACGACCTGGATGAAGTCGGTGACATATCTGCCCCAGTCGTCGAGCATCTTACCGGCGAGGGCGCTGCCCGTATGGAGGTAGTGCTGGCGGATGAGTTCCAGCAATTCCTTTACGGCCGATTTCTCTTCTACGAGTTCCAGTTCCACCATGTCCATGTTGCAGAAGTAGTCGAAGGTATGGTCGGGGTCATAGACATATGCCACGCCTCCCGACATGCCGGCGGCGAAATTGCGCCCAGTCTTGCCGAGTACAACCACGCGGCCACCGGTCATGTATTCACAGCAGTGGTCGCCAGCACCTTCGATGACGGCGATGGCACCGGAGTTGCGCACGCCGAAACGCTCGCCCACCTTCCCGTTGATATACAGTTCGCCGCTGGTGGCACCATAAAGTCCCGTGTTGCCCGCGATGATGTTCTCCTCAGCCTTGAAGTTGGAACGCTTGGGAGGCAGGATGGCGATGCGTCCGCCACTGAGTCCCTTGGCGAAGTAGTCGTTGCACTCGCCTTCCAGGCGCAGGTCAAGGCCACTGACGGCAAAGGCACCAAACGACTGTCCGGCAGAGCCCTTGAACTTGATGTGGATGGTGCCGTCGGGCAGTCCCGACTCACCATATCGCTTGGCGATGACGCCCGAGAGCATGGTGCCCACGGCACGGTCGGTGTTGCGGATGGTATAGTCGAGGCTTGTCTCTTCCATGTTCTCTATGGCATCCGTGGCGTCACGGATAATTTCCTCGTCTTTCACGTTGGCCACATGGGTGAACTTGCCACGGTCCCAGTAGAGTGGCTTGTCGGTGTCGGGGATGTGCAGCAGGCGTGCGAAATCAATGGTCTTCTGTTTCTCGGTGGCCGTGTCGCTATGAACCTCGATGAATTCGGTGTGGCCGATGATATCCTTCAACTGACGGACCCCCATCTCGGAGAGATACTCACGCACTTGCTGGGCGAGGAAGGTGAAGAAGTTCACCACATAGTCAGCGTGTCCCTGGAAATGCTTGCGCAGTTCGGGGTTTTGTGTCGCCACACCCATCGGACAGGTGTTGGTGTTGCACTTGCGCATCATCACACACCCCAGGACAATGAGGGGCAACGTGCCGAATGAGAACTCGTCGGCACCGAGCATCGCCATGATGATGACGTCCTTCGCCGTCTTCAACTGACCGTCGGTCTGCAGGCGAACCTGATTCCTCAGGCCGTTCACGACGAGGGTCTGCTGTGTCTCGGCAAGACCAATCTCGGGCGAGATACCTGCGAAACGCATGCTCGACGCAGGACTGGCACCCGTGCCGCCCTCGGCACCGCTGATCACGATGAGGTCGGCCTTCGCTTTAGCCACACCGGCAGCAATGGTGCCCACCCCGCTTTCTGCCACGAGTTTCACGCTGACGGCTGCCGTGGGGTTGATGTTTTTCAGGTCGAAGATGAGCTGCGCCAGGTCCTCGATGCTATAGATATCGTGATGGGGTGGGGGGGAGATAAGGGATATGCCGGGGATGGCATGGCGGGTCTTGGCGATGATGTCGTTCACCTTGAAGCCAGGCAACTGACCGCCCTCACCGGGCTTCGCTCCCTGTGCCACCTTGATTTGTATTTCTTCTGCGTTCACCAGGTATTCAGCGGTCACGCCGAAACGGCCACTGGCTATCTGTTTCGTCTTGCTCGACAGCGAGATGCCGTCAACGTCGGAGTGGTAGCGGTCGTTGTCCTCGCCACCTTCACCGGTATTGCTGCGTGTGCCCAGGCGGTTCATCGCCAGGGCGAGCGCCTCATGGGCCTCAATGCTCAGCGCACCGAAACTCATGGCACCTGTCACGAAGTGCTTCACGATGCTCTCCACGGGTTCCACCTCGTCGATGGGGGTGGCAATGGCGGCTTTCTTCCATCCGAAGAAGTCGCGGATGAATATGGGCTTTTCTTTCTTGTCTACCATGGCCGACCACGCCTTGAACTTCTCGTAATTCCCGGTTCTCGTGGCCAACTGTAGGTTGGCTATCGTCTCGGGATTCCAGGCATGCAGAATCCCGTCTTTCCGCCATGAGAACTGACCGTTGTTCTTCAGCGACGTCGTATTCATCGTGTCTTCCGCAGTGGCCATCGCCTCCTGGTGCATGGCAATGGCATCGCGGGCAATCTCTTTAAGTCCTATGCCACCGATGGTGCTTATCTCCGTGCCGAAATATCTTCCGAGCAGGTCTTCGCTGAGTCCGATGCTCTCGAAGATTTTCGCGCCGCGGTAAGAGCGGATGGTCGAGATACCCATCTTCGACATGATTTTCTTCAGACCCTTGTCTACTGCCTTGATGTAGTTTTTCTCCGCAGTGGCATACTCTTCCTGGATCTTGCCGCGCTTCACGAGGTTATCGAGAACGGCAAAAGCCATATACGGACAGATGGCACTCGCGCCATAGCCCAGCAACAAGGCCACATGCATCGTCTCGCGTATCTCGCCGCTCTCCACGATGAGGGCGGTCTGCACGCGCTTGCCCACACTGATGAGGTAATGGTGCACGGCACTCACTGCCAGCAACGACGGGATGGCAGCATGACTGGCATCGATGTCGCGATCGGAGAGGATGATATAGTTTACGCCTTCGTCAACACTCGACTCTGCGGCATGGCAGAGACCGTCGAGGGCCTTGCGCAGTCCTTCTTCTCCCCGCTCCACCTCGAAGAGCATTGCGAGTTTCTGGGTCTTGAATCCCTTATATCTTATATTGCATAATATGTCTAATTGGGTGTTTGTCAGCACAGGTTGTGGCAGGCGGACCATCTTGCAGTTAGATGCGTCGGGAGTAAGGATGTTGGTTCCCACGGCACCGATGTATTCCGTCAGGCTCATCACCAACTCTTCACGGATTGGGTCGATGGCGGGGTTCGTCACTTGCGCAAACTGCTGGCGGAAGTAGTTGAACAACGTCTGGGGACGGTCGCTGATGATGGCCAGTGGCGTATCGTTGCCCATCGCTGCCACAGGCTCCTGCCCGGCAGTGGCCATCGGCACGATGGTGCGGTCAATGTCTTCCTGACCGAAGCCGAAGTGCACGAGTTTCTGGGAATAGTGGCTCACGCTGTTGTCCACATGGCGACCGCTCTTCAACTTCTCCAGCTGCACGCGGTTCTCGTTCAGCCACTGGCGGTAGGGATGGGCCTTGGCGAGCTGCTCCTTGATTTCGCCGTCGTAATAAATCTTGCCTTCCTGGGTGTCGATGAGCAGGATCTTTCCAGGCTGCAGGCGACCTTTGCTCACGATGTCACCAGGTTCGAAATCCATCACGCCCACCTCGCTGGCCACCACCATCATGCCGTTCTTCGTGATGGTATAACGACTGGGGCGCAGACCGTTCCTGTCGAGCATTCCGCCAGCATAACGGCCGTCGCTGAAGAGAAGGGCGGCAGGTCCGTCCCATGGTTCCATGAGGATGGAGTGGTATTCGTAAAAGGCCTTCAGGTCTTCGCTGATAGGGTTCTTGTCGTTGAAACTCTCAGGCACGAGGATGGCCATCGCCTGGGGAAGCGACAGACCGCTCATGATGAGAAACTCAAACACGTTGTCGAGGCTGGCAGAGTCGCTCATGCCTTCCTGCACTATCGGGCGCAGGTCTTTGATGTCGCCCAGTGCCTCGCTGTTCAGCACGCTCTCGCGGGCTTTCATCCAGCCGCGGTTTCCGCGGATGGTATTGATCTCGCCGTTGTGTGCCAACAGGCGGAAGGGCTGTGCCAGTGACCACGTGGGGAAGGTGTTTGTGCTGAAGCGGGAGTGTACCAGTGCCAGGCCGCTCGTCAGGTATGGGTTCGACAGGTCGGGGAAATACCTACGCAACTGTCCGCTGGTCAACATTCCCTTGTAGATGAGGTTCTTGCTCGACAGCGAACAGATGTAGAAGTCCTTGTCGGTGATTCGGTTTTCAATCCTCTTCCGTACCTTATATAGTATACGGTCGAAGACAGGAACGTTTTCGTCGCTCACGCCTGTCACAAAGAATTGCTTGATGGCAGGTTCCACTTCGAGCGCACCGGCACCAAGAGCATCAGGACATGTCGGAACGGTACGCACATGCATCAACGTCAGTTCCTCACGCTCGATTTCCTCTATCATCACGCCAAGAATCTCATGCTGGGCTTGCTCGTCCTTGGGAAGGAACATCAGGCCGGTGCCGTAACGTCCTTTCTCAGGTACGGGAATACCTTGCAAAAGAATAAACTCATGGGGAATCTGAATCATGATGCCGGCACCGTCGCCCGTCTTGTCACGGGTCTCCGCTCCACGATGCTCCATGTTCTCCAGCACCTTCAGTGCGTTGTCTACCAGTTCATGACTCTTGTTGCCATGGATGTTCACAACCATACCCACGCCGCAAGCGTCATGTTCGTATATGCTCTGGTACAATCCTTTTTGTGTTTGAGTTTGCTTACACTTTGTCATATTATCCTATTCAAAACTTTCTTTTTGTCTCAAATTCGGTGCAAAGGTATGACATAAAGTTATAAATGCAAAAATTTTCGTGGCATTTTTATTCTTGAAAATCGTCCGGAAAAACAAATTGTAACATAAATATTCATTTTTCAATCATAATGTAAACGAAATGGCAGAAGAAGTAGACGAAAACAATACATTTTGTCATTTTGCAAAATTTGTTTTAATCAAAATGACGTATTTTTTGGATTATTGCTTTCAAAATGTATTACCTTTGCATCCGAAATCAAACAAAGTGTTAATGATTAAAAGGTAAATAAGGTATGAAGATTAAGAGAAGATGGATAATCCTGATGACGATGATGACACTGATAGCCTTGGCTGGCTTGGTGGCTGGAGAGCCTACTTTCGAGTGTGACTGGTCGGTAATATCAGCGGCAGACGTGGCGTGGCTCATCACCGCCACGATTTTTGTATTGATGATGACACCAGGGTTGTCTTTCTTCTATGGAGGTATGGTGGGGGCAAAGAATGTCATCTCTACCATGTTGCAGTCGTTTATCGCCATGGGACTGATTTCGGTCTTGTGGGTGGTGGTGGGCTTCTCGCTCTGTTTTGGTGATGACATCGGTGGAGTGATAGGCAATCCTATGACGTTCCTGATGTTTCAGAACGTAGGGGCTGATGTCTATACCACACCGGCAGGAAACGTGTTGGGAGGGGCAACGATACCGCTGGCACTCTTCGCGTTGTTCCAGATGAAGTTCGCCATCATCACGCCTTCGCTCATCACGGGCTCGTTTGCCGAACGGGTCAGGTTCTCGGCATATATGTTCTTCATGATGTTTTTCTTCTTCGTCATCTACTGTCCGCTGGCACACATGACATGGCACCCCGAGGGACTGTTCTGTCGCTGGGGAGTGATAGACTTCGCGGGAGGTATCGTGGTACATGCCTCGTCGGGCATAGCAGCACTGGCTGGAGCCATTTTCCTCGGACGGCGAAGCACGGAGAAGAGTGAACCGGCAAACATTCCTTTCGTGTTGCTGGGCGCAGCGATGCTCTGGCTAGGATGGTTCGGGTTCAACGCCGGCTCGTCACTGCATGCCGACGGACAGGCAGTGAAGGCTTTCCTGAATACGAACACGGCATCGGCCACGGCCATGATGACCTGGATATTCTTCGACTGCCTCAGGGGCAGGAAACCATCGGCCATGGGTGCTGCCGTAGGATGTGTCGTGGGACTGGTGGCCATCACGCCTTCGGCAGGTTACGTCACGGTGGGACAGAGTATCTTCATTGCATTTGTCATTACACTCATCTGCAACGTGGCAGTTTACTGGCGTTCACGGAGCAGCATCGATGATGCCCTCGACGTGTTCCCGACGCATGGCACCGGTGGTATCTTCGGAACGGTGTTCACGGGAATCTTCATCCAGGAAGGACTGATTGCCGGCACTTTCGACGGTTTCGTGATTTTCCTTTATCATCTGCTCGCCATTGTCATCGTGTTTGTCTATACCTTCATCATGAGTTGGCTGGGCTATAAACTCATCGACCACCTCATCCCGATGCGCGTATCGC
This sequence comes from Prevotella sp., assembly GCA_017617615.1. The sequence goes on along the minus strand of JAFZVV010000007.1, from coordinate 212,066 downwards.
CCTATAGCGAAAAGGTAGGACTCGACTTCTCGCAGCACGACGAGCACTACGGATTGGCCCACATCGGTGAGCGCGAACTGGCAGAATACGAGGAACACCTCAAGGAGAAAATGAAGAACGAAGAGTAGGGATGGAGGTTGGAGGTTTAAGCTTGGCTTGAATGTAGGCAGCGCCTCAGCATACTGAAAGCAAGCTTTCGCCTGCCTATGCCTTGCTTGACATTTGAGGTCTGTTGCCTCATCATTGGGAAAAAACTAGGCAAAAGGAAAAATAGGAGGCTGAGTCGTAGTTCATACGTTCCTCCTTCCATTCAGAAGAGAGGAGAGAATACGAAACTTGAAAAAATGCAAACATCAAACAACATAAAAGTATGGATACAAAGTACATTTTCATCACTGGAGGTGTAGCATCATCGTTGGGAAAGGGTATCATCTCGGCGTCGTTGGGAAAACTACTGCAGGCGAGAGGCTATCGCGTGACGATACAGAAGTTCGACCCGTACATCAACATCGACCCTGGGACGCTGAACCCCTATGAGCACGGAGAATGCTACGTGACGGCCGACGGAATGGAGACCGACCTCGACCTGGGACACTATGAACGGTTCACGGGCATAGAGACCACGCGCGACAACAGCGTGACAACGGGACGCATCTACCTGAGCGTCATCGAGCGCGAACGCCGTGGCGACTACCTGGGCAAGACCATTCAGGTGGTGCCCCATATCACCGACGAAATCAAGCGACGTATCCTGCTCAACGCATCGAAACAGCCGCTCGACTTCGTCATTACGGAGATTGGGGGTACCATCGGTGACATCGAGAGTCAGCCGTTCCTGGAAGCGATAAGGCAGTTGAGATGGGAACTTGGAAGCAAGAGGGCACTCAACGTACATCTGACCTATGTGCCTTTCCTGGCTGCAGCAGGCGAACTGAAGACGAAACCCACGCAGACGAGCGTGAAGCAACTGCAGGGACTGGGCATCCAACCCGAGGTGCTGGTATTGCGGACAGAACATTATCTCGACGACGCAATCAGGGCCAAGGTGGCACACTTCTGCAATGTGGATGTGGATGCCGTAATCCAAAGCCAGGACCTGCCTTCTATCTATGAGGTGCCGGTGAACATGCAGCAACAGGGCCTCGACGCGACCATACTGAAGAAGTTGGGCATGGAGCCAGGCACAACACCAGGACTGGGACCGTGGCGCGACTTCCTGGAACGCAGGAAAAGAGCAACACAGGAAATCCGAATTGCGCTGGTAGGGAAATACGATTTGCAAGACGCCTACAAGAGTATTATAGAGAGCCTCGCCCATGCGGGAACGTACAACGACCGCAAGGTGAAGGCCGTCTTCGTGAATAGTGAGGGGATTACCAAAGAAAATGTCGGTGAACGACTGCGCGACATGGCGGGCATCGTCATCTGTCCGGGATTTGGCCTGCGGGGCATCGAGGGGAAAATCGTCGCTGCGGAATATGCGCGCACCCACGATATCCCGGCTTTCGGCATATGCCTCGGCATGCAGATGATGGTCGTGGAATTCGCCCGTAACGTATTGGGCTACGGCGATGCCAACAGCACGGAATTTGCTGATATGACAGACAAGCCCGACAACGTGCAGAATGGGTCATCGACAACACATCCCGTCATCGACATGATGGAGGAACAGAAAAACATCACGCAGATGGGAGGGACGATGCGACTGGGTGCTTATGAGTGTGAACTCGTCAAGGGCAGTCGCACCTACGAGGCCTATGGCGAGAAGACGCTCATCATGGAAAGACACCGGCACCGTTACGAGTTCAACAACCGCTATCTGGAAGAGTTCCAGGCACATGGCATGAAGTGCGCAGGGGTAAATCCCGCCACTGGCCTCGTGGAAATCGTGGAAATCCCAGGGAAACGATGGTATATCGGAACACAGTTCCACCCCGAATACAGTTCCACAGTACTGCATCCACATCCGTTGTTCTTGTCGTTCGTAAAGGCATGTATGGATAACTGATTTTCAATCTTCAATTTTCAATTTCAATCGGGCTTCGCCCGGAAAAAACATGGAACAACTGAAGCATGAGTGCGGCGTGGCGACGATTCGCCTGCTGAAACCACTGGAATACTACAAGCAGAAATATGGCACCTGGAGATATGGGTTAGACAAACTCTACCTGATGATGGAGAAACAACACAACCGGGGACAGGAAGGGGCCGGCGCGGCATGCGTCAATCTCAAGGCACCGGCAGGAGTGGAGTATATGTTTCGTGAACGGGCAGAGGGAAAGGATGCGATAACAGAAGTTTTCAGACGTATTTCAAACGCCTCGGCCAATGGCAGTTGCCCTCATCCTGATGAGAACTGTTATCCTTTTGCAGGACAACTCTATATGGGACATCTGCGCTATTCCACTACCGACAAACGGGGATTACAGTATGTACACCCTTTCCTGAGGCGTAACAACTGGAGGGCAAAGAATCTCTGTCTGTGCGGAAACTTCAACATGACCAATATCGATGAGGTCTTTGAGTTGCTGACACGTCAAGGACAGTCACCGAGAATCTATGGCGACTCTTACATCATGCTCGAACTGATGGGGCATCGTCTCGACCGTGAGGTGGAACGGCTATATGGTGACGCAAGGCTAAAGGGACTGAAAGACGTCTTCATTACCAGATATATCGACGACAATATACAGATGGCAAATGTTCTTCGCACAACCATGTCGCATTTCGATGGCGGATATGTGATGTGCGGACTCACAGGGTCGGGGGAGATGTTTGCCATGCGCGACCCTTGGGGCATTAGACCTTGCTTCTACTATCAGGACGACGAAGTGGTGGCAGTAGCCAGCGAACGGCCGGTCATCCAGACCACCTTCGACCTCGAGACAGACGACATCCATGAACTGCTTCCCGGACAGTCGCTCATCGTTAGCAAAAACGGGAGAAGTCAACTGGAGCAAATACTACCGGAAAGGAAATACAGTGCCTGTTCGTTCGAGCGCATCTATTTCAGCCGTGGTTCCGACTACGACATCTATCAGGAGCGGAAACGGCTGGGAGAGCAACTGGCACCTGCCATCATGCAGGCTGTCGACGGTGATATCTCACACACCGTATTCTCGTATATACCCAATACTGCTGAGGTGGCTTTCCATGGCCTGACCGACAGTTTCAGAAAACTGGACCATGACGTGCGCATTGAGAAAGTGGTTTGGAAAGACATCAAGTTGCGCACATTCATCACCGAGGATACCGAACGCAACGACCTCGCCGCCCATGTCTACGACATCACCTATGGCTCGCTGCGTCCAAACGAGGACAATCTGGTCATCATCGATGATTCCGTCGTTCGTGGCACCACGTTGAAGGAGAGCATCTTCAAGATTCTCGACCGGTTGCACCCCAGGAAAATCGTCATGGTGTCGAGCTCACCGCAAATCCGTTACCCCGATTACTATGGCATCGACATGTCAAGCCTCGGGGAACTCTGCGCTTTCAGGGCGGCCATCGCCTTAATCAGGGAGAGGGGAATGAGCAGGCTCATTTCCGAAACCTACCACGCTTGCAAGACACGGCCGTTGGCGATGAATCATGTCCGTGCCATCTATGCCCCTTTCACGGCAGAGGAGATAAGCAGGAAAATCGTGGAAATGTTGCGCCCTGATGGCATGCGTACACCCGTGGAGATGGTGTTCCAGAGCATTGAGGGATTGCACGAGGCATGTCCAAGGCATCCTGGCGACTGGTACTTCACAGGCCATTATCCTACTGCTGGTGGCATACGCATGGTGAACCAGGCATTTGTAAACTTTGTAGAGAACGAGGAAAAAAAGACAAAAGAGGCATAGATATGATGAGAAAAGCAAAACTGATTCTCGAAGATGGCACGGAGTTCTGTGGGTGGTCGTTCGGAGCCGACCACAACGTGTCGAGTGAGGTAGTCTTCAATACTGCCATGACGGGGTATCCCGAGAGCCTCACCGACCCGAGTTATGCAGGACAGATTCTGGTGACTACCTATCCGCTGATCGGAAACTATGGCGTGTCGGATACGGGAATGGACAGTCAGGGACTACCGTTGTGGATGGAAAGCGAACGGATTCATGCCAAGGCGCTGGTCGTGGCCGACTATAGCGCGACATATTCACACTGGAACGCGAAGGAATCGCTGGCAGCATGGCTGAAACGGGAGGATATCCCGGCAATAACGGGAGTCGACACCCGACGGCTGACCATGCTGATCAGGGAACACGGCGTGATGATGGGAAGGATAGAGATATTGCCGGTAGGAAAAACGACCTTCCCAAAAGGCGAAACAGAGACACACGAGGATTACGGAAGCGTGAACTGGGTGGAACGGGTGAGTTGCAAAAATACCATCACCTACCAGCCCATAGGAGAAAAACGATATAGGGTAGTGCTGGTGGATTGCGGCGTCAAGGCGAATATCATCCGCTGCCTCATCCGACGGGGCATCGAAGTGGTGCGCGTACCATGGGACTATGATTTCAATACACTCAGTTTCGACGGATTGTTCCTCGCCAACGGACCGGGTGACCCGGAGCGTTGCGAGACGACAATAGCACATATCAGGGAGTTCCTGAAAAGTGAGAAGGCAAAGCCCTGTATGGGTATCTGTCTCGGAAACCAACTGTTGGCCCGTGCCGCCGGTGCCAACACCTACAAGTTGAAATACGGCCATCGTTCCCACAACCAACCCGTGCAACGGGTAGGCACCACGCAGTGCTTCGTCACCTCGCAGAACCATGGCTATGCGGTAGACGATGCGACGCTGCCAAGCGACTGGGAACCGCTCTTCGTGAATATGAACGATGGTTCCAATGAGGGAATACGCCACAAAACGAAGCCTTGGATGTCGGCACAGTTCCACCCCGAGGCGTGCTCGGGACCAGTAGACACGGAGTTCCTCTTCGATGAGTTCGTGAAAATGCTCGAAAAGCAAGATAATCCAGAACAACTGGAAAAGCCAGTGCCTCAGGAAAAACCAAACACGATCCACACTCAACACCACCGCCTGAAGAAAGTGCTTATCCTGGGCAGTGGCGCATTGAAAATCGGGCAGGCGGGAGAGTTCGACTATAGTGGGGCACAGGCCCTGAAAGCATTGAGGGAAGAAGGCATCCATTCCGTGCTCATCAACCCCAATATCGCTACCGTACAGACATCAAAGGGAGTGGCCGACACGGTGTATTTCCAACCGGTACAGGCGGAATTCGTGGAACGGGTCATTGAGAAAGAACGGCCCGACGGCATCCTGCTCAGTTTCGGAGGACAAACGGCATTGAACTGTGGCGTAGAACTATACGAGAAAGGGGTGCTCGCGAAATATGGCGTCGAAGTGCTGGGAACCCCCGTGCAGGCCATCATCGATACCGAAGACCGCGACCTCTTCGTGCGACGCCTCGACGAGATAGGTGTCAAGACCATCAAGAGCGAGGCTTGTTCCACGGTCGACGAAGTGCGGCAGGCTGCAGCCCGATTGCGCTTTCCCGTTATCCTTCGTGCGGCATACGCGTTGGGAGGCCTGGGGTCTGGCTTCTGCGACAACGAAGAGGAACTCCTGGCGCAGGCCGAGGAGGCATTCTCTTTCTCACCACAGGTATTGGTGGAGAAATCGCTTAGGGGATGGAAGGAGATAGAGTACGAGGTGGTGCGCGACCGCTACGACAACTGCATCACCGTCTGTAACATGGAGAACCTCGACCCGCTGGGCATACATACTGGAGAGAGCATCGTCGTGGCGCCGAGCCAGACGCTCAGCAATGCGGAGTATCACAAACTACGTGCACTGGCCATCAAGATTATCCGCCATATCGGCATCGTGGGGGAGTGTAATGTACAATATGCACTCGACCCCAATTCCGAAGACTACAGGGTGATAGAAGTGAATGCACGACTGTCGCGCTCTTCAGCCCTGGCAAGCAAGGCCACGGGGTATCCGCTGGCTTTCGTTGCCGCAAAACTCGGACTGGGCTACGGGCTCTTCGAACTGAAAAACGCGGTGACGAAGACCACGAGTGCTTTCTTTGAACCTGCCCTCGACTACATAGTGGTAAAGATTCCCCGTTGGGACCTCACCAAGTTCCAGGGGGTGAAACGGCAACTCGGCTCGTCGATGAAGAGCGTGGGCGAGGTAATGGCCATCGGACGCACCTTTGAGGAGGCCCTGCAGAAGGGCTTGCGGATGATAGGGCAGGGCATGCACGGTTTCGTGGAAAACAAAAAGAGCAGCGAGTTGAATGGACAAGTCCCCATTTCACTGCACGAGCCAACCGACATGCGTATCTTCGTACTATCCGATGCCATGAGGATAGGATATAGTCTGAAACAGATTCACCAGTTGACCATGATCGACCATTGGTTCCTGTGCAAGTTGAAGCACATCATCGACATTGACCATAGACTGAGGGAGTTCACGCTCATCTCAGAATGGGTGGAGTTCATGGAACGTACCGAACTGTTGGAATTCCTTGAACAACCGGAGTTCCTGAACCTCTTGATAGAGGCGAAGGCATGTGGGTTCTCGGATTTCCAGATAGCACGGGCCATCGGACTGGAGAACAAGATGAGCATGGAGAAGGCGGGCATAATGGTACGCCAATGGCGAGAGGAACTGGGCATCACGCCCATCGTCAACCAGATTGACACATTGGCTGCGGAATATCCCGCAAAAACCAATTACCTGTATCTATCGTATCTATAGGTTTTTCATTCTTTGAATGATGAACATCGGCTGCGCCTCAGCATAAGAATGTTTTCTTCTGCCTTGACTTTGTCGACCTCGAACGCGACTCGGCCATTTATGTGAGTATAATGGCTCTCGCTGCATACTCGGTTCGGCTTGCACGACATTTGAGGTTTAGGCTGAGTGGCGGTAAATATGCCCTTTCCTTTCAAGAAAACCAAAAAAGTATAAAATATATGTGTGGAATAGTAGCATTATTGAACCTGCCGAAACAAGGGCAGGGTACAGGGGACTCCGGTTCTGCCGGACACGAGCCTCTTCATGGCGAACTACGCCAAAAGGCATTGATGATGAGTCAGAAAATACGTCACCGTGGACCCGATTGGAGTGGTATCTATTGTGGCGGCAGTGCCATCCTCGCCCATGAACGGTTGAGCATCGTCGACCCGGAGAGTGGCAGGCAACCGTTGTTCTCGCCCGACCACAAGCAGGTGCTGGCCGTGAATGGGGAGATATACAATCACCAGGAAATCCGTCGGCGCTTTGCCGGACAATACGAGTTTCAGACGGGGTCGGACTGCGAGGTAATCCTGGCACTCTATCACGAGAAAGGCATCCACTTCCTCGAAGATCTGAGTGGCATTTTCGCCTTCGTGCTCTACGACGAGGAACGTGATGAGTTCCTCATCGCCCGCGACCCCATAGGCGTGATACCACTCTACATTGGGCACGATGCGGATGGGACGGTGTATGTGGCATCCGAACTGAAAGCGCTCGAAGGACAGTGCGAGGAGTATGAGCCTTTCTTGCCTGGTCACTATTACTGGAGTAGGGAACCGGGAATGAAACGGTATTATCGCCGCGACTGGTTCGACTACGCCGCCGTGAAAAACAACACTTCTTCCGTGGATGCCTTACGCGATGCGCTCGAAGATGCCGTGAAGCGCCAGCTGATGTCGGACGTGCCGTATGGGGTGCTGCTCTCGGGTGGTCTCGACTCATCGGTCATCTCAGCCATCGCCGAGAAATATTCGGAGATGCGTATCGAAGACGACTCAAAAACGAAGGCATACTGGCCACGCCTGCATTCTTTTGCCGTGGGACTGAAAGGGGCACCCGACTTGGCAAAGGCACGGCTCGTGGCCGACCATATCGGCACCGTACACCATGAAATCAACTACACCATCCAGGAGGGACTCGATGCCCTGCGCGATGTCATCTATTTCATTGAGACCTACGACGTGACTACCGTCAGGGCATCCACGCCAATGTATCTGCTGGCAAGGGTCATCAAGTCGATGGGCATCAAGATGGTGCTCTCAGGAGAAGGGGCCGATGAGATTTTCGGCGGCTATCTCTACTTCCACAAGGCACCGAGTGCGCAGGCTTTCCACGAAGAGACGGTGCGAAAACTCTCGAAACTACACCTCTACGACTGCCTGCGTGCCAACAAGAGCCTTTCGGCATGGGGCGTGGAAGGTAGGGTGCCGTTCCTCGACAAGGAGTTTCTCGATGTGGCCATGCGCCAAAACCCGGAGGCAAAGATGTGTCCGGGCAACACGATGGAAAAGAAAATCGTGCGTGAGGCTTTCGCTCATATGCTTCCGGAGGAAGTGGCATGGCGACAGAAAGAGCAGTTCAGCGACGGTGTGGGTTACTCATGGATCGACACCCTGAAACGCATCACGTCCGAGGCGGTCACCGACGAGCAGATGCTTCATGCCGCCGAGCGTTTCCCCATCAACACACCGCTGTGCAAGGAGGAGTACTACTACCGTAGTATCTTTGCCGAGCTATTCCCCAGCGACTCCGCCGCACGCACCGTCAACCAGGAAGCGTCTGTGGCATGTTCCACTGCCATTGCCCTGCAGTGGGATGAGGCATTCAAGAACATGAACGACCCCAGTGGACGTGCCGTCAAGGATGTGCATAATCAGGCATATATTTAGGTTTGAGGTTTTAGGTTTAAGGTTTATCATTCTTTGAATGATGAACATCGGCGGCGCCTCAGCATACTGAAAGCAAGCTTTCGTCTGCCTGCGGCTTGCACGATGTTTGAGATTTAAGATTTAAGCCTTTTCCGTACAGGAATGGTTTGAGTTATATAATAAAGGAAGGCGCATAAGACTAACAAAATTGTGCTTATGTTCCTTCCTTTATTTTTCATTTTTCAATCGGCCGGAGACGGGATAATTTTCATTTTATTTTGTCTATGTGTGGAAAATGACTACTTTTGTATCCGAAAGCAAACCATTTGTCCCTATCCCTTTGACTTTTGGGAGTTGAGCGGATAAGAAACACATGACAAAATAATGAAAAACAAGACAATCTTCCTCGTATCATTGACACTGCTCTTCACGGTGGCATGCAGAACCAGAACCGAACAGGCAACAGCGATAAATACTGACGATAACAGTCAGTTTGTGACATTGACCGATGTCGTGCCAGATGCCATACTCGAAATCCGGTATTTCGGCACTTATAATTTCGTGGGAGAACGCATCGATGGTTACGAGCAACCCGTAGCGTTGCTCACACGACAGGCCGCCGACAGCCTGCGCGCGGTCAGCGACGATGTGAAACGTCAGGGCTATCGCCTGAAAATCTATGATGCCTATCGTCCTCAAAAGGCGGTAGACTATTTCGTACGGTGGTCGAAAGCGGTTGAAGATACGGTGATGAAACGTTATTTCTATCCCGACCTCGATAAGAGCGTGCTCTTCGCCCAGGATTATATCATGGAAAAGAGCGGGCACACACGAGGCTCAACGGTCGACCTGACTCTCTTCGATATGTCGACGGAAAAAGAACTCGACATGGGGGGCACCTTCGACTGGTTCGGACATGAGAGTCATCCCGACTTCGGCGGGAATCCCGAGACAGGCACATATACACCCAACGACAGCATTACGGCAGAGCAGTTTGCCCATCGTATGACACTGCGCAATGCCATGATGCGCCATGGATTCAAGCCTCTTGACTCGGAGTGGTGGCATTTCACCCTGCGTGACGAGCCTTTCCCCGACACGTACTTCACCTTCCCCGTGAGACAAAAATGAGATTTGTGATTTAGACCTTCGGCCGAATAACGGGATGAATCTTCCCCCTTCTTCAGGAGGGCTTGGGGAATGTCACTTCCCAGCCTTCCTCTTCTCTTCCCTTCAAAAAACTACATCCTAAACAATATGCAACAATTCAACAAAGGATTTCTCTATTTCATCTGCCTCGTATCGGCGATGGGCGGCTTGCTCTTCGGATACGATTGGGTTGTGATTGGGGGTGCCAAACCGTTCTATGAACTGTTCTTCGGCATCAGTGAGTCGCCCGTGATGCAGGGCGTGGCCATGACAACGGCCTTGGTGGGCTGCCTCGCCGGTGCAATGGTGGCAGGAGCCGCTGCCGACAAGTACGGTCGGAAGCCGCTGTTGATGGTGGCAGCGGTGCTGTTCACCCTCTCTGCCATCACGACAGGGCTGTTCAACGATTTCTTTTTGTTCAATATCGCGCGCTTCGTGGGTGGCGTGGGCATCGGTGTGGCATCGGCGCTATCGCCGATGTATATCGCCGAAGTGAGTCCGGCGGAAATTCGCGGGCGCATGGTAAGCCTGAACCAGATGGCCATCGTGCTGGGCATCCTTTGTGCACAGGTAGTGAATTGGTTGCTGGCGAGAGATACGGCGGTAGACACGCAACAGGCCTGGAATATAGCATGGGGATGGCGCTGGATGTTCTGGGCAGAGACACTGCCCGCGGCGTTGTTCCTGGTGATGACCTTCTTTATCCCCGAGAGTCCGGTATACCTGAAAATGAAGGCAGGTACGCAGACGGTAGACAGGAAAAAAGAGGCTGGTCTGGGCGAACTGTTCAGGTCGAAGTATCGCCGTGTAATCGTGCTGGGCTTGGTGATAGCCGTGTTCCAGCAGTGGTGTGGCACGAATGTCATCTTCAACTATGCGCAGGAGATTTTCGTGGGGGCAGGCTTCGATGTCGACGGGATGTTCATCAATATCGTCATCACGGGCATCGCCAACGTGGTGTTCACCATCGTTGCCCTCTATGCCATTGAGAAATGGGGACGACGCACGCTGATACTGTTGGGTGCTGGTGGCCTGGGCCTCATTTATTTCGTACTTGGCACGTGTTATTTCATGGGGATGACGGGCTTGCTGATGGTGGCACTGGTGGTGGCAGCCATTTCGGTTTATGCCATGACCCTCGGACCTGTGACATGGACATTGCTGGCAGAGATATTTCCCAATCGCATTCGGGGCATAGCGATGGCCACATGTACCTTCGCCCTCTGGGTGGGCTGTTGCACGCTTACCTTCTCGTTCCCCTCAATGAACGCCGCGCTTGGCAGCAGTGGCACGTTCTGGATTTACAGTGGCATTTGCGTCTGCGCCTTCATCTTCCTCTTCCGCAGTTGTCCTGAGACAAAAGGAAAAACGTTGGAGCAACTGGAAAACGAATTGGTGGAAAAGAAATAAAGATTGATAATCGATAATTGTGAAGATTGAATAGAATACAATACAAGGGATATTATATTAGAGGAAAGAGCAAGAGGCAGAGTAGCACTACATATGTCCCTTTAACTTCCCTTTAACTTCCCTTTAACTTCCCTTTAACTTCCCTTCAAAACATGGTAAAAGCCTGGAGAGAAATGGTGACAATCCCAACCTATGAGGTGGGAAAACCAGAAAAGAACCCGATGTTTTTGGAAAAAAGAGTCTATCAAGGCTCAAGTGGCGTGGTCTACCCATATCCGGTCATCGAGACGATGAGTGATGAGAAGGTCGACAAGGATTATATGGCCATCTGGCTGGAAAATGAATATATCAAAGTGATGGTGCTGCCCGAATTGGGTGGACGTGTGCAGATGGCATACGACAAGATTAAGCAACGCCACTTCGTGTATTTCAACCACGTGGTCAAACCGGCACTCGTGGGACTGGCTGGCCCATGGATAAGCGGTGGCATCGAGTTCAACTGGCCACAGCATCACCGTCCCTCGACGTTCATGCCTGTCGATACGAAAATCGTCAACAACAACGACGGGTCGGTGACGGTGTGGGTGAACGAGATGGAACGGATGTTCCACCAGAAGGGGGCGGCAGGATTCACACTTCGTCCTGGCTGTGCCTGTCTGGAGATTCTGGGAAGGGTGAGCAACCGTACCCCTCTGCCCCAGACCTTCCTCTGGTGGGCGAACCCCGCCGTGGAGGTGAACGACGACTACCAGAGCGTGTTCCCGCCTGATGTGAATGCCGTGTTCGACCATGGCAAGCGCGCTGTGAGCAGTTTCCCCATTGCCACGGGCACTTATTATAAAATGGATTACTCGGCAGGCGTGGACATCTCGAACTACAAGAACATCAAGGTGCCTACCAGTTATATGGCGGTGAATTCGAAATACGACTTCGAGGGTGGCTACGAGAACGACACCCAGGGGGGCATGCTGCATGTGGCATCACATCACTTCTCGCCGGGCAAGAAGCAGTGGACGTGGGGCAATGGTGATTTCGGACGTGCCTGGGACCGTAACCTCACTGACGAGGCTACTCCCGAAGAGGCAGAGAAGTGGCAGGTCGACCGTAAGGGGTTCCGCCCGTATATAGAACTGATGGCTGGTGTGTATACCGAGAACCAGCCCGACTTCACTTGGCTGATGCCTTACGAGGAGAAGCAGTTCGTGCAATACTTCATGCCATACCGCGAACTGGGCATCGTGAAACAGGCATCCAAGGACTATGTGCTGAATATTGAACAGACGGAACAGGGCGTGCGGTTCAAGGTGCTCGCCACATCAGGGAAGACCGCCAGGGTGACCTTGTCGAACAAGAAGGGTGACGTGTATTACGAGAAGGAACATACGCTGTCGCCAGAAACCATCCTCGACAAGACGGTCGACGTGGGCGATTGCCGCATGAGTGACTTGGTGCTGCGGGTGGGCAACCTCTGTTGGATGGAAGAGGACGACGAGATACGTCCCATCCCCGATGCCGCAGAACCCGCCCTCTCGCCCACAGACACGAAGACCAACGACCAACTCTATCTCACTGGACTGCACCTGGAGCAATACCGGCATGCCACATGGTCGCCGCTCGACTATTATGAGGAGGCATTGCGACGCGATCCCTACGACGTACGGTGCCTGAACCAGACGGGGCTGTGGTACCTGCGCCGTGGACGTTTCAAGAAGGCTGAGGGCTTCCTGCGCCAGGCAGTGAAAGTGTGGCAGAAACGCAACCCCAACCCCTACGACGGGGAGGCCATCTTCAACCTCGCCCTCTCGCTGAAATACCAGCTTCGTCTGGAGGAGGCCTACGAACTGTTCTGGAAGTCGGCATGGAACAAGGCATGGGCGGATGCGGGCTACTTTGAGGCGGCTTGTATCAGCACATGGCAAGGACGCTATGACGATGCCTTGGATGAACTCAACCGCTGTCTCATATCCAACAACTGCCATCACAAGGCGCGCGCGCTGAAAGCTACGGTGCTGCGCAAGATACAGGAGGGCAAGCAGAAGGGTGGACTGCAGATGGGCAGTTCACAGGAACTCAACCAACGTCTCAGCCTCATCAGGGAGTCGTTGGAACTCGACCTCTTCAATTATGGCATCCGCTACGAACAGTACCTGTTGACAAAAGACAAGGAAATTCTCGGAGAGATGGTGGAGATGATGCATGGCAACGTATACAATTTCCATGAACTGGCGCTCGACTATGCACAGGCTGGACTGTGGCAGGAGGCGGAGGCGGTACTGACCATTCCCGCCGTTTCAAAAGCCCTGAGGAAAGACTCGCCGCTCACGTCTTATTACTTGGGTTTCTTCAAGCGTGGACAGGGATGCTTCGATGAGGAGAAGGCCTTATACCAGCAGGCGGAGAAGACCGACAGCTATTGCTGCTTCCCCAACCGATTGGAGGATGTCGTCGTGCTCAACATGGCGAAGCGCGTGAACCCAGAGGGGGCCAAGGCGCCTTACTACCTCGGCTGTCTCTACTATGCCGCACGGCAGTACGACCTTGCCATCGACAACTGGGAGTGTTCTGCCAAACTCGACCCGAAGTTCCCCACGGTATGGCGAAACCTCGCCCTCGCTCGCTTCAACAAGCAAGGCCGTGAACAAGAGGCTCTCGAGTACATGGAACGGGCCTTCCATCTCGACGAGAACGACGACAGGGTGCTCATGGAACTCGACCAACTCTACAAACGCCTGCATTACCCACATGCCGAACGTCTCGCTTTCTTGCAGAAATACCCCAAACTGATTCAGCGGCGCGACGACCTCGTCTTGGAGGAAATTACCTTACTCAACCAGACGGGTTGTTACGAGGAGGCCATGCAGAAACTCGATGCCCATATATTCCATCCCTGGGAGGGCGGCGAGGGAAAAGTGCCTGCGCAGTATCAGTTCTGTCGGGTGGAACTGGCGAAGAAGGCCCTTGCCACGAAGGACTACGACAAAGCCATCCAGCTGCTCGGCGAGTGCCTTGACTACCCTCACCACCTCGGCGAAGGCAAACTGTATGGGGCACAGGAGAATGACTTCTACTATCTGCTGGGCATCGCCTATGAGGCGCTCGGGCAGGATGCCAAGGCCAGGGAGTGCTGGGAAGAGGCAACGAAGGGACCACAGGAGCCTGCCGCTGCCATGTACTACAACGACGCAAAACCCGACAAAATATTCTACCAAGGTCTGGCGCTATACAAACTCGGGCCCGAGGGCGAGGCACATGGCAGGTTCTTCAAACTCATCAACTACGGAAAACAACATGTCTTCGAGAAACAGGTGATGGATTATTTTGCCGTCTCTCTTCCCGACATGCTCATCTGGGACGATTCCCTCGACATGAAGAACCTCATCCACTGCAAGTACATGCTCGCCCTCGGCTATTACGGCATGGGCGACACCGAGCACGCCAAAAAATATCTCGAAGAGGTAGAGGCGCTCGACAACAACCACCAGGGCATCCAGCAACTGCGCACACTGATAGATACAAAATGCTAAAACAGCCAGACCGCGAGAAAAGGCAAGGGTAGAGCACCAGCAGCAATATTCAATCGAATTTTAAATCTCAATCCTTATAAATTCTATCGCGAAGTCGTTGCAGTTCTTTTTTGGCTTTTCGTGCAGCCTGTTCGCCCCGTTCTATCATCACGCCGATGCTTTCGTCGCTGAAGCTCGACACCCCGAACTCCCACAGGTTGGGACGGATATACACGTCGGCATCCTTACGGTTGGCCTTGAGCTTCTTCCAGTCGGGCCGTGAGACGAGCCAGTCGAGCAGTCCTCCGATGCCAAACTCTTCCTTCAGGGAGAAGTCGCGGTCGGCATGGTCTACCTGGTCGAGGTCAATGGCTATCACCACATCGGCCCCCATGGCGCGCACAACGTCTACAGGCAGGTTGTTGAGCATGCCGCCGTCGACGAGGGTGTGTCCTTTCCATTTCACGGGCTTGAATGCTCCGGGGATGGCCATGCTCGCCCGCATCGCCAGTTCCAGTTCGCAACTGTCCATGATCACCTCTTCATGGGTATGGATGTCCACTGCCACGCAGCGGAAGGGGATGGGCAAATCGTCGAAGCTCCTCACGCCATCGTAGCGTTTGGTGAGCTTGTCGAGCATCGTGGTGATGCTGTCGCCGCTTAGTCCTACACCATAGGCACCCTCGGTGTCGCTGGCTTTCCTGCCACGGATGGGGAATCCAAAGACATATGTGGTATTGCCCTCCTGTCTGAAGATATCACCGCTGTATTCGTCGTTTCGCCCTCCGATGAGGGAAAGCCATTTCTGACGCCGGAAGATGGTGTCGAGTTGTTGTGCATCATATCCGATGGCATACAGTCCTCCTACGATGGAACCGATGCTCGATCCTGCGATATAATCGATGGGAATGCCCATCTCCTCTATCACTTTCAGTACGCCCACCTCGGCAGCCCCCCGGGCACCTCCGCCACCCAGTGCTATGCCCACGCGCAGGCGGTCACCGTCTTTTGCCTCGCATGTGGTGGCGAGGCAGAACAGTGCGATGATGATGGGAAACAGTCTTGTCTTCATGTCGTTGTCGTGCTCTTTTTCTGCAAATGCGTCATTCACTCCCTTCTTCGTAGTCGAGCTGCAGGGGATGTTCACGCCAGTATTTTTCTTCGTCGAATGTTGTCAGGGGTTCCACCCCCTCGAAGTCTTGACGGAAGTAGATTTCCGGGTCGGGGTCAGGGTCCATCGACTCGTCGGGTGCGATATAGTAATGGTATCGTGTGAATTCCTCTGTGACGCGGCTCCTCCGCAGTCCCGGACTGAACCCCTCGTATTCGTGGTAGACTGGTGGCTTGCTGTTGTCGCGGTGTCCCAGGAGGTCGATGGCCCGTCGGAGCATCGTGCGGTCGCATCCTGTCAGCATCATGCTGCATAGGAGCATGATGAAAAGGCAGGACAATTTCGTTGTCCTGTTGCGTCTTGCCGTTGACTTCCTCGTTGATGCCATCTTTTCGGTTCTTTTTCAAAAGGGTTGAAATGAGCAGCCTGTTCTATCCGTTACAAAAATAAGCATTATTTTTGAAAGCGGCGTTGGCGATGCCTTTTTTTTCGCCTGTGGGGATGATTTAGCGGTTTTTGTGATGGCAATGGCTTTGTCGCATTTAGATACGGTTTCAGGGAAACGGCTTTTCAGAACGGCTTTTCTGCATGGCTTGTGATTGTCTTTTTGGAAAACTTCTGATGGCGTTTTTTGGTAAAAGTATTCCAAAAAGATAATCCCATTGCTTAACAATCACTTTAATAAAATGATTTATATATTTGTGTATAAATAGAATAAGATGAAAAGTTTGATTTGATTCTTAACGTTTTCATGCAACTCCATGTGTGTCATGGTGTACTAAAAAAACAATCATAAATCTTTGAGCTCTGCCTTTTTTTTCTCTTCAATCCTTTTATGTTCTCATAAATTATTTGTAGATTTGCACTCCCAATTTCTATTATTACCATCATGAGTGAACAGAAGACTTACTCCTACGACGAAGCCTATGCCGCTTCGTTGGAATACTTTTTGGGCGATGAGCTGGCTGCCCGCGTATGGGTGAACAAATACGCCATGAAAGACAGTTTCGGCAATATTTATGAGAAATCGCCCGAAGACATGCACTGGCGCATTGCCAACGAGATAGCACGTATCGAGAAAAAATATCCCAATCCTTTGTCAGCCAAGGAGGTGTTCGACCTGCTCGACCACTTCAGGTATTTGGTGCCTGCGGGCAGTCCGATGACGGGTATAGGCAACAACCATCAGGTGGCATCGTTGTCGAACTGCTTCGTCGTGGGGCTCGATGGCAATACCGACTCCTATGGTGCCGTGCTCCGCATCGACCAGGAGCAGGTGCAGCTCATGAAGCGCAGGGGTGGGGTAGGGCATGACCTCTCCCACCTGAGGCCCAAGGGCTCTCCGGTGAACAACTCTGCCCTCACCAGCACCGGTCTGGTGCCGTTTATGGAGCGCTACAGCAATTCCACGCGCGAGGTAGCCCAGGACGGCCGTCGTGGTGCCCTCATGCTCACCGTGAGCATCAAGCATCCCGACAGCGAGGCGTTCATCGACGCGAAGATGACCGAGGGAAAGGTGACCGGTGCCAATGTGTCGGTTCGTATCGACGACGAATTCATGAAGGCCGCCATCAACAAGCAGCCTTACGTGCAGCAGTTCCCTGTCGACAGTGCCACGCCGGAGTTCGAGAAGACCATCGAGGCGAAAGACCTCTGGGCGAAAATCGTGCACAATGCATGGAAGAGTGCCGAGCCTGGCGTCCTTTTCTGGGACACCATTATCCGCGAGAGCATCCCCGACTGCTACGCAGACTTGGGTTTTCGCACCATCTCCACCAATCCGTGTGGTGAGATACCCCTCTGTCCTTATGACTCCTGCCGCTTGTTGTCCATCAACCTCTATTCCTATGTTGACAACCCCTTCTCTACGGAGGCCCGGTTTGATTTCGAGAAATTCAAGACCCATGTGGCGCTCGCCCAGCGCATCATGGATGACATCGTGGACCTGGAACTCGAGAAAATCGAGGGCATCATGGAGAAGGTGAAGAATGACCCGCAGAGTGACGAGGTGAAGGGAGCGGAATATCACCTGTGGGAGAAAATCTACCACAAGAGCGGTCTGGGCAGGAGAACCGGAGTGGGCATTACCGCCGAGGGTGACATGATTGCCGCGCTCGGTCTGAGGTATGGTACCGAGGAAGCCACCGAATTCTCTGTGGAGGTGCACCGTACCCTTGCCCTCGCTGCCTATGGCTCTTCGGTGAACATGGCCAAGGAGCGTGGTGCCTTCGCCATCTATGATGCCAAGCGCGAGGCCGACAATCCCTTCGTGAACCGTATCAAAGATGCCGCTCCCGAACTTTATTCCGAGATGGTGAAACATGGTCGCCGCAACATCGCCTGTCTGACCATAGCTCCTACGGGCACCACGAGTCTGATGACCCAGACCACCAGCGGCATTGAGCCGGTGTTCATGCCTGTATATAAACGTCGCCGCAAGGTCAATCCTGGCGACACCAATGTGCATGTCGATTTCGTCGACGATGCGGGCGACTCCTTCGAGGAATACATCGTCTATCATCCCAAGTTCCTCCAGTGGATGAAGGTCAATGGCCTGGATACCGAGCGCCGCTACACCCAGGAGGAGATAGACGAGCTCGTGGCCAAGTCGCCTTACTACAAGGCCACAGCCAACGACGTCGACTGGCTCATGAAAGTGAGGATGCAAGGAAGGATACAGAAATGGGTGGACCACTCCATCAGCGTGACCGTGAACCTTCCCAACAACGTCGACGAGGACCTCGTGAACACGCTTTACATCGAAGCCTGGAAGTCGGGCTGCAAGGGCTGCACCATCTACCGTGACGGCAGCCGAGCTGGCGTGATGGTGGCTGTCGACAAGAAGAAGAAAAAGGAAGGGACGCCTGATGCACCCCCATGCACCCATCCTGAGGTGACGGAGGTGAGGCCCCAGACCCTCGAATGTGATGTGGTGAGGTTCCAGAACAACAAGGAGAAATGGGTGGCTTTCGTGGGCTTGCTCAATGGCTATCCCTACGAGATTTTCACGGGTCTTCAGGACGACGACGAGGGTATCGTGCTTCCGAAGACGGTGACCAAGGGCAAGATCATCAAGCAGACCAACGATGACGGCAGCCACCGTTATGACTTCCAGTTTGAGAACAAGAGGGGCTATAAGACCACTGTGGAGGGATTGAGTGAGAAGTTCAACCCTGAATACTGGAACTACGCCAAACTTATCTCGGGTGTGTTGAGATACCGTATGCCCATCGAGCATGTCATCAAGCTTGTCAGTTCGCTCCAACTCAAGAGCGAGAGCATCAACACCTGGAAGAACGGCGTGGAGAGAGCCCTCAAGAAATACATCGTTGACGGTACGGTGGCCAAGGGCAAGAAATGTCCGGAATGTGGCAACGAGACGCTTGTCTACCAGGAGGGATGCCTCATCTGCAAGAATTGTGGTCATTCTAAATGCGGGTAGCATATGATGACATTCGACGAGGGGTTCGTTTCGCTCAAACAGTTGCGTTTCTTCGCGCGCCACGGCGTGCTCGCCCAGGAGCGTGTCACCGGAGGTGAGTTCGTCGTCTCCTTGAAGGTGAAGGCCGACTTCTCGGAGGCGCTGCGTACCGATGCTGTCGACGACACCGTGAACTACGCCGCGCTCTACGAGGTCGTGAGGAATGAGATGCAGGTGCCGTCGTGCCTGCTCGAGCATGTGGCAGGTCGCATCGCTTCGAAGATTTGTGAGCAATTCCCCATGATAGACGAGTTGTGGGTGGAAATCGAGAAGGTCAATCCCCCCTTGCAGGCCGCCTGCCAGTCGGCAAGCGTGGAAATCCATGTGAAAAATAACTAAAATTAGTGTTATTGGCGGTGGTTTGGACAAAAATCATTATTTTTGCAAGCGAATAGAATTGGAAATGCGAAAGAAAGCCTTACTCACCCTCATCCTAATGGCCCTCGCCATTGTTACCGCTGTGGCAGCAGATAAGTTCACGCTCGTGATTGATGCTGGTCATGGTGGGCACGACTCGGGTGCGCCTGGTGCCATCTCGAAAGAGAAGGACATCAACCTGAAGGTGGCATTAGCATTCGGTAAGATGGTGGAACGCAACTGTCGCGACGTCAGGGTGGTATACACCAGAACCACCGATGTCTTCGTGCCCTTGAGTGAGCGGGCGAATATCGCCAACCGCAACAAGGCCGACCTTTTCATTTCCGTGCATACCAACGCCCTCGACGGTGGCAAGATTTCACGGGGGTTCGAGACCTACACCCTTGGCATGCACAGGGCGAACGACAACCTCAATGTCGCCAAGCGCGAGAACTCCGTCATCCTCATCGAGAAGGACTACAAGCAACGTTACGCCGGTTTCGACCCGAAGTCGTCGGAAAGCTATATCATGTTCGAACTGATGCAAGACAAGAACATGGCCAAGAGCGTGGACCTGGCGAAACTCATCCAGAGTGAGGTGTGCACCATCAGTGGGCGGGTGAACAAGGGCGTGCATCAGGCAGGATTCCTCGTGCTCCGGGAAACCTCGATGCCGAGTTGCCTGATAGAGTTGGGATTCATCACAACTCCCGACGAGGAACAGTTCCTCAATACCGAAGAAGGGCAGAATCTCATGGCCAAAGGCATTTACAATGCTTTCTTGAAGTACAAGAAACAATATGGCTCGACGGGAGTGGCCGACGTGGGGAGGTCTTCTACAACCGAAGAACCCGTTCTGGCACAGAACACTACGACGCCATCCCCAAGTACCCCAAAGGCATCTGCCAGCAGGACGACACCATCCCCAAGCAACCCTAAGACATCTACCAGCAGGACAACGCCATCCTCAGGCACCCCGAAGGCATCTGCAAGCAGGACGACGCCACCCTCAAGCACCCCAAAGGCATCTCCGGCCACCCCGAGGCCTTCGGCAGGTAGTTCGGCATCATCTGCGCAACGCCCTTTCGTGGAGGATGACACGACTTCGGTCACACAATATGCGGAACAGAGACGTGTAAGACAACCCCAAACCACTTCTACGTCTCCCACAACCCGTACGGAGACTCCCGCCCCTACACCGTCCAAGGCCGAGACGATGTCTACAACCCCCGTAGCACCGCCACCCCCTCCTGCGCCAGAAGCAACCGCCAGGACCACCACGGCTCTGCCACCTCCTCCTGCGCCAGAGGCTCCCGCCACAACAGCCACAACACTGCCACCCCCTCCGCCTCCTACAGAAACGGCTCCCGTCGCTTCTGTTGCCCCTTCCAGCGCACAACCTGTTGCCGTTTCCCCCGATACATCAGTTGCTCCTTCCGGCACCCCATCCCCTACGCCCCCCTCTGCTCCTGCTGAGCCCGGGGGCCGTCCCATTTTCAAGGTCCAGATAGCTGCCAACAGTCAGCAATTGCCTGTAGACCATGCTGTCTTCAAGGGATTGCAAGGCATAGACATGTATGTGGAGAACGACCTCTACAAATATACAGTCGGGGCGTCGCCCGACTTGAATGAAATCAACCAGTTGCGAAGGTTA
Organism: Prevotella sp.; assembly: GCA_017617615.1. The sequence goes on along the minus strand of JAFZVV010000007.1, from coordinate 190,767 downwards.
GTTGCTGAACTCTTCCCACAAGCCTTTGTGATTGCCTTCCGCGACGGGGTGAAGATACCTATGGCACAGGCCATGAAAGAATACAGAAACGCTAATCAATCGAAAAAGAAATGAAAGGATTCACGAAAGAAATAAAAATCGCTCTTGTGGCCATCGTTGGCATTGTCGTCTTGTTTTTCGGAATGCAGTTCCTCAAAGGCGTTTCTCTTTTCTCCGACGACACCACCTATTATGTCTCGTTCTCGAACATCAGCGGTCTGACAGATTCCAGTCCAATCAAGGAGAATGGATTCAAGGTAGGTGTGGTCAGGTCGATCGATTACGATTTCAACCAGCGCGACAAGATCATTGCAGAGGTAGGTATCGACAAGAACCTCAGGATTCCCAAGGGAACGGTGGCTGAGATTTCCAGCGACTTGCTTGGAAACGTGCAGGTAGACCTTGTCATGGGTGATGAGGCCAATGGCTTCCTCAAGGAGGGCGACACCTTCGAGGGACGGCTCAATGGCGGAGCCATGGGCAAAGTGAAGGAAATGGTGCCCGAAATACAGGAGATGATGCCCAAACTCGATGCCATCCTCGCTTCCATTAACTATATCCTCGCCGACCAGTCGATTGTCAAGACCCTTCACAATGCCGACCAGCTCACGGGCAACCTCACGCAGAGCACCAAGGACATCAATTTCCTCATGGCCGACCTGAAGAACAATGTGCCAGGGATGGTAGGAAAAGCCGACGGTGTGCTGCAGCAGGCAGGAACGGCCATAGGCAGCGCCAATCAGGTGATGGGCAATGCCGAACGCCTCACCAATAACCTCGCCTCACTCGACCTGCAGACCACCCTGGAGCAACTGAACCAGACCCTTGCCAACCTGAAGAACGTGACCGAACAGCTTAACAGCGGCAACGGTACCGTTGCCAAGTTGCTCAACGACCGTGAGGTATACGACAAGCTCGATGCTACGCTCACCCACGTCGACTCACTCATGATCGACCTCAGGCAGCACCCCAAGAGATATGTCCACTTCTCGGTGTTTGGGAAGAAAGACAAGCCTGCCAATCCTTAAAGAATCACTTGTTCAAACCCCTATCCAGAGGGTCGGTTTATGGGGGATGGAAAAGGCAATTTCTGATAACGAAAAAAAATGTTATATCGTCCACTATATAGAAAGCATCTAAATAGTGTGCCTTATAGAATTCACTTTATCCAATCCCCCAAAATGCGTAATTATTAGGCGTTTCCGTCGGCTTTATACTAACTGTTGACACCATGGCTATTTTCATGACACTAATGTCTAAGTGTCAATAACACAACAACTTGCAAAAATGCAAATGTTAAGATTTTTCAACACTTATCCCTTCTTGCCTAAGTGTCGCATTCTTAATGATTTACGTTGGTTGGTTACAAAGTAGCATAAATCTCGCATTTGTTTATCAGAAAAAAAATTACGATATTTGCATTCGATTTTGGTAGGGAGTGAGTGCCCACCGCCTTTTCAAAACAAATAGTCAATGAAAGTTAGTCCAGCGCAACTCTGGCAGCAGAGCCTTCAACTGATTAAAGGCAATGTGACGGAGCAGCAATATGAAACTTGGTTCAAGCCTATTGTCTTCGTGTCGTATACACCGGCCACGATGACAATACTCGTACAGGTGCCCAGCCCGTTCGTGTACGAGTATCTGGAGGAGAACTTCGTCGACTTGATTGGGAAGGCACTCAAGCGTTTCTTTGGTCAGAACGTGCGGCTCACCTACCGTGTCATCACTGACAAGACGAACGACAAGGGAATGGTGTTGCAGTCAGACAATGCACAGGACCAGATAGCGAAGCCCCAGCCCCGTGACCATGCCAACCAGTCGTATGGCGTGCTCGACGCGGCACCGCTACAGCCCGTAGACCCGCAGCTCAACCCCCAGCAGACTTTCGAGAACTTCATCGAAGGCGACAGCAACAAACTTCCGCGTGCGGTAGGTCTCTCCATTGCGCAGAATCCTTCTACCACCCAGTTCAATCCCATGTTCGTTTTCGGTCCCTCTGGTTGCGGTAAGACCCATCTCATCAATGCCATTGGCGTGCGTGTAAAGAAACTGTTCCCTCAGAAAAGGGTGCTCTATGTCAGTGCACGCCTTTTCCAGGTGCAGTATACCAATGCCGTGAGGTACAACACCCTCAACGATTTCATCAACTTCTACCAGACCATCGACGTGCTTATCGTCGATGATATCCAGGAGTGGATGACAGCCCAGCGTACCCAGGAAACATTCTTCCATATCTTCGACCATCTCTTCCGTACGGGCAAGCGTGTCGTCCTGGCATGCGACAGGCCTCCTGTCGACCTCCAGGGCATGAACGAGCGTCTCATCACACGTTTCAGTTGCGGCCTCATTGCCGAGCTCGAGCGTCCCAACGAGAAACTCTGTCTCGATATCCTCAACGCAAAGATTCAGCATGATGGCCTGGCCATTCCCGATGATGTGGTGCAGTATATCGCCCATACTGCAAACGGGAGCGTGAGAGACCTCGAAGGCGTGGTCAACTCGCTGATGGCATATTCCATCGTCTACAACAGGAGCATCGACATGCACCTGGCCGAAAGCCTCGTGAAGCGTTCGGTGAAAGTAGACAACAATCCCCTCACCATCGATGAGATATTGGAGAAGGTATGTGAGCACTATCATGTAGCTCCTGAAGATGTGAGCGGGAAGAGCCGCAAGCGCGACTTCGTCGTGGCGAGGCAGGTGTCGATGTATCTGGCCCAGAAACATACCAAGATGCCTGCTGCGAGGATTGGCAAACTCATTGCCGGACGCGACCATTCCACCGTGCTTCACAGTTGTGAGAAGGTGGAGGAGCGCATGAAGGTCGATCGCCAGTTCCAGGACGAAATCATCAGCATTGAAAATTCTTTCAAACTTAAATGATAACTGACACTCAAGTTTTGAAGAGGGGGATGTAGCGATACATCCTCCTTTTTTAGTAACTAAAGGGAAGTTAAAGGGAAGTATTCCTAAAAAGGAAGTTAAAGGGGAGTTAAAGGGAAGTTAAAAGGGAAGTTAAAGGGACAATAGACTTGTGACTCAGCTTAAATCTTAAATCTCAAATATCGTGCAAGCCGCAGGCAGACGAAAGCTTGCTTTCAGTATGCTGAGGCGCCGCCGATGTTCATCATTCAAAGAATGATAAACCTCAAATCTCAAACCAAAAAACATGCACCTGTTCTCACGAACAAGTGCATATCTTATAACTTACTAAAATAAATTAACTCAAAGATGTCGACTCTCTCGAGGGGACTTACCTCACAAAGGTGAGGTTTTAGCGAAAATTATTATTGTCTTTGTCTAAATCGCGTCAATTTTAAGGGTTGATTTTACAATCATTTTTTAACGATGCAAAATTATAAATTTTTGTGCGTTTTTGCAAATATTTTTGCAATTATTTTCATAATAATTTCACTGTGTGCGGACACAATTTTGCCTTGTCCTCAAACGTGAACACTTTTGTGTCTTTTTGCGTGGTTTCATGCAGCAACCACCATTCTTTTTGCTTGCTTGAAGGATGGTGTGCAAGCCTCTCATGAGGCATGTTTCGTCATCATTTTTTTCCATTTTATGTATCCCATGATGGCGATGACCACGTAGAGACCATACAATCCTGCCTTGAAAGGAATGTCTTTATAGATGTAGAGTCCGCATGTCACCACGTCGACCGCAATCCAGATGAGCCATTGCTCGAGGTATTTGCGTGCGAGTGCCCAGATGCCGACGAAACTCAGTGCTGTAGTGAAGCTGTCGGCTACGGGTACGGTGGAGTTGGTCTTGGTAGCCAGCAGCCACCAGATGACTCCCCAGATGGCGAGTGTGGCTACTGTCCAAGGCATGATGAGGCTGCGCTTGAAATGCGTGACGGGCAGTTCTTGTTTCTTTTCCGGACTTTTGCTTCCCTTGATGAATTTCCAGTTGACGAATCCGTAGATGGTCATGGCGATGTAGTAGAACTCCATGCCGCAGTCGGCATACAGCCCCTTGTCGTAGTAGAGCACGATGTCGAGGGCCTGCATGAGGAATCCCACCAGCCACAGCCAGATGCTCGCCTTGTATTCCAGGAGGATATAGGCGAGTCCGAGCAGTGTGGTGGTGATATCGAGCCAGTGGGCTTCAAGGAAAGTGGTGTCCATGGCCTACCATTTCAGTGTGATGCTTGCCATGGTGGTGAATCCTGCCATGGGAATGAATCCTATCTGGTAGTAGCGGTTGTCGTTGGGGTGTCCGGCACTGTCGCAGATAGCGGAGTAAACCCATCCGTTGCCGGCATAGTGGCGGTTGAACACATTGTTGAAGTTCACGCCGATGACGGTTTCTTTCACCAATTTCCTTGGCTTGAGGGTATAGCTGACGCTGGCGTTTGATACGCTGTAGCAGGGCAGGGAGCGGTCGGTGTTCTCCGTGTTGTCGAGATACTGTCGGCTCACGAAGTTGGTGTGCCATGTTGCCTGGAGTCCCTTCCAGTGCACATGGACGAATCCGTTGAGTATTGCAGAAGGCGAGAACGCCAGTGTGGAGTTGTCGTAGTGTATGGTGCGGCTGCCGTTGTCCCAGTCTTCCACCACTTCGTCGAAGTCCTTGATTTTGTTGACGCTCAGTGCGGCGTTTCCCTCGAGTGCCAGCCATGGCGTGATGTTGTATCCGGCGGTCAGTTCCACGCCCATGCGGTATGAATCCTTGATATTGGTGGTCAGCGCCTCACCGATGTCGCTCACTTCGCCTGTCTGCACGAACTGGTCTTGGTAGTCCATGTAGTAGAGGTTGACATTGGCCTGCCATCGCTCGCTGGTATAAGCATATCCTGCCTCGAAGTCGAGCAGTTTCTCTGCCTTTGGTGCCGGATAGCTGCCGTTGTCGGTGAAGTTGTTGCGTTCCGGTTCCCTGTTGCTTGTTGCCACCGAGAAATACGCCTGGTGGTTTTCCGTGTGGTAACTCATACCTCCCTTGATGTTGGCAAAGTCGTATTTCTTGTCGATGTTGAGTCGTTGGTTGCTGTACGAGCCGTCTTCATTCTCATAAAACTTGTCGTTGATGCCGTCGGTAGTATAGTCCACGTGCCGGTATTGGACGTCACCGAAGACACTCAGGTTGGGCGTGATCTTATAGGCAGCCTTGATGTATCCGCTGTAGTCGTCTTTTTCGGCATCGGAGTCGTAGTACCGATATTTCCCTCCTGCGAGCAGTTTCTGGCTCAGTTCGGGATGTGCGATGTAGGTGATATACCCGAAGTGGTTGCCGCTGAACCGCTGCAGTGATACGCCGCCCATGATGTCCCATGAATCTTTCTTGTAATTGGCGTTCCAAATCAGTCCGTACGTGTCTTGCTCCAGTCCTTTCTTGCGGATGAAGTCGGTGCGTTTTACGGTTTTCCCGTTGCTGTCGGTGAAGTTCGCCAGTCCGAATTTCTTCAGTTTGTTGTTGTACCTGAATTCGTTGTAGTATCCATAGCCATGCGTATAGTGTAGCGATGCTGTGGTGTTGAGGTGGGTGTTGACATCCCAGGTGAAGGAGAGGATGTTGTGGCTTTGCCAGAAGTTGTCGGTAGCCTGTCGCCAAGGCGAGCCGTTGGCGTAGGTGTATCGGTTGGTCACGTAATTGCCGTTGGCATCTGTCTGGAACGCGCCGTCGGCATTGTATGCCAGGGTTTCGTAGAGCGTGTTGTATTTGCCGAGCCCCACGTTGTATAGGTCTTTGTAGGTGTGTATGCCGGTATGTGCGCCATAGGTCCCTTCCATGAGCGAGAGGTCGTTATCGCCTGCGGTCACACCGTTCCATGCCTGTCCGGTCTTCTCGAAGTTGCCGAAGTTCTTGTAGCGGATGATGAAATTGTCTGTCAGGTATCGTAAGCTGCCGTAATAGCTTCCCGAGCGTCCTCCCGTGCCGTGTATGAAGCCATCGGTATTGGTCTCATGGTATGCGCCATCGAAGACGACATGGTCCCAGAGCAGTCCGGTGGTGAAAGAGCCTCCTACATTGAACGTGTTGTACGACCCGTAGCTGAAGTTCAGGTCGGCAGATGGGGTGGGGGATGCTGCTTTCGACGATAGCGAGATGTTTCCGCCGAAGGCTCCGTCGCCGTTTGTCGACGACCCTACTCCCCTTTGTATCTGCACGCTTCCCAGCAGCGCGCCATAGCTGTTCATGTTGGCCCAGAACACGCATTGGTCTTCGGGGGAGTTGAGCGGCACAGCGTCGAGTGTCACGTTGATGCGTGAGTCGCCGGCACCGCGTATGCGCATGTATGTGGTTCCTGTGCCCAGTCCGTTCTCGCTCCATGCGAGTACGCCTGGTGTCTGTGAGAAGAGAAACGGCAGTTCCCTTCCCGTCTTCGAGAACTCCTGCAGTTGTGCTTTCTTGATTTGTGTCATGGCGTAAGGTGCGTCTTGTTGTGCGCGTACGCCTTTCACCACGATTTCATGCAGTTCTTCCAACCGCAGCGAGTCGGGAGTCTGTGCCATGATTTGTCCTGTCAGTGACAACAAGGCACACGAGATAACGATTTTTTTCATTATACCTTATATAATATACTATGATAAGGGGGGAGAGAAATGGAAGTCCCTACGCCGGCATTACCCGGATCAGGTATGAGGGTATGATCTCAGCCCGAAATCTCGGGCACCCCTTAACTTACAGTTTGTAAGTCGGCTGCAAAATTACGCATTATTTTTGTAAAATGCGCATAGATTGAAAAAAAAGTCCATGCGCCCACGAGGGCGCATGGACTTTATGGTAGCAATAGTGACTATAGATACTATAGTCACTATAGTATCTATAGAATCTATAGTTCCTATAGTTTTGGGCTATTCGCCCATTGTCACGGTCACTTCGTGGCTGCCCGGGGCATAGGTGATGACGTTGCCCTCGATGGGTGTGCCGTCTACCTCGATGGTGGCCACTCCCCGGTTCACGCCTTGTGGATTGCTGATGCGTATGCGGTATTCGGCATCGCGGAACTTGCGTTTCACCGAATACTCCTGGGCTGTGGCGGGGAGGCATGGGTCGATGCACAGTCCGTCATAGTCGGGCTTGATGCCGAGGATATACTGGCTTATGGTGAGCCACATCCATGCGGCGGTACCCGTGAGCCAGCTGTTCTTTCCCTCACCGGGACGTGCGGCATCCTTTCCTGCCACCATCTGGCAGTTAACGTAAGGCTCTACCTTGTGCAGCGTGCTGTATTTCTCTTCCACGTAGCTGGGCAGTATTTTGCGGTAGTGGCTCCAAGCGTCGTCGCCCCTTCCTGCGAGTGTCTCACCGATGATTACCCAGGGGTTGTTGTGGCAGAAGATGCCGGCGTTCTCCTTGTATCCTTCCGGATAACTGCTGATTTCGCCATACTCATAGATGTATTTCGTGAAAGCCGGGTTATTGAGCACGATACCGTGTTCGCACTCCAGGTATTTCTTCACCGAGTCGAGCGATTTGGACACCATGCCTTCTTCGGCACCAATTTCTGCCATGGTGCACCAGCCCTGGCTCTCGATGAAAATCTTCCCTTCCTCGTTCTCCTTCGAGCCGATTTTGCGGCCGTAGTAGTCGTATGCCCTCAGGTACCAGTCGCCGTCCCATCCGTCGCGTTTCACGGTCTCCACCATCTCGTCGACATGGCGTTGTGCCCGTGCTGCTTCTGCGTCGTCGCCGATGCGGCGGCAGAGATTCACGTATTCTTTTCCCGTGACCACGAACAGTCCGGCAATCATGAGGCTCTCTGCCTTCGACCCTTCTGTCTTGTTCTCCGTAGTCTGGAACGACTCGTTGGGGTCCCATGAGAAGCAGTTCAGGTTCAGGCAGTCGTTCCAGTCGGCGCGCCCGATGAGCGGCAGCTTGTGTGGTCCGAGGTTCTCCACCACGTGGTCGAACGACACACGCAGGTGTTGCATGAGCGACACCTCGCTGCCGGGCTGGTTGTCGAACGGCACCGGTTCGTCGAGGATGCTGAAATCACCGGTCTCCTTGATATAGGCCACAGTGCCGAAGATGAGCCAGCAGGGGTCGTCGTTGAATCCTCCGCCGATGTCGTTGTTCCCGCGTTTTGTCAGCGGCTGGTACTGGTGGTAGCATCCGCCGTCGGGGAACTGCGTCGATGCGATGTCGATGATGCGCTGTCGTGCGCGCTCCGGTATCTGGTGTACGAATCCTACGAGGTCCTGGTTGGAGTCGCGGAATCCCATGCCTCGTCCGATGCCGCTCTCGAAGAACGATGCCGAGCGCGACATGTTGAATGTCACCATGCACTGGTATTGGTTCCAGATGTTCACCATCCTGTCGAGCTTGTCGTTGCCGGTATCCACCACGAAGATGTCGAGCAAGGCATCCCAGTAGGCTTTCAGTTCGGCGAAGGCCGCATCGACCTTTGCCGTGGTGTCGAAGCGGGCGATGGTCTCCAGGGCCTTTTTCTTGTTGATGACCTTCGGGGCGATGAACTTCTCTTCCTGTTCGTTCTCCACGTATCCGAGGACGAAGACGAAGTCGCGGCTCTCTCCCGGAGCCAGTGTCACCTCGATGTAATGAGAGGCGATGGGGCTCCATCCATGGGCATGGCTGTTGCGTGGGCGTCCTTCCATCACCGCGTCGGGGCTGTCGAATCCGTTGTACAGTCCCACGAAGGTCTCGCGGTCGGTGTCGAAGCCGTCGATGGGTGTGTTCACGCTGTAGTAGGCGTAGTGGTTGCGTCGTTCGCGGTATTCTGTCTTGTGGTAGATGACCGACCCTTCTATCTCCACCTCTCCGGTGGAGAAGTTGCGCTGGAAATTCTCCATGTCGGTGGCGGCGTTCCACAGGCACCATTCCTCGAAGGAGAAGAGTTTCAGCGAGCGTGGGGCGTCGGTGGTGTTGGTGAGCGTGAGTTTCTGCACCTCGCACCAACTCTTCAGTGGCACGAAGAAGAGAACGCTTGCCTCGATGCCGTCTTTTGCCGATGTGATGCGGGTGTAGCTCATGCCGTGGCGGCACTCATAGTGGTCGAGTGGCGTCTTGCAGGGTTTCCATCCCGGGTTCCACACGTTGTCGCCGTCTTTCAGGTAGAAGTAGCGTCCGCCGTTGTCCATCGGCACGTTGTTGTAGCGGTAGCGTGTGAGCCGTCGGAACTTGGCGTCTTTATAGAACGCGTATCCGCCGGCGGTGTTGGAGATAAGCGAGAAGAAGTCCTCGTTTCCCAGGTAGTTGATCCACGGCCACGGGGTTTGCGGGTCGGTAATCACATATTCACGGTTGGCATCATCGAAATGCCCGTATTTTTTGTTTTCCATTGGGGGTAGTGGTTTTTACTTTGAAATTTTCTTGCCTTTGGGGTCGAATTTGAATGAGGTGCCGTCGAAGTGGATCTTGTAGGCGAGGGAGTCTTTACTGTCGGTGTATTCCAGCATCTCGATGTTGTTGCCCTCGGTGGGGAATACCATGGTCAGCTGTCCGTAGATGCAGTCCATGGCTTGTGCGATTTTCTGTGCCACGTTGGGATTGGGCACCAGTTCACCCTTCACGGGGTTATAGTCGAAGAATGCCACCACGCGCTCCGGACGGTTGGGGGCTTCTACGAACTGCTCCATCAGCACGCCGAGCATGAGGTGTCCGTCTTTGCATTTCCATACCCTTCCTGTGGTGGCGGAACTCAGGTCGGCCGTGGTGGCTACCTTGATGTAGTTGGCTTCCGGCTTGTCTTCTACGGTGAAGCTGTCTTTCTCGGCGTTATAGCCATTCTCGTCGATGAGGTAGCGCATCATCTTGCGGTTTCCCTTGAAGTCGAGGTATGTCTTGCAGAATTCGCGCATCATGGGTTTTACCCCGGCTTCCTTGTCGGCAACGATGGGGATAACCATGCCCGACCATGTGGTGCCCAGGAGGTCGAGTCCCGACTCGCTGATGGTGTCGCACCTGGCTTCCTCAGCAGCCAGCTGTTCCATGGTGAAGTCATCGACGGGTGCTTTCTTCTCGGTTTTGTCTGTACACGCATTGAATGCCAATGCGACTGTGGCGATGATGCCAAAAACAAATGCTTTTTTCATAACAGTTAGGTATTAATGATTTGATGTGGTTTTCTGAAAGCAAAAATACGAATAATTGACATTTGCCCCAAGTTTCCCACCTAATTATTATGTTTTTTTATATCTTTGCATCGGTATTGTCCATGATAAAATTCTCTCCATAACTTTTGTTTTTCACTCAACATTGATTATCTTTGCAACAAATATAATTAAGACTATTGCTGAACAGTTACAAAATAGGAGAAAAACTCATATACGCCGCGTATGTCGGCATTAACTCAAAAACGAAACTTTCTATGAACGACACGCACCTGATGATGAATGCCAACCCCTTGGTGACATTCCTACAAAAACCCGCGGCCTCTTTCACGAAGGCCGACATCATCCATTACGCCGAGGCCAACGGCATCCGCATGGTCAACTTCATGTATCCCGGAGGCGACGGAAAGCTGAAGACCCTCAACTTCGTCATTACCGACAAGTCGTACCTCGACACCATCCTCACCTGTGGCGAGCGTGTAGACGGCAGCAGCCTCTTCTCCTTCGTGCAGGCGGGGAGCAGCGACCTCTATGTCTTGCCTCGTTTTGCCACGGCATTCCTCGACCCCTTTGCCGAGATACCTACCATCTCCATGCTCTGCTCTTTCTTCGACAAGGACGGCAACCTGTTGGAGAGTGCTCCCGAGCACACCCTTTCCAAGGCTTGCAAGGCATTCACGCGGGTCACGGGCATGGAGTTCCAGGCCATGGGAGAGTTGGAGTATTATGTCATCTTCGACGACAACTATCTCTTCCCTGCCATCGACCAGCATGGCTACCATGAGTCGTCGCCCTATGCCAAGGCCAATGCGTTCAGGGCGAAGTGCATGCAGTATATCGCGCAGACAGGCGGACAAATCAAGTATGGCCATTCCGAGGTGGGCAACTTCGTCCTCGACGGCAAGGTGTATGAGCAGAACGAGATAGAGTTCCTGCCGGTGAATGCCGAGCATGCCGCCGACCAGCTCATGCTCGCCAAGTGGGTCATCCGTAACCTGGCCTACCAGATGCAGCTCAATGTCACCTTCGCCCCGAAGATTACTACGGGCAAGGCCGGCTCAGGCCTCCATATCCACATGCGTATCATGCGCGACGGCAAGAACATGATGCTTCGCGACGGCTGCCTCTCCGACGAGGCCCGCAAGATGATTGCCGGCATGATGCTCCTCGCCCCCAGCATCACCGCCTTCGGCAACAAGAACCCCATGTCGTATTTCCGTCTCGTACCCCATCAGGAAGCCCCCACCAACGTGTGCTGGGGCGACCGCAACCGCTCCGTGCTCGTCAGGGTGCCGCTGGGCTGGACGGCCCAGGTCGACATGTGCAGCATCGCCAATCCTGCCGAGCAGCCCTCGCATACCGACACGTCGATGAAGCAGACCGTGGAGATGCGTTCTCCCGACGGTTCTGCCGACCTCTATCAGCTCATCGCCGGCCTGTGCGTGGCGTGCCGCACCGGTTTTGAGATGGACGACGCCCTCGCCCTTGCCGAGCGCACCTATGTGAATGTCAATATCCACGACGAGGCCAACGCCTCGCGCCTGAGCCAGCTCTCCGAATTGCCCGACAGCTGTGTCGCCTCTGCCGACTGTCTCGAGCGGCAGCGGGCCTACTATGAGCGCGACGGCATCTTCAGCAGCGCGATGATCGACAGCATCATCGAGCAACTGCGTGCCTTCGACGACCGCAACCTCCGCCGTCAGGTGGAGCAATATCCCGACGAGGTACAGAAACTCGTCAATACCTATTTCCACTGCGGCTGACCATCAAAGACCAACCCCTTTCCTCCATGCGTGTACTCCATACCAGCGACTGGCATCTCGGACATGAGATGCACACCTACAAACGCCACGACGAGTTCGACGACTTCTTTCGGCAGCTCACCGCCATCGTCGGCCGTCACCAGCCCGACGTGCTCCTTGTAAGTGGCGATGTCTATCACTCGGCGGTGCCCAGCACTGCCACGCAGACGATGTATACCGAGGCGATGCTCGCCCTTCACGAGGCCTGTCCTACGATGGAGGTCATCGTCACGGCGGGCAACCACGACAGTGCCTCCCGACTCGAGGTAGACCGTTCGCTGTGGCGTCATTTCAAGGTGCATGTGGTGGGAGGCATCCCCCGAACCAGTGAGGGAACGGCCTTCGACAGCCTCATCTTCCACATCGCCGGCAAGGGCATCGTGGCTGCGGTGCCCCATGTCTTCCGCCAGAACTTCCCCCCGCCTGCCGACGGCAGTGCCGACCGTCAGAAAGCCTTTTACCAGGGCTTGCTGAATAGGGTAGGCGAGGTGAATGCCGACCGTCTGCCTGTGGTGCTCATGGCCCATCTCGCCGTGTCCGACATCCTTTCCGGCCGTCAGCCCTACGAGGCGGGTGGCCAGGACTACCTTCCCCTCTCCGTCTTGGGCGAGGGCTACGACTATGCCGCCCTCGGCCATCTCCATAGTCCCCATGAGGTGCCCTCCGGCAATCCTCATGTACGGTATGCCGGCGCGCCCCTCGCCATCACGTTCAACGAAGAGTACGAACACTCCGTCACGCTCGTAGAGGTACAGGCAGGCACGGCTCCCGTCGTCGAGGTGTTGCCGCTCTCCCTTCTCCGTCCGGTAAAGACCATCCCCGAAGAGGCCGTTGCCTTTGAAGATGCCCTCGCCGCCCTCGCCGCCCTTCCCGACGACGACCCCTGCTACATTAGGCTCAACGTGCGCACTACGCTCGGTCTTCCCCCCGATGCCAGCGAGCAGGCGCTGCGCGTGACCCATGGCAAGGCGTGTCGTTTCTGCACGTTCCGTATAGTCGACGAGCGTCGTCCCGGCGTGTCGCGTGAGTCCGTGGACATCACGCCCGATGAGTTCCGTCAGATGGACCCACTTGAGATTACCCGTCGCTATCTGCTCCAGCGTGGTCTCCCCACCGAGGAGTTCATGGAGATGATGCAGCAGACACTAAATATGATAGAAGAAGAGAAAGCACGATGAGATTCAAACGTTTACATATTCACAACATCGCTTCCATCGAAGATGCGGTAATTGATTTCGAGCATGGCGTGCTTGCCGATGAGCCGCTTTTCCTGATTACCGGTGCTACGGGGAGTGGCAAGACCACCATCCTCGATGCCATCTGTCTGGCCCTCTATGGCGAGACGCCGAGGATGGTAAAGGCAGAGAGCAAGGTGCGGATCACCGACCGTTACAATGCTGCGAAAAAATCCGACACCGAACCGGTGGTGGGCGAGAATGAGATGCCCGTCAACCATAAAGGACAACTCCTCCGTAGAGGAACGTCAGAAGGTTGGTCTGAACTTGAGTTCGAGGCTTCTGATGGGCAGTGCTACCTTGCCCGTTGGTATGTGTCGAGAGCCTATCACAAACCCGATGGTAAATTGAAAAATCCTGAAAACAGCATCGAGAACCTACGCACTCACGAAGTGACACAGAAGAATGCCAAGGAGGCGATTGCCGAGGTCGTCGGACTGTCGTTCGAGGAGTTCTGCCGCACCACGATGCTCGCTCAGGGAGAGTTCACGCGTTTCATCCAGAGCACGTCGAAGGAGAAGTCTGAAATCCTCGAGCGGCTCACCGGCACTGAGCTGTATTCCGAAATCAGCAAGAAAATAGCGTCGGTGTGCAGCGAGAAACGTGCGGATTATGAGCGGCTGAAGGCTGTTGCCGACAGCATCACCCTGCTCTCCGACGAGCAGATAGACGGGAAGAAGGCTGCCTTGCAGCAGTTGGAAGAAGACCGTGCTTCGCAGGAGAAGGAAATCCAGTCGCTCTCGGCAAAGAGCGAATGGCTCACACACCGGCAGCGCCTCGACAAGGATATCCTCGAGCACAGTCGACGCATCGCCGAGGCGAAAGCCACGATGGCAGAGCCCCGCTATCAGGAAGAGCGACAAACCCTCGTCGACCACGCTGCCACCGTGCAGCCTCGTGGCTGGCTCTCCGAGATGGAGACGGCACGCAAGAAGGTCGACAGCCTCTCCGCTCAGGTGGTAGACAAGCAACGGCAATATGTCGCATTGTGTCATGCCAAGGTGTCGTTAGAACAGCACCACGACAAGGAGATGCGCCTGCTCGATGACATCGGGCAATGGATTGATGGGAAACAGCGGTTTGTACCGATGTACCGCGAGACGAAAGCCATTGCCGAGAAATTGCGTGGCGTGATTGTCGCCGAGAAGTCTGTCTACCAAAAGACAAAGGCAAGAGATGAGGCCACGAGACTTCTTCCCGAAAAGGAGAAGAAGAAGGAGGAGTGCCTTGCCCTGGAGCAGTCGCTGACCGAACAACAGACCGCCGTGGCGCAAGCGCTGACGGACAAGGAGGAGGAGCGGAGACTGATGAATCCCCAACAACTCCATGCCGATCAAGAGCGGCTCAACAGCGCTGTGCTCGATACCGACAGGGCGGTCGCTGCCGTACAGCTCCTTGCCAACTGCACGCAGCAGAACATAGAGGCGGAGAAAGCCTATAAAACCTTGCTCGACGAGAAGGAACGGCTGGAAAAAGAGGTGCCAGCGCTTGATGAGAGGGTGAGGGTGGCGCAGCACGACTTCGATAGGGCAAGGGATGTCTGCGACCGGTGGAAAAACTCGCTCGAAGATAGTTTCAGGATGGCAAGGGCCATGCTGAGGAAGGGCGAACTATGTCCGCTCTGCTTGAGCAAGGTGGAGCACGACCATGTGCCTGACCCCGACTATGAGACCATCATCAAACCCATAGTCGACGAGCGCAATGCAGCAGAGAAGGTGTTGCAGGACGCAAAGGCGATACTGAAGGCGAACAGGAAACAGACCCAGGATTTGGAGCGTAAGGTGTCGGAGGCAAAGGTCCAATGGGAGAAGAAAAATGCAGACTTTGAATTGCAGCATGCCGCAACGAAGGCGCTTTTGGAAAAAACGGGCATGACGGTCGACGCCCCTATTATTACCGAAGCCGTCAATCTGGCGTTGGAACAGCAGAAAAAAGTCCATGCCAAGGTTTGGGAGGATATGAAGCAGCGGCTCGATGCCCTCAACTTGCTCAATAAGGAGATGGATGAATTGCATCAGCGCAAAGACCGCCTCGTTGCTTCTTCAACAAAAGCACACCATGCCACTATGGCAGCAGAAGCCCAAATCACCGAAGAGCAGAATAATATCCGTTCACTTGAGGGACAGATAGAGGAGTTGAAGACCATGACCACAACTACGCTCGGTGAACTCGATGACCTCATCATCTATGACGACTGGCGCGTGTTATGGGACAACGACCACCAAAACTTCATCAGCCGTTTGGAAGATGATGCCGCCCAATACGACAAACAGCAGAAAACCCAGCAAAAACTTATCCAGCAAACAGAGAATCGCCAGATGGTACTTGATGCCATCAATCATACTCAAGAAAGCATCGTCCCGATGCTTTCACTGGAGAATCCGGAAATTCCGGAAACCCCGGAAATTCCGGAGAAGCCGGGTGACCCGTCTGTGCTCCAGCAGAGGTGGGTGACTTTCTCCAACCAACTCACGGCATGGAAGACAGCACTTCAGACCAACGAGGCGGCGATGGATACCAAGCGCCGACAGGTGGATGCCTTCCTGGCTTCGCACGCTGCACTGACTATGGAGAGGCTCATGGCTTTGTCGGCGATAGCCGATGAGGATATCCAGCGCTTGGCGAGTGAGCATAAGGTGGTGGAAGACATGCTCTTACAGCGACAAGGGGCTTTGTATAACCTGCAGCGACAACTCGAGAACCATCTTGCCAACCGTCCGGAGATGACAGCGGAGGATACCCTCGACAGCCTCACTGCTTCTATCGAGGAAAAGAAGAAAGCCAGGGAACAGCAGCTGCTCCAGATGGGGCAGTTGCGGCAGGAACTCGACGATGACGCCCATCGCAGGACGCAGGCGGCAGCGGCCATCAGCGAATGCGGGCGCAGCAAGGAGGAGAAAGAGCGTTGGGAACGATTCAACAAGGAGTTTGGCAGTACCGACGGCACACGTTTCAGTCGTATCGCCCAGAGTTTCATCCTCGCCCACCTGCTCAGTCATGCCAACATCTACCTGCGTCAGTTCACCGACCGCTACGAGTTGGTGTGCGACCCGGGCGAGCTCACCATCCTCGTGCGCGACAGGTTCTGCAACCAGTCGCCGCAGTTTGTGAAGGTCATCTCAGGAGGCGAGAGTTTCATGGTGTCGCTGTCGTTGGCGCTGGCGCTCTCGCAACTCAACGTCAACCAGGCGAATATCGACACGCTCTTTATCGACGAGGGCTTCGGTTCACTCGACGAGGATTGTCTCAACGCGGTGATGGACACCCTTGAGCGGCTCCACCAGTTGGGAGGCCGCAGGGTAGGGGTTATCAGTCATGTGGATGCGCTCAACGACCGCATCCACACCCAGATACAGGTGCGGCGCATAGACCCTGTGAGGAGCGAAGTCGAGGTGGTGAAGGTATAGAGAATGATTTGGGATGTCCTATATGCTATTCTGGGCTTTTAGCCATTGTTCTGCCCGTTCCAGGTCTTCGGGGGTGTCGATGCCCACGGTCTCGAAGTCGGTGATGGCGACGCGGATGCGGTAGCCGTTCTGCAACCACCGCAGTTGTTCTAAGCTCTCGGCTTTCTCCAGTGACGACTGTGGAAGGCGAGTCACCTCCTGGAGTACCGTGGCACGGTAAGCATACAGTCCAAGATGTTTCAGGAAAGGGTAGTGCTCCATCCACTCCGCATGGTCCACGCCACGCACGAAGGGTATGACGCTGCGACTGAAATAGAGCGCGAATCCGCGGTTGTCGGTGACGATTTTCGGCGAGTTGGGGTTGTCAGCGGCATCGATGTCGGCAAAAGGCTTGCCCAGCGTGGCAATCTGCGTCGTCGGGTCGTCGAAGCATTGGCATAATGATTCGATTTGTGCCGGACGGATGAACGGCTCGTCGCCCTGCACGTTCACCACCACGTCGTAGTCGCCCCCGATTTTCCGTACTGCTTCGGCTATGCGGTCGGTGCCGCTCTTGTGGTCGGGCGAGGTCATCACCACCTTTCCGCCAAACGACTGCACGGCTTTGTATATCCGCTCGTCGTCGGTCGCTACATAGGTTTCTTCGAGCACGCCCGACACCTGTTCATACACCCGTTCTATCACGGTCTTGCCACCGAGGATGGCGAGTGGTTTGCCGGGGAAGCGTGTCGACGCATACCTGGCAGGGATAATTCCGATAAATCTCATTTCTTGTTTTTTTTCGGCAAAAATAGTGAATATTTAAGCGAAAAACCAATCTTCAGTAGATTATTTCCTATTTTTTTGTTTGAAAATTTGTGGACTTGGGGAAAAATGACTACTTTTGCCAAGATAAAATACATATATAAATGTAAAATACTTGGCAACATAATCAAAACCGTAATATATCATGAGAAAAACTATTTTATCGCTATTGCTCGCCATGTTCGCGGTGATGGGTGTCCAGGCTCAGGTTGAGAAGGGCTACTACACCATCAAGAACAATGGGAATGGGAACTACATCAATGTACTCGGGCGCAGAACCGTTGGGTTCGCTTCCGATAACACTTCTCTTCCGGGAACCGTCTATCTTATCCAGGCCAATACACAGAAAACAATGAATGTCGGTGATGGTGAGGAGGACGACTATAAAGTGACCACCCTCCGCTCGCAGGGTGTGGATCTTCCGGGCTATGCCGTACGTGGCATGAAATATGTCGATGAGATTGTGGATGTCGTCGTCAAGAAACTGCAGCTTGAGGGAGAGGGTGAGTTGTTTGGTGCCAATGGCGTGGGTGAGATACTCGACAAGTTCCATGAGTGTTTCGACTATAACCTCTATCTGGAGCCTGCCGGAACGGATCAGTACCGCATCTACGGCAAGACCCCGAGCATGCAGCCGGTGGTGGAATTCTATGCCGACCACGAGACCGAGATACGGGAGAAACTCCCGAAGCTTGAAGACAAGATCAATGAGGTGATAAAGAAGGTGCTCAAGAAACTCGATGGCCGCGGCACCGGTATCCTCAAGCCCTATTATATCCACGACGTGTGGGAGAGAATGGGTGGTGCCAGCAGTGGGCTGACAGAGCCAGAGGCTGGTAACAATGATGCCATCCTTCAGTTCTACGATGATGTGCTCACCAACGAGGGCAATGTGTGGAACTTTGCCTACGAGTCGGTGATGATGTACTGGGAGCGGGTGAAGGCCAGTCCTACCGCCCAGGAATACCTCGCCAAATTGGGTGACTACTCGAAATATTTTGACCGGATTGAGAATATCCATCCCAATTTCCGCTACTATATCGTGGCCGATGGCAACAATGTTGACTTCATCAGCCAGGGTAATGTGAAAATCCAAGAAAACGATCCCAGCACCATTTGGACAGTTAAGCCATGCGAGACCTTCACGAAGACGTTTGATGCAGGCATCTACCGCACGGTATATCAAGGTAAGAAAGAATACTTCACCACCTTCTATGCCGACTTCGGCTATGAGGTACCCGATGGCTGTAAGGCATACGCCGTGACCGACATCAAGGCTTTGCAGAAAGGCGGATTGGCAGGCCTGACCGAGTTCGAGGGCGTCATCCCCGCACAGACGCCCGTGTTGCTGATGTCTACGGAGACGTCGGCAAAGTTGGAACCCTCAACTGCTTCAGGCACTGTGCCGGAGGGGAATTTGCTGGTAGGTCCCGATTACCTCATCAACGAATATCAAATCAAGACCCCGATAATGGAGACCCTCTTTGATATGGCCAAAGGCTTGTTAGGAGAGAATAGCACCTTCTATGCAGAGAACATAGCCCAATACGAGCACCTAATGTTGAGGAATGCCGGAACGGTGAACAACAAGTATTTCTTCGGGATTTCTGGCGATGACCTGCTTCTTGAAGATGAAGAAGGAAACTTGATTGATCCGAATCTCCGTGTGCTCGGTATGGGAAATCCGGGAGACAATATTCTTGGATTCCATGATATCTGGGAGAAGGTAAATGCTAACGAGGCTTTCATCATTGATGAAAAAGACCCCGTGAAACTTCCTGTCTGGCCGGATATCGACAGGGATGGAAACGTTAATGTATTTGATGTGACCGCTTTGATTGATATTATTTTGGAAACTACTCCTCGTCAATACGAGAAGGTATATGATTATGATGTGGCGGATGTCGATGGGGATGGCAAAATTAACGTGTTTGACGTTACTGAGTTGATAGATATCATATTACCCACACAACAATAATTATTTATCGAGTGATGAAAAAGCATCAATATATTTTCTATGCTCTTTTGTGGTTGTGCTGTCTACCTTCGATGGCACAGCTCCAAGGTGCTGGCTACTATAGGGTAAGTAGTGCTGTGCAAAATTCTGAAGGCAAAGACCTCTATATTAGTATGGCTAACGATAAATTCAGTTACCAGTTCCTTTTTGGTGGATCAGCTGACAGCCATTTCAATAACAGCCAGCAGATATGTGGAGGATTGTCTAACCTTGTGGAACATTCTAGTACAGTAAAGCCTGTAATTGTTAAAGGGGCAGAGAATTTCTTGAAGAATGGCATCCACTTGGTGGATGATGCAGAGGGAATAGATCCGTCAACGATTATTTATATGAAAAAAATCAGCGGTTCTAATTATGATATCATGGGACAGGGGACAAGTTTGCTGACTTTGACAACCGGAGTGTATGAGATGAGTGTGAGAATGATTTTTAAGAACATCTACGCTACGGTTAGTAATGTTAGTGGAAGCAATAATTCAAAAGTATCTGTTGTAATCAAGGCTTACGATGTGGAGAATATTGATTATAATTCTTTGAAATTTGCGCTTGGGAAAAGTACATTCAAGAATAACGCCACTTTGGGAACCAATTATTTCTTGAATAACAATGGCCTTTTCTCCTTTAACACTTCAGGCAATTCCAACAATGACCAATGGTTTTTTGAGGAAGTTACCAAACTGAATGTGAAGGCAACCTTGGAGTATAAAGGAAAATACTACACCACGATGTATGTACCTTTCGCCTATACACTCGGTGGTGATGTGCTCAATGCCTATGTTATCACAGGAGTGGAAAATCAAGAGGATGGAACGGTGAAGGTAGTAAAGGAAAGAATAGAAGGAACCATTCCGGCTGGTACGCCCGTTGTTCTGGAATGTGCATCTAACGATCCAACTGCTTGTTACCTTAATCTTATTACCAGTGAGGCACCCCTTTGCAGCGCTTTACGTACTGTCTCAAACTTGGGTGATAGCAAATCTTCTCCAGCCCAATATGCCCCAGCCGCCTCTTCTGCCACTAATTACACGGGCACGAACCTGCTTAAGGGCACATATTTCCAGAACGAAGATGCCCCGTTTGCTTATCAGTACAGCAGGTTATCTAATAATATCTCAAACATATATGATGCCCAAATCGACTTGCACAACACCACTACATTTGATCAAGGTGTAGTGTATGTACTTGGTGTGGGTTCCAGTTCAGGGCGTCTGGGATTCTTTAAGAATGCCAATACAGTGATGAAAGCCAACAAGGCATGGCTGGAACTCCCTGCAGGTAGTGTCAATGAGGCGCTTACCCTTGATTTCGACGAACCAATACAGGAAGGAGGAAACGATGAATAAATTATATCTTTTACTATGTCTTTTCTGCTTGCCGTTGGCTGTTTCCGCACAGACGAGTTTTACCATCGTAGAGAACGGGGTAGAGCAGACCGTGGCGGGCGAACTGAAATCGGCGGATGGTATTGAGTATATTAGTACCTCTACAAAACACTATCAAGTTACCAACACCAATACAGCCCTTTTGGGTGATGTCAATGAGGATGGTAAAATAGATGTATTCGATGTTACTCTAATAATTGATATGGCTTTGTCGGGGAGTTATTCAATACTTGCTGATGTGGATAAAGACGGTAGTAATGTCAATGTTTTTGATGTGACAACAACAATAGATATCGCCCTCAAACTGAGAACCCCTGAAACCATTGTCGTCAGCTATAATGTGACTGATGTGACGAATATCTGGATAAAAGGAGGACAGGATGATGGCCCTGTAGACCAAAATTGATTTTTAAGATAATTGAATAAGATAGATAATAACATAAATTAAAATTATAGATTATGAAAAGATTTTTATTATTCTTGTTAGCATTGGCAACCTATAGTTTTGGAATGAGTCAAAATTATATCTCATTTCCGAATGCCTTTGCTGTAGATGATGTTGACATCGAGCCAGGAGGAACTGCTACGGTTGTTCTCAAATTGACCCAATTGGCTCCAGACGAGGGCGTTAGTCTAAGGGATGGACAGTTTGAACTTCTTCTTCCTGAGGGTATCACCATTAAATATGATGATGAAGAAGATGATTATTGTGTTTATATGTCTTCAGTCCAGAATAAAAATTATGCTGTTACTTTTTCAAAAACAAGTGATCAACATTTTCAATTCCTTTATAATAATTCTAGGGGAAAATCTTTAGTAGTTGGAGACGTGATTGAAATTGTTCTCGAGGCAGATGCAAATGCTGCAGGTGGTGAAGCTACTGTTTGTGGTGATGAAGGCGTGACCTCACCTCTCTTAATTTCAGGAAGAGATGCTGCGAATGCAGCTTATAATTATGCTCAAGATCCCTTTACTTTTAATATCGTTGTGTGCAAGACCTTGGACGAGAACAAGGAAGGCGGTTATGAAGCATTCGCTGCTTACACTGGCAAGGTGAAAGTTAACCGTACGATAAGTGCCGGTAACTGGAACACCATCTGTCTGCCTCTCTCCATGACAGTTGCCCAAGTAAAGACTGCTTTCGGTAGTGATGTGCAACTTGCTACGTTCTCTGGATGCACACCTTCTAAGAATAAGAATAACGACGTTACAGGTCTGAATCTGCATTTTGCTTCTGTATCGTTAAATGGTGCAGATAACACCGAAGTTTTCCAAGCAAATACTCCATATTTGATCAAGGTGGAAACGGCTGTTACTGAGCCTTTCACACTTGATCCGGCTACGATTACAGAGATTACAGATGGCACACCTACGGCAACCGGTACAGGTGGAAGTTTCATCGGAACCTATAAATATATCAGTGCACTGGGCAGCGAGGAACATCCTTATATGTTCATGTCTGGCAACACGTTCTATACTGCCATTGGCAATACGAAGATGAAGCCATTCCGTGCTTATTTCGACTTGGATGACCTGGCAGCATATCGTGCATATAGAAACAGTCATTCGAGTGCCAACGTCAACATCTTCGTTGACGATGAGCAGGTAACTGGTATCGATGGCGTGACCATCGGACAGGGCAATGTGGATGCTGTTTATGACCTCCAGGGCCGTCTGGTGAAGGTCGATGGCGACCTCAACAACCTTGAGAAAGGCATTTATATCATCAATGGCCAGAAAGTCACGGTGAAATAATGAATTGTAAACGATTATTCAAGAACATTATTAATATAGGAACAATGAAAAAGCAATATATTCAGCCGGAAGTCGAAATCACTCTGCCAATGATGGAGTCTGCAATCTTAGGAGTCAGTATGGACATGGATGGCGAACACCAGGGAACTAGTGGTGACGGAGGTGACGACAATGAAGGTGGTATTGATCCTGAAATCAATAGGTTCAATCTCTGGGAAGAGTAATTGAGAACGGGATGTCGGGCTGGCATTAATCCGCTACCCGAAATCCGACAATCATGATACAACAGCAGTCGCATGACATACAATTGTGTGACTGCTGTTGCTCGTTTAGAGCTCATGGTTATTCGACATGAATTCTCAAGAATACTCTTTTGATTTAGACATGAATTCTCATGAATTGCCCATGAATTTTCATGAATAGTCTTTTGATTTAGACATGAATTCTCATGAATTGCCCATGAATTTTCATGAATATTCCTTGAGCTTAGACATGAATTCTCATGAATTGTCCATGAATTCTCGTGAATTGGTAATTTGACATGGATTATCGTGTATAATTCTGAATATGATGTTGAAACTTCATTTATATGGATCCAACAAAATATAAGGATTTGGTATACGCTATTATTGGTGCAGCAATGAAAGTGCATACCGAGTTAAACTGGGGACTTCTTGAACCTATCTATAATGAAGCGCTACATTTGGAACTGTTGGAACGCGGAATAGAGAATGAAAGGGAAAAGCTACTGATGTGTTTCTATAAGAACCGTCAATTGGAAAAACAATATAAAATGGACTTGGTGGTTGATGATGTAGTTATAGAACTAAAGTCTGTGAGTGAATTGAATTCTGCTCATCGTTCTCAACTGTTCAACTATCTTCGGTTGACAAAGAAACCCATCGGCCTGCTCATCAATTTCGGCCAACCCAGTTTGCAAGGCGAACGCTACGCATACTTCGAGGAAACAAATGAATGCGTGTTGCTTGATAAGAACATGGAACCATTTTATCATAAGGATGAATACTATATAGATAATTTCTGATAATTCATGGTCAATTCATGGCCATTCCTGTTTAATCATTAGTTTTCTCATATCATGGTCATTCCTGTCAAAATAACGAATAATATAATTCGCATGAACAAACAGTATCTGCTATTCATGTTGGCCCTCTTGTTTGCACAAGGGCTTTACGCTACACCTTTCGAGGCCGACGAAATTTGGTATGAGCTCACCTCGGATACTACCGTGAAGGTGGTGGAAGAACCAACGTCGACGGGTTCAGGCACGTCGTTCACTTTCAGGAAATGCTACGAGGGTGATATCGTAATCCCCATGACGGTTTTTAACGGTGAGAATACCTATACGGTCACTGCCGTAGAGAACGGCACTTTCCGGGAGTCGGCAAAACTTACCAGCATCTCTCTGCCAGCCACGCTCACCGACTTGGGAACCGCTCCTTTCGCCGATTGTCCATCCCTCACCTCCATTGCCGTTGATGCAGAGAACCCTGCATACACCATCGTCGAGGGACTGTTATATGACAAGGATGTCACCACCCTCATCGCCACCCCCGGAACAGTGGCTGGTGATGTCACCCTTCCGGCGACGGTTACTGTCATCGCCCCTTCGGCCTTTCAGGGGTGCGCCTACATCACGGCCATCAACATCCCCGAAACTGTTGGCGACATCGGTAAACACGCTTTCCATGGGTGTTCGCAACTCTCTGCCATCGACCTGCCAGAGGGCATCACCGCCATCAACGACAGCGTGTTCTATTACTGCTTGGCGCTCAGCGAGATAGACATTCCTTCTTCGGTGACCAGCGTGGGGGTGAAGGCTTTCTATCATTGCAATAAGTTAACGAGAGTCACGTTGCCCGATGCCGTGGAGACACTCGCCGACTATGCGTTCAGCCTGTGCTACGGAATAACGGAAATCACACTCTCCGAGAACCTGAAGACCATCGGTTACCGTGCTTTCGAGAACTGCAGCAAGATCAAGAAGATCACCATCCCCGCCCATGTGTCGGAGATTGCCAGATTGCCATTCTGCGGGTGCTCCAGTCTGACAACCATTACCGTGGCAGAGGAGAATACAACCTTTAGCAGCCTCGACGGCGTGCTATACGATAAAGACCAGCAAACGTTGCTGTGTTATCCCAGCGCAAAGTTGAGCGACTTCGTCATGCCTTCCACCGTCACCACCATTGGGGAGTATGGCTTCTATTCTGCCCGGCTGCTGAAGAGTCTCGTCCTCCCCACCTCCGTAACGACCATCAGCGACGGCGCGTTCCGCCTTTGCAGCGGCCTGAAGACCATCATCATGCCGGCATCGGTCACCACGCTGGGCAGCAACCTCTTCGTGGCTTGTTCTGCCCTGGAGGCTATCGTGTATTATGCCGTGGAACCACCTGCTATCAGCGAGACGACATTCACGGAGACTAATCTCAGCGTGCCGCTCTATGTGTTGGCAAGGGTTGTCGACGACTATAAGAATGCGGAGCATTGGAGCGGATTCACCACCATCCTTCCCATCGACGAGAGCGTGGTGAGCGGACTCCTTGGCGACACCAACGACGACACGTTCATCAACATGACCGACGTGACACAAGTCATCAACTATATCCTCGGCAGGGAAGTCACCGATTTCAAGTGGCAGAGGGCCGATCTCAACTTCGACGGCTTCATCAACATGACGGACGTGACGATGATGATTAATATCATCCTCAACAAGGAATGACCATGCTTTTTGAGTTATTCCGAATGGGAGAATTATAGAAATAGAAATCATCAACTGTTTTTCACAAATCCATTATAGAGATGTCTTATCGTGGCATCTCTTTTTTTATTCATTTTTTTTCCAAAAATGGTACAACGAATCATGTTTTTTTGTAATTTTGCTAGCAAAGTTACTATACCTGAAAGTTTAACAAAAAATCCGAAAAGACTATGAAAATTGGTATTCCAAAAGAGATTAAGAACAATGAAAGCCGTGTGGGAATGACGCCCGCAGGAGTGGCAGAACTTGTGCACCACGGCCATGAGGTCTATGTGCAGCACACCGCAGGAGAGGGAAGCGGATTCAGTGACGACGAATATGTGAAGTCGGGAGCCAAGATACTGCCTACCATAGAGGAGACGTATGCCATTGCCGACATGATAGTGAAAGTGAAGGAGCCCATCGAACCCGAGTATAAGCTGGTGAAGAAAGGTCAGGTGCTCTTCACCTATTTCCATTTCGCCTGCGACTGGCCACTTACCGAAGCGATGATCAAGAGCGGGGCAGTGTGCGTGGCATACGAGACGGTGCAGTTGCCCGACCGTTCGCTGCCGCTCCTCATCCCGATGAGTGAGGTGGCAGGACGCATGGCCACCATCAATGGCGCCTATTACCTGCAGAAGACGAAAGGCGGGAAGGGAAAACTCATCTGCGGCGTTCCCGGCGTGAAACCCGCGAAGGTGCTGGTGCTCGGTGGTGGCGTTGTGGGACAGGCTGCCGCCCGTGTGGCTGCCGGCATGGGTGCACAGGTCATCATTACCGATATCTCGCTGCCGCTGTTGCGTAAGCTCACGGCAGAGATGCCACCCAACGTGTTGCCCATCTACTCCAACAAACATAATATCCTACGGGAATTGCCGGATGTCGATATCGTTGTGGGCTCGGTACTCATCCCCGGCGACAAGACCCCGCATCTCATCACGCGTGACATGCTGAAACTCATGCAGCCGGGCACCGTGCTCGTCGACGTTGCCATCGACCAGGGCGGGTGCTTCGAGACCTCGAAGCCCACTACGCACTCCGAACCGGTATATACCGTGGATGGTATCGTGCACTATGCCGTGGCCAATATCCCGGGTGCCGTGCCCAATACGTCGACCATCGCGCTCACCAATGCCACGCTGCGCTACGCCCTCGCCCTGGCCGACAAGGGCTGGAAGAAAGCGTGCAAGGACGACCCGGCACTCTTCAAGGGCCTCAATGTGGTGGAGGGAAAGGTTACCTACAAAGCGGTGGCCGATGTCTTCGAATTGCCGTATGAGGAGATAAATCTAAACTAAGGGAAGTTATAAGGAAGTTAAAGGGGAGTTAAAGGGAAATATGCCATCTTAGTAAGTTTATCCCGAATTATCGAATTAGAGAATTGTTAGAATAACGAACACGAATCAACCGAATCTACACGAAATAAATAGCATGTTTTTCGTGTGATTCGGTTGATTGTTGTTTTTTGAAGAATAGGCGCCGCCGATGTTCAAGCGAAGCTTAATTTTCCATTTTCAATTTTCCATTTTCAATCGGCCGAAGGCCGGAATCAATTTTCAATCGGGCGAAGGCCGGACTCAATTTTCAATCGGGCGAAGCCCGGATTCAATCTTTCACCACTTTCTTCCCGTTGACGATATAGATGCCCTTGGGCAGTCCGTCGAGGGTGGTGGCGTTTTTCTTTATGAGCACCCCGGAGATGGAATAGACATCCGACGACACTGTGGGGTGATGGGAAATCTCCGGTACGTCCACAGGGTCGAAAATACCGTCGACAGTGAAGGTGTAGCGACTGCCCAGCCAGTCGAGCGTCTTTGTCTGGTGGTCGGCGTATGCCCTCAACCGTATGGCGTAGGAATGTCCCATCTGCAGACTCTCGAAACGGAATGTTAGTTCGGTGGTCTGCCCGGGAGCAATGTTCAGGTTCTGTGTCTTGTCATAGGCGATGTTGTAGGTCTTTCCATCCTCGAAAAGATAGCAAAGGATGGGCATGTAATACCCGTCGGAGTTGTTGTTGCGTATCTTCACCCGGAACACGGCATCGGTATAGGTGTCGATTTCGTAGGACACCACGCTGAGTTTGGTAGCCGAGGTCGGTGCCGCCTTGATATCCACCTCCCATGGAGAGATGTTGTTGGAGCCGTCTTCCACGATGTCGAGCCAAACCTTCCATTTCCCCGTGGCATCGGGCAAGAAGAACAGCGATGTCTGTTCCTCGCTTCCCGACTCAATGGGCATGCACACCTGGTCGACTGCCTCTCCCTTCTCGTTTGTCTTCGAGGCGAAGAGGTAGAAGAGGTCGGTGAACTCCTCTCCATCGTTGCGTACGGTGATGGCCACCTCTTGTGGTTGGTTCACGATTCTGTTGCTCACACATTCCACGTTGGTGATGACCAGATGGGCACGTGGGTGGTAAGTGACTGACGTCACCTGTCCGCCACTGAAGACCACCTCATAGAATTTCTTGTAGTCGCCGATGACATGATACCATCCGCATCCCGAGAGGATGGCATAGGGATAGAACCGGTAGGTGCCGTCGCTGAGCGACATGTTGTCGAGGTTGAGGTTGGAGGTGTGGGTATCGTATGTATCGTAATACTCGGTGGTCTTGCGTACCTTGAACGAGTTGCCACCCACTGCGGCATCCTGATAGGCGAACCCATAGTCGAAGTCGCCGGGCAATCCCGTGCGGTTGCAGTACTCTGCCGTCAGCGTATGTCCGTCGCGGGTGAAGTCTTCGAGCGTAAGGGTGCGTTTCTCATCGGTGGTGCTTGTCGGTTTCTGTATGCCTACCACGGCTCCCTGATCGGAGGAGTAGCCGTTGTTGGAGGCGCTGCTTCCAGTGCCTCCACCCCTGGGGTTGAGGATTGAAAGCTTGAAGAAACCGTTGTATTTGCCGTCCCATCCCCAGTTGATGTGGTAGAACCCTTGGCCGTCATAGCCGTCGCAGACGAAGGCATGACCACCACCGGGGTTGGAACCATGGTAGATTACCGGTCGTCCGTTTTTCAGTTCGTTGTATATCAGGTTGTCCCAGGCTTCGGCAGAATAGTCGGTGCGTCTCACATAACGTGTGTTCACGTCGTAGTCGAAGTAGTTGCGCAGTGCCTTGATAAAGCTGCTGGCGGATGCCGAAGAGGCATCGGTGCCATAGTTCATCTCCAGTGCCTGTCCGCAATAGAGCATGAGCTGTGCCACGGCTTTCTCCTGTGCTGCCGTCTGTCCCTCGTCGTAGCGGTCGAGCATGTCGTTCCAGGAGAATTTGATTTTAGGCAGTGACGAGAGGTAGCCGATGTCGTCGTTGGGTGTGTATCCGGGTATCACGGCGGTGTTGGACTTCGGCCATTCATGGTAGCGCATCACCTGTGCCATGGCAGTGGCTGCACATCCCGTGACGCAATGCATGCCGCCGATAGTAGGGCAAAGCTGGTTGTAGGCTTCGCCGGTTTCGGTGTCGTCGCCCTGACCCCATGCCGTGGAAACCAATTTCCCGATAGGGGCGTGGTTCTCGATGTGCATGGGTTTCGTGGCCATGTGTCCGTTCTGTATCGCGTCAATCTGCGCGGCATAGTCTTCCAGCCATATCCGCATGGTCTCGCAGAGACGCTTCTCATCGAACTGGCTGTCCATGTCGTAGGCGAGAATCTCTTCGGTGCGCTTGTCGGCAGAAACGATGACGAATCCCTTGTCTTCGGTGGCGTTGAAGACATAGAAAGGGGTGTGGGTGGCTTGAGAGAGCGTCAGTGGCGCTTCCACGATGCCCTTCTTCACCGCCATGCCTTGTTGTTGCATGAACGACATGGCTTTCTGGCGTGCCTGTTGCTGGGAGATGACTTGTGCGTCGCAGAACAGGGCGACGACGAGGAACAATAAGGATAGTAGTGACTTGTGTTTCATGGGATAAGGGGTGTTTTAGGGGCTATGGGGTGTTTAGGGTGTTTAAGGTTCTTAGGGTCTTTAGGGGCTTTAGGGTTCTTAGGGTCCTTAGAATCATCAAAGCCCTTTTGAAAGGTTGTGATGCTTTCAAAAGGGCTTTCGGTGCAATTATTTCTTCTTCAGTTCGGCAAGCGAGGCTTTGAGTGACGCGATTTTCTCGGTGGCATCGCTGCGCTTCTTGCGCTCCAAGGCCACTACCGCTTCGGGGGCGTTAGCGACGAAACGCTCGTTCTGCAGTTTCTTTTCCACGCCGGCGAGGAAGCCTTCGAGATGTTTCAGTTGGGCCTCCTGTTTCTCTATCTCGGCAGCCACGTCGATGAGGTTGCCCAGTGGCACGGCGAACTCGTCGGTTCCAACCATGAACTGTGCAGCGTCGGCGGGCTTGCTGTCCACCACCTCGAACGACTCGAGGTTCGCCATCTTGGCGATGACCTCGGCAAATGGCGCGTAGCTGTCGGTGGCCACTACCTGCAAGGTGAGTTTCTCTTTCGGCGCGATGACTTTCTGGTTGCGGATGAGGCGCACGCCCGACACCACCTGCTTCACCTTCTCGATGCTCGCGATGATGTCGCTGTCGCCATCTATGGGATTGCCTACGTTCAGGCACTCGCGCACGATACTCTCGCCCTCGGCACGGTCGTAGAGATGCTGCCACAATTCCTCGGTGATGAAGGGCATGAATGGGTGCAGCATCTTGAGCAGTGTGTCGAAGAAACTGAGTGTCGTCTCCATGGTCTTGCGGTCGATGGGAGAGCCATAGGCGGGCTTCACCATCTCCAGGTACCAGCTCGAGAACTCGTCCCAGAACAGGCGGTAGACTGCCATCAGCGCCTCGGAGATGCGGTATTTCTCGAAGAGGTCGTTGAGTTCGGCATTAGTCTCACGCAGTTTGGCGGCGAACCATTCCGTGGCGATGCGGCACTCCGTGGGCTGTTCGATATCGGCCACCTCGAGTCCCTTCACCAGGCGGAAGGCATTCCAAATCTTGTTGTTGAAGTTGCGCCCTTGTTCGCAAAGTGTCTCGTCGAAGAGGATGTCGTTGCCTGCAGGGGCGGAGAGCATCATGCCCATACGCACGCCGTCGGCCCCATATTTGTCGATGAGTTCGATGGGGTCGGGGGAGTTGCCGAGGCTCTTCGACATCTTGCGTCCCAGCTTGTCGCGCACGATGCCGGTGAAATAGACGTTCTTGAAGGGGTATTTGCCCAAATACTCCTCGCCCGACATGATCATGCGTGCCACCCAGAAGAAAATGATATCGGGGGCGGTCACGAGAACGGCGGTGGGGTAGTAGTAGTTGATTTCCTCGTTGCCGGGGTTGTTGATGCCATCGAAGAGGCTGATGGGCCACAGCCACGACGAGAACCAGGTGTCGAGGGCGTCTTCGTCCTGGCGCAGGTCGCTGTCTTGCAACTGTGCGTTGCCGCTCTTCTCGCGTGCGAGTAGGAGGGCTTTCTCCCTGTTCTCTGCCACCACGAAATCGTCGGCATCATTGTAATAATATGCCGGGATGCGATGTCCCCACCACAACTGGCGCGAGATGCACCAGTCCTGGATGTTCTCCAGCCAGTTCTTGTAGGTGTTCTTGTACTTGGCAGGGTAGAACTGCATCTCACCGTCCATGACCGGCTTCAGGGCTATCTCGGCAAAGTGTTTCATGCTGAGGAACCACTGCAGCGACAGGCGCGGTTCGATGGCGGTGTCGGGGTTGCGCTCCGAATAGCCCACCTTGTTGGTGTAGTCTTCCACGCGTTCCATCAGGCCGGCTTCCTGCAGGTCTTTCACAATCTGCTTACGGCAGTCCATGCGGTCCATGCCCACGTAGAGGGGACTCTCTTCCGAAATGGTGGCATCGGCATTGAAAATGTCGATGGTCTCCAGGTTATGCGTCTTGCCCAGCATATAGTCGTTGGTGTCGTGGGCGGGGGTGACTTTCAGACATCCCGTTCCGAACTCGATGTCGACGTAGCGGTCTTCGATGACCGGAATCACACGGCCCACCAACGGTACGATGACCTTGCGGCCTTTCAGCCACTGGTTCTTCGGGTCCTTGGGGTTGATGCACATGGCGGTGTCGCCCATGATGGTCTCCGGACGTGTGGTGGCCACCACGGCGTAATAGCCTTTGGCATCCTTGTGGATGACGTTGCCTGCTTCAATCAGGGAGGCCTCGTTGTCGAGGGTGGTGAGTCCGTTGACATAGTATTTCAGGTGGAACAGGTGGCTCTGCTCCTCTTTGTATATCACCTCTTCGGTGGAGAGGGCTGTCAGCGCCTTCGGGTCCCAGTTCACCATACGCATGCCACGGTAGATATAGCCCTTGTTGTAGAGGTCGACGAACACCTTGATGACGCTCTCGCTGCGTTTCTCGTCCATCGTGAATGCCGTGCGGTCCCAGTCGCACGAGGCACCCAGGCGGCGCAGCTGTTTCAGGATGATGCCGCCGTGCTCGTGGGTCCAGTCCCATGCGTGCTCCAGGAACTGGTCGCGGGTAAGGTCGTGCTTCTTCACGCCTTGCTCTGCCAGTTTTTTCACCACCTTGGCTTCGGTGGCGATGGAAGCGTGGTCGGTGCCGGGAACCCAGCAGGCGTTCTTGCCTTCCATGCGTGCGCGCCGCACCAGGATGTCCTGGATGGTGTTGTTGAGCATATGTCCCATGTGGAGGACACCCGTCACGTTTGGCGGTGGTATGACGATGGTGTATGGCTCTCGGCCATCGGGTTTCGAACTGAACAGCTTGTGGTCAAGCCAATACTGATACCATTTCGACTCCACGTCCTGTGGGGTGTACTTGCTTGCTAATTCCATATTCAATATATACCTATTATCTTCAAGTTTTGCATTCGCTCAACTTGCTTCACACCTAATCTTCCCTTACTTGTGAAAGTTGAGCCAATAATATTTATAAGGTGCTATTTTCTTTTAAGGGTACAAAAGTATAAAAAAATCCAATAATTTAAGTCAGTTGGATAAAGAATTTGTCGTATCTTTGCAAAAAGAAAAGAAATCATGAGAAAACTGTCCTTATTCCTTGTGCTCTTTGCCCTGTCTGTCTGTGTCCATGCGCAACAGACATACACTGCCCAGCAGCTCGACATGGTGAAGAAGATGCTTGCCAAGCCTTCGCTGCGCAAGCCCTTGCCGAGGATGATGAGCGACGACCGTGAGTGCGAAAGCGGTGTCTATGGACTCGGGAAGCTCAACGCAGAAGCCCTCGAGGCACTCACCGACAGCATGAAAGACCGCTATGAGGAGAACGAGTTCTTGCTGCCCGCCATCAAATATGTGGTGAAGGATACCGTGCAGCGCCGTAGGACAACGCAACGCGTGGAATATGAGCAGCTCAGGTATAAATGCTTCGCCGATGAATGCCGGCGTCTGGAAAACAACCGTAGGGCTGAACAACGGGAGGAACCGCAGGGCGAACTGATATATGTGAAACTCGATATCAGCGGGATGGCCCATAACCCCCGTATGCCCATGAGTCTGGAGAAAGGCGAAGGCGACCGCGACATCGCGAAGACAGGATGGCAGGAGGCGCCAAGGGAAGTGGCGAAAGGAGGTCTTGAACGTATCCGTGCGCTGCTGCATGAGCAGAAATTCTACCAGATTCACCCCGGTTATTTCTTCCGCAAGGTCAACCTGCCCAGCATTCCCATGTACAGGATGCTCGATGGTGAACACTGGTCGCTCACCATGGTTTATGCCGACGGCACCCGCATCTCCTCCTCTGGTGAAATCCGTCCGAAGAACCACTCGCTCAACGACCTGGAAGGGATGATGTACGAAATCATCTTCCCGGCTTCAGAGGAGGAATAGGGGGGCGGAGCTTCCGGGTATTCCGGAGATTCTGGGTTTTCCGGGTATTCCGGAGATTCCGGGGTATAGTAATACAAAATGCATGATTGATATGCACTCAAGAGAAGAAAAAATAGAAGCGTTCGGACGGCTCCTCGACGTGCTCGAACGGCTGCGCAAGGAATGTCCTTGGGATAGGAAGCAGACCAACGAGAGCCTGAGACCCAACACCATAGAGGAGGTGTTTGAGTTGTGCGACGCGCTGATGAAAGACGACAACAAGAACATCAGCAAGGAACTTGGCGACGTGCTCATGCACGTCTGCTTCTATGCCCTTATCGGTCAGGAGAAAGGTGCGTTTGACATTGCTGATGTCTGTACGCAACAGGCCGACAAACTCATTTTCCGACACCCACACGTCTATGGCAAGGAAGTGGCGGAGTCGGCAGAGAAGGTGTTGCAGAACTGGGAACAGATCAAGCTGCGCGAGAAAGATGGCAACAAGACTGTGCTATCGGGGGTACCCGAGGCATTACCCAGTCTGATCAAGGCCTATCGCATACAGGACAAGGCCCGCAACGTGGGCTTCGACTGGGACAAGCGTGAGGATGTATGGGCGAAGGTGAGGGAGGAACTCGATGAATTGCAGGCAGAGTTGGAACGTGATGACAAGGGGCGCTCTACCGCTGAGCTTGGCGACTTCCTCTTCAGTGTCGTCAATGCCGCTCGCCTTTACCACCTCAACCCCGATAATGCCCTCGAACACACCAACCAGAAGTTCATCCGACGGTTCAACTACGTGGAGCAACATTCCATCCGTGAGGGAAAACCGCTTACGGAGATGACACTGGCAGAGATGGACAAGTTGTGGGATGAGGCGAAGAAAATGGAAAAATGATTCCGGGCTTCGCCCGATTGAAAATTAAAAATTGAAGATTGAAGATTGAAAATTAGTTTATTGGCATGAAAATAGGAAAAATCACATTTGTTGCCGTTCTGGCATTGATGGCTGTGGGTTGCAATGAGAAGAAAGACGCGAATATCCCCGTCATCAAGGAGACAAAGACCGTCACGCAAGGTGACGAGACGAAGTTCGGAGAATGCGTCAATGCCACCAGCCACTCTTTCCAACTGGTGCAGATTGACGGCGACACGCTCGACTTCATCGTCGAGGAGCAATACCTCTCGCCCGACGACAGCCTCGTCGTAGGCGACGTGGTCTGTGGTGGCCTTTACGATGGCAACAAGATGGCCGTCATGGCTACTCCCGGTGAGGAAGGACTGGTGGTGAGGAAAGCCATCAATGTCAGCTCGCTCATGGGTCGCTGGACCAGTCTGGATAAGAATTTCGAAATCAAGGATGGTGGTGTGGTGGAGTCGCACGTGCAGAATGAGTCGAACCCCTACACGGAGTGGAAGATTCTCAACGGCAAACTCGTGCTCTCCAAAGATACGTTCAGCATCCTCTCCATCGGTAACGACTCCCTTTACCTGGAGAACGAGAAGGGTATCTATGCCTACAAGCGGCAACTTGAATAACGTCGCATGGAGGATTTCAAGGTTCATGTGCTCGGTTGTGGCAGTGCGCGCCCGTCGATGCGCCATTACGCATCGTCGCAGGTGGTGGAGATACGGGGCAAGATGATGCTCGTAGACTGTGCTGAGGGCACACAGATGCTCCTCATGCGGGCACGAATCAATTTCAACAAAATCAAGGCGGTGTTCATCTCGCACCTCCATGGTGACCATTGCTTAGGTCTCATAGGACTCATCAGTTCCTTCGGCTTGCTTGGGCGTAAAGCACCGCTGCTGGTCTGCGCACCGGCGGCATTTGAAAACCTGTTCTGGGAGATGATGGCTACCTTTTGCGGGGGACTGGATTACGAAGTCCACTTCCGACCGCTGGACACCAGCAAGCAGGAGGTGGTATACGACGACCGCACGCTCTCCGTCACTACCATCCCCCTGGAGCATCGGGTGCCATGTTGCGGGTTTCTGTTCAGGGAGAAACCCATGCTCCCGCATATCCGTCGCGACATGATTGATTTCCACCGCATCCCTATAAGCCAGATCAACCATATCAAGCAGGGAGCCGACTGGGTGACTGCCGACGGTGATGTGGTGCCCAACCGGTTGCTGGTGACACCTGCCGCCCCACCCAGGTCGTATGCCTATTGTTCGGATACGAGATATATTCCTACGCTATATCAACAACTCAAGGGGGTGAGCTTGCTCTATCATGAGAGCACCTACGACCAGAGCTATGTGGCACTGGCGGAAAAGTATTACCACAGTACGGCTGTCGAGGCGGCTATGGTGGCCCGCGATGCCCAAGCCCAACGACTCATGATCGGTCATTACAGTTCGCGCTACAACGACGAACAAGTGCTCCTCGACGAGGCGAAGAGCATTTTCCCCAACACCATCCTCGCCCAGGAGGGACTTGTTGAAAGCATTGAAGATTAAAAATTGAATATTAAAAATTTAGCTTCGCTTGAATATCGGCTGCGCCCGTTCAAACCCTAAACCTCAAACCTCAAACATCATGCAAGTCGAATGCAGAAGAACTCGTTCTTATGCTGAGACGCAGCCGATGTTCATCATTCGAAGAATGATAAACCTCAAATCTCTTTCTTACCATCCTGCCCATGTCTGACGCCATAGTTGGCGTGCGAGTTCGTCCCAACGCAAGATGGTGGCACCGAAGAAGTCAGCGGTGTATCCATTGAGCATCCGTTCTGCTTCCTTGGGGTTCTCGGCTTGCAGCCTTTGCCAGGTCTGTTCTACAAAGGGTAGTTCCCGAAGGCCTTTCTCGATGAAATAGTCGCGCAGCGGCTCCAGCGTATTGCGGTAGGTGCCCCACCGCAGGGTAGCCAGTCTGTTGGCCTTGCGGAAATGCCATAATGCCGCGTCATCGCGCTCGCTGTGCTGTCCACAGATGCTGAGCAGTGCAGGCAACTGTGTCGTGCCGCTGAAGATAGGGAACCGCGGACTCTCCCCGGGATTGTCGAGGCACATCCACACCACGCCTCCCACCTCGTCGGGCAGCCAGGAACGGAGTTGTATGACTGTGCTGTAGGCGCACCAGGGTACGCTCACCGTCCGGATGTTCTTCATCAGGGAGTCGCCCATGGCATAATACATGTTGATTTCGTCGGGGCGCATCCAAGGGTTGGATACCGGCGAGACGATGCTGTCGGGCTCTCCCTCCACCAGGTTGCCGTTCTTGTCCTTGCGTTTCGGATTCACTATCTTGTGTCGTCCGCTGAGGTTTTTCTCCGTGCCTTCGAAATAGCTGCCCAGAAGCCGCATCACTTGTTCCACGCTCACCTTCGCGTCGGGGCGCACGCTCAGGGGCAGGTGTGTGACGGTATCGTTCAGGTGGAGCGATGGCGCCAGGGCATTGAGGATGAAATGCTCGCGCACGCTGTAGTTCTTCACCTCGTTGAGGTAGTTGCCGCCACTGTACGCCTTCCAGAAGCAGAACGGTTGCTTGCCATCCCACCATTTCATCTTCTTCGCCACATCGAACACATTGTCGGAAGCCATGTAATGGTCGGGGTCGCTCAGGTCGAGTTCGCCAATGCGGCTGATGTTGGCCGATACGCTCACCTCGTCGTCGGGGATGCGCACGGCAGCCCAAACGCCACCGATGTTCTTCTCTCCCACGCCGAAGATTTCGAAGACCCATACCTCGTTCTTGTCGGCGATGGTGAGGCACTCGCCGCTGTCGCCGTAGCCATAGCGCTTCACGAGGTCGCCCATCAGGCGGATGGCATCGCGGGCGGTGGCGCAGCGTTCCAGGGCGATGCGTTCCAGTTCCTCTATCACGAACAGTCCTTTCTTGTTCTGTAGCTCCTTGCGGCCGGAGATGGTCGTCTCGCCGATACCCAGCTGCTTCTCGTTCAGACACGGATAGGCGGTGTCGAGAAAGCGGTAGGTGTGTGTCACCTGCGGGATGCTTCCTCTCACGTACATCTTCGTGCTGTCGGCAGCCCCCTGGGTGTGCATCCTGCCGTCATAGATTTTTACCTGACTACCCTGTGGGTGGTCCTTGGCAGGCACCACCTGCATCCATGTGCGGTACCATGAGTCGCAGGTGTGCGAGGTGATTACGGAGCCGTCGGCAGAGGCGGCCTTGCCCACCACGATGCTCGTGCACGACATGCGTGCCATGCCTTCAGGGAGCATCTCGTCGGGTTGGCCGAAGCAGGTGAGTGGCACGAGCAATGCGGCCACGATGGCGGCCATCTTTTTTGTTTTCATTCTTGCTTGTCTTTTTCTATAGTCCCTATAGTTACTATAGTCCCTATAGTCACTATAATATATACTTGGCTATTGCTTTCAACTGTTCTTTCCATCTTCCGGCTACGACGACATGGTGGTTGCCGATGGGGTGGGTGAGGAAATAGGCAGCATGGCGGGGCTTGTCGAGACGGATGACCAGTTGGGTGCGGCAGAGGTCGGCCTTCGACTCATTGCGCAGCAATTCTCCCTCGGCGACAAACAGGCGTGAGCAGTCGCCGGCGAGTTTCACTATCGTCACGCCGCCTTCCTGCATGTGTCCACGGATACCCACGCCGATGCCCGACTCGAAGTGGGTGTCGTACACATGGCTTTCTACCATGTCGAGGGGAATGGTGCAGTGGGCGAAGACCATCTCGCCCTTTTCGGGGTCGATGCTCGAAGGATTGGCCTGGAAACCGGAGACTCCGGTAATGGCACGGACGAGGGCCATCGTCAGCATGGTGGGCACGTCGCCCTCGCATCCTGCTACTATTCCCTCTGCATTCAGGCGTGCCAGTGCCAGACAGCCCGTGTTGTGGACTGCTGTCAGCAAGTCGAAGCAGCGCAGGGTAAAGCCTTGTAGGCCATGCTTCTCCACGACATGTTTCAGTGCCTCATAGATGGCTATTGCCCCGGGCAACGCCTCACGGACGGCCGCCGGTGTGGTGGGGTCGCACGACACCTGTTCCTTGGGAGTAGATATGGCACCGATGATCTCACTCATATCAATATGTTCCATCTCGATGCCCATGTGCTCACGCACCACGGCATCGTCGGCATGGCTGGAAATCAGCCAGTCGGAGGGAGCGCCGATGATGCCCAGACGCATGCCTTGCAGTTTTTTGCGCGCTTCATGAGCCTGACACAACACGCCGATGCGGTGGGCTACAAACGTGGGGCTGCCGTGCAGAATCTCTCCATCCTCGTCATGCTGGCGCAGGTAGGAAAGAATTTCCATTGAGGCAGCCAGGGAGTTGCTCTTGCCCGAGGTGAGGAGATAGAAAGGATGTTGGCTCTGTGCACGTAACTGGGGCAACAGCCGGGCGAAGATGCCTTCGGTGCCACCGGTGCGCACGTAGATGAGGCTGAAGTCATGGCCATAGTCGCTGACGTCGTCGCCTTTCAGGGTATAACTGATGCCGATGCCCGACAGGAATTCCTGTGTCACGGCATCCACGGCCTTGGCATCATGCAGGGCCGAGGTAAGGGTATAGATGGAAATGTTCATCAGGGATAGGGGTTACAATGCTTATCGTGTCCTTACTTGCTGGTATCCCAGCAGCAGGTCGGTGCGGCCACCTGGCTCGCGGTAGTAGACCAGGGCCTGGTACTGGTTCTCTGTCTCGAAGAAATTGCCTTCTGAAGGCAGTACATGCGTATAGCCTGCCTCGTCGAGGAGGAGGTATTGGTAGGAGTAGTATCCCATCTTCAGCAGCACGGCGGCCTCGTAGCAGCCTGTGGCATAGTCGTACTCCATGCGGTAGCGTGGCAGGAACTGGTCGTTGGTCCATACCCCGTTGAGATATACCTCTCCGTTGTCGTACTTGTCGCTGAACACCTGGAAATGCACCACTACATACTCCGAGGTGCGGTCGTTCTCCACATTATCGCTGTTGCGGATATAGAAGCAGCCGTTGGCATCCTCGTCGTAGAGGTAGTTGGGGCGTCGCTCGTCGGGGAAGACATAGGCATGGAACAAGTCACCGTCCCATCTGATCTTGTCGACCCCCATGCTGGGGTGGTCGGTGTCGAGCACCTCGAACTTCCTGTACTCGTTTCCCCCGTCGAAGATAAGGTCGCGGCAGTGTTCCCACCGCAGGCTCTCGGTCATCGTGAACTGTGGCTTGGCGTTCACCACGGCATTGTCCCACCTGCCGTTCTGCATCACCACGGTCTTGATCTGTGTGGAGGGATTGGTGACGTTCATTCCCCGGTATGACACCTGCATGCCCACCTGCTGGTGCGACTGGTTGATGTCGATGTCGGTGTTCGTGGTGACGCTGAGCGACACGCTCATCCGTGGTTCCACCACCATGAAACAGGCGCTGAACATCGGCTCCTCGTCGTTGTTGTCGTCGAGTACCGTGATGCGGTAGTTGCCGCTCATCTTCAGCCGACAATGTGCGTTGGGTATGGACAGGTGGTAGTGGGTGTAGAGCACATTGGTGTTGAGCGACTCCTCGGTGTCTTCGATGATGTTGCCATCGGTGAAGCCATCGATATAGTCGCTGGTGAACAGTTCCTCGCTCACGCTCCAGTCGGCATCGCAGTGTTCGATGCGATAGGTATAGCGGTGGTATTCGTGTGTCTGGTCATCGAACGAGATATGGATGGGTGCCCCTCCCAGCGTCGTGACGGGAGGCGACAGCCAGTCGGTGCCGCTCACCACCTGTAGCGACGAGATGCGGTCGTTGAAAATCTCATGGCGCTGCGCTGCTGCGGTGAGCGACAGCCACAGTGCGCCGCAGACCATCAGGCTACGCCGCATGTTGCGCACCATGCCTGCAAACGGTGTCGGTCTCATTCTGCGGAGAGGATTTGGTTGGCGTGGTCCTTGGTCTTGATTTTCTTCGGACCGATGATGCGTTCCACCACACCCTCTTCGTTGATGATGAACGTGGTGCGGAACGTGCCGAAATATTTCCTGCCGTACATGCTCTTCTCGCCCCATACGCCGAACTGTTCGACCAGTTGCTTGTCGGTGTCGGCAATCAGGTGGAAGGGCAGTTCGTGCTTGGCAATGAACCGCTGGTGTGACTTCGCGTCGTCTACACTCGCACCGAGCACGGCATAGCCCTGTGCCTCCAGCGCGCCGATATTGTCGCGCAGGTTGCAAGCCTCGGCGGTGCAGCCCGATGTCATGTCTTTTGGATAGAAATAGAGAACCAGTTTCTTGCCTTTGAAAGTGCTGAGGCGGATTTCGTTGCCGTTCTCGTCGTGGCCCAGGATTTCTGGGGCTTTGTCTCCGATTTGTATCATTAGTGTATATTTTTTTTATAGTTTCTATAGTTCCTATAGTCTCTATAATGTTATTTCTCGATATAGATTCGGGCATCTACGGCGGTGACGCCGTTCTCATCGGCCAGGAGCGGATTGATGTCCATCTCCTTGATTTCGGTGGCGAAGCGCAGGAGCGTGGAGAGTCGCACGATGACCTCGGCATAGCGCTGCTGGTTGATGCCCTTCTGTCCGCGTGTGCCTTCGATGATTTTGTATCCGCGCAGCGACTTGATCATCGAATAGGCCTCGCCGTACGACAAGGGTGCCAGACCGCTCGACACGTCCTTGAGCACCTCGACGAAGATGCCGCCAAGGCCGCACAGCACGATATGTCCGAAACGTGACTCGTATTTGGCTCCGATGAACAGTTCGGTGCCGCGCAGCATCTTCTGTACCATCACGCCGTTGGCATCCTTGATTTTCATCATCCGTTCGAACTCCAGGCGTAGGTGCTTTGCATTCTTGATGTCGAGTGCCACGCCGCCCACGTCGCTCTTGTGTACAGGTCCCACTACCTTGGCCACTACAGGGTAGCCAATACGCTCGGCGAAGGCCACCAGCGTCTCGCAGTCGTCGCTGACCATCTCGGGCACCATCGGTATCTGCGCACATGCCAGCAATTCGTGTACGAGGTTTGGCGAGATATAACCACTCTCCTTGATGCCGGATATGATGTCACGGATGCGGGGCACGTCGATGCCGAAGAGCTCAATCTCTGGGGGAGCGGGTGGGGGGGTGCGCATCACCTGGGTGAGTGCGGTGGCGAGGGTCACCTCGTCGCTGAAGTTCACATGTCCCTTGCGGAGGAACTCCTCTACCTCGGGCCCTGCGGTGTGCAGGCTCGGAAGGATGGGGAAGACGGGTTTCTTGCATTCGAGTATCTTCTTGTGCAGTACGTCGTAGGTCTCATACAACTGCACCAGTCCGGGGGTGCCGAAGATGACCATGATGGCATCGATATTGTCGAAATGCGACTCGCAGTAGTCGATGGCGGTGCCGAGGTGTTCCGGTGTGCCCGTGGCCAGGATGTCGATGGGGTTGGCGGTCGATGCTCCGGGATAGAGCTTGGTCTTCAGTTCGTCGCCGATTTCCTTGTCGAGTGGCGGCACGTTGAGCCCACCTTTCGACAAAGCGTCGGTGAGCATCACGCCAGGACCGCCGGCATGGGTGACGATGGCGAAGTTCTTGCCCTTGATGGGCGGGAGCGTGAAGATGCACCCCACGGTGGTGAGCTCCTCGCGTGAGAAACACCGCACAATGCCTGCCTTGCGGAAGAGGGCTTCGACGGCGGAGTCGCTGCTCGCGATGGCACCGGTGTGCGACGAGGCGGCGCGGCTGCCACTTTCCGAACTTCCGGCCTTGATGGCTGCGATGCGGCATCCCTTGCGTATGAGTGAACTGGCATGGAAGAGCAGTTTGTCGGGATTGCTGATATTCTCGATATACAACAGTTTTACCTTTGAGTCGTGCTCGGCGTCGAAATTCTCGTCCATGTATTGCAGCACGTCCTCGATGCCTATCTGCTTGCCGTTGCCGATGCTCCAGACAGAGTTGAACTGCAGTCCCTTGATGACCGCCGATTCGAGGATGAATACCGCGGTAGCTCCCGACCCGCTGATGAAGTCGACCCCCTGCGGGTTGAGATGGGGTATGGGTTTCGTGAATACACTGTGGTGCCAGGAGTTGAGCAGGCCGATGCAGTTGGGACCGATGAGTGCCGCACCATACTGCTCACAGGTGTCGATGATGTCCTTTTCCAGGGCAGCCCCGGCAGGAGTCTCCTCGCCGAATCCCGCGGTGATGATGATGAAGGCTTTGACACCTTTCTCGGCTGCAAGCACCTTCACCGTCGCTGGGCACAATTTAGCGGGTATTACCACCACGGCAAGGTCTGTAGGCGGTATTTCCTTCACGTCGTGGAATACTTTCACCCCCTGTACCTCGTCTTCCTTGGGATTGACGACGCGCAGGATGCCCTTGTAACCTCCGCTAAGCAGGTTGCGCACCACGGCACCTCCCGGCTTGTGGGTGTTGTTCGACCCACCCACTACGACAATACTCTCTGGTCTTAGAAGTTGTCTGTTGATCATAGTTTAGTGTTTTTGGGCATTGGCAGGCATGTCACTTTTGCAGCATGATGTCCATGGCTTGTCTTTGCCCGGGTTATAGCATTATTTGTGCGAAGATACGAAAAAAAACCGAAAGGCAGCATCTTTCGCCGCTGATAAGTGAAAAATTTCAATATTTTTCAGAAATCAAGCCACTATCTCGAAATTTATGTCTATTTTTGCATAATGCGCCACCATCGTGCGTGGGCAGCATGTATTCATTGTTTCACTAAACCATGGGTTGCCGAACCCACCTTATCAGCATTATGAGAAAACATATCCTCAGCCTGTTTTTTATCGCCTTCATGGCGGTAACGGCAGTATCATGCCAGAAAAAAGTGTCTCTCGACAAAATGCGGGAGATTGTGAGCCAGTCGGTCATCACCGAAGAGAAGGACAGTGGCCGGACGCTCGTCATCGATACCATCCAGATTGAACCCAATGGCGCGAAAGACTTCAAGGGAATCATCAAGGGTGTGCTCAACGACTCCATTCCTGTGGTGTACGACCTCACACTTACCGACAACGGCGAAGATTATGACGCCGAATGGAAGAGGGTAGACTGACCTTTCCCCGAAAACCACCCTCATGGGTATCAGGGTAAATCGTCCCACCAAAGGCGTATATATCAACAAAGGAAAGAAAATCATAGTCAAACCATAATCATTTTATTACATGAAAGCAATAAGATTATTTCCCTTCGCGGCATTGCTGGCACTCGTCACCTGCTGCGCCAGCACCACATCGAAAAAGGCGGGCGAAACCACAAGTGAACCTGTCGCTGCGGCAGCAGTAAAGACACCTGTCGACGTGAAGAGCTTCGGACTGCTTGGCGACGTGAAGGACGTGTCGGTCGTGGTCACAGACCTCTCGTCAGATGCCGGTGTGCAGTCGTGGCAGGACAGTACGCAGTATATGTCATTCGATGAGAAAGGAAGGGTGATGAAAGACCATTTCGACAACCTTTACCAATATGATGATAAAGGCAACTTCATCAAGGGCGTTTCGGAAAAGAGCAAGATGAAGCGCGACGAGAAAGGACGCATCGTCTACTATGACAACTGGTTGGACGATGAAGACGACATGGGCTTCACCATCGAGATAGAATACGACGGAAACGACCGGATGTCGAAAGTCAAGATTGGAGGCTGGGAAGCTACCGTCGACCAGACGTATGCCTATACGGGCGACAATGTCTATCCCGACAGTGCCAACTGGGAAACCGAAGACGAGGGCGACCATTATTCCTCGACCATTACCTATACCTACAAGAAGTTCGACAGCGTGGGCAACTGGACGGAGCGCGAGGTCAAGACGGTGTGCAAGCACACCACCGAAGACGACCCCAAAGGCGAAATCGAAGAAAGCAAGACCCTCGAGCAGCGCGAGATACGTTACTATCAGCGATGACGACAGCATGAGGGTTACCAAAGGCCTATAGAGCAACCTATAGGAGCCATGGCATAGGAAAGGCAGGGTGATACAGTTCGCCCTGCCTTTTTCGTGGGGCGCATAGAATTGTTAACAAATCACAAATTTCACGTTTTTTACTTAAACTGTATTGTGATTTGGAAATTTTTT
The DNA here is from genome assembly GCA_017617615.1 of Prevotella sp. The sequence continues at coordinate 146,830 of JAFZVV010000007.1, read as the reverse complement.
GTAAATTTGCAAAGTTTTCCCTCTTTTTCTGGGGGCGCGTTATTTGAATGAATTGATTGACTGGTCTGCAGACTGAAACTTCTCTACTTTTTTATGGCAAAGTGGATAACCACTTGAAGAATCTAAATCGTTGAACATCTAATTTTTGTTGGCTTATAACGTGGCGGGTGCCAACACCCGCCCTTTATTCTCTGCCTCGTTCGCTTGGCAGGGACGGCTTTACGGCCGTCTGCTCTTGGGTTGCCTGACAACCTCAGGCAATGATATGTGTTGAAAGATTTGAGTTGTTCAATTATTCTGCTTATGAACAAAAACCAGAAGTCAACAACCAGAACCCCGAGCGCAAAGTCGCTCCAACTTGATGAGGAGATCAAACGCCTGCTCTTCCTCAACCCGCTCATGGATTTCAAGATTATCAAGCGCACCATCGACTCCTTGCCCACGCTGATGATCAAGGAGAAGGAACAATGGGTAAGGGTGCTGAAGAACCGTCGTAGAGAGTTCGTCATTGAGACCGCCGACACCGACAACGCCACTACCCGTGACTGCGTGAAAGACCACATCGCGAGTTGGGAGCAAGAATACGGGCGCATCTCCCTGCAGGGTGTCATCGACATCCTGGACGGTACCGAATACCATCTCTTCGATATTGCTCCGGAGCATGTCACGCCGATGGCCATCTCCGAACTGCTCGACAATTACCTCATCGGACAGCCCGAATACTCGAGGAAGTTGTCGCTGTGCTTCTACCTCCACCTGATGAGGAAGGAGTCGAAGCTTGTCATGCCCAAGGCCAACCTGCTGGCATTCGGTCCTTCGGGAGTGGGCAAGACCTTCGGACCCCAGAAACTCGCCGAACTGTTTGGCCTGAAGTTGGGCGTGGTGAACTGCAACAACCTCGTGCAGGAAGGCATCCACGGTGCCCACCTCACCGACGTGTTCTCTGAACTGTACGAGGAAAGTGACCAGGAACTAGAGCCGGTGGAGTCGGCGGTCATCCTCCTCGACGAGTTCGACAAGCTCTTCCTTAAGGGCGAGTTCAATGAACGTGTGCTCAACGAGTTGCTCAACATCCTTGACGACAACAACTCGGTGTCGTTCAGCACGGGTATGCTCACCTCGGAGAGAGTGTCGACGAAGAACATGCTCTTCATCTTCTCTGGCGTGTTCAGCGGTATCGAAGACCTGGTGAGAAAACGGTTGGGTGCCAATGCCATAGGCTTTTCCCGACTGGAAGCCACCGGTATTGAGGGCGACTTCCACAAATATGTCGAGGAGTCGGACTTCACGGCATTCTTCCACCGCGATGAACTTGCCGGTCGTATCCTGCAGTACGCCTACGTCAACAGTCTCTCAGAAGAGGTGATGGTCGACATCCTCATGAAAGCCAAGGATTCGCCATTCTCCTACTTTGCCAACTATTTCAGTCACCGCGACATCCAGCTGACCATCACCTTGGACGGCGCGAAGGCCATTGCTGCCTATGCCAACAGGAAACACTTGGGTGTGAGGGGACTGAAATCAACCATGTTCAAACTGCTCAACGAAGAGATGTTCCGTCTCGACAGAAACGAAATCATTATCGACAAGCAGTTTGTGGATAAGAAAATCGCTTGAAATCAATTGTTCGCCGGACCATTCCCCCATCAGGGGGGAAGTTCGCCGAACTGTTTTAGAAGTTATGGTGTGGGTGTAAAGAGACGTATGCTTTCTTGAATAAGTCTGTTTGAAGACGCCTCATCAGGGGCCTTACAAAAAGGGCCCAAAAAAAGCGATGACCTTCTCAGGCGACCGCTTCGAATCTTCAATAGGTATTAGTTTTTTTTAAGGTAAAAAGATTGTTTTCAGGATAACGATGCAAAGTTATAGTATTTTTTCAAACCTTCAAAGTTTATTAACTATTATTTTTCAATGGCACTTCTCCGTGCGCCCACACAAAGTAAAATTTAACAAAAATTAATAAATTTAACTGCGTAATCGATTGAATTTCCATGGAAATACGCTTGTGTGCTGGGTGCATTCAATTTCACGAAAAGAAACTTTAACGATTCATCTTTTGCCATGACATGTGGATTGATTATCTTTGCATCATTATTTAGGAATCCCAAATAATTACCTCAATATGAAATATGTGATAGCCCGATGCATGCTCATCGTGGCATTGATGGCCGGACATTTTTCCCTGGCCATGGCGCAAGAGGAAAGCAGCATTCCCGATTTCGAGGAGATTGCTGCCCAGTATGAGGACAATGCCTCCGTAGACTCGCTGGTAGCCGAAGACATTGCACAAGCTGAGGCCATGGAAATGGCAGATGCGGTTGCGGAAGAGGAAAACGAGGGCGTGTACAAGTCGCTGAAAACGAAGTTCATCGAAGGCAATGCCGGGTTCATGTCGCTTGTGGCGCTGGCCCTGATTCTTGGTCTTGCTTTCTGCATTGAGCGGATAATTTACCTCACCTTGTCAGAAATCAACACCCGTAGGCTGCTCTCCGACATCGACGAGAAAGTGGCGGCAGGTGACGTAGAGGGAGCGAAGACCCTCTGTCGTGAGACCCGTGGTCCGGTGGCTTCCATCTGCTACCAGGGACTGATGCGCATAGGTGAGCATGTGGAGAACATCGAACGTTCTATCCAGTCGTTCGGACAGGTGCAGGTAGCCAACCTCGAGAAGGGGTGTTCGTGGATTACGCTTTTCATTGCCATCGCACCCTCGCTCGGTTTCCTTGGTACGGTCATCGGCATGGTGATGGCATTCGACAAGATACAGCAGGCGGGCGACATCAATCCTACCATCGTGGCCGATGGCATGAAGGTGGCGCTCATCACCACGATTTTCGGTATTATCGTAGCGCTTATCCTGCAACTCTTCTACAACTTCATCCTCACCAAGATTGAGATGATTACCGCACAGATGGAAGAGGCTTCGGTGACACTCATGGATATCATCGTGAAACACAAGGAATCTGAGAAATGAGAAGATTCAAGTGGATTCCGGAGAAAGGGTCACAGCGTGTGCTCTTCGCAATCATTGCCGTCACGGCAGTGGTCTTCGCCGCCTATTACCTCATTGGGTTCAACCACCCTTTCCCCGATGACCCTGACTTCAACGAGCCCCGTCTCACCGATGTCTTGCTGTGGCTGATGGCAGCCGTGGTGCTGTTTGCCATAGCCACCGCCGTGTGGGCCATTGCCGTGGCCGTGAAAAGGCAGAAAAACCAGGCACGGATGGTGAACCGTGTGCCCGTAGCCGTCATCTCGTCGGTTGTCGTGGCTATAACGGTTGGAATCCTTGTCGTAGCCTTTCTCATGGGTTCTTCTGATGGTGTGGTGGTGAACGGGAAGCAATATGCTGATTCCATGTGGCTTAAGGCCGCAGACATGTTTGTCATCGCCTCGGTAGCCATGATTGTGCTGTCGGTGGGACTGGTGGCCTTTTCTTCCATCAGGTCGTATCTAAACAAACGCTCCAGATAACATGAGGTTCGCACGCAAGCGCCGCAGGGTGCCGGGAATCAACACCGCTTCGATAGCGGATATCTCGTTCACGCTGCTCATCCTGTTTCTCGTCGTCACGTCGATGGACGACGACAACGGCATGTCGCGCATGTTGCCCCCATTGTCTTCCGAGCAACAGCCCACGGCGATGAGCCAGCGCAACGTGCTCAGGATAGAGGTATCGCCCGACAACGACATCACCATCAATGGCGACTCCGTAGGCATCGGTGAGGTAAGGGAGCGTGTGGCGGCATTCGTAGACAACCCCGCCAATGACCCCAACCTTCCGGAGAAGGTGGAGCGCGATATCTATCCGTTGGGCAAGTGCATGGTCACCGAGAACCATGTGGTGCAGATAGAGGCCGACCGCCGTAGCGACTACAACACCTATTTCTCGATTCAGCACGAGATCGTGGCGGCCTACGCCCAGCTTCGCGACTCTTTGGCACTGCGCCGTTTCCAGAAACAATACGCGTTGTGCAGCGAGGAGCAGCGCACTGCCCTTCGGAAATACTACCCACAGAAAGTGTCGGAGAATTTCGTCATGAAAGGAGGTGCCCAATGAGTTTCATTCCCCGTAAGGAGCGCAGGATTCCCGACCTCAACACGTCGTCGCTTCCCGACCTCATCTTCACCGTGCTCTTCTTCTTCATGATTGTGACACACATGCGGAGCGTGCCGGTAAACGTGGTTTTCCATACCCCAGAGGGCACGCAACTCACCCGTGTGGCGAAGCGGGCTTCCACTACCTATATCTTCATCGGCAAGCCGCTGAAGCAACTCCAGGCCACTATGGGCGATACCGTGGTGGTGCAGGTGAACGACAAGTTCGTGCCTGTGGCCCAGTTGGCTACGGTGATGAAGGCAGAGAAAGAACGTATGGAAGCCAGCGGCGACGCGGAGATGACCGTAGTGGTGAAGGCCGACCGCGACGTGCCCATGGGCCTGGTTGCCGATGTGAAGAAGGCGCTTCGTGAGGCCAACACGCTGAGGGTGCATTATTCGGCATCGAAGACTCCATCCACGTTGCAGTCCCAACGGTGATGCTTCTGGTCTTGGGTTGTCGTGATTTTGCCTTTTCCTTTCAATTTCTTTCCTTTTCGCCCTGTTGTGCTGAGAATTTCTCGTTTTTTTCACGCTTTTTTTTGCAAATGTATTTTTTTTAACCTATCTTTGCGAAAAATCCCAGACAATTATGGCACAACACAATTTAGATGCTTTAGACAGAAAGATTCTTCGGCTAATTGCCGATGATGCCCGGACTCCTTTCCTGGAAGTGGCCAGGGCTTGTGGTGTGAGTGGTGCTGCTATCCACCAGCGTATTCAGAAACTCACCAACCTTGGAGTAATCAAGGGGTCGCAGTTCATCATCGACCCAGAGAAAATCGGATATGAGACCTGTGCATATATCGGTCTTTTCCTGAAGGACCCAGGCCAGTTTGACTTCGTTGTAGAGGAACTCAAGAAGATTCCAGAGGTGGTGGAATGTCATTACACTACGGGTGGTTTCGACATGTTCATCAAAATCTATGCGCTCAACAACCACCACCTGCTCAATATCATCCACGACAAACTCCAGCCACTGGGCTTGTCGAGGAGCGAGACCATCATCTCGTTCAATGCCGCCATCGACAGGCAGTTGCCCGTGGCGGATGCCAATGAAGAAGAATGAATCTTCACTGACCATTATACAGACACACACCAACCAACTGGTTGGTGTGTGTCGTTTTTTTCATTGTGGTTATTCCCCTTTTTCATGTTCTCGCTCGTAGTCGACGAAGGCGAATGGCTTCTCGTGACGCTCGTCGGCGGCATGTTCCTCGCGCCATACTTCATGCCATCCCTCATACGAGGGGAAGAAGGTGTCGGCATGTTCCGGTGTGTCGTGCACCTCGGTGAGGCACAGACGGTCGGCTATCGCCAGGGCTTCGCGATAAACGCTTGCCCCACCTATCACATACACGTCTTCATCGGGAGCGCAATGTGCGATGGCTTCTTTCAGCGACCCATAGCGCTCGCATCCCTCGAATGTCTTTTCCGAGCGGCTTAGCACGATGTTCCGTCGGTGTGGCAGTGCTCCCTTCGGCAGCGACTCGTAGGTCTTCCTGCCCATGATGATGGTGTTTCCGGTAGTGAGTTGTCTGAAACGCCTGAGGTCGTCGGGCAGCCAGTAAATCAGTTGTTTCTTGTAACCAATGGCGAGGTTTTCTGCCACGGCGGCGATGATATTGATACGCATGGTGTAGGGAAATACTATACCGACACCTTGCCGGCGATATGCGGCCAGGGATCGTAGTTGCACAATTCGAAATCTTCATAGGTGAACGCAAAGAGGTCGTCGACATCGGGATTCAGACGCATGGTGGGCAATGGCCGTGGCGTGCGTGTGAGTTGCAATGCCACTTGGTCCATGTGGTTCAGGTATACATGAGTATCCCCCGTGGTATGTATGAAGTCGCCTGCCTTGAGTCCCGTCGCCTGTGCCATCATCATCAGCAGCAAAGCATACGAGGCGATGTTGAATGGCACACCGAGGAACGTGTCGGCCGAGCGTTGGTAGAGTTGTAGGCTCAGCCGTCCTTCTGCCACATAGAACTGGAACATGGTGTGGCAAGGTGGCAGTGCCATCTTCTCCACCTCGGCGACGTTCCATGCGCTCACAATCATGCGGCGTGAGTCGGGGTGATGCTTGATCAGGTCTACCACGTTGCGTATCTGGTCGATGGTTCCTCCCTGATAGTCGGGCCATGACCGCCACTGGTGTCCGTAGACGGGACCCAGTTCTCCGTTCTCGTCGGCCCATTCGTTCCAGATACGTACGCCGTGTTCCTGCAACCATTTCACGTTGGTGTCGCCCCTCAGGAACCATAGCAGTTCGTAGATTATCGACTTCAGGTGCAGTTTTTTGGTTGTGAGCAGGGGGAAACCGTCGTCGAGATTGAACCTCATCTGGTGTCCGAAGATGCTTTTCGTTCCCGTCCCGGTGCGGTCGGTCTTTGTCACGCCTTCGGTCATGATTCTGTTGAGCAGGTCGAGATATTGTTTCATGCGTTATGGTTTTTTCTGATGAGTATTTCGTCGTGTTTCTCGGGGGCATGGCTGCTCCTGATGCGCCATTCCTGGGGGTAGAGGTTGTTGGCGCGGTTGCCGATGTTCTTGACAAAGCCCAGCGGCATGTCGTGGTAGGTGACCAGCACGATGCCCCGTGGTGTGTCGGAAGGTAGCGTGATGGCCTCGTTGCGCAGGTAGGCGATGGCGGTGGTGTAGTCGGCATCGTATTGTCCGAAGGCATCGCGGCGTAGCATGTTGCTGAGGGCCAAGGCTGCTGATGGCAGTAGGTCACGTCCCCGTCGGGTGCCGAGTGGCACGCCGCCATGAATGATTCTCAGGCTGGACAGGCTATCGTAGAGGGCAGCCCACTGCTGCGGCACGGCAGTGAGTGTGTTGCCATATTGGCGTATGGTATATGAGTTGCTGTCTGTCAGCCATCCTCTTACCTCTTCGGGCAGGCCGGGCTGTTGCCGCTGTCGTTTGTTCTTGTGCTTCTCTTTGGTGGAAAGCCTGTCGGACGGCTTTTGCAGGAGGGCCATGAAGAGTCCCTCTCCCTCGCTCACGCCCGGAATGAAGCGGCACACCTTGCCTTTCAGCGTGGGGCCCAGCGACCCAGTGATACCCCATGATGCAGGTGTCTCCACCTCCTGGAGTTGTGCACCGAGATGATGGATGGCCCACGCGATGTTCTCTTCATTCTCATGGATGTTGAGGGTGCAAGTACTGTATACGAGCCATCCTCCGGGGCGTAGGCATGCCCATGCGTCTTCGAGTATCTCGCGCTGCAAGAGGCTGCAATGCCTTACGTTCTGTTCCGACCATTCGGCAATGGCGCCTTCGTCTTTACGGAACATCCCCTCGCCCGAACAGGGTACGTCGGCCAGGATGAGGTCAAATTCCACACCGCACCGGCGTATGTCACTGGTGCTGTTGTTGGTCACCACCACATGAGGATGCCCCCATTTCGCGATGTTCTCTGCCAGAATGTGTGCACGCTGGCGAATATACTCGTTGCACACCACCACGCTGCCCTCGGGAAGGGCAGAGAGTAGGGTGGTGGTCTTTCCTCCGGGTGCGGCACAGAGGTCGAGTGCCGTGATGGGTTGGTGAACGGTCTGGCGCAGTACCTCGTCGACAAACATCGATGAGGCTTCCTGCACGTAGTAGGCCCCGGCGTGTAGGAGTGGGTCGAAGGTGAAGTTGGGCCGTTCGCCGAGATAGACCCCCCTTGGGCACCACGCTACCTGCCGTGGTGAGAGAACGGGGTTCACCGCTCTGTCGTCGCTCTTGCATGGATTCAGGCGTATGCTTGCCGTTGGTGTCGACGACAGCCCCCTTTCAAGTTGTGTGAACAGGGTTTCGCCCATGATTTCGCGGCAGTGGGTGAGGAATGCTTCGGGTAGTGTCATCACTCTTCGATATCGAATCCCTCGTCGCCGTCATCGCTTGTCGACTGGGCTTTGGGTTTGGGCGGATTGGTGAGGTTGCCCTCGCTGTCGAACATGCCATAGGTGGTACGCAGGACGATGAATTCCGTGCGACGGTTCAGTTGGTCGCAGATGGCTTGTTTCTCCTCGTCGAGGGCGGTGATGTATTCCTGGGTCAGCACGTCGCCTTCCTTCATCCATGGGTATTGCGCTGCCAGTTTCTTCCGCACCACTTTGGGCTTCTCCTTGCCATAGCCTTTGGGGGTGAGGCGGTCGGCGGCAATGCCATGTTCTATCAGGTAGTTCACTACCGACTCGGCACGTCGCTGCGATAGGCCGATGTTGTAGGCCTGACTGCCATGGTAGTCGCAGTGGGCACTCAGTTCTATGGTCACGTTGGGGTTCTCGTTGAGCAACACCACCAGTTCGTTGAGCGACTGCACGGCCTCGGGGCGGAGGATTGCCTTGTCGTAGTCGTAGAAGATGTTGTCGATCATTACCGGAACGCTGATTGATGCCAACGCGAACTGCAAAACCGTTTCATTCGACTCTGTAGTCTGCACGACCTTGAGTTCTTCCTTGTGGTTCAGATAGCCCCGACAGGTGGCAAGGAACACATAGTCGACCCCTGGTGTCAGCACGCGCTCGAAGGAACCATCGCTCTGCACACTGAATTTCTCATTGGTGCCGTCGTTTCCAACCATATAAACCTGTGCGGCGGGCAGTTCATAGCCATCGCGTTCATACACCCATCCCTTCACGGTCTGTAAGATTTCCGGTTTCTCAAAGCTGAAGATATGGTCCCATCCTCGCCCGTCGCCACGGTTTGAGCAGAAGAATCCCCTGTTGTGGGGGCCTTCGAAGGTCATGCCGAAGTCGTCGCCTTGTGAGTTGAGGGGATAGCCGGGATGTTCCACTTTCCATCGGCCATTATCGCCTACGGTGGCGATGAATATGTCAAGGCCACCCATGCCGGGATGTCCGTCCGACGAGAAATAGAGGTCGCCGTTGGGCCGGAAGGTAGGAAATTCCTCGTCACCGGGGGTGTTGATGGCAGGACCGAGGTTCTCTACCCCGCCCAGACCACTGGATGAGAGTCGGATGCGCCAGATGTCGAGTCCGCCTTGTCCGCCGGGCATGTCGCTGGTGAAATAAAGCCATTCCCCATCGGGTGAGATGGCAGGATGAGCATAGCTTGACAGGGTATCGCGTGTGATTTCCACTTCGGAGGGCTTGCTCCATGCCGCATCCGAGCGGTTCGACTTCATGATCTTGGCAAAACGTGGATAGGAGGGGTCGGAGGAGCATTGTGTGAGGTACATCTCCTTTTCGTCGGGTGTGAAGGAACAGGCTCCCTCGTCGTAATCGCTGTTCAGTCCTGACTCTACGCGCTGCGGTTTGCTCCACTTGCCTTTGTCGTCTTTCTGCGAGAAGAAAATGTCGCCGTTCTTCGACCCTGTGATGCCGCTCAGTTCATCGCCTTGCGCCTCGTTGCGTGTAGACGTGAAGTAGAGATACTCATGGTTTTCACCGAGAAGCATCGGAGAGTAGTCGGCGCGCCGTGAGTTGAACACTTCCATCTTCTTCACGATGTAGCGCGAGCCCTCTTCCTTGAGTCGGGGCGCATCGATGGCGGAGGCGAGTCCGTCGCGTGCCATCTGGTTGTCGGGCATCGAGTCGAGGGCGATGCGGAACTGTTCGGCGGCCTCTTTGTAGTTGCCGTTCTTCATCAGTTGCCGGGCGAAGCCTAGGTATGTGTCGCCGTCGGCCTGCTTGTATCTGATGACGTTGCGGTAGGCGGCAATCGCTTTCTGCGTGGAGTTGATTTTCTCATAGCAGAAAGCCATTTTCTTGGCTATCTGTCCCCTACGGTCACGTTCCTTGGCAGGTGTCTTCGAGTAGGCGGTTTTGTATTCTGTGGCAGCATCGTAATATTCGCCCAAAGCGAGGTATTTCTCACCCCGCTTCAAGTTCTTGTCTGCTCCGCATGATGTGGCGAGCAGCATGGCAATGAGCAGTGCCGGAAAAAGTCTGAAGGTTCGCATGATTATCCTAATAACGCTTTCTGTGCGCTTTTATTGTGGTAATGGGTCAGTGAAAGGCACGCGGTAGTCGCAACCTTCTTTCCAACGGCTGCATCCATAGGCGGTCTTGCCTTTCAGTAGGTGTCCCTTGCCACATTTCGGACAGAGGGTGCCCACGAGTGCGTCCGTGGCAGGAGCGCTCTTTCCCGGTGCTTTTGTTTTCGTCGGTGCGGGCGTGTTCTTGGCACGTGATGTTTTCTTTTTCTTCAGGTCGTCCTCAGTGAGCAGCGTGATTTGTCGGTTGGTGGGGTCGGTGAGTACCTGTGTCACGATGTCGCGTATTTGTTGCTTCAGTTCCTCGACAAATTGGGCAGCGTCGTATTTCTTGTGCTCGATGTCGCGGAGTTTCTTCTCCCAGATACCGGTGAGTTCGCAGCTCTTCAGCAACTCTTCGCGGATGGTATCGATGAGTTCGATGCCTGTAGCAGTGGCAAGCAAGTTCTTGCGCTCACGACGGATGTAGTGGCGTTTGAAAAGCGTCTCGATGATACCGGCGCGTGACGACGGCCTGCCGATGCCGTTCTCCTTCAGCGCAGCACGCAGTTCCTCGTCGTCGACGAATTTTCCTGCGGTTTCCATCGCGCGCAGCAGCGTGGCCTCGGTATAGTATTTCGGGGGTGTTGTCCATTTCTCCGTCAGTGTGGGTGTGTGTGGTCCACTCTCGCCTTTCACGAACTCAGGCAGCGTTTTCTCCTCGTCGTCTTTCTTGTTCTCGTCGGCGTTAACCTCGACATCCTTGGCATAGATGGTGCGCCACCCCGGTTCCTGTATCTGTTTTCCCGTGGTCTTGAACTCCACCTCGTCTACCTGTCCCATGACGGTGGTGGTGGTGAACTTACAGTCGGGATAGAACACGCTGATGAAGCGGCGTGCCACGAGGTCGTAGACATGGCGTTCCAGATCGGTGAGGTTAGCGGCGGGCACGCCTGTGGGGATGATGGCGTGGTGGTCGGTGACCTTGGCGTTGTCGAACACTTTCTTGCTCTTGCGCAATGTGCTGGTGAGGAGCGGGGCGGTAAGGGCTTCAAAACCTCGTAGTCCTTTCAGGATGGAAGGACACTTGGGGTATATGTCGTCGGTGAGGTATTGCGTGTCGACACGGGGATAGGTGGTGAGCTTGCGCTCGTAGAGTGTCTGTATGATTTTCAGGGTGGTTTCGGCACTCAGACTGTATTTCTTGTTGCAGTCTACCTGCAGTGAGGTGAGGTCGTAGAGGTGTGGCGGTGCTTCCGTGCCTTTCTTCTTCTGCACGTCGGTCACGGTAAAGGGCTTGTCCTGGATGAGCGCAAATGACTGCTCGCCTTCCTCGCGTGAGGTGAACTTCCCCTTGGTGGCGGTGAAGAGCGTGTCGCGGTAAAGGGTGGATAGCACCCAGTAGGGCTCGGGCACGAAGTTGTCGATTTCTTTCTGCCGGTTCACGATGAGGGCAAGGGTTGGGGTCTGCACCCTCCCTATCGACAGCACCTGCCGGTTCTGTCCGTATTTCAGCGTGTAGAGACGTGTGGCGTTCATGCCGAGAATCCAATCGCCGATGGCCCGGCATAGTCCGGCGCGGTAGAGAGGGTCGTAGTCTTGCTGGTCGCGCAGCGTCTGGAACCCTTCACGGATGGCTTCGTCGGTCATTGATGATATCCATAGGCGCTTCATGGGACAGGTGGCTTTCGCTTTCTGCATCACCCATCGCTGTATCAGTTCACCTTCCTGGCCTGCATCCCCGCAGTTGATGATGCCGTCGGCTTTTTGCATCAGTTGTTCTATCACGGCAAACTGCTTGCGTATGCCCTCGTCGTCGATGAGTTTGATGCCGAAACGGGCGGGAAGCATGGGGAGTGCCACCAGGCTCCATCGTTTCCATTGTGGGGTGTAGTCGTCGGGCTCTTTCAGTGTGCAGAGGTGTCCGAAGGTCCATGTCACTTGGTAACCATTGCCTTCCATGTATCCTTGGCACGATTTGTTGGCTCCGATGATGCGTGCGATGTCTTTTGCCACGCTGGGTTTCTCGGCTATGCAGACAATCATTGTTTTTTTGTGGTGTCTTTAGGGACTATAGGGATTTGGGGATTATTATGACTTTGATTTTTTATCTAATATCCCAGGTCGAGGTCGGTGAGAATGACGATATGGCGCTTCGCGGGATGTGAGTTGCGCAAGAAGTGCACGTAATTGCAGATGCTCTGGGGCGACTTGCAGTTGTGGCACATCCCATCCTGCTGACAGGGGGTGTCGATGTCGAAGCGGGCGGCATTGATGGGTGATGCGATGCCGCGAGCGCGCTGCAAAGCGGCGTTCACGTCTTGTGCCACTTTGTTCAGACCCACTACGAAGATGACTCGACGTGGTCCCCATGTGATGGCTGCCACACGGTTGCCGTTGCCGTCGATGCTCACGATGACACCGTCTTCCGACAGGGCGTTGGCACTGGCGAGGTAGTAGTCTACGTCGAAGGCTTTCAGGTAGACGGCGCGCTTGGCCTCCTCGCCAGTCACGTCATCACGGTCGTAGACATTGTAGTTGCCGGCTTTGAGTGCCTGGGTGAGTCCAGTGTCACGGATGCTCATCGAACCTCCCCAACTGATGCTGCTCCCTTCGGGTATGATTTCCTTCACTTTGTTAATGATGTCGCTGGCGGTATGGCAGTAATATGCCTCGAAATGACGGCGCTCCAGGTTGGCAATCAGTTTGTTGGCGAGCCTTTCGTTTCTCTTTTCTTTGGGTGTCATAGGCGTATTTCTTGTTTTTTCATTCCTCTTCCTCATCGCAATGCTCTCCGTCGGCCTCATCTTCCACCTTCTCTGTCTTTGAAAACACGGGCTTCATACCGTCCCATTTGAATGTGTGAATGAAGTGGCCACGTGGTCCGAATTCCGAAATCATCAACTCCTTGCCTTGTTCTGGCAAATCATAGTAGAATTTCGTGTCTTGTGTCGTTCGGAAACCATCAATGATCTGTGGTTCTGGAGTAAGGGTATGTTTCTTCGTGTCGTAGTTGTAGAAGCATACGAAATGTATGTTGGGGTTGTTGTCAGTCCCTCCAAAGTATATTCCGAGCAAACGGTTACCATTGCTGCGATTCCAGAAACATGCTCTCATGAATTCGTGACGTTCAGCGTTACCCCACCAGTCTACCGAAACCCATCCGTTCTTAGGCTTGTTGTGAACAACAATTTGTCCATTACTATATGTGTCTCGGCCCACCACACCTTTTTTCATGGTTTTGACCGCTGCATCAAGCATCCATGTGGGCCACTCCTTATTGAAGCAGTCAAGCATAGTGACGAGAGAACCATTGGCCACACCACTCAGGGTTCTATCCTCCCATTCGTTGGCTATTACTGCCAGGTCTGTTGAACCGCTGAACATGTTTTGCCCGGCTGCTGTCGTGCAAGTAATCAGTGTAATGAGGGTTATCAAAATAAACTTCTTCATGATTAAAAACGATTTTTGTAGAATGTTCTTAGGACTTTCGTTGCAAATTTAGTTCTTTTCATTCATTCTTACAAATTATTCATGGGCTCTTTGTCGTTTTTAGTCCTCCGGCAAGAGCGTATTTGCCTACTCTATACCGTCGAACAGTATAGTATTGCCTTTCACTATCACGGATACCGTACAGGTGAATTCTTCGTCTCCGTCATAATAACACACTTTGTACTTGCCGTTTCCCAAAGGCGATACCGCATCCACCTTGTGGGCGATACTGTCACCAGGTCCCCAAAGTGGTCCACGGAAGTCCCAGATGGCATAGCCTTCGCCTTCATATTCATAGTCGTCTTTCAGTTTTTGAACAAGCCGCGGGGTGCAATACTTCTTCACGGCTTCTTCGATAGTAAGGTCATCCTTTCCATAGAAGACATAATCTTCATAGAAACGAATGATCTTGCTGATGATAGACTCCGAGATGAGCCTTTCAAGATATGCTCTCTCTGACTCGCCGCCTATGGGGAGGAAATCATCTACATACCAATCTCCACGCTCGAAGAGAAGAGAAAGGACGATGGTGCAATCTTCCCCGAAGTTATTACCTTCGACGTATGCTATGGCCGTAGAATCAGTGATGTTTTCTATCTTCCCTACACGGTAGGTGAATTGGTTGTCATCCTGTGAACCTGTCCAATGGTCGTAATCAATGACTAACTCATCTTCTGTCATTTCCCAGACTTTACTGTAAGTAGCCTTATAGCGGTCAGAACAATAGGCACTGTCGAGGTTGATGCGCTCCATGATTCTCGCACCATATTCATCATATTGGGGATTTTTATAGCAACGATAGATGTCATCAACGCGCTGACGGATATACTTGATCGTGTGCTTTCTATCACCCGGAGTGGCTTTGGTAGCCAAGGAAGTTGAGAGCAGTGCCGTTGCAGCACATGTCAAATGACTGCCTGCTGCCAACAACACAGTTGCTACTATCCAAAGAACAGATTTCTTCATAAACGCAATGTTTGTTATCATAGTTCAACAATATTCAATACTCAAGAACGGGCGAGGTTTTGAGGGGTATATTCGGTAAAGGTGTCAACCATACCGTGACTTGTAGGAAAAGGCTAATCGATGATTTTCCTGAAGAGGAACATCTCATCGTCCTCGCTCCAGTTGCCTTCTTCCTCTTCGGGAATGGCCGGACCGTGGAAATGCTTGTTCCAAAACTCCACGATATGAAATCCGCAGCGGTTGATATAGAAATGGATGTTGCGCTTTTCGAAATATGGTGTGATGGTTTCCCATACATGAATCTCAGGGTGCATTCGCTCGACAGCTTTCCATGCTGCCTGGCCGATGCCTTTGCTGTGAGCCTCGGGATTCACGAAGAGCAGTTCCAACTCTCCTTTTTGTGCATCCTTGTCAATGTTCAGAACAAGTCCACCCACTATTTTACCATTCAAGACAATACGGTAGGTTTCGGCATCTTCGCCATCAATCGACTGCTCAATGGTGCCACGGGAGATAACCTCTTCGCCTTCTTCACAACGTTCATCACGCATACCGAACTCTTCTTGCGCACCGTACTTGAATGCCCGCTGGTTGTCAAATATGAACTGTTCACGGTCATCTTCCTGCAAGGGGATGAGAGATACTCTAACTTCTTTCATGTTGTTTTTCCATTCCTCTGCTGTAAGGCAACTGACATGTCCTTTCCGTGTCTCATGCATCAATGGCACGTCCACATTGTCCGTAGTCCATTGATAGATGAAACCGCATTTCTCCTGCACCCGCTTCGAACGGTGATTGCCGTCGTAATAGCCACACCATACTTTTTTCATCCTGCAATCCTCAAAGGCATGGCGTATCATCTCCTTTGCCGCCTCTGTCATCAGTCCCTGAGCCCAATAAGGAACGCCCAACCAAAAACCAAGCTCACACTCATCTTCACGGTCGGTCATGTCGGTTGCTTCTCCCGTCTTCAAGCCGATGCAGCCGATGGGGGTTGCTGTCTTCTTCAAAATGATGGCATACGTTTCAGGGGCAGAGAACACGGTACGGATGATTTCAAGGCTCTCCTCCACACTTTTATGGGGCGGCCATCCGGCAATGGGGCCTACTGCAGGATCCTTGGCGTAAAAGAACAGGGTTTCTGCGTCATCTTCTCGCCATGGTCTCAAAAAAAGTCTGTTGGTGTGTAATGTCATTACATACTATTTTGTCATCTGATAATCTTTGCCTTTTGCAAATCCATCATATCGTCCCAGAACATATCATAATCAGCCTCAGTAAAGCCTTTGTTGGCCATTGCATCAAGAATCACCTTCAACAACTCGTTGCCGGACAGATGCAGGTCGTCTACCTTATCTATTGGACTGGCCACAATGTCTCCCAGAGAACCGACATGCACATTGGTAACGCTTATGGTATTACCTCTCCTGTAAACCTTTATTCGGATATTGGAACCATATTCAGGTTTCACGTTTTTCAGTTGCCGAAATAGGCTATTGTCCTGAAAGACGTTTTCGTTGACGGATTGTAAGAGTTCCCTTAATGTCATTCGAATTCCTCCCCCAATCGTTTGGGTAATTTTGAATATACCCATCTAAACAACAGTTCAATCCACTGTCTGACAAGTTCTTTATCAACCATCTCCACATCTTCAGCACTCATGTTTTCCTTGAAATCATTTATGACTACAAAGATACGCATAAAAAATCATTTATGGTGAAACATGATTGATTTTGCGACAAAAAACTTCAGTTGGCGATGGTTGTATGTATGGTTGGAAAACAATGATAGGGTAAATGTGATGGCCGTCAACGGACTGTCGGGCATGGTGTTGTATTAATTTGATTCCACCAAGAGGGGATTCTCAATGGGTTTTATGCTATTGAATATGGTCTTTGATGATTTCTGCAATCTCTTTACGGGCTTCTTTTCCTTCCGGACATGGCCATAACGGATAGACGTGTCCCATCTTCTCCTTCACATGCAATCGAACATTCACACCTGCTGACTTCATCTTGTCACTGGTCTTGACGATATCCGTATAGAATACCTCCCACGTGCCAGTAAAGAGGTCGGTAGGAGGCAATCCCTGCATGTTGCCGTATAAAGGTGAGACAATTGGGGCATGGGTGTCGATGTCGTCAGCCCAGTCGGCTCCAACATGCCGCAGTACCTCATTGTCGAGGAAGGTATCGTGCTCCTGTATCGCATCATCGCCTCCCGTTATGTCAACCCATGGCGAAATGAGTACCAATCGTCCTGGCAAAACCATGGAGTCTGTCTTTTGTATTTCTTGGGTGAGGGCAAGGCTAAAGCCGCCTCCAGCTGAATCACCCATGACGATGATGTGCTTGGCGGGGAAACGCTCCAGCAGTTTCCGATACAGCTGCAACATCTGCGGGAAGGCATCTCTGACGGTATGGCGGTAAAGTAACGGGTAGTTGGGAGCCACAATACCGCACCCTGTCGTCTCAGCCCACTCGACCATTGCCTTCCAATGCTGTGGGGTGAAGTTGTGAAGATAGGCCCCACCGTGGATGTAGAGCACGATAGGTTTTGAGTCATCCTCGGCAGCAACCTCAAACACTTGCATTTCGCCGACCCTGTACTGGATTACTTCGCGGGGAAACTCCACGCCATTGGGTATCTCCACGGTGCTCTTGTCTGTCATGTCGCCCTTGGCCTTCTCATAGTCTTCCATTGTTGATTTTGGCAGGGCATGGGAAACGACGAAAGCCTGTGGTGAGCGTCCGTCGATGAGCCAAAATCCCAAGGTAACAACAATAACTGCTGCAATGAGCATCACAACCGTCAGAAACAGTTTCTTAAGAATTCTTATTGTTTTCATATGCCTTATATGTTTATAGTGTGTTTTCGTGAAATACCATGAGTGCCTTTGTTATGAAGAAACATCACCGTTTCGGCTTGATGTTCAGGTTTACGCCCAACACGTCCTCAGTGTCTACAATGGTCCAGCTACTGCCGCAGGCGTTTGTAAAGATGCTGGGCATGTACATTTGATGCTCCTTAACTATCTTCATCACCATGACATTGATTCATTGGCTATGATTATGACCAACGACGATGAATGACCTTAATGCTTATCAAAAAGAATGTTCTCCGTTGTTTCTGGCTGGGTCAATGCATGACAGTGAACCTTGTTGTTGATATACAAATATCCTTTTTGCCTGATTCTCCCTACAAAAATACACATAAAATCCGTTCTGGCAATGCTTTTATTAGGATTTCTTCATATCCTTTGTTGTTTCCTTTAAGGGTTGTATGCCCTGTGAAGACTATATTCATTTTAATGGTCTATTTTAAAAACATGCCCAAATCACAGTAGTCTTGTTATCGGATGTCAAAAACACAGTTGAAAGGGATGGGCGTTTCATCCTCCAAAACCAACAGTTGCCGGAATTCATCAACCTTTTTCAGTTTTCCTGAAACAGTGGAATACGTACCGCCCGCCTTTCGCTCGTCTGGTTTGAAGAAAATGATGGTGACCATGGGGCGCTCATCGATTTGCTCCATCAGTTCGGCTATCTTGCGGTTCAACTGTTCCTTCTTGGAGTCATCCAGTTCGATGAAGCCGTCGGTCAAGCGTCCAGTTTCCTGAATGACGGCATCATAGCCGGTCAATGCGGCAAAGGGAGCGAATTGCGCCGCTCGGTTCATCATCGGCATCGGAGGATGGTTCTTCGATACATGATGGGGCAGGTTGATGATATCGTTGTATTCTTCCATATTCATTCTTCATTCTTCCACGCCCAGTTTCATTTGATTTTCTGAGCCTGCTCTCCTTTCGTTATATTCTCATTTTCTACGCCTTGTGTCCACCTATCTGTTCGTTGCGCTCCTTAGCAGTGGCACCCTCGTCGAAATTCAGACCCTTTAGGATGGCGTTCTTGCCGAAGCGTTGCTTGATGGCCAGCCGTGCCTCCTGGATTCTTCTCTCCTTGTCGAGCGCTTCCTGCTCCTCTTTCTTCTGCCTTCCCAGTTCTTCATAATCGGTGAATAAATCCAACTGCTGAGGTGCAGTTTTTTCCTTGGCCGTCAACTCATCTACCACATGACAGGTGGTGAGGTGGATTCGTCTGACGAGCAAATCTGGGTTGGCGATGCGGTCGTAGAGTTCCATAACCGCTTTGGTGATGATGGCAGAGGATGAAGTCCGCCTTTCAAGATTGGCAGTTCCATGAGCATGCTTGGGCACCTGCCTGCCATAATGGTCGGTCGTGACAGGACCATGATACTTGGAACGGATGGCTGGATTCGTCAGGCTCTCCACATCATAGCCGATGGTGAGCACCATCTGGTCGGTGACCAGTCTCTTGGCTACGAGATTCAGCGCCGCAGCATCAGCCATTTCCTTCACCACCACACGGGCTTTCTTCCAGTCGTATGCCTCTTGCAGCACCTGGCCGCTGCTGAAAGAATTGGTCTCTGGCTTGTAGGCTTTCACCTCTGCGATGGTGCAAGGCTCCCATCCCCAGGCGTGGTCGATGAGCAGTTCTGCGTTCACACCGAACAACCTGTAGAATAGTTCCTCGTTCTTTAACGACATCCGGGCGATTTTCCCCATCGTATCGATACCATAGGGTGCCAGCTTCTCTGCGATGCCATGGCCGACGCGCCAGAAGCTTGTCAGCGGCCGGTGGTTCCAAAGCAGGCGGCGGTAGGACATCTCATCCAACTCTGCAATGCGGACACCGTCTTTGTCGGCAGGCATTTTCTTCGCCACGATGTCCATGGCCACTTTACAGAGATAGAGATTGGTGCCGATGCCTGCTGTAGCGGTGATTCCCGTCGTGCGCAGCACGTCGCGTATCATTGTGATGGCGAGCTGATGTGCCGTCATCTTGTAAGTTTTCAGGTAGTCTGTCACGTCCAAGAACACCTCATCGATACTATACACATGGATGTCTTCGGGAGCGAGGTGTTTCAAGTAGGTCTGATAGACCTTGGCACTCACGTCCATGTAATGTGCCATCTGCGGTGGAGCAACAAGATAATCCACCTCCCAGTCGGGATGTGCCTTCAATTCGATATCGCTAACGGATTTGCCTGAAAGACGTCCACCTGCCCTGTAGCGACGGTCGTAGTTCACCTCTCGGACACGTTGCACCACCTCGAACAGACGGGCGCGACCTCCGATGCCATACGCCTTCAGTGATGGAGAGACCGCCAGACAGATGGTCTTGTCCGTCCTGCTCTTATCTGCCACCACGAGGTTGGTGGTCAAAGGGTCGAGTCCCCTTTCCACGCATTCCACTGAGGCGTAGAACGATTTCAAGTCAATCGCTATATACTGGCGTTCAGACATTGAAGCGGTTTTATATAAGCACCTACCACTGCTTTTTGGCATCGAGAATGATGTGTTTCGTCTTGCCTCCGGCACCTATGATGTCGATGGTTTGACGGGGTATGGTGTCGATGTCGTATTCTTCCTCCCATGAGTATTCTGACACGTTTTTTCCATTGATGGCGGTGATGATATCGCCCAGTTCCATCCCCGCGCCTGCAGCATCTCCATCTCTGGTGAGCGACCGCACAATCCATCCTTTTCCGATGTCAGTACGGTTTTGGAAACAATAGTCATAGGTTGGTTCCAAAGGCTTTTCGTCCTTGTGACGACGAAGATAAAGCGTAAGGTTCTTCACATCAATGAGGATATTGAATTTGGAGAGGATGTCGTTGCCAATCACGCCTAAATATGGCCTGTCGTCGAAAGCCCCCGTCCCCTCGGGGATATAGGTGATAGGGGTGTTGCAAATCGTATCTGTGCCTATGACAATCCTGTCGGAAAGCATGTTGACAAGTGTCTCTTGTTTCTTGTCTCCAATACCGAACTGAGAAATATCCTCGATATGTCTTTTTCCTGGAAGTGTTTCAAGTTGATAATCGGCCACGGTTTGCGCCGTGTAAATGATGGAGCTACCACCTCCTGTGTCCAGGAGGAACCACCCGTTGATGTTGGTGCCTCCGATGCATGTTTCTGCTTGCAGCATGATTTTATTGTCCTCAAACCGAATGGGCAGTTTCATGTAACCTTCAATGTCAGGCATTCCCTGTTTGTGCTGTTTCAGGAAACAATGCTCGAAATTGATTTCAAAAGGATAGTCAGACACGTTCTTGATGCCCCAAAGGCCGTCAATATGGCAATCGACAACATCTCTCAACTTAAAGACGGGCACCATTTTGTAGTTATCCTCAATGGTTCCTATATCAACTTTTGTTGGGTCAATAATCACTTTGACTTTTGTCTTTCCGGCACCGCCACCTGCCATGGCAGTCGCGAATTTGATGGGTTTCCAATTAGAGTGGGCCAAATATACGCTATCCACGATGAACATGTCGGCGCCCCCTGTGTCATATAGGATGTTGCATCTTACGGAGTCGTTGATTGTTGAATGGATGATAAGGTGCCCCCGGAAGAGGAATGGTATGCTGTCATTCTTCTGTGCATGTGCACTCAATGCAAGGAGCATGCAGAAGAGCGACAGTAATACACACTGTGATTTTTTAGCATTCAGCCACTTGAAAATTGAAATTACGGTATTCATCATGATGATTGATTGTGCTAAAGTAATTGAAGTACAAATATAGATAAAAATCTCGGTATTGTAAGCCGTTCGGTATAAAATGTTACGAATTACTTCATCCAGATATCGAATGAAGGCCATAATGATTGGTAGGAGATGGAGATACTTTTGGGATATAAATGGAATGTCATAAAAAGTATTCGATATCTCAAAAAATACCAAAATCTTTCATTATCTTTGCATTTGTTTGTAAGTACCAGTATTGCGTTCATACGAATCGAGTTGAATACATAACACGCAAAAATGAATGAAATGAAAACCATAAAAGACCAATTTAAGGTTTCCTGTGACGCCAAGCCTATCGGAACATATTATGTGTATGCCAATGGTGACTCTTCTTACGATTCATATGAGTTGCCTGAAGGATACACCAAGGAACGTCTCGTAAGTCTATTGAAAAAGATAGCAGCCGACACCTATCGTCTGAAGGGAACAAGAAAACACATTTGGCAGTCGGGACCAATCAAGATGGAACGGGTTCCCAAGGATGTGGAAAAATACATGGTCTATCAATGTGGGGCGGAGAAAGGCGACCCTACCTATTCGCCAAAATCGCATTCTGCCCCACATTACGAAGGGAGGTATATCGAGGGTATGGAGGAGTGGGCTTCCTGGTATTGTTTCAACAAAAAGGATGACGGGATGTATGAAGCCGAACTTGATGAGGCATGGAATGAAGGCTGTCACAATGGCGGAGGAACGATTCGCGTGGAAGTGCCGGAAGCGTGGCTCGACCTATCATACGATGAATTCCTTGAACGCCTTGTCACTCTTGCTTCTGCTTCTCATTTTGGGTTTACGCCAGAAGACCTGAAAGGAAAAGTAGGCTTGAAAGGGTTTTTCGGATTTAGGGATTAGTTTGGTCATATTTCATTTGATTCTTTCGTTACTTTGATGATGGGTAAATTTTCATTACCTGTCACACTGCTTATATACATATTTATATTCCGTTTCGCAACGATATGCATACAGCGGAAGTCTTTTCTTGGAAAAATGTGTGTTCCATGGAGAGGATTCTTCGAAAAATATGTTACATTTGCATACATGTTTATGCCCCCATATTTAATCATCAAACGAAAAAAAATGGGAAAAGTGATTTTTTCTGCATTTTCTTTGAAAGGAATTCATGGTTTTGGTTACTAACTGTTTGAACAAAATCCCGAACAGATGAATGCAATTGAACTAGAATTCACCAAAATGGTCCGAGAATACCGTAAGACAATATATACGGTATGCTACTTTTTCTCGAACAACCCTGTCGACGTAGACGACCTTTTCCAGGAAGTGTTGGTCAACCTCTGGAAGAGTTTTGCCAAGTTCCGTGGCGACAGCAGTCCCAAGACGTGGATATGGCGCGTGAGCCTGAACACCTGCTGCAATGTGGAACGCGGAAAGAAGCGGAATGTACCAACCGTCCCGCTGGTCATCGACAAGGATGTGTTGGGTGAATCCGGTGATGTCGGCCGTCAGGTCAAGATGCTGTATGACAGAATCAACCGCCTCGAACTGTTCGACCGCGCCATCATTCTTCTGTGGCTGGAGAGTATGAGTTATGATGAGATTGCAGCCATAGTGGGCATCACTACTGCTGCGGTCACAAGCAGGTTGTTCCGCATCAAGGAACAACTCAAATCCATGTCAAACAATTAAAAACGCAAAGCTATGTCAGAGAATATGAACGAACTCCATGAGATGGAGGAAATGAGAACCGCTTACCAGATGTTTGATGAAAGGCTGGATGGTCAGGAGATTGTTTCAGACGAGCAACTCCGCGAGGCTATGTACGGTAAGTTTGTCGACATACGCCGGAATGCCAAGGAAGGTCTAGTATGGCTGAACCTGATTTTGGTGCCGATTTTCTTATGGAAAGAATGGTCGGATAACAGCCTGACGCTTTTCGGCATCATCGTGATGTCTGTCTATTGGGTTGCATCATTGCTTTTCAGGTTCTTTATTCTAAGGAAAACGAAGAAAGAGGACTATGGCTCCTATGACCTGAAGACGCTTACCGAAAAGGAATCCCGATACCAGAAGAATATCAAATGGGGCACAATCATCTTTGTGTTGTTCTGGGTCATGTATTTCTCACAGTGGGTAATAGGAAATGGAACCAAGGGCTATATCTTCCTGGTGATGATGTTAGTCCTCTTGCTACCCATCTCCATACGCTATCTGATTATCAAATACAAATACAATGGCGAAGCCATTGACCCCGCAACAGGCAAGCCTCGCGTGATTGAGCTGAAGTGGATGAAGATTGTTAAATGGGTATTCCAAGCTTTCTTGGGGATTCTGGCATGCGTAGCCCTTGTCATCTTTGTTCATGGTGTGATTGCGAGCAAGGGGTTATATGATGTGCTCAGCATCATGAATTTATTGCCAATGATTATCGTATCGGTGGCATTGTTACTGGCAGTGCTCCATATGAAGAAGAAGATCACGGTTCCCAACAAACTGATGATTTCTCTTATAGCCATTGCAATCGTCATGTCAGTGGGCATCATCGCTGTTGCATATTTCATGAATTTCAGCAATCTATGCAACCCGAGCTTCCTCTTTGGTGTCGTCTGCACATCGTTTATCATCCACACGTTCTACAACTTGAGGAAATAACCGAAAAGGATTCTTCATCCTTCGAACGAAAGCCTTTTTCCCCGGTATCTTCGGTGGTCCACAAGTAAAGACTTGCTCTCTATACACAACATGGACAACCATAATACAATGACATTCCCCACATCCTCGGCTTGAGGGTGTGGGGAATTCATCTCAATGGCGATGAGATGGGCATACGTCCCTTCCTTTCTACTTCCTTTCCCTTCCGTAAGTTGACTTATTCCAGCACCTTGGTGACGTCGGCAAAGCTCTTCGACTCAATACTGCTGCTGTTTTCAGCTTTCACGTACACATGGCCCGTCTCGTTGTCTACCGCAGTCACGGTATATCCCGGTCGGTAGAAATTGACCCATGTTGCCCAAACTTTGTCGCCTACCTTGATTTTCTCCTTGAAGGGGATGAGGCGCACGTCGGCCTTGTTGTAGGCTTCTATCTTACTGCCGAATCCCAGTACCAGCACTTTGTCGCCCTCTACGTGGATGAGCGTCCCTTTCAGCCACTCCTTGTCTTTCTTGATGGCTACCTGTGCGCCACTCTGCCACTGTCGGTCTTTGATTACGGCGAACGAACCAGGCTTCAGTGTCTCTCCCTTTCTTTTCTCCTCGAGTTGGGGACTTTCGGGATTGTCGGGCCATCTCAGGTCGAGATAGCAAGCCTTCGGTTCCTTAGGGTTGCTGTCATCTACCACGATGGCCCGCTGGAGTCCGCTTCCCGACTGCCACCATGTGAGCACCACATCCCCTTTCTTCGCCTTTGCGTTGCTGGGCAGAGGGATGATGAGGGCGTTGGGCATCACCTCCACGCCTCCATATTTGTTAAGTACCGACTTCTCCTCGCCCGCCTCTTGCACCGTGGTGTCGTAGAAGATGAGCACTGCCTCCCGCAACGGCTCACCTTTCTCCACCGAACTGGGATAGTAGGTGAAGGGGCTCAGGACGGTCTGTCCCGCTTCCATATTCAGTTTCACACCTTGTGGGAAATCCCAAGGCCAGGAGGCGTTGTCACTTTCCTGGGCGATAGCCGGTGTCATGATGGCCAATGCCATCAGGCATAGAATTGCTTTTTTGGTTTTCATCATATTCATTTTAGTTTTGAGTAGGTAATGGTTGTTTTTTTAATGGTGAATATTCTCTTTTAGGATGATTGTGCAAAAGTAATGAAAAACTGGCGCAACGGGAAATAGAAACATAAAAACTTTTGTGGAGGCTCTTTTATTTCACAGAAAATTGAACCACTTCTTGGGGCATATGTCTTATAAAACACAAAAAACGGACAATAACCAACCCTAAAAGAAGATAGAAATACAGTTCTTGGCCTGATTTTTGCAGATATGGGATGAAAAAGTCGGTCAATTCGTATAGAATACCGTTTTTTTCTGCTATATTTGCACTCGTCAACCGAAAGGGGTGAAATGACGTAACATGTTGATTTATAGATTTATATGTTCGGTTTTTCTCTCCTTCATGCTTCTTGGTAAGCAGTTTTCATAGAATCTACCCACATGATGAAAGGGAAAATAAATAATTGGATATATACGATTTCGGTCGTCTTAGTGGCGTCCTTTGTAGCTTGTGGCCCGTCGATGAATGAACAGAAGAACAAGGAGATGCAGATAAAAGACTCCCTTGCCCTGAAGGTGGCCACTACGCCCACCCTCGACTGTCTGCCGGTGTTCATTGCCAAGGAGAAAGGCATCTTCGACACCTTTGGCGTGGATATCAGCGTGAAGGAGATGAACGCCGCCCTCGACTGTCAGGAGATGCTGAGGAATAATGAGGTGGAGTTGGCTTTCAGTGACCTCATGCGTACTGAGCGCCTGAAACGGTCGGGCATCGCCGTGGAGTACCTCACAGCCACCAACGCCTATTGGCAGTTCATCCTCAACCACAAGGCCCGTCTTACCGACGGCAAGCAACTCGGCGACAAGATGATAGCCATGGCCCGCTATTCCGCAACCGACTACCTCGCCACCCTGGGCATCGACAGCATGAAACCCTCGAACTCCGTCTTCCGGGTGCAGGTGAACGATGTCATGGTGCGGCTGATGATGCTCCTCAACAACGAGATGGATGCCGTGATGCTACCCGAGCCCCAGGCCACCACAGCCCGCCTTGCCAAGCATCCCGTGGCAATGGACTCCCGTGACAAGGGCATCTGGCTTGGCGTGGTGGCTGCCCGTCCCTCGCGCATCGCCGACAACTTCCGGCAGCAACAGGTGCAGCGTTTCCTCAAGGCCTACGATGCCGCCTGCGACTCCATCGGCCGTTTTGGCCTTCAGCATTATGCCGGTATCATCAAGACTTATTGCCATGTCGACGATGCCACGGTAAAAGCCCTTCCCAAACTCTCCTTCCCCCATGTCGCCGCTCCCCGGCAGCGTGACATCGACCGTACACGCAACGTGACGTGGCGTACCAACTGACACCCATTCCCAAACTCCAACGATATGGATTCGAAAGCCATCTACGACGCGAGGCGTCTCCTCAAGAGCGACCAATTAGGGAAAGCCCTCTCCAAGATAGAGACGATCAAGGGCGACATGAACTTCTCCCCGCTCTTTGAGCGTATATCAAAGCTCCAGGACGACTATCAGTTGATGGTCGACTACTGGAAAAAAGGATATCCTGACCCCCAGCGCGACAAACTCTATTTCTCGTTGTTGCGCAAACTCGACCGTCTGACCAATGACGCCATCCTCCTGCACAAACTCAACCACGACATGTCGATGTCGGGGACGAGAGCCCGCATGGAGTTCTTCGACACAGGCCATACCCATGTGCGACAGATGCTCGAGGGGTTTGTCAGCGACGTGGCATTGCTCGAGTTTGAGACCGACCCCGGTCAGCGCACGAAAGCCATTTACCGTGCGCACCTCGAAGACATGACAGCCCTGTTTGAGTGCCTTTGCTTCTCCATGCAGTGGCATGCCGACGATGCACAGTTCTATCAGCAGCTCTTGCTATCACCCACTATAGACAGTGGCGACGCCGCGCATCTTGTCAGTGCCATCTCGCTCGCCGCAATGACACATTTCGACATCCACAAATACACCATGCTTGCAGAGGTGTATCGACAGGCTTCCGACGAGCGGGTAAGGCAAAGGGCGCTCGTGGGGTGGGCACTCACGTCGACGAGCCAGTATCGGCTCTATCCGGAAATCATGGATGTGGTGAAGCGCATGACCGAAGATGAGAACACCGCACGTGAGTTGCTCGAGATGCAGATGCAGATGTTTTTTTGCATGAATGCCGAACACGACCACGAGGAGATACAGCGCAGCATCATTCCCAACATCATCAAGAACCGTGGCTTCGACGTCACCCGCATGGGCATCGTGGAGAAAGACGACGACCCCATGGAAGACATCCTCCATCCCGAGGCATCCGACAAGGCCATGGAGGAACTCGAGGAGAGCATGCAACGCATGATGCAGATGCAACAGAGTGGTGCCGACATCTATTTCGGCGGGTTCTCCCAGATGAAGCGCTACCCCTTCTTCTATAACCTCTCCAACTGGTTCGCCCCATTCTACGTGAATCATCCGGGCATAGAGACCACCATGAAGAAACTCAAGGGGGCGCAGTTCCTGGAGAATCTCCTCAATAACGGTCCTTTTTGCGACAGCGACAAGTATTCGTTTGCCCTGGCCATGGCAACGGTCATTGACCGTCTGCCCGAGAACATGAAGTCGATGCTCGACAGCGAGGTGGCTTTCGGACCCGTAGCCAGCGACGACATGCTCCACTCGCCGTCATCGGTGCGGCTCACCTACTTGCAAGACCTCTACCGTTTCTTCAGGCTGTGCGACCGACGGGTGAGTTTTTACAATCCTTTTGGTGGCGACGGAGGCATCAACGCCCTGTTCTTTGCACATCCCGTATTCCAGTCAACACCCCTTGCCACACAGGTGCTCTCTTTGGGCAACTTCCTGCTCAAGCGCAAGCAGTATGCCGCGCTGGGTAAATTGCTCAATGCCTATCCCGAGACAGACCGTTCGTCGAGATACCTCATCCTGAAAGGGTCTTGGGAGATGCGTGAGGGACGTTATGAGGAGGCAATGCAATCGTTTGGAAAGGCACTTGAAGAGGAACCCGACAACAAGAAAGCCCTTTCGGCTTTGGCACGCACCGCCTTGCTTGCCGGCGAATACCAAAAGGCAGAAGAAGCCTTCGGACGGCTCACCCTCCTCGATGAAAACAATCCCGGATACCAGCTCAACCAAGCCATCGCGCTCATCCACAACCAGAAGTCTGAAGAGGCCGTGAAAATCCTTTACCGGCTCGACTACGACAATCCTGGTGATGGCAATGTGACAAGAGCCCTTGCCTGGGCCCTTCTCGCCAGCCAGAAGGTGGAACAGGCAGGAAAAGAATATGCCAAACTGTTGGCTATGCCCCGTCAGGCCCCCGAGGATTTCCTCAATGCCGGCTATTGCCAGTGGTTTTCCGGAAACATCGAAGCTGCCGTCGACCTGTTCAGGAAATTCCTGCAACAGTCGGGAGACGGCGCTACCCCCGACCTCTCCAAAGAATTCGAGAAAGACAAGCACATCCTTCTCGTCAATGGAATCTCTCTCTTTGAGGCACATATGATGTCTGATTTGCTGGAATAGTTTTTTTCATCTTTTTCATGCAAGATTTTCGTTTTTTCGTGTTTAGTATTCAAATGGACTCAATTTATTCAGGAAAGACGTACGGAATGAGCCCTTCAGGAATGAGAGGCCTCCATTCCCTATCCTGATAGTTGATAAATGGATGAAAAAGACTGATTTCAAAAAACTACTTTTTGCAGTAGCATTGGGGATGGTATTCGCAAACCTTGTGTCGTGCGCAGCCGACGACTCCAGTGAAGAAGGTGTACGTCTGGATGGCGCAGATGTGTCGGTTTGCTATGAAGGCAGATGGATTCTCGATGGCCAGGTCATCGGAACAGGGACGGTAAGCCTCGACTCCATCCTGGTGTTCACGGGGGTGCCCGTGGCCGAGATAACCTCGGTGGCCCTTGAGCACAACACCACATCCACCCCAGTAATCTTAGCCACAGCAGCCCGACAACAAATGGAGGCCGTCTACGTGGGGGTGTCGTCGACATCCAGGTACTACGATTTGCCAGCCACGCAAATGACGTTCAATGCAACAGTAGACGGAGTGGCGTGCAATGTAAAATTAAGAACAGCCCAGTTGGGCTCTGTGGCGCTACTGCAAGAGAGCAAGAACAGCCTGTCGGTCGTCGTGAAGGTTGTACAGACCTTGCTCGAACAAGTCGACAATGGCGAAGTAGTGGCTGATTCGAAGCAAAACCACACCTTGGCGTTCGAGTCGGATACCAACAAATGAAATCACGTGGAGCAAGAGCAAAAAATCATCCAAGGCATTGCCGAAGGCGACCGTAAAGCCATGCGCATACTCTATGAGCGACTGGCAGGTTATGCCATGGCAGTGGCGATACGCTATCTGCCACAGGTAGATGATGCCAAGGATGTGGTGCACGACAGCTTCCTCAAGGCGTTCTCGCATATCCACGACTTCCAATACCGGGGCGAAGGGTCGCTGCGCGCCTGGCTGACGAGAATCGTCACCAACGAGGCCATTACCATGCTGCGGAAGACATCACGGCTCTCGTTCGTGACCGACATCCCTGACGAGCCCGACGATGAGCCGCCCGACGTCGAGGCGGTGCCTCCCGAGGAGATTACACGCATGATCGGATTGTTGCCCCCGGGCTACCGCGCAGTGTTCAACCTCTTCGTCTTCGAACAGAAGAGCCATAAGCAGATAGCCGAGATGCTTGGGATTAAGGAAAACTCATCGGCCTCGCAATTCTTAAGGGCAAAGGCCATGCTCAAGAAACTGATCAACGAATATCAACATACAAAGACATGACAAAGCAAGACTGGACCAAAGACCTGAGGTCGAAACTCTCCGACTATCAGGCTCCCATCCCCGAAGGACTCTGGGATGACATCGAGGCTTCGCTTCCGCAGACCATGCCTGCAAGACGTCATGTCTCGATGATACCCTGGCGCAAATGGTCGGCTGCTGCCGCCATAGCGCTTGCCTTGGTTGGTGGTGGCACCTACCTATGGCAGCAATATGGGTCGGGTGATACCGTACCCTTGGCCTCTGCCGGCAAGCAAGGCCAAACCGTAACGGCTTTCGACAGCCCGAATCAAATAGCGGTTGCCGACGAAGTGACTGTGGCAGAAGATGCGGTCGTGAACCAAGGTGTTACTGGTATGACCCATGCATTACCGATTGCCGCCAACACGGTCCGACCCTTCCGTGAGGTGTCGCGCCCTGTCGCTTCCGACCGGCTCTCACAGCCTGAACAGTCTTTCACTTCAGAAGGGCCTACCGTGGTCGACCATTCGCCTTCTACGGAGCCGTCCACGATGATTGCCCAGGCGGATGTCGAAGTCAAGACAGAAGATAAGAAGGAAACAGGCATGCCCACGGCACCATCGCGAAAGCCCTTAGGTGATGTAGGCTATCTGCCAGTGCCATGGGATGTTCCCATGACTCCCCGGAAAGGAAACGCTCCTTTTGCGATGGGACTGTTTGCCTCGAATGACGCCCTCTCTTTCTCCGGCTCCTCTCCGGTAATCGATTATGCCATGGCCAACAACGCATTGTTCGACGTGAATGATGCCAGTAGCGTGGCACTCTTCCGCCTTCGGGGCTATGAGGAGAAGACCCGTCACCATCGTCCCATATCCATGGGTCTCGGCATGCAGTTTGGTCTGGCAAAGCGTCTGTCGCTGTCTACCGGCTTGGTGTACAGCAACCTGAAGTCGGACTATATCTATGAGATGGGTGGCACCACGCTCGAGCGCAACCAGGTGCTCCACTATGTGGGCGTGCCCATGAATGTAATCTATACACTCTGGAGTAAGTATGGGCTTTCGGTCTATGCCACGGCTGGTGCACAGGCAGATTTCTGCGTGAAGGCCATACTCGAGAGTGAGGGCGTGAAGAAAGATATCGACAAGGACCGTGTGCAGTTCTCCACCCTCGTTGGCTTGGGTATGCAATACAATTTCGTACCATCGGTAGGTCTTTATGTAGAGCCTACCCTGAAATACTATTTCGACAATGGAAGTAGTGTGGACAACGCTTTCAAGGACCGTCCCACCAATGTCGGGTTCCAGTTTGGATTAAGATATAATTTCAACCGATAACATCAGCACTACTATCGAAACCTAGAACCTAACAACCAAGCAGGCAAGCCTCCCGGCTTGCCTGCTATGCGTTGTATGGTTGATGTTCCTACCCTACGAGTTCATCGTGAGCAGGAACTCCTCGTTGTTGCGTGTGTGCAGCATACGGTCGTGGATGGTATTCATCGCCTCCACGGGGTTCATGTCGGAGATATGTTTGCGGAGAATCCACATGCGGTCGAGTGTTGTCTTGTCCTGTAGCAGGTCGTCGCGGCGGGTGCTTGATGCCACAAGGTTCACCGACGGGAAGATACGCTTGTTCGACAGCGAGCGGTCGAGTTGCAGTTCCATGTTGCCGGTACCCTTGAATTCCTCGAATATCACCTCGTCCATCTTCGAACCGGTATCGATGAGGGCAGTGGCAACGATGGTGAGCGAACCGCCACCTTCGATGTTTCGTGCCGCACCGAAGAACCGCTTCGGTTTCTGCAGGGCGTTGGCATCCACACCACCGGTAAGCACTTTTCCGCTGGCAGGCGAAACGGTGTTGTAGGCGCGTGCCAGACGGGTGATGCTGTCGAGGAAAATCACCACGTCGTGCCCACATTCCACCATGCGCTTGGCTTTTTCGAGCACGATGCCTGCAATCTTCACATGGCGCTCGGCGGGCTCGTCGAACGTCGAGGCGATGACCTCGGCATTCACCGTGCGCGCCATGTCGGTTACCTCTTCAGGGCGCTCGTCGATGAGCAACATCATCAAGTAGGCCTCGGGATGGTTGGCGGCAATGGCGTTGGCGATGTCTTTCATCAGGATGGTCTTACCCGTTTTGGGCTGTGCCACGATGAGTGCGCGCTGGCCCTTTCCGATGGGTGAGAAGAGATCTACCACACGTGTGGAGAGGTTAGTGGTTTCGCGGTCGCCACAGAGGTCGTATTTCTCTTCAGGGAAGAGGGGTGTGAGATGCTCGAAGGGTATCCTGTCGCGTATCTCCTCGGGTTTACGCCCATTGATCTTGTCGATGCTTGTGAGGGGGAAGTATTTCTCTCCGTCGTGTGGCGGTCTGACATGGCACTCCACCACGTCGCCGGTCTTCAGTCCGTATTGCTTGATTTGCATGGTCGACACATACACATCGTCGGGTGATGAGAGATAGTTGTAGTCGCTGGAGCGGAGGAAGCCATATCCGTCGGGCATGATTTCGAGTACGCCGTTACCTACGATGATGTTGTCGAAATTATAGGTGGCGTTTTGCTGGCTTTCCTTCTGCGGGGCAAATGCCACGGTGGGCTGCTGGCCCATGGGCGTTGTGGGGTTGTCGAACATGTCGTAATTGGGGATGACCGAATGGTCTTCTATGGGCAGGTCGACGACAGCGATGAAGTCGGTGCCATCGCCGGGGTCACCTTCCCATATCCCGTTCATCAGTGCCTGTGCCTTCTCTTCCTGCGCTTCGTTGTGGGCATTGACTTTGGCCTGCAACTGTGCGAGAAGGTCGGACATATCTTCGTTTGGCTCTACTGCCTCGTTGGGCTCGGTAGCCTCAGGAGTGTCTTCTGCCGTGTTTGCTGTTTCTTCTATAATGGGATCAGCCTCTGCCAGCTGCATCTCCTCAGCTTCCTTTGCTGCCTTTTCTGCGGCAATCCTTGCTTCTTCCTCGGCTTTTGCAGCTGCCGCGGCGAGCGCTTCTTTTTCGGCTTTCGATTTCCTGCCGCGTTTTTTGGGCGCAGGCTCTGCCTCAGGCTCTGCCGGTGGTTCGGGAGCCGTTATGGGTTCTGTTTCGGGAAACATCTCATCTTTGAACAAGGGGAGGGGTTCTGTGTTCACCTTGTTCTTTTTCAAGTCGTAATTTTCGCCGTCTTTTCCGTTCACGCTGTACACATGGTCGGTGTCTTTCTTCGTTATCCTGGTGCGTTTGCGTTTTACGGGGGCGGGGTTCTCGGCTTGGGCGTCGAGAATGGCATATGCGATATTCTCCTGTGTATCGTTGGGTTGGCATTTAGCGCCAAGTTGTTTGGCGATATCCACCAATTCGGAGATATCTTTCGATAATAAATCGTCTTTGCTGTACATAAAAAATGATGTTGTTGATTTGTAAAACGGACTTTCTAGATGTGAAAATCCGGTCGTGTTTGGAAAATCGATGCAAATTTACACATTTTATATGATTATCCAATAGTTGGAGAGCGTTTTTTTTCTTGACTTATTGTTTTTTTGTAATTTTTTTGACATCTCTCTTTTGGGTGAATGCTTGCATGGTGATGGACTGATATATAAGGCAGCGGGCATGGATTCAAAATGATATCCATGCCCGCTGGAAAAGCCTGTTGTCAGTATGGCAATGATTACTTGTCTTTCTTGATGGCCTCGGCGATGATGTCTGCCAGGCGGCGAACACCCTTGTCGTTGGGGTGGATGCCATCGTCTTGTACCTTGTCGCTGTCGTTGGCGAAGAGGGTATGCAGGTCAATCACTTCCAGTCCGTATTCTTTGGCCACCTCCTGCTGAATGGGGATGATTTCATTGGTGATGACATCATCGCTGATGTTCCACGACGACTTGAAGGCCGGGATAGGTGTGCAGAGGTAGATTTTGGGTCGGGTGGGAAGCACCTGGCGCCCTTTCTTGCCTTTTTTCTTGGCAGGAGTTGCGAGTTGTGGACAGAGCGAGGTGAGCATTTGCTGCAAGTCTTTCTTGAATTCCGCTTTGTGCTGCCAGTTCTGGGGCTTGGAGTCGTTGGTTCCCAGCTTGATGACCACAATGTCGGGGTCGAATGCCAGGGCGTCGCGCCATGCGGTCTCGTTCATGTATGGCAGGTCGCCACTGTTGAGCAGTGTGCGTCCGCTCACACCGAAGTTCTTCACCCAGTAGTCGTTGCCCAACTTCTGTTGCAGCAGTGCCGGATATCCGTGTTGACCAGCCATGTCGATGCCATGTCCGTCGGTAATGCTGTTGCCGATGCATGCTACGCGCAGCGCGTCGGCTTTTGGTGCCTTGCGGTTATTGAGCCAGTTGCCCAGGTCGCTGAGCATCTGGTTGTGGTATTTGAACCAGGGACCGCATCCGAAGCCATGGTCTCCGGTGGGGTAGATATACATGGCACACTCGTTGCCGGCATTTCGCATGGCGGAGTAGTATGCCACGCCATTGGTAACCGGGGGTACCAGTCGGTCGTCGCTCGCCATGATAATGATTGCCGGTGGGGTGATGTGGCGTTTCACTGCGTTTTGGGTGGAGTATTTCTTCACCAGTGCCGGGTCCTTCTGGCCTTCCTCGCCGAGGAAGTTGATGCACGAGTATTTATGCGATACCCGCTCGTCCATGGAGATGACGGGGTAGAACAGGATGGTGAAGTCGGGACGCACCTCGTAGTCGGAGAGGGTAGAAATGACCGACGACAGGTGTCCGCCTGCCGAGAATCCCATGATTCCTACGTCGCGTGGGTGTATGCCCCATACCGCAGCCGAGTCGCGAACGATGCGGAAGCCTTTCTCTACATCGCTGATGGGAATGGTGCGGTCGCCGTTGGGCAAGCGGTAGTTCACCACGAAATAGGCGATGCCCTGCTTGTTGAGCCAGTCCGACCACTGTGTTCCCTCGTGTGTGTTGGAGAGCACGGAGTATCCGCCGCCAGGCACACCTACGATGGCTCTTCCCGATGGGTTGACAGGGAGAAATGCCACCATCTGTGCCTCGCCTCCTGGTGTGAGGTCGATGGTGAACTTCCTTGCCGTCTGTGCCTCTGCAGCCATGGCAAGAAGCAAGAGCCCGAATAATAAAAGTCTTCTCATATTTTTTAATATTATGCCTAAGAGACGCTAGGTATCTCTAGGCTTTTCTAGGTGGTCCTAGGTGATCCTAGGCTATCCTAGGTTTTCCTATGTTTTCCTAGGAATCCCAGGTGCCCTAGGGCTTCTTAGGCTTTTCTGGGATTTATTTGAATAGCAGTTGTGCAAACTGATAGAGGCTGCGGCGCCATGTCTGCCACTCATGGGCGGTCTCTGGCGACACATACGAGTGGGCATTGATGCCAAGAGCCTTCAGTTCTTCGGCAGCCTCGGTCACACCCATATACTCCTTGCTTCCGCAACTCATGAACAACACCTTGTTCGTGTTCTTGAAGTCGGTAGCTTCTTTCAGTTCGTCAGCCCTGAACGTACCACCGCTGAACATACCTACATAGGCGAATTTGGTGGGGTTGGCTAATGTGATCATATGGGTCTGCATGCCACCCATCGAGAGACCAGCCATGGCACGGTGTTCCGGGTCGGCAATGACGCGGTAGTTCTTCTCGACCATGGGGATGATGTCTTTGATAAGCACTTCCTGGAAGCCGTTGAAACCGCCGAAGCCACGACGTGGACCACCGGGACGGCCACCCTGAGGACCGCGAGGACCACCTTGCGGACCACCGGGACGCATACCTTGCGGGCCACCTTGCGGGCCACCGGGACGCATTCCTTGCGGGGCACCTTGCGGACGAGCACCACCTTGTCCCTGTGGGCGTGGTCCCATGCCGGGGAATCCACCGAACCCTTGTGCTGCCTGTGTGGTGTCGGGATGTGCGGGTATTGCGTTCAGTCCGTTGTCCATCACGATGATAAACGGCACGGCTTTGCCTTGTGCGATGAGGTTGTCCATGATAATTCCGGTCTTTCCCTGTGCCGACCAGCCTGTCTCGTTTTCACCCATGCCGTGCTGCAGGTAGAGGACGGGGAATTTCTTCGTGGGGTTCTCACGGTAGGCTGCGGGCAAATAGATATAGCAGTGGCGCATATTCTCTGTCACGGTAGAATAGTAGTACACTTCGCTTACCGAACCTTGGGGAACGTTCTTCACGGTATAGAAGTCTTCGTCGGCGGCAGGTACGTCGATACCGCTTCCCCAGCGGCTGGCACCATAATAGTATTTGCTTCCTGGGTCGGGAACGGAAGCACCGTCGATGTTGAGCTGATAATAGTGGAATCCTTCGTCTTGTGGTGCCGACTCACCAATCCAGACACCTTCGGCATCCTTCACCAGATCGTATTTCACGCCACCGATATCGAGTTTTACGCTCTTGGCATCGGGTGCGGTAATCCTTGCGCGGACCATACGTTGTGAATTGACCATGGGATACTCCTGTCCCTCCTGGTTCGTGCTGGCAGGCTTGAAGTCTTCTACCACCTGGGCACTACACATAACTGCCGCAAAAGCAGTCATCATAAGAAACACACGTTTCATAAGCAAATAAAATGAATGAATATAATAAATTAATAAGTTGTTGAAATCTGCAGTATAGTCCTTTAGACGTTGAATGTTGAAAAAAGTATAAAAAATACCCCTTTTGTTTGGAAAGATTAACAATTTACGCCATTTCACTCAGTTCCAACCACCGCATGCTCTTTTCGTCGAGTTCGGCCTTGAGCAGAGGCAGGCGTTTGCTCATGGCGGTGATTTCCTCAATGTCGGAGGTCGTGCCACAAAGCGCTGCTTCGATGCGTTTCTGTTCCTCTTCGAGCGCTGCGATTTCCGTCTCCAGCCGCGCGAACTCCGTCTTCTCTTTGTAGGTCATCTTCCGCTTGTCGGCATTGCGGTATTCGCGGCGGGGTTGTTTTGCCGCTTTCTCTGCCTGTTGCGCCTCTTCCTTGCCCTTCAGCCCAAGCCATTCGCGGTATTGTGTGTAGTTGCCGGGGAAGTCCTTGATGACCCCTTCGCCTTTGAATACCAGGAGGTGGTCTACCACTTTGTCCATGAAATAGCGGTCGTGGCTCACCACGATGACGCATCCCGGGAAGTCGGTGAGGTATTCCTCCAGTATCTGCAGGGTTTGAATGTCGAGGTCGTTGGTGGGTTCGTCGAGCACCAGGAAGTTGGGGTTCCGCATGAGTACCGTGCAGAGGTAAAGTTTGCGTCGTTCGCCACCACTTAATTTATATACATAGTTATATTGCTGTTCGGGAGTGAACTGGAAATGCTGCAGGAACTGTGAGGCTGTGAAGTGCCTTCCTCGTCCCAGGTCGATGTAGTCGGCAATGTCGCGCACCACGTCGATGACTTTCTGTTGCTCGTCGAACTGCAGCCCCTCTTGTGAGAAATAGCCGAAGCGCACCGTTTCGCCGATGTCGAAACGTCCAGAATCGACGGGCTCCTTGCCAAGAAGAAGTTTGATGAACGTCGACTTCCCCGTTCCGTTGTTGCCCACGATACCCATTTTCTCGAACCGGGCGAAGTTGTAGTAGAAATCGCGTAGGATAACGGTGTCGTCGAAGGCTTTCGATACATACTGGCATTCGAAGATTTTACTGCCGATATACACGTTGCTCGACTTCAGGCGCATCTGCCGCTCCTCGATGCGACGCTTCGCCCGCTGCTCCAGTTCATAAAAGGCGTCTTCACGGTATTTGGCCTTGTGGCCCCTTGCCTGTGGCTGGCGTCGCATCCATTCCAGTTCGCGCCGGTAGAGGTTCACCGCCCGGGCAGTCTCGGCACGTGCCACTTCCAGCCGGTGCTCTCGTTTCTCCAGGTAATAGGCAAAGTTGCCCTTATAAGAATAGATGGTATGGTCGTCGAGTTCCAGAATCTGGTCACAGATACGGTCGAGGAAGAATCGGTCGTGGGTAACCATCAACAGGGTCTTGTTGCCCCGCGACAGGTAACTCTCGAGCCATTCTATCATGTCGAGGTCGAGGTGGTTGGTGGGCTCGTCGAGGATGAGCAAGTCGGGGTCGGTGAGCAGCACGTTTGCCAGTGCTACGCGCTTCTGCTGTCCACCGCTCAACTGTCCCATGGGCTTGCCGAGGTCGTTGATCTTGAGTTGGGTGAGTACTTGCTTGGCGCGCAGCACTTTCTCGTCGTCGCCATGGTGGTTGAAGCAGGCGTCGAGCACGCTCTCTTCTGGGTCGAACCGTGGCGACTGTTCCAGATATCCCACCTTCAGGTCGCGGCGGAAAATGATCTCGCCGCTGTCGTAGCCTTCGTGTCCCGTGAGGATTGACAGCAGGGTCGATTTCCCCATCCCGTTCTTTGCTATCAGACCTATGCGCTGACCCTCGCTCACCGAGAACGAGATGTTCTCGAAGAGCATCAGTGCACCGAAGGTTTTCGTGAGATTCTGGACGTCGAGATACGGTACCATGTCTTTTCCTATCCCTTCTTGATTTCCTTGATTTCCTTGTTGATGCTGTCGATATAGTCAAGCAGTTCGTCGCGACCTGTCTTCTTCTCGCTGCTCGTGACGAAATACGGAGGCAGTTCTTCCCATACGTCACGCAAAGAGTCCATGTATTTCTCCACGTTCTCCTTTGCTTTCTGGAAAGAGAGCTTGTCGGCCTTGGTGAAGACCAGCGAGAAGGGGACGCTGCTTTCGCCCAGCCAGTCGATGAAGTCGCGGTCGATTTTCTGTGGGTCGTGGCGGATGTCGATGAGCACGAACACGTTGGCGAGCTGTTGCCGCATCAGCAGATACGAATTGATCATGTTGTCGATTTTCTGCTGCACGGTCTTCGACCTTTTGGCGAAACCATAGCCGGGCAGGTCGACGAGATACCATTCCTTATTAATGAGGAAATGGTTGATGAGGAGCGTCTTCCCCGGCGTTGCCGAGGTCTTCGCAAGGCCTTTGTGGTTGCAGAGCATGTTGATGAGGCTCGACTTGCCTACGTTTGAACGGCCGATGAAGGCGTATTCCGGAAGGAAATCCTTGGGGCAGCTCTCTATAGTAGGACTGCTCAGCGTGAATACAGATGTCTTGATGTCCATAAGCGATATTTTTGTCGGCAAAAATAAGAAAAAAAAACGAGAGTTCCGTCAAAATTCATTAACTTTGCACGGCTTATGGTCATATTGCCTTCGATGACAAGCACCACACACAGATTGAATATACTCTTTTACTAACGACAACAACCTAAGATACAATGCCCGAAAATAATAACTCCAACAATCCGGCACGTCGGCGACAGCGTGCCGCTACCCCTATCGACACTGGTCTCGGTCACATGCCTCCCCAGTCGGTGGAGACAGAGCGCACCGTCCTTGGCGCGCTGATGATTGACAAGGACGCCTTCACCGTAGTCAGCGAAATCCTCAGGCCCGAGACGTTCTACGAGCCCCGCAACCAGAAAGTCTATGCCGCCATACAGGCCCTCAGCATCAGCGAGCGTCCCGTCGACCTCGTCACTGTCACCGAACAGTTGAAGCGCGACGGTGCCCTCGAGGATGTAGGTGGTCAGATGTACATCTATGAACTCACTGCCAATGTGGCTTCTTCGGCCCATGTGGAGTATCATGCCCGTATCCTCGCCCAGAAATTCCTCGCCCGGCAACTCATTCACTTCGCCAGTGAGATAGAGACCAAGTCGTTCGATGAGTCGAATGA
Source organism: Prevotella sp. (assembly GCA_017617615.1). The sequence goes on along the minus strand of JAFZVV010000007.1, from coordinate 107,612 downwards.
CATCGAGGTGGTGATGCAGGAAGCCGAAGGGCGCCTCTTCGAACTCTCGCAGAAGAACATGCGGCAGGACTACACCCAGATAGACCCCGTGGTGAAACAGGCCGTGGCCATCATGCAGAAGGCAGCGTCGAATACCGGTGGACTGACGGGTGTGCCCAGTGGCTTCACCAAACTCGACGACATCACGTCGGGATGGCAGAAGAGCGACCTCATCATCATTGCCGGACGCCCTGCGATGGGAAAGACCTCGTTTGCCCTCTCTATCGCGAAGAACGTGGCAGTAGACCAGCGTATCCCCGTGGCCTTCTTCTCGCTTGAGATGAACAACGTGCAGCTCGTCAACCGTCTCATCTCCAATACCTGTGAGATAGAAGGCAAGAAGGTGATGACCGGACAACTCAGCGATGCCGACTGGGACCGTTTCGACCGCAATATCCGCAAGCTCGAGGGTGCGCCGCTCTATGTCGACGAGACCCCGGGCCTTTCCATCTTCGAGTTGCGTACCAAGGCCCGTCGCCTTGCCCGTGAGAAGAAGGTAGAACTGATCATGATTGACTATCTCCAGCTAATGAATGCCAATGGCATGCGTTTCGGCAACCGTCAGGAAGAGGTGTCGAACATCAGCCGTTCGCTGAAACAGTTGGCAAAAGAACTCGACATCCCCATCATGGCCCTTTCGCAGCTCAATCGCTCCGTGGAGCAGCGTGGTGATGCCGAGGGTGGAAAGCGACCGCAGTTGAGCGACCTGCGTGAGTCGGGTGCCATCGAGCAGGATGCCGACATGGTGCTCTTCGTACACCGCCCCGAGTACTATCATATCCTCCACGACGAGCAGGGCAATGACCTGCGAGGCATGGCTCAGATTATCATCGCCAAGCACAGGAAGGGTGCCGTGGGCGATGTCCTCCTCAACTTCCGTGGTGAGTTCACCCGTTTTGCCAATCCCGAAGACACCTATGTGCCCCCCACGCAGGGTGGCGAAATCATGGGGTCGCGCATCAATGGCGGCTACGATGACCCATTAGGGCCTCCGCCTCCCCCGGAGTCGCCATTCTAGAAAACCAGTAAAACTGGTGATATCGGTAAAAACTCGTATCACAAGGAATAACCCCATTATCCCCATAATCATCATGAGAAAATACCTGTTATCCATTTTCGCTGTAAGCCTCACGCTCATGGCTTGCGCACAATCCCCGTCGATATCCATCCTCGGTGATTCCTATTCCACCTTCGAGGGCTATGTGACGCCGTCGACCAACGAGATGTGGTATTATGAAGAGCCAGGAAACAGCACCGATGTCGATGATGTCACCCAGACCTGGTGGTGGCAGGTGGCCGACCAGGGTGGTTACCGCATTTGTGTCAACAACTCCTACAGTGGCAGTACCATCGGTTACCGTGGCTACAACGGCAACGACTATACCGAACGTTCGTTCCTCACACGCATGGATAATCTTGGAAATCCCGACATCATCCTCATTTTCGGTGCAACCAACGATAGTTGGGCCGGCGAGGAGGTGGGACAATATAAGTATGGTGGTTGGCAGAAGGGCGACTTTTACACTTTCCGCCCGGCAATGGCCTTTCTTCTCGACCATATGAAGAAGCGCTATCCACATGTCAAGATGTATTTCCTGCTCAATTCCGAACTCAGGGAAGATATCAATGAGTCGTGTCTCACCATCTGCCGCCATTATGGCGTGCCCTGCATCACCCTCCATGATATCAAGAAAATCAACGGACACCCGTCGGTGGAAGGCATGAAAGCCATAGCCCGTCAGGTTCTTGATGTAATAAAACAATGAAAAAATGGTAAAAAGTGATAAATCGTCACGTTTTCATGCAGAAAAGTGACGATTTATTTGTCTGTATGCGAATGAATCATTACTTTTGCAACCAGTTTCAAACACTCTGCCGACGGATGATATCCTGCCGACGGCGATTAAGAATAATAAGGTATGACAAATCTTGGTGTGATTATTAGCATAATTAGCCTTCGACTGCAAGATGCGGCCGGAAGTGGCAAGGTATGCAGGTGATTGCACGATACAATCCGATACGGCCTTTCTCACTTCCGGTAGTGTGAAAGGCTTTTTTGTTGTGCCTACGTCATCTGGTAAATGGCAAATATTTAATGTTTAATCTTTCATATTTCATTTGATGAACGACAGACTGTTTTTTTTCGACACGACACTCCGTGATGGCGAGCAGGTGCCTGGGTGCCAGCTCAATACTGTGGAGAAGATTCAGGTGGCAAGACAACTCGAGCAACTTGGTGTCGACGTCATCGAGGCTGGTTTCCCCATTTCCAGTCCGGGCGACTTCAATTCCGTGATAGAAATCTCGAAGGCCGTCACATGGCCCACGATATGCGCGCTCACCAGGGCCGTGGAAAAGGATATCGACGTGGCTGTGGAGTCGCTGAAATATGCCAAGCACAAGCGTATCCATACGGGGATAGGCACGAGCGACGAGCATATCAGGTACAAGTTCCACTCCAACCGTGACGAAATCATCGAGCGTGCTGTCGCAGCGGTGAGATATGCCAAGAAGTTTGTGGAAGACGTGGAGTTTTATGCCGAGGATGCCGGCCGTACCGACAACGAGTACCTCGCACGGGTGATAGAGGCTGTGGTGAAGGCCGGAGCCACGGTGGTGAACATCCCCGATACCACGGGATACTGTCTCCCACAGGAGTATGGCAATAAAATCAAGTATCTCGTCGAACACGTCGACGGCATCGACAAGGCCATCATCTCCACCCACTGTCACAACGACCTCGGACTCGCCACCGCCAACACCTTCAGTGGGGTGCTCAATGGTGCCCGGCAGGTAGAGGTCACCGTTAATGGTATAGGAGAACGTGCCGGGAACACATCGCTCGAAGAGATAGCCATGATTCTGAAGTGTCACAAGACGCTCAACATCGACTCCAATATCAATACGACCAAGATCTATCCCATCAGTAGGATGGTGTCGAGCCTGATGAACATGCCCGTACAGCCCAACAAGGCCATCGTGGGGCGCAACGCCTTTGCCCACTCCAGCGGCATCCATCAGGACGGTGTGCTCAAGAACGTATCCACCTATGAGATTATCGACCCCAAGGACGTGGGCATCGACGACAATTCCATCGTGTTGACCGCCAGGTCGGGTAGGGCAGCGCTGAAATACCGCCTCGGCGTGCTCGGCGTGAACATCGACGACGAGCGCCGCATCGACAAGATTTATGATAAGTTCCTCAAACTTGCCGACCAGAAGAAGGAAGTCAACGATGCCGACATCCTCATGCTCGCAGGTGCCGACACTGCCGAAGCGCATGCCGTCAGGCTCGACTACCTGCAGGTGACCACAGGCATGGGTGTGCGTAGCGTGGCGAGCATCGGCCTCGATATCAGCAACCAGAAGTTCGAGGCTGCTGCCACGGGCAATGGTCCTGTGGATGCTGCCATCAATGGACTGAAAAAGATTATCCAGAAGAAGATGACGCTGAAGGAATTCACCATCCAGGCCATCTCGAAAGGCTCCAACGACGTGGGCAAAGTGCACATGCAGGTGGAGTATAACAACGGACTCTATTACGGCTTTGGCGCCAATACCGACATCGTGACCGCGTCGGTAGAGGCGTATATCGATTGTATCAACAAATTCAAAGACTGACACTATGAATACACTCTTCGACAAAATCTGGGACAAGCACGTGGTGCAAATCGTTGACGATGGCCCCACGCAACTCTATATCGACAGGCTCTATTGTCACGAGGTGACCTCACCCCAGGCATTCGACGGACTGCGCCGACGCGGACTGAAGTGCTTCCGCCCGAAACAGGTCTACTGTATGCCCGACCACAACACCCCCACACACGACCAGGACAAACCCATCACCGACCCGGTATCGAAGAAGCAGGTAGACGCCCTTGAGCGCAACGCCCGTGATTTTGGCCTTAACCATTTCGGCATGCTGTCGCCCGACAACGGCATCATCCATGTGGTAGGTCCCGAGAAAGGACTGTCGTTGCCGGGGATGACCATCGTCTGCGGCGACTCACATACCTCGACGCATGGCGCTCTGGGAGCGGTGGCTTTCGGCATTGGCACTTCGGAGGTAGAGATGGTGCTGGCATCACAGTGCATCCTCCAGCAGAAACCCAAGACGATGCGCATCACCATCGACGGTGAGTTAGGAGAAGGTGTCACGCCCAAAGACGTGGCGCTCTTCCTCATGGCACAACTCACCACAGGTGGCGCCACAGGCTATTTCGTGGAATATGCCGGCACGACCATCAGCCAGATGTCGATGGAAGGAAGACTCACCCTCTGCAACCTCAGTATCGAGATGGGTGCAAGGGGAGGCATCGTGGCTCCCGACGATGTCACCTTCGCCTATGTGAAAGGCCGTGAACACGCCCCTGTGGGCGAGGCGTGGGAACGTGCCGTAGCTTATTGGAAGACCCTGCGCAGTGGTGATGACGCGGTGTTCGACAAGGAAATGTCGTTCCAGGCCTCCGACATCATGCCACGCATCACCTATGGCACCAACCCTGGCATGGGAATCGGTATTTCTGAAAATGTGCCCCTGCTCACGCAAATCAACGACAAGGCACGTGCCTCTTTCCTCAAGTCGTTGGGTTATATGGGCTTGCAACCCGGACAGTCTCTTCTCGGACTCCCCATCGACTTTGTGTTTCTCGGTGCCTGCACCAACGGGAGGATTGAAGACTTCAGGGCTTTCGCTTCCCTGGTGAAGGGACGGAAGAAAGCCGCTGGCGTGACGGCACTCCTCGTGCCGGGCAGTTGGGCAGTGGAAAGACAGATCCGCCAGGAGGGTCTCGACAAGATTCTCGAGGAAGCAGGTTTCCAGCTCCGTCAGCCCGGTTGTTCTGCCTGTCTGGCAATGAACGACGATAAGATTCCCGCTGGGAAGTATTGTGTCTCTACAAGCAACCGCAATTTCGAGGGACGTCAGGGTCCCGGCGCACGCACCATCCTTGCCAGCCCGCTGACGGCTGCTGCCGCTGCGGTAACGGGTGTCATCACCGACCCCAGGGAGTTTTTATAGTTCTTATACGTTCTATAGTTTCTATCGTATTTTAAAAAGAGTATTATGAAACAGCAATTCGATATCATCAGAAGCACGTGTGTGCCACTGCCTCTTGAGAATATAGACACCGACCAGATTATCCCTGCCCGTTTCCTCAAGGCAACCGACAAGGAAGGTTTCGGCGAGAACCTCTTTCGCGACTGGCGGTACAACAATGATGGCACTCCTCGTAAAGACTTCGTGCTCAATGACCCTACCTTTGGTGGATGCATCCTCGTGGTGGGAAAGAATTTTGGGTCGGGCTCCTCGCGTGAGCATGCGGCCTGGGCTATTGCCGGATATGGGTTCAGGGTGGTCATCAGTTCGTTCTTTGCCGATATCCACAAGAACAACGAACTCAACAACTTCGTGTTGCCCGTTGTGGTAAGCGAACCTTTCCTTCAGGAACTCTTCGAAACCATTGCCAGCAACCCGAAGGCAGAGGTCGAGGTCGATCTTCCCCGGCAGACGGTCACCAACCTCATGACGGCCCACCAAGAGCATTTTGAAATCAACGGATACAAGAAACATTGTCTCATCAACGGTCTCGATGACATTGATTTCTTGCTTCAGCATTCCGAAAAGACAGAACAATGGGAAAGACAGAACCAATAAGGATAGAGCCGTATAAGCACCCCTTCGTGGAAATCATGGACACCACGCTTCGCGACGGTGAGCAGACCAGTGGCGTGGCATTCCTTCCCCATGAGAAACTCATGATTGCGCGGATGCTCATCAGTGAACTCAATGTCGACCGAATTGAGGTGGCATCGGCAAGGGTCTCGGATGGAGAGAAGGATGCCGTGAAGATGATTTGCCGCTATGCAGAGAGTGTGGGTATGACCAAGAAGGTAGAGGTGCTTGGATTTGTAGACGGACGACAGTCCATCGACTGGATACACGACTGTGGGTGCCAGAATGTCAATCTGTTGGCGAAAGGCTCGCTCAGGCATTGCCAGCAGCAACTCAACAAGACACCGCAAGAGCATATCGACGATATCATGCGGTCGGTCGACTATGCCAACCAGTTGCAGATGGGCGTGAACCTATACCTTGAGGACTGGAGCAGCGGCATGACCGACTCGCCCGACTACATCTACCATCTCATGGACCAACTGGTCAAGACCAATATCCGGAGGTTTATGTTGCCCGACACCCTGGGCATCACCAACCCCCTGCAGGTCATCGAGTTCTTCAGGAAGATGCGGAAACGCTATCCCGACGTGCATTTCGACTTCCATGCGCACAACGACTACGACTTGGCGGTGTCGAACACCCTCGCTGCCGTGCTCTGTGGAGCCAAGGGCGTGCATGTCACTGTCAATGGCCTGGGCGAGCGCTGTGGCAATGCACCGCTGGCCAGCGTGCAGGTGATTCTCAAGGACCAGTTCCAGGCCGTCACCAACATCCACGAAGACAAACTCAACGACATCGGTCGCATGGTGGAGGAATACAGTGGCATCGCCATCTCGCCCAACCAACCCATCGTGGGCGACAATGTGTTCACGCAGGTGGCAGGCGTGCATGCCGACGGCGACCATAAAGACAGCCTCTACTGCAACCCCCTCGTACCGGAGCGTTTCGGACGCCGTCGTGAGTATGCGCTTGGGAAGAACAGCGGCAAGGCCAACATCGAACTCAACTTACAGGAACTCGGACTGCAATTGTCGCCTGAGCAGATGGCCAAGGTGCTCAAGCGTATCACCGAACTCGGCGACCGCAAGGAGATTGTGACGCAAGACGACCTGCCTTATATCGTCAACGATGTGCTCAAGCATACCACACCCGAAGAAAAGGTGAAGTTGGTGAGCTACATGGTGTGCTCCTCTTACGGACTCAGTCCCATCGCCAGCATCAAGGTGGAAATCAACGGAATGCAATATGCTTCGGACGCTACGGGCGACGGACAGTACGACGCCTTCGTCAAGGCCTTGAGGAAGATTTACAAGACCTATCTCGACCGCACCTTCCCCATCCTTGCCAACTATGCCGTGACCATCCCCCCCGGCGGACGTACCGATGCCCTCGTGCAGACGGTCATCACCTGGCGTAGCGGCGACAAGATTATCCGCACCCGTGGACTCGATGCCGACCAGACTGCCGCTGCCATCAAGGCCACCTTCCGCATGCTCAACATCTTCGAGGAACAACAAGCCGAAGAAACTTTGTAAACGCTACCTATAGTTCTTATAGTTCCTATAATAATCCCATAAAACCCCATTATCCCTATGAAATTGAAAATTGCTATATTGCCAGGCGACGGCATCGGTCCGGAAATCATGTGTCAGGGCGTGGCTGTCATGAATGCCGTGGCTGGGAAATTCGGCCATGAAGTGGAATACAAGGAGGCTATCTGCGGTGCAGATGCCATCGACAAGGTGGGCGACCCCTTCCCGGAGTCGACTTTCCAGACATGTCTTGATGCGGATGCGGTACTCTTTGCAGCAGTGGGGCACCCCAAATACGACAACGACCCCACTTCTCCTGTGCGACCCGAGCAGGGCTTGCTTGCCATGCGCAAGAAACTAGGCCTCTATGCCAATATCCGTCCTGTGCAGACGTTCAAATGTCTCCTGCACAAAAGTCCGCTGAGGGCAGAACTGATAGAAGGTGCCGACTTTATCTGCATCCGCGAACTCACGGGAGGGATGTATTTCGGCGAGAAATACCAGGACAACGACGTGGCGTATGATACCAACTACTACACGCGTCCCGAAGTGGAGCGCATCCTGAGGGTGGGGTTCGACTACGCCCGCCGCAGGAAACATCATCTCACCGTTGTCGACAAGGCCAACGTGCTGGCATCGAGCCGCCTGTGGCGACAGATAGCCAAGGAGATGGAGCCACAATACCCCGATGTGACCGTCGACTACATGTTTGTAGACAATGCCTCGATGCGGATGATAGCGGAGCCCACCTTCTTCGATGTGATGGTGACGGAAAATACCTTTGGCGATATCCTCACCGATGAAGGCAGTTGCATCTCGGGTTCTATGGGACTGTTGCCCTCCGCTTCCATAGGAGAGCATACGCCATTGTTTGAGCCTGTACATGGCTCATGGCCTCAGGCTACGGGCAAGAATATCGCCAACCCCTTGGCACAGATTCTATCGGTAGCGATGTTGTTCGAGCATTTTGGTCTGGAAGAGGAGGGCGCGCTCATTCGCCGGGCTGTGGATGCCAGTCTCGATGCCCACGTCCGCACTCCGGAAATCCAGGCAGAGGGAGAGGCACATTACGGCACCCGTGAAGTGGGAGAGTGGATAGTACGCTGGATAAAGAATGCATGACCCTATTCCTGCCATGATTATAGAGAAAAACGTGATGAGCATAATGAGAACTGTTGTTGTGCTCATGGCACTGTTCGCATTCGCTCCGTCCCATGCCCAGAGCTATGAACAGATGTGCGACTCCCTGGAAGCCGCAAACAAGATGGTGCAGAAATTCCCCGAGGACAATGACCTGAGGCTGAAGAAAGCATCGTGGAACCTGTTGCTCGAACAGTGGGAGTATGCGAAGCGTGAATACGACACCGTGCTCGACAAAGACCCGCGTAATGTGGCGGCGCTGTACTACAGGGCCTACGTCAACGAGAAACTCCATCGGTACAAGTTTGCCAGGAAAGACTACGAGGAGATGCTTGCCATCGTGCCTGGCGATTTCCACGGACAACTCGGACTTGCTCTCCTTCTCCAGAAAGATATGCATTTCACCGAGGCGATGAACCGCATCAACCAACTGGTGGAGCAATATCCCGACAATGCGGTGGCTTACGCCGCGAGGGCAGGAATGGAGAGCGAGCGGGGGATGCTCGAACTGGCGGAATATGATTTCACGGAGGCCATGCGGCTCGCGCCCGACAATACCGACTACATCATCAACCGCGCCGATGTGCGTATCAGGATGAAGCATATGCAGGAAGCCCGCCAGGACCTCGACCTGGCGGTGGAAAAGGGTATCTCACGCCCCGCTTTGGCCGACCTCTATGCCCGCTGCCAGAAAAAGAAACGATAAACTGCTCATTAAAGATTTTAAGGGCCTTAGAGTCTTTAGGGTCTTTAGGGTCCTTAAAGTCCTTCAAGTCGTTATGGGTTCTCCAGCCAGTAGTCGATGAGGCGACGGGCTATCGATAGTTTCTCGGGTATCTCGGGCAGCGCGTCGCGCCTGAACCATCCGCCTTTCGACAGTTCCGAGCGTTGCAGGTGTAGTTCACCACTTGCATACTCTGCCGTGAACCCCACCATCAACCCACAGGGGTAGGGCCAGGGTTGACTGGCGAAATAGCGCAGGTGTCGGATTTCGATGCCGGTCTCCTCGCGCACCTCACGTACCACTGCCTCCTCAAGGGTCTCACCAGTCTCCACAAAACCTGCCACCAGTCCAAAGAAGTCGCGCCGGAAGTTGCGTGCATGCACCAAAAGCACCTCGTCGCCCCTGCTCACCAGACAGATGACGGCGGTGGCCAACTGAGGCCACACCTCTTTGCCGCATTGCGTGCAGCGTTTCGAGATGTCGGTGTGCAGACGCATCTCACCACCACACACACCACAGAATTTCGTGGTGCTATCCCAGTAAAGGATTTCCTGACTCTTGCCAGCTGCCAGATAGTGGGCCATGGGCAGGTAGCCATACGACTCGCGCAGGCCGCACATCTCATATCGGCTGTCACCAACCACGGGATGGTCGATGGTAAAAGCCATGGCGTCGGCCCCGTCGATTTGGGTGATGTGGTGAATGGTTGTCCAGGGTTTTACCTCCACAGGAGGCTCTTCCTGGAATGGCACGCTGCGACTGCCGTCGGCATGGTTTTTGAGCAGCAAGCCCGACTTACAGAAAACAAACCAGTATTTCATTTGGGGGTTGAGGTTTATCATTGCTTTAAATGATGAACATCGACTTTGTCGACCTCGAACGCGACTCGACCATTTATACGAGCATAATGGCTCTCACTGCTTACTCAGTTCGACTAGCACGATGTTTGAGAGTTTTATCCACATTTCGAATCTGCGACACAAAAGTACCGATAATTTTGCAAAGGTTTAAAGAAAAACACGATTTTCTTTTTGTCGTTTATACGATTTTATTACTTTTCATCCCTGCTCCTTCGTCTACTACCAATGTAACCCTCTTCTTTATGGGTATCGAGGTGCACAAGAATGGCATAGCTCAACTACCGAAGGCCGGGAGGATAAACCGTAAAGAAAGAGGCGTTTTTCATCATAATTCTTTAATATTTCATCGGGCAAAGCCCGAATTACTCTCCATTCTCCTTTTTTAAGATTTTTTATTTTTCAGTTCAATAAAAAATATCTATTTTTGTAAGTCCATTGCGAGAACGGCCTTTTTCGAGGCGACATGGATGCTTGCAGTGGCATATGCAGTGATGGACTTTCAAACATCAATTAATCTAATAAAAAAATCAAAAATTCAAAAATGGCAAAAGTAGTAACATTGGGCGAGATCATGCTCCGCCTCTCATCTCCAGGTCAGAAGAGATTCATCCAGAGTGATTTTTTCGATGTCGTATATGGTGGCGGCGAAGCCAACGTGGCAGTAAGTGTAGCCAACTACGGACACGAGGCATATTTCGTCACCAAACTCCCGAAACATGAGATAGGTCAGTGCGCCGTCAACGCGCTGCGCAGATATGGAGTAAACACCGACTATATCGCCCGTGGCGGAAACCGCGTGGGTATCTATTTCCTTGAGACAGGTGCCTCGATGCGTCCTTCGAAAGTCATCTACGACCGCGCTGGAAGCGCCATCGCCGAGGCCAGTCCCGAGGACTTCGACTTCGACAAGATCATGGAGGGAGCACAGTGGTTCCACTGGAGCGGCATCACGCCCGCCATCAGCGACAAGGCCGCCGAACTCACCCGTCTGGCATGCGAAGCTGCCAAGCGTCACGGCGTGACGGTAAGCGTCGACCTCAACTTCCGCAAGAAGTTGTGGACCTCGGAGAAGGCACAAAGCATCATGAAACCCCTGATGAAATATGTTGATGTTTGCATCGGCAACGAAGAGGATGCCCAGCTGTGTCTTGGATTCAAGCCCGAGGCCGATGTCGAGGGTGGCAAGACCGATGCCGAGGGTTACTATGGCATTTTCAGGGGAATGATGGAGACTTTTGGCTTTAAATATGTGGTGAGCACGCTGCGTGAGTCGTTCTCGGCCTCCCACAACGGCTGGAAGGCGCTTATCTACAACGGCAAGGACTTCTACCAGAGCAAGCGCTACGACATCAACCCCATCATCGACCGTGTGGGCGGTGGCGACTCCTTCTCAGGTGGTCTTATCCATGGTCTACTCACCTATCCCGACGACCAGGGCAGGGCTTTGGAGTTTGCCGTGGCAGCATCGGCGCTCAAGCACACCATCCCCGGTGACTTCAATCTTGTGTCGAAAGAAGAGGTGGAGAACCTCGCCGGTGGTGACGCTTCCGGCCGTGTGCAACGCTAACACCCCGAGAATCCTGGTATTCGTGATAAAAACAGAAAAAACAGCATAATGGCAAGATTCAATAAAGTACAGGTAATTACGGCGATGCGTGCCACAGGCATGGTGCCCGTGTTCTACCATCAAGACCCCGAAGTAGTGAAAAATGTCGTCAAGGCATGCTACGATGGTGGCGTGAGAGTGTTTGAGTTTACCAACCGCGGCGACTATGCCCATGAGGTGTTTGCCGAAGTGAACAAATGGGTTTCCGTGAATTGCCCTGAGATGATTATGGGTGTGGGAACGGTCATTGACCCTGCTACGGCAGCCCTCTACCTGCAGTTGGGTGCCAACTTCGTTGTCGGACCGAGTTTCAATCCTGCTATCTGCGAGGTGTGCAACCGCCGGTTGGTACCCTACAGCCCGGGATGTGGTTCGGTGAGCGAAATCAATAACGCCCAGGCCATGGGCTGTGACATCACGAAGGTGTTCCCCGCAGGCAATGTGGGTGGCCCCTCGTTTGTCAAGAACGTCCTTGCCCCACTGCGCTGGTCGAACATCATGGTTACCGGTGGCGTGTCGCCCGACGAGGAGAACCTCACCAACTGGATCAAGGCTGGTGTACTCTGTGTCGGCATGGGCTCGAAACTCTTCCCGAAGGAGGTGGTGGCTGCCAAGAACTGGAAGGCCGTCTCCGACAAATGCGCTGAGGCTCTGGGATATATCGCCAAGGCGAGGGGATAGAGGGGATGCAAAGCCATACGAATTACAGCAAATGGGGAAAGGCGATGGGCGCGTTGTTGCTCATGCTCCTCCTGGTGTCGGCCTGCTCGCGCGTGAACGTGAGACGGGTCGACAGCTGTAACGAGAGGGCTTATGATTTCCACTACATCGACCTTGACTCCACGCTCTTCTTCGCTGACATGGCAGCAAGAGGCGCTGCCCATTACGATGGCGGGCGTGCCGAGGCGCTCAACAACAAGGCGTTTGTGAGCATCGCACGGATGCAGTACGACCTGGCGGAACAACAACTCGACTCCGTGAATGCCGTTACCGACAACCAGGTAGAACTGCTCATCGCCGACATACAACGCATGCGCTTGTGCCAGCGACAGTCGCGAAACAAGGATTTCTACACCTTCCGGGGCAGTGCGCTGGCACGTATGAAGCGCATCTCCGAGGAGGAGCAGACGCTCAACGAGCACCAGCACCGGAGGATGATTTACGCCAAGTCGGAGTTCGACATCGTCACTTCCACATATTATTATTATGTAGGACTCGAGCAACCCTCCATCGAAGCCATAGAGAACATCCAGCCCTATGGCGAGATACAGCAAGACAAGGCCCAGCTCCTCAACTATCTCTACAACATCGGAGCGGGAGGCATACTCACCCAGGGCACACGCATGGAGGTGGCGCTCGACGAGATGGACTATCTCGTCAGGTGCTATTTCATGGCCGTGGAGGGGGGGTATGTGTTCTGGGAAGCCAACTCCTTGCAGGCGATGAGCGAGCACCTGCAAGTAGACGAGCATCGCACGAGGATTCTCGAGAGTTTCCCCTCTATCCGCGAAATCAATGTCGAGAACTTCTCCGACAGCCTCCTCGCAGGGAATTTCGCGCAGCGCTCGCTCAATATCTTCCAGCAATATGGTGACGTGTATCAGGTGGCAGGTGCCTACCGTACCCTCGCCCAATGCTATTGGCAGATAGGCGATTACCAGCAGTCACTCTACTGTCTGAACGACGCGCTCAACACCGATACTGCCATCCAACAGGCTCCCGACCTCGTGGCATCTATCCGCGAGCAGCTGAGCGTGGTGTATGCCGCCCTCGACGACAAGGAACAGAGCGATGCAAACCGCAACCTCTATCTCGACAAACAGGAGCAGACCCGACAGGACCGCTACCTGGAGTCGAGAGCCGAACAGCTGAAGACGTCGGTGAGTCAGCTCAACATGATGATTCTGGCCATCCTCGTGTTGATGACGGTGGCAGTGGCGCTGATGTTCTTCTTCGCCTACATGAGGAGGAAACGGTCGAAGGAGAACGCGCTCGACGACCTCCTCCAGCCGCTGGCGAAATGGAAGAGCGACAACGAGACCTATATGGAGCAACTCGACGAGCAGTATGAGGAAATCATGGAACGAAAGGCCATGAGCGCGCTCCATATCGAGAATAACAAACGGCTCAACCTCGAGCAACGGGCCAAGGTGTCGCTTGTCAACAACATCACGCCAATCATCGACCGCATGCTCCATGAGATACACCGACTCAACGCCAACGACGAGAATGCGGCGACAAGGGAGGAGAGATACCAGTATGTGGCGGAACTCACCGACCACATTATCGAATACAATGCCATCCTCACACAGTGGATACAGTTGAGGAAAGGCGAACTCAGCCTGCATATCGAGAGCTTCCCTGTTCAGGGGCTTTTCGACATCGTCTCCCGCGGACGTGCCGGCTTCCAACTGAAAAACATCCAACTCGACGTGATACCGTCGGAGGCCTGTGTGAAGGCCGACCGTATCCTCACCCTGTTCATGGTGAACACCCTTGCCGACAACGCGAGGAAGTTTACGTCCGAGGGCGGACACGTGAGCATCTATGCCACCGAGGCCGACAACTACGTGGAAATCTCTGTGCGTGACACGGGCGTAGGGATGACCGAGGAGCAGATGGCTTCGGCTTTCAAGGTCGATATGAACATCCACGACGAGAGCCTCAGTAGCGACAGACCCGCTGAGCGGTCGCTGCCCGAGGGTGCTGAACACGGACATGGGTTCGGGTTGGTGAACTGTAAGGGCATCATCGAGAAATACAAGAAAATCAGCACGCTGTTTAATGTCTGCGATATCGGCGTGGAAAGCCAGGTGGGCAAGGGGAGCCGCTTTTACTTCCGTTTGCCGAAAGGTGTAGCCCGCGCCATGGCATTAGTCGCCTTCATGGCTTCTTCATCCCTGGTGGGCATGGCCAGCAGCGTGAGCAGCATGCTCGACAAGGCGGGGGCCATGGCCGACAGTGCCTATTACAGCAATGTGAACAGGAACCACCATAGGGCACTCGCCTTTGCCGACTCCACCCGCCAGTATCTCAACGAGGCCTATCGGCTGTTGGTGCCGGGAGGAACCGACACGTTGGTGGCTGAGGGCGACAACGCGTCGGCACAGGCCGAGATAGAATGGTTCCACCTGCATCTGCCGATGAACTACGACATCATCCTCGATTTCCGCAACGAGGCAGCGGTGGCTGCACTGGCCCTGCACCAATGGTCGCTCTATCGGTACAACAACAAGGTGTATACCCAGCTCTTCAAGGAGAAGTCGGCCGATACCACGCTTGCCGACTATTGCAGCGTGATGCAGAAGTCGCAGTCGAACAAATACATGGCCATCGCCATCCTCATCGTGCTCCTGATTGTCATCATCCTGGCCTATCTCTTGCTCTACTACCGCCATCAGGTGTATTACCGCTTCTGCCTCGACAGGGTCATCGGCATCAACAAAGTGCTGGAGTCGGACGACAGCGACCAGCGGAAACTCGAGAAAATCAAGAACCTTGCCGGGCATCCGACCGATGACAACGGGGCCTCGAAGGGAAGGAAGTCCATATATCACGACGAGAAACTGCCCCCAGTGCTCCAAAACGTAGCCGACCAGATTATCGGGACACTCCAGAAAGCGGTAGACAAGAACAAGGAGCGCATGGTGGATATCGAACTGGCAGAAGACGATGTGCGTAAAGGGGAATACGAGAACGACAGGCTCTATGTGTGCAACAGCGTGCTCGACAACTGTCTCAGCACCTTGAAGCACGAAACGATGTACTTCCCTTCGAGAATTCGTACGCTCATCGAGGGTGGTGACGAAAACCTACAGAACATCAGCGAGTTAGCCGATTACTACAAGATGCTCTACTCCCTGCTCAGCGCTCAGGCGATGCGACAGGTGGAGAGCGTTTCCCCCGACTGTGTGGCGGTGAGCCTGCGGTCGCTCGACAAAGACATCAGGATGGACGACAAGTTAGACTTCCTCGTGCTGGGCGATGAAATCATGCTGCGCTATCTCTTCGAGATTCTCCGCAAGCAGGGTGGGGGAGAGAAACCCACATTCACTGCTACCGAAAAAGACAGTCGGTATGTGACACTCAGGGCGACATACCGCGGCATGCACCTCAACCACGAGGAATGCCATGAACTGTTCAACCCCTCGATGAACAACTTGCCGTTCCTTCTCTGCCGACAGATCGTGAGGGATATCGGCAATTCGTCCAATGCCAGGGGGTGTGGTATTCTTGCCGAGCAGAACGACAACGGTGGCGTGGATATCGTGGTGACACTCGTCAAGAGCAAGAAACAACAACAATAAACTCATATCTTATGGAAAATTTCAAAGTGATAATCGTTGAAGACGTGGCTCTCGAACTCAAGGGCACCGAGGGAATTATCCGCAACGATATCCCGGAAGCGCAAATCATCGGTACGGCCGACAGCGAGGCCTCCTATTGGAAACTCCTCAAGCAGGAGAAACCCGACCTCGTGCTGCTCGACCTCGGACTGGGTGGCTCCACTACCGTGGGTGTGGAGATATGCCGTCATACCAAGGAGTTGTACAAGAATATCAAGGTGCTCATCTTCACTGGTGAGATTCTCAACGAGAAACTGTGGGTCGACGTGCTCGATGCCGGTGCCGACGGCATCATTCTCAAGAGCGGCGAGTTGCTTACCCGTGGCGACGTGTTCAGCGTGATGAGCGGGAAGCGGCTGGTGTTCAATGAGCCTATCCTCGAGAAAATCGTGGAGCGGTTCAAGTACAGCGTCGGAAGCCATCTCATGCGCCAAGAGGCCTTGGTCAACTATGAAATCGACGAGTATGATGAGCGGTTCCTGCGGCATCTCGCCCTGGGATACACTAAGGAGCAGATTACCAACCTCCGTGGCATGCCTTTCGGCGTGAAGAGTCTGGAGAAACGACAGAACGAACTGGTGCAGAAGCTGTTCCCCAACGGCAATGGGGGGTATGGCGTGAATGCCACGCGGCTCGTGGTGAGAGCATGCGAACTGCGAATCATCGATATCGACAACTTGCATGCCGACGACGAATAAGAAGTTCTCGACGTTTTGTGCCTACGGAGCTGCTGCTGTCGCTGCGCTGCAAGTGGCATTGTTCCTGGTGTCGTGGCTCATCACTGCCGCCTCGCCGGAAACCACGGTGCGCTCGCTGCTCAGCAACGAGGGCATCAGGTGGTTTTTCGGAACGTTCACCGACAATGTGGTGGCGGTGCCCCTGGCGTGGATTATCGTTGCTGCCATGGCTTATGGCGCACTCCGCCAGAGCGGTATGCTGCGGGCGATTGCCAACCCCCGGCCCAGGACCTATCGTCAGACGTTCGCCCTGCGCATCGTGACAGCCGAACTGTTGCTCTTCGTCGTAGTCATCATCGTGGTAGCCTTCATCCCTCATGCGGCATTGCTCAGTGTCACCGGCGAGCTGTTCCCCAGCAGTTTCAGCAGTAGCCTTGTGCCTATCATCGCCTTCTGTGTGGCGATGACTGCCATCACCTATGGCCTGCTCACTGCCACCATGAGGTCGCTGGCAGAGGTGTTCCTGTCATTGTGCCGCGGACTGGCTTCTGCCACTCCCCTGATTGTTCTACATGTGTTCATCGCGGAGTTCTATTTTTCGCTGAGATACGTTTTCCCACTATGAAAAATGGTAACTCAGGGCGGCTTTGTCTGCGCTCCGCATCCTTTTACAAGACAATCTTCCTAAAAAATATTTAAAAACAAGGATTATTTGGGAAAATATTTTGTTGGTTACAAAAATCTTTGTAATTTTGCACCCTGTTTGGAATAGGTATCAAAAACAAGAAAACAAAAAATTTAGATAGCAATGTCGAAGATTTGTCAGATTACGGGGAAAAAAGCCCAGGTGGGCAACAACGTTTCCCACTCGAAGCATCGCACAAAGCGCACTTTCGATGTGAACTTGTTCACAAAGAAGTTCTACTATGTGGAGGAAGAATGCTGGATCAGTCTCAGGATTAGTGCAGCTGGTCTGCGTCTTATTAATAAAGTTGGTCTTGACGCCGCACTGAAGCAGGCTGTTGCCAAAGGTTATTGCGATTGGAAAGACATTAAAGTGATAGGAGAATAATCAAATGGCATCAAAGAAAGCTAAAGGTAACAGAGTGCAGGTCATTCTCGAGTGCACGGAAATGAAGAACAGTGGTCTTCCTGGCACCAGCCGTTACGTGACCACCAAGAACCGTAAGAACACTCCTGAGAGAATGGAAATCAAGAAGTATAACCCCATCCTTAAGAAAATGACCATTCATAAGGAAATTAAATAATCATTGAACTATGGCAAAGAAAACCGTCGCTACCTTCCATGAGGGATCCCAGGATGGTCGCTCTTATACGAAAGTCATCAAGATGGTGAAGAGCCCGAAGACTGGTGCTTACATCTTCGATGAGCAAATGGTTCCCAATGAGGACGTGCAAGATTTCTTCAAGAAATAATTTCACACACCATATCAAGAAAGGAGTGCTCAATGGGCACTCTTTTTTTGTTTCTCACAATTCTTCTTTGCTCTAAGACTTCAAAGAATAGAAATTCTTTATCTCAACAGGCTCAAAATTCGCAGATTTTATCTAAATTTGTCCCCAAAAGCAATTTATTATGGGATTATTCGGTATTTTCAATAAGAAAAAGAAAGAAACCCTTGACAAGGGACTTGAACGCACACAACAAAACTTTTTCACCAAACTGTCCAAAGCCGTCGCCGGAAAGTCGAAGGTCGACGACGAGGTGCTCGATGAGCTGGAAGAGGTGCTCATCTCTTCCGACGTGGGTGTCGACACCACGGTGAAAATCATTGAGCGTATAGAGGAGCGGGTGGCGAGAGACAAATACGTCACCACCTCTGAACTCAACGGCATTCTCCGTGAAGAGATTGCTGCCCTGCTCGCCGAGAACAACAGTACCGACAACGACGACTGGGATTTGCCCACCGACCACAAGCCATACGTCATCCTCGTCGTAGGTGTGAACGGTGTGGGAAAGACCACTACTATCGGGAAACTTGCCTATCAGTTCAAGCAGGCCGGAAAGAAAGTGTTTCTCGGGGCTGCCGATACCTTCCGTGCCGCTGCTGTGGAGCAACTGTGCATCTGGGGTGAGCGCGTGGGGGTGCCTGTCATCAAGCAGCAGATGGGTTCCGACCCCGCTTCCGTGGCTTTCGACACGCTGAGTTCGGCAAAGGCCAACCAGGCCGATGTGGTGATTATCGACACTGCCGGCAGGTTGCACAACAAGGTAGGACTGATGAATGAGTTGAAGAAAGTGAAGGACGTGATGAAGAAAGTGCTGCCCGATGCCCCTGACGAGGTGATGCTCGTGCTCGATGGCAGCACCGGACAGAATGCTTTCGAACAAGCCAAGCAGTTCTCTGCGGTCACCAATATCACCAGCATGGCCATCACCAAACTCGACGGTACGGCAAAAGGTGGGGTGGTGATAGGTATCAGCGACCAGCTGAAGGTACCGGTAAAGTATATCGGTCTTGGCGAGGGCATGGAAGACTTGCAGCTCTTCAACAAAAAGCAGTTCGTTGATTCGCTGTTTGGCGAAAGGTAAGCGTTGCGCTCTTCCAATATCGGAATCATGATAAGAAATCAGGTCGACATCATCACCATGGGTTGCTCGAAGAATCTCGTCGACAGCGAGAAAATCATGCGGCAACTCGAGGCCAATGGCTATACATGCAAGCACGACAGTAAGAACCCGAAAGGGGAGATTGTCGTCATCAATACCTGTGGCTTTATCCAGGATGCCAAAGAGGAGAGCATCAACGAAATCCTGCGTTTCTCCTTGGCCAAGGAGCAGGGCCGCATCAACAAGCTTTTCGTTATGGGATGCCTGTCGCAGCGCTATCACGATGAACTGCTCCGGGAGATAGACAATGTAGACAAATACTACGGAAAGTTCGACTATCAGCAATTGCTCGTAGACCTGGGCAAGGCACCTATCGCGGCTTACAAGGACCAGCGCCATCTCACCACGCCACGCCACTACGCTTACCTGAAAATCAGCGAGGGCTGTGACAGGAAGTGTGCCTATTGTGCCATCCCCATCATCACAGGACGCCATCAGAGCCGACCGATGGAGGACATCCTCCATGAGGTGCAGATGCTTGCCGACAAGGGGGTGAAGGAGTTGCAGGTCATAGCGCAGGAACTGACCTATTATGGCATCGATATCGATGGCAGCCGTCATCTCGCCGAACTCATCTCGCGTATCTCCGAGGTGAAGGGCATCGAATGGATTCGTCTGCACTACGCCTATCCGAACCAGTTCCCCGACGACCTGCTTGAGGTGATGCGCGACAATCCCAAGGTATGCAAATACCTCGACATTGCCTTGCAGCACATTTCCGACAACATGCTCCATAGGATGCACCGACATACGACGAAGGAAGAGACCTGCCAGCTCATCTCCCGACTGCGTGCGACAGTGCCGGGAGTGACGCTGCGGACCACGATGATGGTGGGGTTCCCCGGCGAGACCGACAAGGACTTCCAGGAACTCCTCGATTTCGTGCGCTGGGCACGCTTCGAACGGCTCGGAGCCTTCGCCTACTCGGAGGAAGAGGGTACCTACAGCGCCTTGCACTATCAGGACGATGTGCCCGAAGAGGTGAAACGCGAAAGGCTTGACACGCTGATGGCCGTTCAGCAGGAAATCAGCGCCGAGATACAGGCTGGCGAGATAGGGAAGACCGTCAGGGTGGTCATCGACAGGAAAGAGGGCAGTTGGTATGTAGGCCGTACGCAGTCTTCCTCGCCGGAGGTCGACCCCGAGGTGCTCATTCCTGTGGGTGAACGCCCGTTGCACACTGGTCGGTTCTACGACGTGCGGATTACCGGTTCAGAAGAGTTTGACCTCTATGGTGAGGTCGCGAGATAATCACTTTTGCCATGAACAATAGTCAATTCAATGTCTTTCTTGCTGCCCGGCTGGGCTGTCCGACAGAAAAGGCCGGACAGTATGTCTCTGCCATTGTGAAATGGATAACCGACAGGACCATCGCCCACACCCAACTCGTGGTGCGCGATTTCGGAAAATTCGTGGTAGAGAAACGCCATGAGTATGTCGTCAGCGATGCGGTGACAAGAAAACGTACGCTCATGCCACCACAACTCTCCATGCGTTTCGTGCCATACCCGTTGCTTGACGATGAGGAGAAGGAACAGTTCTTTCCCATGGAACAGGTGGCAGGTGAGGTGGTCAGCAAACTCCAGGTACCAGCCAACGTGGCGGAAATTACTGTCGTGGAGTTCTTCAAGGCATTGATTCATGCCATGAACAACGAGGATGAGGTGAGTGTGGCAGGACTGGGTTCATTCCAACTCACAAGAGTGCAACTCGACAAGAAGGTGTATGGAAAGGTTACTTTCCGCGCCGACGAGGTCTTGTCCGACCAGGTAAACCGCCCGTTTTCTTATTTCCAGCCCGTGGAACTGCGCGATGACGTGCATTTCGACGATGTGGAGACGATAACTGGGAATTCCTTGCGTTCTCCGGACAGAACCACCACCGATAATTCCGACCTCGCTTCCGACACTTTCGTCATGGAAACCCTCACCGAATACACCCCGGAATCCCCAGATAATCGGGAAATCCCGGAAAATCCGGAAAATCCGGAAAATCCGGAATCTCCGGAATCTCCGGAAAATCCGGAATCCCCAGAAACTCCGGAATCCCCAGAAACTCCGGAATCCCCAGAAACTCCGGAATCCCCAGAATCCCCAGAATCCCCGGAAACTCCGGAAACCCCGGAAACCCCGGAAACCCCGGAAACCCCGGAATCTCTGGCCTCTCCGGTCCCCCCTTCGGAGAAAGTCGCTCCCAGAAGGAATTTCACGGGGCTTATCACTTTGCTGGGCGTAGTGGCACTGATAGGTCTTGTCATCCTGCTCTTCGGTCGTATCGGCAAGGAAGATGCCCCCGAAGCCTCCGACAGCCCAGAAACAGCTGTCGATACTAACGGCACTACTGCTCCTATAGATACTATTGTTCCTGTCGTTCCTATAAAAACTTCTTCCCCTGGCGACACGCTCGATTTTGCAGCCATGAATGCGCAAATACCCTATCGTGCCTATGATATCGTGGGCATCGACACGGTGATTACCGTGGGCAAGGGACAAACGGCAGCCACGCTTTCGATGATGATGCTTGGGGCAGATAATCCCATCTATCTTATCGTGGCCAATGATGGCAACGACGACCCCCAACCCGGACAACAATACAGGATTCCCAAATTGCAACTACGGAAATAACCCCGTCATCACGATTTTTCGAATTTATTTTATCCCGAATTGTAGAATTAGAGAATTTATTATATCCCGAATTTCAGAATTAGAGAATTTATAATCACTAATATGATTTTAATAATTCGCCAATTCTCTAATTCGGGATATATAGTGTGATGGCTATCCCGAATTATAGAATTAGAGAATTCGTGATTACAGAAAAAAGAATTCGCCAGTTCTCTATTCGGGATATATGGAGAGTTGGCGAATGGTATTGTTTATTTTGCAGTGCGGAGGATGATGCTGGTGGCACCTATGGTGAAGAGTGAGCCATCTTCGAGCACGCGGCGTTCACGGTCGCCGAGAATCTCGTTGTCGACGAAGGTACCCGTATTGCTTGGTCCGTCGCGGAGCACGTATTTCAGGACACCGTTCTTCCCTCTCGACACATTCACCACGCAATGCAGCATGTCTACACTGGGGTCGTTGGTCTCGATGGGAAGCGAGGTCTTGCTCCCTTTCATATACCTGCCTATGGTGTTGTCGCCCATCCGCAGGGGCAGCACCTGTTTGTAATGGAACACGTTCTCTATCACCAACAGACTGCCGCAGTCGGCATTGGCGGCCTCTTCTTCAGGATTCTCTTCTTTCTGGGTGTTGCGAAGACGTGATACACCCATACGAATACCGAACTGCTTACCGCAGTTCGGACATCCGAAGACCAGTGACTGGCCTGCTTCGTATCGTGTCTCATCAAAAGTGATGAAATTGTCGCATTTTGGACAGCGTACTCTCTTCATGGGCTATTTCACTTCCATGATCCATCCGCTGGCCACGATGCCGTCGCCCAGGAGTGTCTGTAATTGTGCCACGGCGTCGTTCTTGTCGGCGTAATCACCATACACAATCATGTGGTCGTTGTTGTACTCGAAGAGAACGGCTTTCTTTGCTCCCTTTTCTTGAATGCTGGCAAGGAAGTTCTGGGCATTCTCCAGCGGAAGGCTGCATCCCAGAACCACCGTGTAGTGTCCGGCGGAGGGGAGCACGGTCTCCTCGTTCATCTGGTTGATCTGCTCTGCCAGTTGCTCGAAGGCACCCACGATGCTTCTCGATGCGTTGGTGGGCTCGGCTGCAGTCTCGGCTGCCGTATTGCTCTGTTCCTCACTGGCAGCGGCTTGAGTAGGCACTGTGAGCGTGGCGGTTTCCTTGACCTCCTTTTTCGGGGTGATGGTGGTGAGGAGGCTGGCCTCTGCGGGTTGGTTGTCATTGACCATGACCTGGTCGTTGCTCACCGGACGGGCGAAGAACAGCAGTGCCACGGCAGCCACGGCAGTGACTGCGAGGTTGCGCAGGAGACTTACTTTTATACTGATGGTCTTTTCCTCACGATGACGGTCGGAAGGGGATACTTGTGACATGATGGTTGCAAGACTGGGTTGGAATGATGGGTTGAGGGATGGGGTGATGCCACCGACGGGAGCGGTCGTGTATTCTACGGTGCCGGGGATGTCGGCATGCTTCAGCACCTCGGCGAGCAATGGCATCTCGATGCTGCTCAGGCCATAGAGCATGGGGGTGAGCAGTCCTGCCTCGTTGGGCTCGAATTCATAGCGCCCCTCTTCGTTGAGCGAGAGCACGCCAAGGTCGGTAAACTCGTAGCTGCCTTCTTGCTCAATCTTGTTCTTCACCGATTCTACCTCGCGTTCCAGCAAGGCCACGGCCTCGGGATAGCTGATGTCATAGGCATCGGCATACGACTGTGCGAGCAAGGGGTCGCTCATCGTCAACTGGGGGTTGAAGCCCAATGTACGCAATGGGGGGATGAACATACTGTCGCGGTTGTCATAGCGGGCTTCCACGTGATGGGTCATGAAACCGCCGAGATTGGGTACAATCACGCAGTCATTGTTCAACAAAAGTATTTCAATGTGTCTTCCTAATTCTATCATGCTGCAAATTTACTTATTTTCCTCGGATTAAGCAAAGGTTTGCTCCAAAAAAACGACGCGTAAACCAGAGAAAATTCTACTTCTATAACATCTGTGAAAAGGTGCCAAATATCTCGAATTAGAGAATTATCGAATTTTACTTATCTGAAATGATGCAAGTAATTCTCTAATTCTGAAATTCGGGATAATCACGCCAATTATGGATGGAAATTCGTTGACTTATTTGATTTTCACCATCAGGTGTTTCATGTCGGGGTCGGCACTCGAGTTGCCCACCATGATTTCATACCGTCCGGGAACCACGCGCATCGTGTTGGTGCCCTCGTCCCATGTCTCAAAGCGCTCTCGGGGCATGGCGATCGTCACTTCCTGTTGTTTTCCCGGTTCCAGCGTTACCCTTGAGAAACCTCGCAGGCTCTTGATGGGACCGTCGTTGTCATTGATGCGTTTGATGTATACTTGCACCGTCTCGCTCCCTTGCTTCGTTCCCGTATTGGTGACGGTGACGGTCAGGTTGCCATTCTTGAATTTGGGCTTCGAGATGCTGAAAGTCGTGTAGCTGAGTCCAAAACCGAAGGGGAACAGCGCATCGCCCTTGAAATAACGGTAGGTACGCCCAGTCATGCGGTAGTCGAGGAAGTCGGGCAACTGGTTCACGTTGCGGTAGAAGGTGACGGGGAGTTTCCCGCCAGGGTTGTAGTCGCCGAAGAGCACGTCGGCAACGGCTGTACCTCCCGCTTCACCGGGATACCATGCCTGAAGGATGGCATCGGCGGTACGCGTCTCCGGCTCCAGGCCGATGGCACTGCCCGAGCAGTTCACCAGCACCACTTTCTTTCCTGCGGCATGCAGCGCGGCGATGACTTTCCGCTGTGCCTCGGGCAGTTCGATGTCCGTGCGGTCGCCGCCCTTGAATCCCGGTGCGTCGACCTTCATTTCCTCGCCTTCGAGGCGTGGTGAGATGCCTCCCACGAAGATGACCGTCTCGCAGTCGCGGGCCTGTGCCACTACCTCGTCCATGGTAGCGTTGAGCGAATGGATGATGTCGAAATACAAGGCTGCCATGTCTTTGCCCTGATGGTAGTCGAGTTGTATCTTGTATTGTTCGCCGGCTTTCACGCGCATGGTGTGTTCTGCTGCCTGTATGCGGTCGCGGCCGCTCCATACGTCCACGATGGTGTCGCCTTCGAGGATGAAACGGATGCCGTCGTCGAACTTCATCCTGAAGGTCACCTCCTCGTCGTGGGTGGGACAGAACGTACCTTCGTAGCGGGCAGAGAAGTCCTCGAGCGACACGCCGGCAGCGAAGACGGTATTGCCGCCATTGCTGAGGTTCACGGGTTCGGGGAGGGTGACCGTGGTGGCGGCGTCACCGGAAAACGTCTCGTTGTTGTAATAGGTGGCACGGAGACCCCGCTGCCCTTCCGGACTCACGATGTCGCCGTAGCGGCTCTCGTCGACGACGTTCTTCGTCAGGTCGCAGGCGGGATAGTACTTCACGGGCCCCACTTTCTCGCGGATGCCTTGCAGGATAGTGGTGTTGGTGGTGGGGTAGCCCGAGTAGTTGGCCCACTGCATCACCGAGTCGTTGGCGTTGGGACCCATTACCATCAGGCGGCTGCCGTCTTTACGCAGGGGCAGCAGGCCGTTGTTGTGCAGGAGTGTCATCGTCTCACGGGCCATGTCGAGGGCAAGTTGTTTGTGTGCCTTGCTGGCAACGACACTTTCGGGTATCCTTTGCCAGTCTACGAGTTGTTCATTGTCGAAGTCACCCAGTTCGAAACGTGCTTTCAGCAGGCGTTTCAGGCTCACGTCGATTTCAGCTTCCGTAATCTCTCCAGCTGCCACGGCATCGGGGAGGGCGCGATAACTGTTGCCGCACTCCACATCGGTGCCGGTGCGCACGGCAATGGCAGAGGCCTCATGGGCATTGGCGGAGTAGCCATGGCGGTTGGGCCGCCAGAAGTCGTCGATGCCGCCGCAGTCGCTTGTCACGATGCCCTTGAATCCCCATTCGTCGCGCAGGATACGCTGCAGCAGTCGGCTGCTGCCACAGCAGGGGTCACCGTCGAAGCGCTGGTAGGCGCACATCACCTCGCCCACCTCGCTCTCCACGACGAGTTGCTTGAAGGCAGGAAGATAGGTTTCCCACAGGTCGCGCTCGGGCAGCGACTCCACATTGAACGAGTGGCGGTTCCATTCCGGACCGCTGTGCACGGCGAAGTGCTTCGCGCAGGCCAGCAACTTGCGGTAGCGGTGGGTGCCGTCGCCTTGCAGGCCGCGTACCACCGCCACGCCCATGCGTCCGGTGAGATACGGGTCTTCGCCGTATGTCTCCTGTCCGCGCCCCCATCGTGGGTCGCGGAAGATATTGATGTTGGGTGTCCAGAACGACAGTCCCTGGTAGCGTTTCGTCGCTCCTTCGCGGCGCGCCTGGTTGTTCTTGGCACGTGCCTCGTCGCTGGCAGCGTCGAAGACCTTGAAGAGCAGGTCGTCGTCGAACGACGCCGCCATGCCGATGGTGGCGGGGAAGACGGTAGCGAAGCCGTTGCGTGCCACGCCATGGAGTGCCTCGCTCCACCAGTCGAACTGTGGGATGCCCAGCCGTGGTATGGCGGGTGAGGAGTTCATCATCAGCCGTGCCTTCTCCTGTAGTGAGAGTCGGCTGCAGAGGTCGGCAGCCCGTTCCTCCGCGCTCAGGGCATGGTTCTGGTAGGGTATGGTCTGTGCACTGATGGTGTGAAAACCGGATAGTAGAACAATGGTTAGTAGCAGGGTCTTTTTCATATTGATAGGGTGTTTTTGCAAAAATAGTGTTTTTTTGCCATATCGGCAAATATATTTGTCAGAAAAGATGGTGTCTTTTCATGTGTTCGAGGCACGTAAGGCGTGTCGGTTGCATGGTATCTACAACAAAGGCGTGGTGCAAGCCACGCCTTTGTGTAAGATGATGGAGAACCTGTCTCCTTTTTGTCATTACGAGAAGAACCCGAGCAGCGTACCGGCAGCCACGGCGGAGCCGATGACGCCTGCTACGTTCGGTCCCATGGCGTGCATGAGGAGGAAGTTGTGGCGGTCGTATTCCAGTCCGAGGTTGTTGGAGATGCGTGCGCTCATGGGCACGGCACTCACACCGGCATTTCCGATGAGCGGGTTGATTTTCTTGTCGGCGGAGAGGAAGAGGTTCATCAGTTTCACGAACAACACGCCGCTGGCACTGGCGATGATGAATGCCATGGCGCCGAGCACGAAAATCTTGATGGTGTTGAGGGTGAGGAACTCGCTGGCCTGGGTGGAGCAACCCACGGTGAGACCGAGGAGCACCACGATCACGTCGCTGAGGGCGCTGCCGGCGGTCTTCGCCAGACGTGTGGTCTTGCCACTCTCCTTCAGCAGGTTGCCGAAGAACAGCATGCCGAGCAGTGGAAGGCCTGAAGGCACGATGAAGGTGGTGAGCAACAGTCCGATGATGGGGAAGAGGATACGCTCCGTCTGGCTCACGTGGCGCGAAGGCTTCATGTGGATGACGCGCTCCTTCTTTGTGGTGAGCAGGCGCATCAACGGCGGCTGTATCACGGGCACGAGGGCCATGTAGGAGTAGGCGCACACGGCGATGGCACCCATGAGGTTAGGACAGAGTTTCGACGAGAGGAAGATGGCGGTGGGACCGTCGGCACCACCGATGATGGCGATACCTGCAGCCTGGTTGGGCTCGAAGCCGAGGGCCAGTGCCACCATGTAGGCACCGAAGATGCCGAACTGCGCGGCAGCACCGATGAGCACGAGTTTCGGGTTGCTGATGAGCGATGAGAAGTCGGTCAGCGCCCCGATGCCGAGGAACACCAACGGTGGATACCATCCCTGGCGCACACCCTGATAGAAGATGTTCAGCACGGAGTTGTCTTCGTAGAGGCCGATTTCCAGTCCTGCGTCGGCACGGAAGGGGATGTTACCCAGGATGATGCCGAGGCCTATGGGTACGAGGAGCAGTGGCTCGAAGTCTTTTCGGATGGCAAGCCAGATGAAGATGCCGCCCACCACAATCATGATGAGGTTGGGGATGGTGGCATTGGCAAAGCCCGTATACGACAAAAAGTCGAAGAACTTGGTTGAGATGAATTCAAACGTTCCCATAACACTATCCTATCGTTAACATGGTGGTACCTTCCATCACGGTGTCGCCACGGTTTACTAATACGGAGGTCACCTTGCCATCGTGGTCGGCCTCGATGTTGTTCTGCATCTTCATGGCCTCGAGCACGATGACGGTGTCACCGGTCTTTACGGTGTCGCCCACAGCCACCTTCACCTCGGTGATGGTGCCGGGAAGCGGTGCGATGACCTTGGTACCGGGACCTGCTGCCACCTGTGGCTTGGCCGATGTGTCTTCCTTGGCTGCCGGTGCGGCGGCAGGAGCTGCCACGGCTGCCGGCTTCACCTTCTTCGGGTGCGGATGCTTGGTGATGGCATGGGCCATCTCCACCTCGATGGGTTTGCCGTTGACGGTTACTTTGGCGATGTTGCCTTCAATGTCTTCTATCTCTACGGTGTAGTCGATGCCATCGACCTTATATTGATACTTGTTCATGTCGTTGCGATTTAGGTTTTATATTTTTGTCCATTTCGTGAATTTCGGGATGATGGTGATGACACCGCTCTCGGTATCGTGGGTGTCGTCGAGATACTCCTTGAGTGCCATGGCGACAACCGCCATGATGATGTCGGGGTCTTCCTCGCGGCGCTTCGTCACTACGCCGGGGAATGCGCGCTCGTCTTCCTCCTCCAGGCTCATCTTGCTCAGGATTTTCTTGGTATGGGCTTTCTTGGCATCATTAATCTTGCGGTTCTGCCTGCCTTTCATAATCCTTCCGAAGATGGTGAAGAAGATACATAGCAGGGCAAGACAGGAGAACACGATGCCCATGGAGAGCAAGGTGATGCCGAAGCCATGGGGGTCGTCGCGCTTGATTTGTGCCACCTTGCTGTCGGTCACGTTGATGTAGTTCTCTATGCCGGGGGTCACGGCATCCACGGCCTTCACTTCCCAGGTGTCGACACCGTCTTTCTGGCGGGCATACGAGGTGTTGGGCTTCATGGGCATGGGGATGGTGACGGAGTCTACAAGATTCACGCCATTGCCCTCGAAGAGTCCTATCCATAGGTTGCCTTCGGTGGGCAGTGTGTTGCCGAGGTGTGTGGAGCCTTTTGTGGGAAGGCTGTTCAGGTAAAGGAGCAGGTGCTGTCGGCCCGACAAGTTGGTGCGGGTCTCGTTGTTGGGGATGATGCTCATCTTCGACACGCGCTCGGGCACTGTGAGTGCCTTGTTGAGCACCGCCGTGTCGGTGGCGATGTACATGCCCCGCACGTTGTAGGTGGTGAACGAGATGTTGGCCAGCTCTATCCAGGGCAGGTGTTCGCCATACTCATCCACGATGCTCTCGGTATTGACTGGCATCACCTCATTAATCTTGATGTTCTTGGCACCTTGTCCGAACATCATGAGGTGGCACACGGCCAATACGGCCATAAGTGAATACTTCTTTTTCATCGAAATGTATTATATTTGATAGATTCTTTTTATCCTAACCACAGAAGAACAGCACGATAACCTGCGCCGTGAGGATGCGGAGGAACATGCTCAGGGGGTAGACGGTGGAATAGCCAATGCCGGGGGCCTCGCGCGAGCAAATCTGGTTGGCGTATGCCAGGGCTGGCGGGTCGGTATAGGCTCCTGCCACCATGCCGACCACCGTGAAGTAGTTGAATTTGTAGGCCAGTTTGGCTATCGTGCCCACGATGAGGATGGGCAGCACGGTAATCAGCACGCCGGTGTAGACGTATTTGATGCCGTCGCCGGCAATGACGGTGTCCCAGAATCCCGCGCCCGCCTTGATGCCCACGCTGGCGAGGAAGAGCACGAGCCCTATCTCGCGCAGCATCATGTTGGCGCTCGTGGTAGTATAGGTGACCAGCTTGATGCGGTAGCCGAAGCGCCCGATGAGGATGGCGATGATGAGCGGTCCGCCTGCAAGACCCAGTTTCATGGGGATAGGCATGCCGGGGATGGCGATGGGCAGGCTTCCGAAGATGATGCCGAGCATCACGCCGATGAAGATCGTGGCGATATTGGGTGCGTTGAGGCGTTTCGCCGAGTTGCCCATGATTTCTGCCACGCGGTTCACGTTGTCTTCCGGTCCCACCACGAGGATGCGGTCGCCCACATGGAAATGGTGGTTACGGCTGGCAAAGAGGTCGATGCCGTGGCGAGTGATGCGTGTGACGTTCACGCCATACACGCTCGAGAAGTGCATCTTGCCCAATGTCTTGCCGTTGATGCGCGGACTGGTCACCACGATACGGCGCGACACCATCGGCTGCTGCTCCTGCTTCACGTCCCACTCGCTCTCCAGCTTTGGTCCGATGAAGGCCTGGATGGGCTCGGCATCGGCCTCGGCACAGACGATGAGCAGCTCGTCGCCCAGTTCGAATACCGTATTGCGGTTGGGGATGCTTACCTGTCCTTCGTGGAGGATGCGCGAACACACGAAGTCGCGGTTCAGGAAGTCATGAATCTGGAGCAGTGTGCGCCCCGCCAGGTAGGAGTTGGCTACCCTCAGGTGCATCATGAAGGGCTTGGCGTGGGGGTTCTCCGCCTCGAGGGCTTCCAGTTGGGCTTCCTCTGTTTCCAGCCGTGAACGGGTAAGGAAACGGATGGCGACGGAAGCAAGGATGATGCCAGTGACACCGAGGGGATAGGCACAGGCATATCCCGACGCAATCTGCGGGGTGTCTTCGGTGAACACTGTTCCCAGTGCCTCGGTGGCGGCACCCAGACCCGGCGTGTTGGTCACGGCTCCGTAGAGCGTGCCCACCATCATTGGCAGGCTGTGGGGGTTGGAGGTGTCGAAGAACAGGTAGTAACAGCCAAACATCACCAGGATGTTGAGCAGGATGATGGCACCGGCGAGTCCGTTGAGTGTGAGTCCGTCTTTCTTGAAGCTCTCAAAGAAGCCGGGACCCACCTGCAGGCCAATCATGAAGACGAAGAGTATCAGTCCGAAGTCCTGGATGAAGTTCAATATCGTGATGGGGGCAGTGAAGTGGATGTGGCCTGCCAGGATTCCGGCGAAAAGCACGAAGGTGACGCCCAGTGAGATGCCACACACTTTTATCTTGCCCAGATACACTCCCAATGCGATGACACAGGCGTAGAGGAGCACGGTATGGGCAATAGAGTCGGTTTCTGTGAAAAGATTAATGAGCCAATCCATCTAAATGAAAAAAAACGATGCAAAATTACTCATTTTATTGCTCAAAAAATAATTTTTGTGCGATAAAATCTTGGCCGACCGCCAAGATTTTGAATTTTTCACGTTAAATTATTAATTTATTCATTTTTCTTTCATGGTCTCGTAAAAAAAATGTATCTTTGCATGATGATTTAAGGGCCTTCTGTACCTTATAAACTTTTTAAACTTATATAACAAACATTTCGCTATGTCAAACAACAAGGAAAAACTCTTTACCGAGTTTCAGGCTCCTACTACTCAGGAATGGCTGGACAAGATTCAGGTCGACCTGAAAGGAGCAGATTTCAACAAGAAACTCGTATGGAGAACGAACGAAGGTTTCAACGTGCAGCCATTCTATCGTAGGGAAGACGTTCTGAAACTGAAAACACCGGAGGCATTGCCAGGAGAATTCCCATTTGTTCGCGGCAACAAGAAGGACAACAACGAATGGTATGTCCGTCAGAACATCCTTGCCGAGGATGCCGCTGCCGCAAATGCCAAAGCCCTCGATGTGCTCAACAAGGGTATTGACTCCCTGGGATTCAAGATTCCGGGCGATAAGGTGAGCGAGGAGTTCATCGCCACTTTGTTGAAAGACATTGAGTGCGAGTATATCGAACTCAATTTCAAGACCTGCCCGCGCCACACCCTTCAGCTTGCCGAGACCTTCAAGGCTTACTTTGAGAAGAAAGGTTACGACAAGACGAAGCTCGTGGGAAGCGTCGACTTCGACCCTATTGAGAAAATCGTCATGAAGGGCAAGGATGCCACCCCGCTGCTCGGCATCGCTGCCCAACTGGTGGAGGCCTTCAAGGACTACCCGCAGATACGCTGCGTCACCGTCAACTCCGAGGCCCTCAACAATGCTGGTGCGTATATCGTGCAAGAACTGGGCTATGCCCTGGCCTGGGGTAATGAATACCTGCAGCAACTCACCGACGCGGGTGTGGATACTGACCTCGCCGCCTCTAAAATCAAGTTCAATATGGGTGTGAGCGAGAACTATTTTATGGAACTCGCCAAGTTCCGCGCAGCCCGTATGCTCTGGGCACAGATCGTGAAACAGTATGCGCCCAAGTGCGACTGCGCCTGTAAGATGTGCGTCAACGCCACCACATCGAAATACAACCAGACTCTCTTCGACAGTTATGTCAACCTGCTCCGTTCACAGACCGAGGCCATGAGTGCCGCCCTCGCCGGCGTACACTCCATGGTAGTCGTGCCGTTCGACGAGCCTTATGAGGTGCCCAACGACTTCTCCGAGCGCATTGCACGCAACCAGCAACTGCTGCTCAAGGAGGAGTGCCACTTCGGTGCCGTCGTCGACCCGGGTGCCGGCTCCTACTATATTGAGCACCTCACCGACAGCCTCGCCGTAGAGGGTTGGAAGATTTTCCTCGGGGTAGAGGAGGATGGCGGATTCCTCGCCGCTGCCAAGGAGGGCAAGGTACAGGACGTCATCAACGCCACCAACGTGAAGCGCCATGGCGATGCCGCCAAACGCAAGGAGTTCATCCTCGGAACGAACCAGTTCCCCAACTTCACCGAGGTGTCGGAGGGCAAGACAGCCCGTGAGTGCGCCTGCTGCTGCCAGAAAGAGGAGAGCGACTTCAAGGCCGTGAAAGCCACACGTCTGGCTGCCGACTTCGAAGACCTCCGCATCCATACCGAGAACACCCGTGTGCCCGTGGCATTCATGCTCACCATCGGCAACCTGGCCATGCGTCAGGCTCGCGCGCAGTTCTCCTGCAACTTCCTCGCTTGCGCGGGATACAAGGTCATCGACAACCTCGGCTTCAAGACCGTAGAAGAGGGTGTCGACGCTGCCCTTGAGGCCAAGGCCGACATCGTGGTCATCTGTTCCAGCGACGACGAGTATGCCGAGTATGCCATCCCTGCCTTCAAGTATCTTGACGGCCGTGCGATGTTTGTCGTGGCCGGTGCTCCCGCCTGTATGGAAGACCTGAAGGCCGCCGGTATCGAGAACTTCGTGCATGTGCGCTGCAACGTGCTTGAGACACTCCGTGAATACAATGCCAAGTTGGGAATTTAAATCGCTACAGTCATGAGAAAGAATTTTAAAGATATCGATATTTATGCTGGCATTCAGCCGCAGAATGGTGCTGAGTGGCAACAGGCCAACGGCATTGACTACAACTGGAAGACCCCCGAGCACATCGAGGTGAAGCCAGTGTATACGAAGGAAGACCTGGAGGGCATGGAGCATCTCGACTTCACCGCAGGTATCCCGCCCTATCTCCGTGGCCCGTACTCGATGATGTACCCCTTCCGTCCGTGGACCATCCGCCAGTATGCCGGATTCTCTACCGCCGAGGAGTCGAACGCGTTCTACCGCCGCAACCTCGCCTCCGGACAGAAAGGCCTCTCCGTGGCTTTCGACCTTCCCACACACCGTGGCTACGACCCCGACAACGCCCGTGTGGTAGGCGACGTGGGCAAGGCCGGCGTGTCTATCTGCAATGAGGAGAACATGAAGGTGCTCTTCTCGGGCATCCCCCTCAACAAGATGTCGGTGTCGATGACCATGAACGGTGCCGTGTTGCCTATCCTCGCCTTCTATATCGTGGCAGGACTGGAGCAGGGTGCTCAGCTTGAGGAGATGGCAGGAACCATTCAGAACGATATCCTCAAGGAGTTCATGGTGCGCAACACCTATATCTATCCACCCGCCTTCTCGATGAAGATTATTGCTGACATCTTCGAGTTTACCTCACAGAAGATGCCAAAGTTCAACTCCATCTCCATCTCTGGCTACCACATGCAGGAGGCTGGTGCCACTGCCGACATCGAGTTGGCATACACGTTGGCCGACGGTATGGACTATATCCGTACGGGTGTGAATGCCGGCATCGACGTTGATGCTTTCGCACCGCGTCTGTCATTCTTCTGGGCCATCGGCATGAACCACTTTATGGAGATTGCGAAGATGCGCGCCGGACGTCTGCTCTGGGCGAAAATCGTGAAGAGTTTCGGGGCCAAGAACCCGAAGTCGCTCGCCCTTCGTACGCACTCACAGACCTCGGGATGGTCGCTCACGGAGCAAGACCCGTTCAACAACGTCGGACGTACGTGTATTGAGGCAATGGCTGCCGTGCTCGGACATACACAGTCGCTGCACACCAACGCCCTCGACGAGGCCATCGCCCTGCCTACCGACTTCTCCGCCCGTATCGCGCGCAACACGCAAATCTATATCCAGAACGAGACGAAGGTGTGCAAGCAGATTGACCCGTGGGCTGGCTCCTACTATGTGGAGACCCTCACCAACGAACTGGTGCACAAGGCATGGGAGCATATCCAGGAGATTGAGAAACTGGGTGGTATGGCAAAGGCCATCGAGACCGGACTGCCCAAGATGCGTATCGAGGAGGCAGCTGCCCGCACCCAGGCCCGCATAGACTCGGGTGTGCAGACCATCGTCGGCACCAACAAATACCGTCTCGACCATGAGGACCCCATCGACATCCTCGAGGTGGACAATACCGCCGTGCGCAAACAGCAGGAAGAGTCGCTCGCCCAGGTACGTGGCTCACGCGACGAGGCTGCTTGCCAGGAGGCACTCAAGGCCATTACCGAGTGCGTGCGCGACTTCAAGGAGGGGCGCAAGAGCAAGGACAACCTGCTCGACCTTGCCGTGAAGGCAGCACAGCTGCGCTGTACGCTGGGTGAGATCAGTGATGCCTGCGAGGACATCGTGGGCCGTTATAAAGCAATCATCAGAACAATTTCAGGCGTGTATTCAGCAGAAAGCAAAAACGATTCCGACTTCGAGAAAGCGTGTCAGCTTACCGAGGAGTTTGCCAAGAAAGAGGGCCGTCGCCCGCGTATCTTCGTTGCCAAGATGGGACAGGATGGTCACGACCGTGGTGCCAAAGTCGTAGCCACCGGCTATGCCGACTGTGGCTTCGACGTGGACATGGGACCGCTCTTCCAGACTCCCGCAGAGGCTGCCCGTGAGGCGGTAGAGAACGACGTGCACATCGTAGGTGCCTCATCGCTGGCCGCAGGTCACAAGACGCTCATCCCGCAGCTCATCGAGGAACTCAAGCGCCTCGGCCGAGAGGATATCATGGTCATCGCAGGTGGCGTGATTCCGGCACAGGACTACGACTTCCTCTACAAGGCCGGTGTGGCTGCCATCTTCGGTCCCGGTACTTCCGTGGCCAAGGCTGCCGTGGAGATGATGAACATCCTGCTCGACAAGTAAAGTCGGGGGATAACCTATAAAATGAGGGTGGTTCTTTTGCGAGAATCACCCTCATTCTTTTATTTTGATAGGATAATGGTGTTAATGTGTTAGAAAGATAAAATTTCCATTAAAAAAAATACCAAAAAACTTTTGTTGTTCCGATATTTGTGTTATTTTTGCAAGAAAAAGAAAAAATTTGTAGATTTTACATCTAAATAGGATCAATAGATGTTCATCTATTTCGGTTGGAACAACATTAATCGGTTGAAAAACATTAATAAGAAAAAATAAAATAGTAACAAAATGGGAACATTAAGAGATTATTCAAAACCTTTGATGGTCGCAGAAAAATTCTCTGCTGACCAATACGTGGCTATTTGTACACAAGGCTCTCAGTATCTATACGTTGATGGCACAGAAGCTTATCAAACTTTTCTGGGATCAACCGCATATAGAGTTGGTTCAGATGGCGTTTTCCAAGATGCTCGTCATGCCAATGATTTCTTTGAATGGCTTTGGAACCTCATTAGAACTCTTTTTACGGGGCGAACTTATACCACAGATGGAGAATATTCAGGAATACAGACAATAAGTAATCCAACAGAAAAGGGACAACCATTCTCTTTCCCGGGTGATATCGGTGCCTTCCCTGTTTATGGTTCTTCGAGTAAATTGGAAAATGGTACAGAATATCCAGGATATGACCTAAGAGATTATTTGAGAATAACCCCTAATGAGGATATATACATCCAAGGAAATATGTCGTAATAGGCGCAATAGGTTGGGCTTTATTCCCCAAGGACTTTTTCTCACTCAATACTCTCAATCTTCACCCCGTCGAGTTCTTCCATGATGCCGAGGACGCGCGACTCGTATTTGTCGCGTTTCACGATGACGTCAGTTGTGACGGCATAGAGTGTCTTTCCTTCTTTTTGCACCTCGCGCATGTTGTAGTTGTCGATTTTCATTCCGTCGTTGCGCAGGCGGTCGAGTACGCCGCGCACGTCGTTGATGCTCGGCGACGAGAAGGTAATGGCGATATTACGCGTGCCAAAATGGTGCATGATGAGGTTGAGCGTCTCGAGGCAGAGCAGCACGAGGAGGGTGGTGGCGATGGCGAGGACATAGAGTCCGGAGCCACACGTCATGCCGATGGCAGCGGTAACCCACAGTCCGGCGGCGGTGGTGAGTCCCTTCACCACATGTTTCTGGAAGATAATGGTGCCGGCACCGATGAAACCGATGCCGCTCACCACCTGTGAGGCGATGCGCGACGGGTCGAGGCGGATGTTATAGGGCAGGGAGAGCACGGTCTCGAAGCCAAACTGTGAGATAATCATGAACAGGGCGCTGCCCAGTGCCACGAGGAAATGGGTGCGCACGCCCGCCTCCTTGGCACGGTAGCCGCGCTCCATGCCGATGATGCCGCCCATCACGGCGGCGGCAAATAGCCGTAGGATAAAGTCTTGGGTCATGGTATCATTATTTGAAACGACGGCATGAAACCTTATGGCTCCATGCCGTCGTCGTTGTTATTCGAATGTCAGTTCTTCCTTCTCGGGGTGCTTGCCGATGCGGATGGTGTCGCCTTCCTTCACGTCGCCGCCGAGGATGCGCTCGCAGAGACCGTCCTCGATGTAGTTCTGGATGGCGCGCTTCAGCGGACGGGCACCGAACTGCACGTCATAGCCCTTTGTGGC
This sequence comes from Prevotella sp., assembly GCA_017617615.1. The sequence goes on along the minus strand of JAFZVV010000007.1, from coordinate 70,631 downwards.
GACGAACTCCTTCGCCTCGTCGCTTACTTCAATATGGTAGCCCATGTTCTCCACCCGTGAGATAAGTCCGCGCAACTCGATGTCGACGATGCGCTTGATGGCCTCCATGTCGAGCTGGTCGAAGGTGATGATTTCGTCGAGGCGGTTGAGGAACTCAGGCGCAAACTGCTTGCTCAGGCTCTTCTGGATGATGGAGCGGGCATGCTCCTTGTCGCTCTCGTTGATGCTCAGTCCTACCGTTCCGGTGGAGTTGAATCCCACACCACGGCCGAACTCCTTCAGTTGGCGCGTACCAGCATTCGAGGTCATGATAATCACGGTGTTGCGGAAGTCGATGAGGCGACCGTTGCCGTCGGTGAGCCGTCCCTCGTCGAGCACCTGGAGCAAGAGGTTGAACACGTTGCCGTGGGCTTTCTCTATCTCGTCGAGCAAGACGATGGAGTAGGGGTGGCGCCGCACTTTCTCGGTGAGCTGGCCGCCCTCTTCGTATCCCACGTATCCCGGAGGAGCACCGACGAGTCGCGACACGTTGAAACTCTCGGTATACTCACTCATGTCGATGCGGATGAGGTCGTCGGCACTACCGAACATATACTCGGCGAGTTTCTTGGCGAGGTAGGTCTTGCCCACACCCGTGGGACCGAGGAACATGAACACGCCGATGGGGTGGTTGGGGTCTTTCAGTCCCACACGGTTGCGCTGGATGGCTTTCACCATCTTCTCTATGGCGGCATCCTGAGCGATGACGGCTTTCTTCAACTCGTCGCCCATGTGGCGAAGGCGCACGCCCTCGCTCTCTGCCATGCGCTGCACGGGGACGCCGGTCATCATCGACACCACGTCGGCCACCTCTTCGTCGGTGACGGTCTCGCGTTGGTCGTTCATGCCGTTGCTCCAAGCGTCGTTGAGTTGGCGCAACTCTTCCTCCATGCGGCTCTGCAGGTCGCGGTAACTGGCAGCCAGCTCGTAGTTCTGGTTCTGCACGGCACTGCTCTTTTTCTTCTTCACCTCTTCGATTTCCTTCTCCTTGGCGGCTATCTCAGGGGGAATCTGGGCATGCTGCAGGTGCACGCGTGCACCCACCTCGTCGAGGGCGTCGATGGCCTTGTCGGGGAAGGCACGGTCGGTGACGTAACGCTCGGTGAGTCGCACGCACGAGGTGATGGCCTCGTCGGTGTAGTTCACGTGGTGGTGCTGCTCGTAGCGGTCTTTGATATTGTGGAGGATTTGCAGGGTCTCCTCGGTGTTCGTCGGCTCTACCATCACTTTCTGGAAGCGGCGCTCCAGGGCACCGTCTTTCTCGATGCTGTTGCGGTACTCGTCGAGGGTGGTGGCACCGATACACTGTATGGTTCCCCTTGCGAGGGCAGGCTTGAGGATGTTGGCGGCATCCATCGAGCCCGGTGTGGAACCGGCACCGATGATGGTATGCACCTCGTCGATGAAGACGATGATGTCGGGACTCTCCTCCAGTTCCTTGATGAGTGCCTTGATGCGCTCCTCGAACTGTCCCCTGTATTTGGTGCCTGCCACCACGGAGGTGAGGTCGAGGCTTACCAGACGCTTGTTGAAGAGGATAGGTGAAGTGCGATGGCGCACAATCATCTGGGCAAGGCCTTCAACGATGGCGCTCTTGCCCACGCCTGGTTCACCGATGAGGATGGGGTTGTTCTTCTTGCGACGACAAAGGATTTCCATCACCCGTTGCATCTCATGCTCCCGGCCCACGACGGGGTCGAGTTTGTTTTCTGTGGCGGCCTTGGTGAGGTCGGTGGAGAAATTGTCGAGTACGGGTGTCTTGCCTGTCGGCTTGCGGGTCTGCGTGGTGGCACTGTTGCCGCCACCGCCACGGTTGTCGAGCGGCAGGTCGTCGTCGTCTTCAGCATCGTCGGGGATACCGAGACCGTCTTGTGGCAAGTTCGCTGCCTGTTGGAAATATGCCAATGCGTCGTCGTAATACATGTTGTTGTCCTCCAATACTTTTTTTGCACCATTGCTTACCTGGTCGTGGAGTATGGCGAGCAGCAGGTGACGCACGTCGACGGTGTTGGTATGCTGCAGACGGGCTTCCAGGACAGCCAGCTTCAGGATGTTGCTGGCTTTGTCGTTCAGCACCAATTCCCTGCTGGTCGTCGGGGTGTCGTTCCCGTCGGCTCTCACGCTCAACTCCAGGTCGTCTTTCACCGACTTGAGGTTGATGTGCATGCGCTCAAACAACGAGTGTACCTCGTTGGCACGGTCACGCAAGATGCCCATCAGCAGGTGCTCGGGCCCCACGCTTCGGCTGGAAAGCCTTGTGGCTTCCTCGCGGCTGTAGGAGAGTATCTCGGACACTTTGGGTGAAAATTGACTTGTCATTATCTTTATACCTTAAAAAATTACACGTTTTGTCAAATACCAATATCTATTCAGTACACAAATCATTTCAATCAAACATCGTGCCAAAACTATCTGTTGCCGAAAAAAATCATGTATTCGTCTTCGAAATTGGGGGTGAAGACTTCTTTTCCTATCTTCTGGAGTATTTCGTTGCGGCTGAAGAAGCGGCCGCCTGCCAACTCGTCGGGGGCAGGGCGCACCTCACCGTCGTAGATGGTCTGGTAGACGTACACCAGTTCACGCTCTCGCTTGCCCTCGAACACATACTTTCCCAGGTATTCGGGTGTGAAAGCGGTGATGCCGAGTTCCTCGCGCACCTCGCGGACGAGGGCGTCGGCCACGCTCTCGCCATAGTCGATGTGTCCGCCGGTGGCGGTGTCCCATTTCCCGGGTTGTATGTCTTTCCATTGCGGCCGTTCCTGCAGGTAGAGCATGCCCTGGCTGTTGAACACGTGCAGGTGTACCACGGGATGGAGTATCTTCGTGCCGTCGTGTGCCTGACCGCGTGTGATACTGCCAATCACCTGTCCGTCTTCATCGACAATAGGAAAGCATTCGTTTTGGTTATCCATTAAAAATATTGAAAATTGACTATTGAAAATTGAAGATTATTTTCGGGCTGCGCCCGATTGAAAATTCCTTTTAGTAAACGCAAAAATAGGTCTTGATGCAGAGCACAAGGCGGAGTAGTTGGGCATATATCCCTTTAACTTCCTTTCCCTTCCCTTCTATAAAATCATCTCCGCTGTGAAGCAGTCGTTGAACTGTTCTGCGATGCCAGTGGGTTGATGGTCGAAGATACCGAAGACAGCACTGCCGCTGCCTGTCATCTGGGCATAGAGGGCACCGTCGGCGTAAAGGGCTTCCTTGATTTCGCCGATGCGTGGGTATAGGGCGAAGATGGGCGTTTCGAAGTCGTTGACCAGTTCCTCACGCCATGTGCTGATGGGCTGGCATACGATTTCGCGGCAGGTCTTCGCGGGTTGGTGGGGGTGGATATTGGCGTATGCCTCGCGGGTGGAGACGGCGATGTCGGGCTTCACCAGCGCGAGGTAGTAGCCGTTGAGGTTGCCGTACTCGCCGTCGGCAGGCTCGAGGATATCGCCGATGCCTGTGGCGTAGGCGGGCTCAGCGGTGATGAAGAATGCGCAGTCGGCACCCAACTTGGCGGCATAGCGCTCCATCTCGGCGTTGCCGATATTGAGGTGGTATTCTTCGTCGAGCAATCTGATCATGAAGGCGGCATCACTCGACCCCCCTCCCAGTCCTGCCTGTGAAGGGATGCGTTTGTATAGGTGTGCGTGGATTCGTGGCAGGCGGAAATCCTGTGCCAGCAGGTTGTAGGCTTTCACCACGAGGTTGTCGTCGTCGTTGCTGTCGATGGCGATGCCTGTTGTCTTGATGTCGCAGCGCCGCTCGCTGGGGAAGTGGTGGTCCATCTTATGCACCGAGAGGGCATCGCAGAGCGGGATGGGGTAGAACACGGTATCGAGGTTATGGTATCCGTCGGGTCGTTTCGACACCACGTTGAGTCCAAGGTTGATTTTTGCGCAGGGGAATACAGTCATGATGCTTTGTTTTTTTCCTCACCTTCCCCGTCGTCCACGTGGCTGCGCTGTGGGCGTAGTACGTGGTTCGGGAGAGGGGTATTCTTAATCCGGTGCTAAGGTAGCGAAAAAAAAACTTTTGGCAAAGCCATTGGCAAAAAAATCGCTACGGAGCGAGGGGGAAGCGGAGAAAAACTCCGCTGCTCCCTGCTCCGTAGGCAATCGGAAATGGAAGGTCGCTCTATCCGGACACTCCGGAAACCCCGGATATTCCGGAAAACCCGGAAGTCCCGGAAAATCCGGATACCCCGGACATTCCGGAAAAACCTCCCTCCCGATGATGTCAGTCGCGGAGGATGGGCATGGTCATGCAGCGCGCGCCGCCTCCTGCCCTTGGCAGTTCCGAACCGGGGAATGCCGCGACGAACGAGGGGTAGTCGTTCATGTCTACTTTACCGCTGACGATGTCCTCGGCATTGAGCACGGTGAACCCGGCCTTGTCGAGGGCATCGATGGTATGTGTGTTGCGCTGATAGCCCATCACTTTCCCGTCGCCCAGGGCGAAGAAGTTGGCGCCGCTGTGCCACTGCTCCCGCAGTTGTACCCAGGAGTCGATACCACCGCAGATAACGGGCTGCACGTCCCATCCCAGCGAACGGAGTCCCGACAGAATGTCACGCACCTGATGGTAGGTCACCTTGCCATTGTGGATACGTATGAGCGTAGTTGCCTTGTTGGCGAAGAATCCCTCTTTCTTCAGCATCGGCTCAAACACCATGCAGTGGTGTTGGGAGAGGAAGGTGAACACCATGTCGAGATGGATGAACGAGTCGGGGTCGGTGGGCATCTCCTGCACGAGGATGTTGAAGTGGTCGCGCTCACGGGCGAAGGTCTGTGCAAGGTATTCGATGCCTTTGGCGTTGGTGCGTATGCCCTCTCCGATACATAGCAGGTCGGGTGAGGCGATGTGGATGTCACCTCCCTCGGTGCGTGCCATGGGGTTCCATGAGGCGGCGTTGAGCATCTCTGCATGGAAGAAATGGCGGAAGATGGCATCATAGAGGAGTGTCTCGCGCTCGCGCACCTCGAAACTCATCGAGTTGATGAGCACCCGGTTGTAGATGGCAGATGACGCGTCGCGCGTGAAGAAGAGGTTATAGAGTGGCTTGAGCAGGTAACGGTCGTCGGAGAATCCGTCCCACTGCTCCTTCTCATAGCCTTCGATGAGGATGCGTGCCAGCGCCTTGCTGTCGAGTTCCATCAGGTAGTCAGACAGTCCGTTGTTCACCTGTTGCTGTTGCGAGGTGCGCCGGTCGTGGCGCAGGCTCTCGCTCACCAGGTGCTGTCGGATGGCGTCGTCGTTGAGCAGTTGCTCGAGGATGTCGCTCACATAGTAGACGTCGCACCAACGCTCGAGCACACCGCTGAAGAGGTCGTATTCCTTGTCGACCGTGGGGCGGTCGAGGATGTCGCTGTAGAGCGCCTGGGTGGCGTTGAGCGGTGTCATGCGCTCTATCTCAATGCCGGGCCGTCGGAGCAGTACCGCCCGCAGGCGTCCTGTCTCCGAGCCCACATTGACATGGCATGGATGGATATCGGTGTTCATTTCATGTAAGAATAGCGGTAGTCGGTGGGAGACACGAGTGTCTCCTTGATAACACGTGGTATAATCCACCGGATGAGGTTAAACTCCCCGCCGGCCTTGTCGTTGGTGCCGCTCGCCCGTGCGCCGCCAAAAGGCTGCATGCCTACTACGGCACCCGTGGGCTTGTCATTGATATAGAAGTTGCCGGCGGCATAGCTCAGTGCCTCGGTAATCTTCTCCACCGCCATGCGGTCGCGTCCGAAGACGGCGCCGGTGAGTCCGTAGGGGGATGTCTCGTCGCAGAGGCGCACCGTCTCCTCCACCTTGTCGTCGTCGTAGGGGTAGACGGTGATGATGGGTCCGAAAATCTCCTCTTCCATCGACTTGAACCGGGGGTTGGAGGTCTCGATGACGGTAGGCTCCACGAACCATCCTTTCGTCTTGTCGTAGGTGCCGCCGAGCACGACCTTTGCGTCGTCGGCTTTCCGGGCATAGTCGATATACGACTGGCATTTGTCGAACGATGCCTCGTCGATGACGGCATTGACGAAGTTCATCGGGTCGCAGACATCACCCATCGTTATTTCCGTCGCCATGTGCCTGATGCCGTCGAGCACGTCGGGCCATAGACTCTTCGGGATGTACATGCGTGAGGCAGCCGAGCATTTCTGTCCCTGGAACTCGAAAGCGCCGCAGAACGCTGCCGTTGCCACTGCCTTAGTGTCGGCACTGGGGTGCACGAAAATGAAGTCCTTGCCTCCGGTCTCTCCCACGAGGCGTGGGTATGAGACGTAGCGGTCGAGGTTGCTGCATGCCTGTTGCCACAGACTCTTGAAGGTGGCGGTAGACCCTGTGAAATGGATACCCGCGAAATGCTTCGACTGCGTGGCCACCTCACCAATGAGCGCGCCACTTCCCGGGAGGAAGTTCACCACGCCGTCGGGCAGTCCGGCTTCCTTGTATAGCTGCATGAGGTAGTAGTTGCTCAGCAGGGCGGTGGTAGACGGCTTCCACAGTGCCACGTTACCCATGAGCACCGGTGTCATGCACAGGTTGGAGGCGATGGACGTGAAATTGAATGGCGTGACGGCGAGGACGAAGCCCTCGAGTGGCCGGTATTCGGTGTGGTTGATTTGTGCCACCCCGTCTTTGGGTTGCATGGCATAGATTTTCGAGGCGTAGTGCACGTTGTAGCGGAAGAAGTCGATGGTCTCGCAGGCAGAGTCGATTTCGGCCTGGAAGAAGTTCTTGCTTTGTCCGAGCATCGTGGCGGCGTTCATGATAGGACGGTACTTCGTGGCGAGCAGTTCTGCCATTTTCATCACGATGGCAGCCCTGGTGGTCCATGGCGTGCGACTCCATTCCCGCCACGCTTTCATGGCTGTCTCTATGGCCAGTTTGATTTCTTTCTTCCCCACTTTGTGGTATGTGGCGAGCACGTGCTGGTGGTCGTGCGGACAGGTTACCGTGCCCGTGTCGCCTGTTCGTATCTCCTTGCCGCCGATGATGATGGGGATGTCGACGACGATGTTGCGCTGCCGCTCCAGTTCTTTCTCGAGGGCGACGCGTTCTGGTGATCCCTTCAGGTAAGTCTTTACCGGCTCATTGGCAGGAAGGGGGAAAGTGATAATGGAATTGTTCATGTGTCGATAGTATTAAATGGTTGTTTGTCGTTTATTGGAAAATCTCCGCAATCATGCACCGGGCACTTCCTCCGCCGATGGTCTCGATGGTGTGGATGTCGGGGGCGACGATGCGTGTGTGACGGGAGAGGATGTCGAGTTGGGCGGGTGTGAGCGACTGCCGTGCGGTGGCGCTCATCACGAGAAGCGGTTCACCGCCGCTGTCATGCACCTCGAGCATGTTGCCGGCAAACCGGTGTACCTGCGACAAGGTGACGGGCACCACCTCCTTGCCGCAGTCTTCAAGGCTTCGGAGGAGACGGGCGCGCTGGCCGTTGTCCTTGATGCTGTCGAGGCATACGACGGCAGTGTGGGTGCCTATGTGCATCACCACGTTGGTGTGGTATACGGCCGTGCCTGCCTCATCGACGCTGTCGAAGAGCAGGTAGTCGTAGTGCATCTGCCGTGCCCAGTCGGCCACCACCTCCTCATGGGTGCGTGGTGAGCGGCAGGCGTATGCCCTGTGCCGTTGCCTGTCGAGGATGAGTGAGCCAGTGCCTTCGAGGTAATGCCCCTCGTCTTCCCAGTGGGTGAGGTCGATGACCTTGTCGAAAGGCATCCTCATGAGCATGGGGCGCAACTTCTCGCGCTCTTCGCGGCGGTTGGCGGCATACATGGGGTAGAGCACCAAGGTGTTGCCCGTGTCGTCGTGGTGGGTGGAGAAGCAGTTGTTGGGGAAAATGGAGTCGGGGGTGAAGGGTTTCGGTGTGTCGTCAACGACGGTCACTCCTACGCCGTTCTGCCGGAGCAGGGCGACGTAGGCATCGAACTCCTTCACGGCTTGTCGTTGCAGGCCGTTGGCGGTGGTGCTTTCACTCCTCTGCTGGAAGGCGTTGTTGCCCGCTGTCTCTTCGTTGAACGCGAAGCACACGGGTCTTACCATCAGCAACTGTGAGGTGGTTTGTTTCAGCATAATCTTCGATACTCCGTAGGCTAAAGGTCTTATTTGCCCATTTCCTCAAACGTCTCTTTGATGATGCCGATGGCTTCCTTCAGTTCTGCCTCGTTGATGCAGAGGGGAGGAGCGAATCGGATGATATGGTCGTGGGTGGGCTTGGCGAGCAGACCCTTTTCCTTCATGTACAGGCAGATATCCCATGCGGTCTTCCCGTTCACGGGCTTGGTGACAATGGCGTTGAGCAGGCCGCGCCCACGCACCTGCTGGATGAACGGTGAGTGGATTTTCCGCACCTCCTCACGGAACACTTTGCCCATGGCTTCGGCATTCTCTACGAGATGCTCGTCGCGCACGACCTTCAGGGCCTCTACGGCAACGCGGGCAGCGAGAGGGAACCCACCGAAGGTGGAGCCGTGCTCGCCCGGCTTGATGTTGAGCATGATGTCGTCGTCGGCCAGACAGGCAGAGACGGGGAGAACGCCACCGCCGAGGGCCTTGCCCAGGACGACGATGTCGGGACGTATGCCGTCGTGCTCCGAACAGAGCATCTTGCCCGTTCGGGCGATGCCCGTCTGCACCTCGTCGGCGATGAGCAACACGTTGTGCTGATGGCAGAGGTCATAACAGGTCTTCAGGTATCCGTCGTCGGGCACGAAGACGCCCGCTTCGCCCTGAATGGGCTCTGCGATGAAGGCACATACCTCGTCGCCATACTCATCGAGTGCCTTTCGCAGGGCCTCGGTGTCGTTGTATGGGATACGGATGAACCCTGGGGTGAGTGGTCCGTACTGTGCGTAGGAACTGGGGTCGTTGCTCATCGTAATTACCGTCACGGTGCGCCCGTGGAAGTTGCCTTCGCAGCAGATGACCTTAATTTTGTCGTTGTCGATGCCTTTCTTTACCACTCCCCATCGGCGGGCGAGTTTTAGGGCGGTCTCCACGCCTTCGGCACCGGTGTTCATCGGCAGAATGCGGTCGTAGCCGAAATACTCGTGCATGAACTGCTCGTATTCGCAGAGGGCGTCGTTGTAGAAGGCACGCGAGGTGAGGCACAGCATGTCGGCCTGGTCTTTCAGTGCCTTCACGATGCGCGGGTGACAGTGCCCCTGGTTCACCGCGGAGTAGGAGGACAGGAAGTCGAAATACTTCTTGCCTTCCACGTCCCACACATAGATGCCTTTTCCTCGGTGTAGCACAACGGGGAGGGGATGGTAGTTGTGGGCACCATATTGCTCCTCCAACGCCATCAGTTGCTCACTGCTTCTCCAGTATTTTCCTTGTTCTGTGGTGTTTTCCAATGTCTTTTCCATAGTAAGTTTGTAAGTTTATGCGATTTTTTTGCAAATTTAGTTTTATTCTCGGAAAAGGCATTGTAATTTGTGCTAATTTTCGTTAAAAGAATGTGCGTTTTTTTGCGGAATGATTAACTTAGCAAAGTTATTGTGATTGAAAGAGATTTAACTCTACTTTTACAAGAATGGAGACGTTTGCAAATGGCATCTTGCATGTGGACGTATGCAGTTAGTGGAAATAATGGGGAAGAAATTTACACTGGTTCAAAAAAATGACGTTAATGGGGAAATTGCATATTGGGGTGGTACGTCTCCTCTCGAACCGGATGAATACGGTTTCGTCGTTTTTTATGATAGATGCTCAGGCTTTGAAAAATATCAATATATGGCCACTTTGTTATATGGCCCATTTGGCTTTGGCAAGTGAATCAAAAACTCCGTCACAAGATTCGATTTCTTTTTATTATGAAACAAATATTCACATTCATCGCCTTTTTCTGGTGTCTCATGTCTACTGCTCAAGACTCACAACTGTTGAAGTATTATCGTTTGGATGGCATGGAAACGATTTTTTTAAAGTTAACAACAGATAGCTATTTTTGTGAAGAGGAATCGGATACGTTGAATTACAAATATAGTTTCCATAATGAGGACAAATCGTTTTATTGTGTTATCGATTTCTTTAAGACTGGCATTGATTTCAATCCCCATGAATATTTATCTAACCAATTAGCAGATTTGGTAGGAATAGAGGTTGAGCATTATGATGAGTTCATTAATCTCATGATAGGGAATGGTTATGTGGATGTTCATCAGAATTATTCAAATTCAACACAAAACTTGTCGATGGGTGTCATTACTAATATTCAGGAAGCAAGATGGGCTGCGTTCATTACGGTCATAGACAAGCATTTGGAAGAAGAATCATCAATAGCATCCGAAGTCATCGGCTCGTTCCGTGTTTATGTGCCAGAAACAGATGAATCTCAATGAAAAACGTCATTAATAAAATATTTATTACATTCGTTTTCTTGTTTTATAGTCTTTTCATTGCTTCACAAGCGTCTCAAGATATAGAGCGGATAAAACAGTTGCTGGAAGACAAAAAACTGGAAGAATTGAAAACGTCTTATTTGGATAGATCTCTGGAAGAACACAACGTCCCTATGCGTTTAGGGGTGTTTTATGCCTGTTTGCATACCCATGACTTTGATGCTGCTACCCAACTGGAGCAACTTATAAAGAGGAGTGATATAAGTATACAATTGACCAATTTGTTCTTCGATTACTACTTCTGGGCATTCCCTGATACCTATGGCATCTTACTTGATGAACATGAGGCAGAATTGTATCTCGACATGCAGAAGCAACGGTGTGGCAATGCTGGTTCGATGATGGTTGCCAATCTTTCCAATATGGCCAATTTATTTGGAAGATATGGTGCATTGGATGTTGCCGCTCGGTTTTATGAACATATGGATGAATATCAGCTTGAGATTTCACCTGTACAATATGCCCGGCAACGAGAGCGTCTTGCCTTGATATACCAAAGATGGAACCATCACCAACTTGCGGGCAGGATTTTTCAAGAATGTGCCAATATCTACAAAGAAAGATTTGGAACCTCCCATGATGGCTATTTGAGATGTTTGCATAATGTCGCGTTTTCCAATCATTACCTCAACAAGAATCCACTAGAGATGAATTTGAAATTAAAGGATAATCTTGACAGTTTTGGAAACACCGAATGCATAGAGTATGCCATACTTCTTGATAACATATCCTCATGCTACGTTGTCAACGGTGATTATGACCGGGCACTTGAGAATTTATTGAAAGCAAAAGAGATTTATGAGCATTTCGAATCTTATGGATGCGACTATGCGTTGAATCTTAACAATATTGGAGAATGCTATGGCTTCAAAGGCGATAGGGAGAAACAACAAGATTATTTGTTGAAAGCAGTTTCATTGGCTCCAGACAATAATGATATTTTATGCAATGTGGCAAATATGTTTAAGGAAAAAGGAGACTTTCAGGAGGCTGCACATTATTACTCCATGATATCACCATTATCTCAGAATACAACATCGGCACATGACATAGCATTGTTTTATGCATCGATTGGCGAGAATGAGAAATTCCTGGAATATGAATCAAATTATGTAGCATTCATAAAGAATATCTCCCAACATAACTTTGGTGAAATGACTAATGAGGAAAAGGAACTATATGTTGGGGTATTACAAGATTTGTACACAGGGCCAATGTTTGACATTGCTTCCAAAATGAAAGACTCACGTTATGCGAGGCTTTGCTACGACTATCTTCTCTCTTCCAAATCACTTATGCTTTCCTTCATTACCAGCATCAAGGATATCGTCGGGCAATCAGATAATGAACTTTTGAAGAGTTTGTATTTGAACATGAAGATGGCTCATGTGAAATCATATGAAGACCCCTCTTACAAATCGTATGCAGATTCATTGGAATATCTGTTTCAGAAAGAGCTGAAAAAAGAAGGTGATTTCACGAATTTCATCAACACCCAAACGGCCGATGTCGTTACCTGTCTAAAGAAGAACGATCTTGCAATAGAATTCAGCCAAGTCAGGTCCCAACAAGGGGAGTATATTTGTGCTGCAATCCTTGGAAACGACAATACCCCTGTGGTGAAGGTTCTCTGTGGGGTGGATGAACTTAAAGAAGGTGATGTATACACGTTGATATGGAATCCTCTTTCTGCATATATGCAGGTTGCGAAGAACATCTATTTTTCACCTGATGGCGTTTTACATACATTAGGAATTGAATATGCGAAAGATCGTGACGGGAAATTGGTATGCGAAAAATGGAATATATTCAGGCTGTCCTCCACTCGCGAATTGACAAGAAAGAGAGGAAAAGGAAATCAGACCAATACTGCTGTTCTTTACGGTGGATTGAATTATGGTTTTAATACAGAAGACGGCGTGACCGTTGTACAGAGTGGTCTTCGTGGGAGTCTACAGTCTACTCCAGAATTACCTGGCTCGAAAAAGGAAATAGTAGAAATTGAAAGATTGTTGAAATCGAAGAATTACCATGTGACGGTAAAGACGGGTGTGGAAGGAACAGAGGAAAGCCTGAAAGGACTTTCAGGTATGCCCATCAGCCTTCTTCATCTCTCTACACATGGCTTTTTTGCAAAGGATAGGGAGGGACGTAAGGTTTCCTTGTCTCAAACAGGATTGTTGTTGAGTGGTGCTGACAATTATCTTTCTGGGATAATGGAAGCCAAAGACGATAACGATGGCGTGCTTACGGCAGAGGAAATATCACGTCTTGACTTCCAACAATTGGATCTCGTTGTCCTTTCAGCGTGTGAGACAGGATTGGGGGAAATAACCAGTGATGGCGTATTTGGTTTGCAACGCGGTTTCAAAAAGGCTGGTGCACGGTCTCTGCTTATGTCATTGTGGGAAGTTGATGATCATGCTACAGAACTATTGATGAGTGACTTTTATCGTTTCCTAACCAATGGCCAGACCAAGGTACAGGCCTTACAAAGAGCCATACAGCAACTCCGTGCCTATGAGCAAGGCAAATACGCTGATCCAAAATATTGGGCAGCCTTTATTCTTCTCGATGCCGTTGATTAGTTGTTGCCCATTTCTACAATGATGAAACGAGTTGTTGTCTTCATCCCAATACATCTGTCTCGTCTGCTGTGATGGCATGACAAAGTGGAGAAGACATTGGAAAGTTTTTCATGGTGCTTCATCCTGATAATTGTTGTTTAATGACTACGCAAACAAGAAGAATGCATTACTCATGCAATGCCTTTTCTTTAACAAAAATATGGATTTGGGGGTGTTTTTCGTGGTTTTTTTAACTTTTTTAGCAATTTATTTGGATTTAAAAATATTTTTTAGTAATTTTGCGGGGAAAACAATTTGGTATAGCGAGTGAAAAACAAGTATCTCATCTCTCTTTTCCTATGGGCATTGCTGCTTGCCTCCTGCGACTTCAAACTGAAGCCGTTCAGTGAGATGATGGAAGACACGTTGCAGGTCACCATCCAGCGATACGACAGGATAGAGAGCCTCTACCTCACGACGGGTGACTTCTCTGCCCTCCAGCAGATGAGCACAGACTATCCCAATGAGACACGCACGCTCATCGAGGACGTACTGGGGCTCGGTGACGTGAGCGACCCGCAAATCAATTCCAAGTTGCTCAAGTTCTACCAAGACTCTACCTTGCAGACCGTGATATCCGATGCAGAGGCGCAGTATGCCAATATGAACGACCTCAACTCCCAGCTTACGGATGCCTTCCACACGCTCAAGACATGGATTCCCGACATCAAGATTCCCATGGTGTATGCACAGATATGTGCCCTCGACCACAGCATCGTCGTGGGCGATGGGTCGGTGGGTATCTGTCTTGACAAATACCTCGGTGCCAACTATCCTGTATACGAGAAATTCTACGATAAGCAACAGCGCCAGTCGATGTCGCGGGAATATATCGTTCCCGATTTCATCTGTTTCTATCTGCTGAGCCTCTATCCCCTGCCCAATTTCACCAATGCATCGCAGCGCGACCTTGACCTGCATGTGGGAAAAATACAGTATGCTGCCAACAAGGTGTTGGGAAATGCGTTCTTCAAGTCGAAATACGTGCGGAAATTCGACAAGTACATGCAGAAAAACCCGGAAGTGTCGGTAAGGCAGTTGCTCGAAGACCTCGACTACGATAAGTTCGACAATATCGATTAGTGCCAATCAGTGTTGAAGGCAGAGTCGTTGCCTGATATTTGCTTTAGGGTTAAATATCCTAAACTTTTGCTTTATTTAACGGCTTAATGCCTTTGCTACTTGCATAATTCAAAAAAAATCGCCATCTTTGCACCTGATTTTCAAATACAGGCCGTCTCCCCCCCAAAAAAGGACAAAAGGCGGTCTGTGGATACTATTGCAATAGAAATGAAAAAATTCTTATCGATTGCCACGTTGGTGGCCTTCTCGGTCATGGCGGTTGCCCAGAGCGGCACCAATACGCCCTATTCACAATATGGTATGGGTATCCTTACCGATCAGTCTACCGGATTCAATAAAGGCATGAACGGACTAGGTGTCGGTTCAAGAGACGGCGGACAGGTAAATGTGCTCAATCCGGCTTCTTTCTCGTCGGTTGACTCCCTGACCTTTATTTTCGATGTCGGAATGTCAGGACAGATTACCAACTTTGAGGAGGGCGGCAAGCGCCTCAATGCCAAGAATGCCAACTTCGACTATGCCGTCGCCGCCTTCAGGCTCTTCAAGCACGTGGGTCTGAGTTTCGGCGTGATTCCCTACTCGAATGTAGGATATTCCTACGCCAACACCAATGCCGTGGGCGATGCCAACGGCACCACTTTCACCAATACCTATACGGGCTCGGGCGGTTTCCGACAGGCCTACCTCGGTATGGGTTGGGAACTGTTCAAGGGATTCTCCGTGGGTGCGACTGCCTCCTATATGTGGGGTGACTACGACAGGTCGGTAATCAACAGCTACAGCGACAACTATGTCAATACGCTCTCGAAGTACTACAGTGCGGAGGTGTCGGACCTGAAGTTCGATTTCGGAACACAGATTACCATTCCTTTCTCGAAGAAAAGCGGGCTGACCCTGGGCTTCACCTACGGACTGGGCAAGAGCATACATGCCGACCCGGAATGCAAGGTGATTGCCACCAACTCACAGACGGGCATATCCGATACCACGGCTTACGTGGTGAAAGACGGCCTGAAACTGCCTACCACCCTCAGTGGCGGTGCCATGCTCACCCTCAACAACCAACTCAGGATAGGTGCCGACTACACGCTCCAGAAATGGGCAGAAGTGGGATTCCCTGACTATAAGGTAAACAACAACGTTCCATCCTATACCTTGAACGACAACTATTACAAGGACCGCCATAAGGTGACGGTGGGCGCGGAATACTGCAAGAACCCGATGGCCCGTAACTTCTTCGGAAGGATGCGGTTCAGGGCTGGCGCTTCGTACACTACACCTTATTTTAATATTAACGGCCAAGACGGTCCGAAGGAAATCAGCGTGAGCGCAGGCTTGGGCATTCCCCTCGTCAATGGATGGAACAACAGGTCGATTCTGAACATCAGCGGACAGTGGGTGAGGACTGATGCCACGAACTTCATCAAGGAGAACACCTTCCGCATCAATATAGGCATCACTTTCAACGAGAGATGGTTCATGAAGTGGAAAGTGGATTGATACCGACTGTCCCCGCATGAGAAGACTATTTCACGCCATTACCATTCTTGCCATTGTGTTCCTTGCTGCCTGTGAGGAGGAGAAGGAGCATATCGCGCCGGCCATCAATCCACGCGATTCGGTGGCAACGATGATTTCGTATGGGGTGAATACCCTGATCTCCGACTCGGGAGTCATCAAGTACCGCATCGTGGCAGAACAGTGGGAGGTGAACCAGGCAAAGATGCCGTCGAGATGGATTTTCGAGAAAGGACTGCTGCTCGAGCAGTTCGACTTGGCGATGCACGTGCAGTCGTTCATCCAGTGCGACACGGCCTACTACTATGACGTGGAACGGTTGTGGGAGTTGCATGGCAGGGTGAGAATCCTCACCAAGAACGGTCTGCGCTTCAGCAGTGAGGAACTCTTCTGGGACGAGAACCGCCATGAGATCTATTCGAACAAGTTCTCGCATCTCATCACCTCCGACAAAGAGTTGCAAGGCAACCGGTTCAGGAGCGACGAGAAGATGACGAAATACTCCGTGCGCAATACCAAGGGATATTTCGACAAGAAGGAAATCGACAAGTCGGAGAAGAAGACAAAACAGCAAGCCGATTCGGCGAGGTCACGGGGCCGCCGTCCTGCATCGCCCCGTAGGATGAACTAAAGGAGGGCTGTTTCCACAAACAAGTAAAAGGATTATATGGACTGGCAATTGATTCTTGGCATACTCGTCACGATGGTTTTCTCTGCCTTTTTCTCGGGCATGGAGATAGCCTTCGTTGCCAGTAACAGGATGCTTGCCGAGATGGACAAGGAAAAGAACCGGCTCTCGCAGTGGTGCTTATCGCTGTTCTACAAACACCCCAACGATTTTGTCAGCACCATGCTCGTAGGCAACAATATCTCGCTCGTGGTGTATGGCATCCTCATCGCACGACTCTTCGATGCCACCATCTTCAAGGGCATGAGTGCCGGTATCACCGTGCCGGCAGACACCATCCTCTCCACCATCATCGTGCTCTTCACGGGTGAGTTCCTGCCCAAGACCCTTTTCAAGAACCTGCCCAACAAACTCCTCACCATCTTTGCCTTTCCTGCCTTCATCTGCTATGTGCTGCTGTGGCCGGTATCCAAATTCTCCACATTCCTGTCGCGCGTGCTCATGCGCATCGTGGGGGTGAGATTCGACAAGGAGAAAGACGATGAACTCTTCTCCAGGGTCGACCTCGACTACCTGGTACAGTCGAGTATCGACAACGCTGAGAACGAGGATGAAATCAATGAGGAGGTGAAGATATTCCAGAACGCCCTCGACTTCTCCGAGACGAAGGTGCGCGACTGCATGGTGCCAAGGACGGAAATCGATGCCGTGCCCGAAGACTGCGACATCGGGCAGCTCAACCAGAAGTTCATTGAGAGCGGACATTCCAAAATCGTGGTCTATAAAGAGGATATCGACCATATCATAGGCTATATTCATTCCTCGGAGATGTTCAGGAAACCTGACGACTGGAGGAAGGATATCCGCACCATGCCCTTCGTGCCCGAAACCATGTCGGCACAGAAAATGATGCAGATATTCCTTCAGCAGAAGAAAAGCCTTGGCGTGGTGGTAGATGAGTTTGGCGGCACCAGTGGCGTCGTCTCCCTCGAGGATATCGTAGAGGAAATCTTCGGCGATATCGAAGATGAGCACGACAGCGTGAACTATGTGGCCAAGAAAACCGCAGAGGGCGAGTACCTGCTCTCCGCCCGCCTGGAAATCGACAAGGTGAACGAGATGTTTGGACTGGAACTTCCCGAAAGTGATGAATATATGACCGTAGGAGGCCTCATCCTGCATGAATACCAGAGTTTCCCCAAACTCAACGAAGTGGTGAGAATAGGCAATTTCCAGTTCAAAATCATCAAGAATACGATGACGAAAATCGAACTCGTGAAATTATTTGTGGGTAAATGAATAATTTTGGAGCTGAAAATTCGCCCATTTGCCAATTTCTTCGTAACTTTGTGCGCATTTTGCGTGAAAGGGCCCTACAGGGGCTTCAACAGACTGGAAATGCATTGATTTATAGAGAAAATACAATTAAAAAACAATAACAAAAAGTAATGGCAGCATTAGGAAAAATCAGAAGCAAAGGCACATTCCTGATTATCATTATCGGACTTGGCCTTTTTGGATTCATTGCCGGCGATATGTTCCGCTCCTGTGAGACCACAGGCAGGGAACGCAGCAACCGCGTCGGTGAAATCTTGGGAGAAAAAATCGGAGCACAGGACTATCAGGCCTATGTCGAGGAATTCGTGGAATGCACCAAAATCACTGCACCACAAGCCAACGACGACCAGGTTAGGACTATGGCTTGGAACAATTTCGTGCAGAACAAGATTGTGGAGAACGAAGCCAAGAAGTTAGGACTCACTGTGACCCTCGATGAGATGACTGAAGTGATGAAGCAGGGCACTCATAATGTTCTCATGGAAGTGGCCAACGTCACGGGCTTCGTCAACCAGCAGACCGGCAGGTTTGACTTCAATGCCTATCAGAAGTTCATCAGCGAATACAAGACCCAGCGCAATGCCAATCCCCAATTGGCAGAGCAGTACGACAAGATATACAAGTTCGTGCTCTTCAAGGAGAGACAACTCAGGGAGCAACTGCTCGCCGAGAAATACCAGACCCTCTTGGCTTCGTGTGTGCTCTCGAATCCTATTGAGGCCAAATTCAATTTCGAAGGCTCCAACCAGGAAAGCGACATCGACTTGGCTTACTTCGATTTCAAGTCGGTCAACGACAAGGATGTGAAAATCACCGAGGATGACCTGAAGAACAAATACAACGAGAAGAAGGAGATGTTCCGTATTCCTGAGGAAATCAGAAGCATCAAATATATCCTCGTGAAGAAAGTGGCATCGGCAGCCGACCGTGCCAAACTCAACAGCGACCTCACCAAGTTTGCTGAGCAGCTGAAAGCGGGTGACTCACCCGAGAAGGTGGTGAGGGAGAGCCGTTCGAACGTGGCTTACCTCGGTGTGCCCGTGAGGAAGAGCGCTTTCTCCAACGACATCGCCACACGCCTCGACTCCGTGTCGGTAGGTGGTGTAATAGGTCCTGTGGAGAGCACCGCAGACAATACGCTCAACGTCATCAAACTCATTGCCAAGACTACCCTTCCCGACTCCGTGGAGTATCGTGCCATCTATGTCCAGGGCAAGAACAACGAGGAGACCAAGACCAAGGCCGACAGCGTGTACAACGCTGTGGTGGGTGGCGGCGACTTCGAGGCCATTGCCAAGAAATATGCGCAGAATGGCGCAAAGAACTGGATGACAACTGCTCAGTATGAGCGTGCCACCAGCATCTCCAAGGATGATGCCACCTTCATCAACACCCTCAATACCCTTGGCATGAACGAGACCAAGAACCTGCCTCTTGCACAGGGTAATGTCATCCTCCAGGTGACCAACCGCAAGAATATGGTCGACAAATACGACGTGGCAGTGGTGAAGCGCGACATCACCTATTCGGATGAGACTTCGCACGCCACCAGCGACAAGTTCAAGCAGTTTGTTGCTGCCAACCAGAGCCTTGAGGCCATGGAGAAGAACGCCAAGGCTGCCGGCTATGAGATACAGGAAGCCAAGAACGTGCTTACCTCTCAGGGTACCGTTCCCGGAATCAGCAACTCGCGCGACGCGATGAAGTGGGTGTTTGAGGCTAAGAAGAACGATGTGTCGGAGGTGATGACCTGTGGCGCCAACCGCGACGAGATGGTGGTCATTGTACTCACCGATATCTATCCCAAGGGCTATATGCCTCTCGACAACGCTGAAATCAAGGAATATGTGCAGAACGAAGTCCTCAAGGACAAGAAGGCACAGATGCTGCTCGAGAAACTCAAGGGCGTGAAGAGCGTGGCAGATGCCAAGGCCAAGGGTGCACAGACCGCGGAAGTGACCCAGATTACCTTTGCCTCTCCGTCGTTTGTCTCCGCTATCCAGGCCAGGGAACCGGCACTCAGCGGTGCCGTGGCTGCTACCGAGAAAGGCAAGTTCTGTGCAAAGCCTGTTGTGGGCAACTCTGGCGTGTATGTGTTCCAGGTGAAGGACCGCAGGACGCTTGACGGTAAGTTTGATGCCAAGGAGGCTGCCAACCGTACAGCCCAGAACTACATGCAGTCGCTCAGGTCGATGATGCAGGAGTTGTACATCAATGCCAATGTCGTAGACAACAGATACCTCTTCTTCTAAGAGATGTCACATAATCAAGAAAAGAGGGCTTCCCAAAAGGAAACCCTCTTTTGCTGAATAACCATCAATACACCGAAAAATGAAGAGATTCCTAAAATGGGGCTACGCTGCCCTCTGCATCCTGATGCTCGCCGCCTGTGGGTCGGAGTCAGTGATCCCCACTGTGTCATCGCCAGAGAAACGTGAGTTTAGGGGCGCATGGATACAGTGCGTGAACGGACAGTTTGAGGGCATGCCTACAGAGCAGATGAAGAAAACCCTCTCATATCAGCTCGACGAGTTGTGGCGGGATGGCGTGAATGCCATCATCTTCCAGGTCAGGCCGGAGTGCGACGCACTTTATGAAAGCAATATCGAGCCGTGGAGCAGGTTCCTCACCGGTCAGCAGGGTAGGGCACCACAGCCCTATTGGGACCCATTGCAGTGGATGATTGACGAATGCCACAAGAGAGGCATGGAACTGCATGCATGGATTAATCCCTACCGTGCCCGGACGAAAACCACCCAGACACTGGCTGCCAACCATATCGCTTCACGCCGGCCCGACCTCGTCTTCGAATACGATGGCCTGCTTATCCTCAACCCGGGCATTCCCGAGAACAAGACGTATATCTGCAAGGTGGTGGATGACATTGTGAGCAGGTATGACGTAGATGGCTTGCATATCGATGACTATTTCTATCCTTACCCTGTGGCTGGCAAGGTGATTCCCGACCAGGCACAGTTTGAGAAACACGACAATGGCTTCCGCAACATTGCCGACTGGCGTCGCAACAATGTGAATGAGTTTGTGGAAGAACTGGCGAAAACCATCCATAAGCGCAAGCCGTGGGTGAAGTTCGGTGTCTCGCCTTTCGGCATCTACCGTAATGAGCGGAGTGCTCCCGGGGTGGGCAGTCTGACCAACGGCACGCAGAACTATGATGACCTCTATGCCGACGTACTCTTGTGGGTGAACAATGGACTGATAGACTACTGTGTGCCGCAACTCTACTGGGAGATAGGTCACAAGGCTGCTGATTACGCCACATTGATTAAATGGTGGGACAAGCATGCCTCGAACCGTCCCCTGTATATCGGCGAAGATGTGGAACGCACGGTGAAATACCCCGACCCCGACAATCGCAATGCCCACCAGATGGGTGCCAAGTTCAAGTTGCACAAGGAGTCGCATAACGTCAATGGCACGGTGCTGTGGTATGCCAAGGCCGCTGTCGACAACGTAGGCAACTACGGTACGAACCTACGCAACCATTTCTGGAGATACAGGGCGCTTCAGCCCCTCATGCCTTTCATCGACGACAAGGCTCCTGACAATCCCAAAAAGGTGAAAGTTGTGAAGACCAAGGATGGTGAGGTACTTTTCTGGACGGCCCCCAAAGGCAGCAGTTGGAAGGACAAGGCCGTGAAATACGTGGTATACCGGTTTGATGAGAAAGAAAAGGTCGACCTGTCCGACCCGTCGCGGATTGTCTCCATCACCGCCAACAATTATTACAAGTTGCCCGCTGTGGAGGGAAAAGACAAGAAAAAGTACGTGTATGTCGTGACTGCCCTCGACAGGATGAGCAACGAGAGCAAGGGTGTGGTGAAAAAGGTGAAAAGATAGCATTATCCATTGCTCTAAGCCAAAAGCAGCGGGAGTCTCTCGATGGGAGGCTCCCGCTGCTTTTGGCATGTGGGGTGTTTAAGGTCTTTAGGGTTCTTAGAGTCCTTAAAGTCCTTAGAGTTTATTCTTTCATGAGGTCTTCAAAGAACTTGTCGAGGTCTTTGTCGAGTCCATCCATCAGCTCACCGCTGATGATGATGGTATCATCGTCGGCGATGTAGAGTTCAGCGATGCTTTCGCTCTCGTCGTTCTCCAGTACGAAACTGAATGGCTTCAGTATGCCCATCTTGTCGACCGTCTTTCCATAGCGTTTCAACACCTGGCGCAAGACGTTGGTGGCATGGTCGTAGAAGTCGTCGTCTTTGTTGTCAATCCAATCGTTAATCACACAACGGGTAATTTCCTCGTCGTCATCGTCGTATGCCAGGATTTCCCCACTCTCCTGAAACAACCGTAGGTGGATGTCGGTGAGACAGGTAGGGGCTTCCGCCTCGGGGAATTTCTGGGCAATTTTCTTGACCAGACGTTCTATCTGCTGGATGGTTTGCTCGGATGCCTTCATCTTGTTGGGTTTTGTGTTATCGTCTTAATGGTTGTTGAACTCACGCAGACGGATGCGGGTAAGCACTTGTTTCGTGTTGTAGGTGAAATCGCCATTCAGCATCCAACCATAATAGCCTGGGTCTCTGCGCAATACATCGACAACAGGGATGCCTTTGTATTTACCGAAGTTGAACACTTCTTGTCGCACCTTCTTGCCCGTGGCGTCGACCGTTTCTTTCCAAATGAAGCGACCGGCGAAATCCACGTTGTTGTTGGTCTTCTTCTCCAAGAACGCTGCCAATGCTTCCACGTCGTTTTTCAATTGGCGGTCGGCCGACTCCTGGCGTGACGGACTGTACATGTCGAGCTGTCCTTGCAACACGCGGTAGGTGACCTCAGTGTCGTTGTCGGCCTGATGGGGCGGGAAATCCTTTTTCATGTCCCCTCCACAATAGAATGCATAGGCTGCCTCCAGATTGCGTGGCTCCATCTTGTGGAAGATGGTCTGTACATCAATCATCCGGCACTTGGAGAAGTCGAAATCGATGCCAGCCCGCAGGAACTCCTCTGCCAGCAGGGGAATGTCGAAGTGATTGGAATTGAATCCCGCAAAGTCGCATCCTTCGAAGACGGATTGCAGTTGTGACGCCAGTTGCTTGAAGGTGGGCGCGTTGGCCACGTTGTCGTTAGTGATGTGGGTAATCTCCGTCACCTCTTTGGGAATAGGCATGCCAGGATTTACGAAATGGCTTTTACGCTCCTCTTTCCCGTCGGGATGCACCTTGATGTAGGCTATCTGGATAATCCTGTCCTTGACAATGTCCAACCCCGTGGTTTCCAGGTCGAAGATGACGAGGGGCCTTTTCAGATTGAGTTTCATATTTCTCTGACTACAGGCTTATTCGTTAAGCAGCATAGGCATGATGAGCATGAGCACCTCTTCCTGTTCGGGTTGCTCGGCGGGAACCACCACACCGGCACGGCTGGGATCGGCCAACTCCACAATCACCTCTTCGCCCTCGAGATTGGTGAGGATTTCCGATAGGGATGACCCCTTGAAACCTATCGACATGTTCATACCTTCATATTCGCAGGTAATCTTCTCCTCTGCGCTGGTGGCGAAGTCGATGTCTTCGGAGGAAACCACTATCTGACCTTGGGTGACGACGAACTTCACCAGTTGGCTGCTTTCGCTGGCAAAAGGCATCACACGCCGCAGCGCACTGATGAGGGTCTTGCGACCGATACGTATCTGGTTGGGGTTGTCCTGAGGGATGACCGAGTTGTAGTTGGGATAGCGTCCTTCTATCAGCCGGCAAATCAGCACGCCGTCGGCAAAGTTGATCATGGCATTGCGGTCGTTGAACTGTATCACCACGTCGCCCCCGTCTTTCGAAAGCACTGACTTCAGCAGTGTGGCGGGTTTCTTGGGTAGGATGAACGATGCGTTGCCTTCGCCGCGCACGGAGAAGTTGCGGTTGCGCACCAGCTTGCTTCCGTCGCTTGCCACAATGGCTGTAAACTCCGGGGTGATATCGAAATAGATACCGTTCATCACCGGACGGAGTTCCTCGCTGGCAGTGGCGAAAAGCGTGCGGCTGATGTTGGAGAGCAGCACGCCACTGTCGAAGGTGATGCGGGTGACGTTGGTGGGAAGGGGCTGGGTCTGTGGATATTCTTCCGCATTCTGTACCGTGAAGTTGTACATACCGTTCTGGTAGTATACTTTCACCACGAGCTTGTCGGTGTCGACATCAAACGTCAGGGGCTGCTCGGGCAATTCACGCACGGCATCGAGGATGGTTTGTGAACTG
Source organism: Prevotella sp. (assembly GCA_017617615.1). Next base: position 46,783 of record JAFZVV010000007.1, on the reverse strand, counting down.
ACAGCGAAACTACCGTTGCCGTCGGTCTCGTCGAGTTGGCACATGCCCTTCATCACATTCTCGCTGTCGGATGCAGTGATGATGAGTTGGCCGTCGCGTACTTCGAACAAGAAACATTCCAGTATGGCAATGGCATTCTTGTTGGTGATGACCTTGGAGAGCGTTGATAACCGGTTGCTCAGGGTGGTGCTCGATAGGGTAAATCTCATAGCTATATGATTTTAGTTATTATTGTTCTGATCGTTAATCCGTGAATATGTTTGACAGAAAACAGGATAATCATTTATGTGACTACAAAAATACAAAAATCCCTTCACATGACAAAAAAATAGTGCAAAACTTTCTCGGCTTGTATCAATTTTTTTATTATATTTGCATTCGATTTGCATGAAGTCAAATTTTCAACATATCTAAATAAAGCGTTAATCATATGGAAATACAAGGAAAAATCATACTGGCACTCCCTGTAAAGACAGGTACCTCGGCAAGAGGTGAGTGGAAAGTTCAGGAATTCGTGCTTGAGACGCTCGACGCACAATTTCCCCGCAAGATGGTATTCTCTGTCTTCGGCGAGGAAAGGCTCCAGCGTTTCAACATTCAAGTAGGCCAGGACGTGAATGTGTCGTTTGATATCGATGCCCGTGAGTATCAGGGTAAATGGTTCAACAGTATCCGTGCATTTGATGTGCGCCAGGTGATACCCAATGCCCAGGCTCCTACCGATATGCCTCCGTTTGTTGCGGCTTCTCCTGCTCCGGCCACACCTCAAGCCTCGGCAGCTCCTTTCGGTGCTCCCGCTACAAGCGCGGAGGGGCAGAATGCGGCATTCACCGACTCTTCGGAAGACCTGCCATTCTGATAGCCTCCCGGGGGCTCTATCCACACAGAGACACAGCGATACGGCGTCTTTTCCGTTTCGCTGTGTCTCTGCGTTTTTTGCGTTTCTGTATCGCTGTGCGGTATTGTCCCAGTGGGGTGAAGCCTTTTATCGCCTGATGATGAATTGTCCTACCCGGGATGTCTTTTTCTGCCGGGTCATGACCTTCAGCGTGTAGATGCCATCGGGCAGACTCCTGATATTGAGCGTTTTCTCTTTCAGCCTTCTCATCAATACATTGCCCTGCATGCTCTCCACGCAGATGTAGTAGGCATCGAGTGTGGGGTCGAATTCCGGCAGCTCCAGTTGTCGGCCGTCGTTTTTCAACCACTCGATATGGCTTTTGTAGGGTTGCTTGCTCTGCAGCGGCGCACTCTCGTTGCCAAACCTGTCGATGGCCGTGACGGCGAAGAAGTGCTCACCGTCGTCCCTGCCAATGGTCAGCCGTGGCTGTGTGAGGCGCCGGGCGATGAGGTTGCGTCCGTCGGAGATGTCGACGGGCGACTCCTTGTTGGTATACACATTATACATAATATATGAGCCGCTGCTGGTGTCGGCACCTCCCCACCACCGCAGTTCAAGCCTTCCTCCCACGGATTTCACGTCCATGCCTTCCGGACGTTTGGGGATGGCTGTTGATTGCCATGTCATGGGTGGGGTGAGCGACGGGTATTGATCGAACCTGTCACGGGCATAGGAATAGATGCCTTTCAGGTTGTCGGTAAAGAAGCGGCTGCGGAAATAGGTGTGTCCCATGCCGAGGCTGCGCAGCACGTTCATCTCGCGTGTGATGTCCATCAATGACCAGTTGCTCCCCTCCGTGCGCGACATCAGCCATACACCCAATCCGGGTGCCACCGTGCGGCCGTAGGTGTTCCATGCCCAGTCCACGGCGAAGGGGTAGAAATTGTCGTCCTTGAAGTACATCATCGGGTAGAGTTGGTCCATCAGTCCGTCGCGCAGCCATCCTTGTGCGTCCTGGCACACCGCGTCGTAGGCGTTCCATCCCCTGCTGGCGAATCTGCTCATCTCGCGTGACTTCCCGATGGGTGAGCAACTGATTTTCACCCATGGTTTCAGCGTCTTTACCTGGCGGTTGATGGCACGCACGATGCGTGTGATGTTCTCGCGTCCCTGCTGACGGCTCACCCGTATCTTCCAGTTCTCGGGATAGCGTATATAGTCGAGGTGTATGCCATCAACATCATAGTTCTCCACAATCTCGCGGCATATCTTTGCTATGTATTCTGCTGTCTGGCCTTGTTCGGGGTTCATGTAACCTTCGTCGCCGATTTTGTGAACCAGTGAAGGGTAGCGTTCCCGCAGGCGCTTACAACCGATGTCGTTCCATTTACCCACGGGGATGGACACCACCCATGCGTGTAGTTCCATGCCACGCTTGTGACACTCGTCGATGGCGAAACGCAGGGGGTCGTAACCGGGGTGCTTCCCGCCCTTTCCGGTAAGGCAGGCGTCCCAGGGCTCATAGTTGGAGGGGTAGATGGTAGTGGCCCGCACCCGAGTCTGTAAGAGGATGGTATTTACGTTGGCCCGGTGCAGGCGGTCGAGAATGTCGCAGAGTTGGCGTTTCTGTTGTTCCACTCCGGCGGTCGAGGTGGCTTTGGCTTTTGGCCAGTCGAGGCTTTTTATCGTGGTGAGCCAAACGGCACGTACCTCATATTTGGGTGCCTGGCCCCATGCCGAAATCGACAAGAGGAAGAGAAGGGAAGCCAAAAACGTCCTTATCCACTTCATTTTGCTTGTTTTTGTCATATTGAGGGGCAAAGTTAGTGAAAAATCCCATTATTTTTCCTTGTTTCAAATAAAAAATGTATTTTTGCATAATTAAACGAATAATTGATTTTTTATGTTATCATTTTTGTTGAGCCTTGTCGCACTGATTCTGGGTTACCTCATCTACGGCAAGTTTGTGGAACGGGTCGTCGCCCCCGATGACAGGCCTACTCCTGCCGTGGCTATGGCCGATGGCGTGGATTACATCGCGTTGCCCACTTGGAAGGTCTTCATGATACAGTTCCTCAACATTGCAGGCACCGGTCCTATCTTCGGTGCCATCATGGGAGCTTGGTATGGACCGAAGGCCTATCTGTGGATTGTGCTGGGTTGTATCTTCGCTGGTGCGATGCACGACTTCTTCAGCGGTATGCTCTCGATAAGGAACGGCGGTGCCAACCTGCCTGAGCTCATCGGCAAGTACCTGGGTAAGTCGACGAAGGCTGTGATGCTTGTCTTCTCGGTATTCCTGCTGGTCATGGTGGGCGTGGTGTTCGTCTATAGTCCGGCACTGCTTCTGAAGAATCTTGTTCCCTCGGTAGGCCTCATTACCTGGGTCGTGGTGATATTCCTGTATTATGTCTTGGCCACGATGCTGCCCATAGACAAGATTATCGGCAGGTTCTATCCGATATTCGCCTTCTCGCTCTTGTTCATGGCGGCCTCCATCCTGGTGCTGCTATTCATCAAGTGGCCTGCCATACCCGAGTTGTGGAGCGACCTTTCCGCAGCTAATCTCAACGAACCGCAATCGTTGCTTGGCGCAGAGTCGTTCATTGCCAAGAACCCCATCTTCCCCTGCCTGTTCCTCACCATTGCCTGTGGCGCCATCAGTGGCTTCCATGCCACGCAGAGCCCACTCATGGCACGGTGTCTGAAAGATGAGCGCTTGGCCCGCCCTGTGTTCTATGGTTCGATGATTACCGAGGGTCTCGTGGCGCTGATATGGGCTTCCGCTTCTGCCTATTTCTTCTACTATGGCGGATGGCGCGAGGTGGTGCCGGCCGACGTGGTCACTGAGTTCAATGCCCAGTTACAGGGCGAGGGTTCCAAGTCGCTCGTCCAGTTCTTCACTGCCCCCAGTGTAGTGCAGTATGTCTGTGCCGGCTGGCTTGGTCTCTTTGGCGGTGTCCTTGCCGTTCTGGGTGTGGTAGCCGCTCCCATCACCAGTGGCGATACGGCTTTCCGCAGCGCAAGGCTCATCATTGCGTCGGCATTGCATGTGGAACAGCGCAGCATCGTCAAGCGCCTCTACATCGCGCTCCCGATGTTTGCCGCTTCTATCGGCCTGCTCATCTGGCAGATGGAGAATCCCGATGGGTTCAATACCATCTGGCAGTATTTCGGATGGGGCAACCAGACGTTGTCGGTATTCACGCTGTGGGCCATCACGGTATATCTCGTTCGCGAGAAGAAACCCTACATCATCTCGCTCATCCCGGCGCTGTTCATGACGTCGGTATGCTCTACGTTCGTCTTTGTCAGTCCACAGGCCTTGAATATGGCACCTGTCATCGGCTATCCGCTGGGTGCGCTGTGCACCATCCTGGCTATCGCGTGGTTCTGCGCTTGGTTCAGAAAAGAAAGAAACATCCAATAAACTCCAAAACATTATGAAAAAGAAATTATCATTGCTGTTGCTCACGCTCATGGTCGCCATCTCGGCCAGCGCCCAGTTCGAACAAGGTAAGAAATATATCAGTGCGTCGTTCTCGGGGCTTAACCTGGGTTACAACGGCTCATCGGAACTCAATGTGGGCTTTGAGGCTAAGGGAGGTTACTTCCTTGCCGACAATCTCGCCGTGATTGGGTTGGTGGGATACAGTCACCAGGGTGACGACGTTCCCGATTTCGCATCGTTGGGAGCGCAGGGTCGCTACTACATCATCCAAAATGGTATCTACCTGGGTGCTGGCGCCACCTACAAACATGGCAACCATAGCTACAACGACATCATGCCGAATGTGGAGATCGGTTATGCGTTCTTCATCAACCGTTTTGTCACTATCGAGCCTGCCATCTATTATGAGCAGTCGTTCAAAGACCACAGCAAATACTCCAATGTCGGCTTGAGACTCGGCTTGGGCATTTACCTCTTCTGACAGGCATCCGCCCATGTACCAACAACTTCCCTCCTCGTTGCTTGAGAAAGCAGTGGGCGAGTTCTCCAAACTTCCCGGCATCGGGCGCAAGACGGCATTGCGCTTGATGCTACACTTGTTACGACAGCCTGTCGGTGATGTGTCGGCGCTTGCCGATGCCGTGGCGCGGATGCGCCGCGAGGTGGTGTATTGCAAGGTATGCCACAACATCAGCGACACCGAGGTCTGTCCCATCTGCTCCGACCCCCGTCGTGACCGGCAGTTGGTCTGCGTAGTGGAGAATGTGCAGGATGTGATGGCCGTGGAGAACACTCAACAGTATCATGGCCTTTACCATGTGCTGGGAGGCGTCATTTCGCCTGTCGACGGCGTGGGTCCCTCCGACCTGGCCATCGATTCGCTCGTGGAGCGGGTGTCGGCGGGCGAGGTGAAGGAGGTCATCCTCGCTCTTGGAAGTACGATGGAGGGTGATACCACCAATTTCTATATCTCACGCAAGTTGGGACCGTACGACGTAGCTCTCTCCGTCCTTGCGAGGGGTATTTCAGTGGGTGACGAGTTGGAGTATACCGACGAGGTGACGCTGGGCAGGTCGATCATTAACCGTACCCCATTCAACAAGTAACCATCCGTGCCCCCGTTGTCTACGTGGGTGCGACACACATTTCAGACGATTATGGAAAGAACGGCATTACGATTGAAAATCCCCTTCTACGCGGCTCTGCTGGCCGTGGTGGTTGTCGTCGTGCTCTTCGAGACAGGCTTGATAGCCGAGGGAGTATGTGCCTCCGAAAAACGTATGGAGTATTTCACCGCCGTGGCCGTGGAACTGTTCGCCTTGTTGGCAATACCCCTGTCGCTGCGGATGTTCAAGTTTGGTTCCATCAGGCGTCGTCTGTATGCAGGAAGAGAACACGCGCTCTCCGTATGGGGCACTGTGCGCATCCTCCTCCTGGGCATTCCGATGTGCGTGTCGACGGTGTTGTATTATCTTTTCATGAATCCTTCCTTTGGATATATTGCCGTCATTTTGTTTATCAGCATGTTGTTCATCTATCCCTCTACTGAGCGGTGCGTGCAGGAGACGTCAGCGCGCCAAAAAGATTGACTCGCATGAAACTGTCGGTAATTATCGTCAATTACAACGTCAAACACTACCTCTACCAGTGTCTTGAGAGCGTATACAGGGCCATCAAGGGTCTTGATGCCGAGGTCTTTGTCGTCGACAACCACTCCCGTGACGGGAGCATTGCCTATGTATCAAGCCGTTTCGAACGGGTGAATTATGTGGAGAGCAACCATAACCTGGGGTTTGCCAGAGCCAACAATATCGCCATCAGGCAGAGTCAGGGAGAATACGTGTTGTTGCTCAATCCCGATACCTTCGTCTCGGAGGATACCATACGCGAGACCCTTGACTTCATGGAGAAACACGACGATGCCGGCGCGGTGGGCGTGCGTATGCTTAAGGCCGATGGCAGTAAAGCATTGGAGTCGAGGCGGGGATTGCCCACCCCGATGACCTCGTTCTACAAGATGACAGGGTTCTGCAAGCGTTTCCCCGAGAGCCGTCGCTTCGGGCATTATTATATGGGTTACCTGCCATGGGACGAGCCAGCGGAGATAGAGGTAGTGAGTGGTGCCTATTGCATGGTCAGGAGGTCGGCCCTTGACAAGGTGGGCTTGCTCGACGAGGATTTCTTCATGTATGGCGAGGACATCGACCTGTCGTATCGGTTGCTCAAAGGGGGGTTCCACAATTGGTATCTTCCCCTTACCATTCTCCATTACAAGGGCGAGAGCACACAGAAGTCATCGTTCAGGTATGTGCATGTGTTCTATGAAGCCATGCTTATCTTTTTCAGGAAGCACTATGGCAGTTCAAGCCTTTGGCTCACCATCCCCATCAAGATTGCCATATACCTCAAGGCACTGATGGCGCTGATCAGGATGCAGACGTCGAGGCTGAGGAAGATGCTGGGCTTCTTTTCACCCAGGCACAGGCGAGAACCCGACTACATCTTCATTGGTTCGGTGGCATCAATCACACAGTGTAGGAAACTGGCAAGGAAGAAAGGTCTCTCAGGCGAGTTCATCGTCGCCAACGAGCGGGTAAGGCCCGAGGGCCATCTGTCGATGCTCGACGAAATCGATGCCTCACGCAATTTCGTCTATATCGTCTACGATACCGATGCCTATTCTTATAAGACCATCCTCGAGAACTTCTCGAAGACCAATATACCCAATGTGTTCGTGGGCACTTACAACCAGCGCACCAAGACCATCATAACGGCAGAGGAGATATTGAAATGAACCCAGACAACCCGGAAACGCATACTTTCGTGACACCCGAGGCGGATGTCATGCTGAGGGCTCTTGAACCCGAGGACCTTGATTTCCTCTACACCCTGGAAAACGACAGCGCCATGTGGCTAGTGGGCAATGCCAACGTGCCGTATTCGCGGTTCACGCTCAACAATTACGTGATGACCTCGTCGTCGGATATCTATGCCGACCGACAGTTGCGCCTCATTATCCAGAAACCCGATGGCACGTCTGTGGGACTTCTCGACATCTTTGATTTCGATCCCCGTCATCTCCGTGCCGAGGTAGGGGTAGCGATACTGAAGGAGGAGCGCGACAAGGGTTATGGCCATGTCGCCCTGATGAAGGCCATCGACTACTGCAGACGTATCATCCACCTGCATCAGCTCTATGCCTTGATAGACGTGCGAAACACCCATTCCCTCCAACTTTTCCAGGGTGCGGGTTTTAACAAGGCCTCGTTGCTCAAGGACTGGCTGTATGATGGTGGGCATTTTTGTGACGCTTGCATGATGCATGTTTTTTTGTAAAAAATACTTAAAATGTTTTGCGGATTGAATTATTATTGATACTTTTGCATCCGCAAATCAGAACAGACTCCTTTTGGTGCGTTAGTTCAGTAGGTTAGAATGCCTGCCTGTCACGCAGGAGGTCACGAGTTCGAGTCTCGTACGCACCGCTTACTTTTCTGATTTGGTGCGTTAGTTCAGTAGGTTAGAATGCCTGCCTGTCACGCAGGAGGTCACGAGTTCGAGTCTCGTACGCACCGCAGAAGGAAACAGCAGTTGTTTCCTTTTTTTATTTTCCCGCTAAAAAACTTCTATTTTTATTTTGCTTTTCGCTCACGTTGCATTAACTTTGTCACGGAGTGTTGCCGCCATATCGTAAACAGGTGTGGTAGGCACAATATGCCCGAATATATTAATTGATTATGAACCAACTTATCCGACGTTGTCTCTTCTTGTTGCTTCCTTTTCTCTCACTTCAGGCAGTAGCGCAGGAAGATATAGAATTGTATGTGAATACTCCGGGCACGTTGGCCGAGGAGTTGCTGTTGATTTCACCCGATGCCAAGACCACAACGGTGAAACTGAAAGTCGATGGCTACATTGATGGCCGCGACATGATGTTCATCCGGGAGTTGTGTGGTGTGAAGGATATCTCTACACCCACTGACGGAAAACTCACGCAACTCGACCTCAGCGAGGTCTTTGTCGTAGAGTCGGGTGAACCCTATATCTCGCTTTATGGCATCGACTTCACCACACAGAACGATGTCTTCGGGTGCTGCTTCCTCTACAACTGCCGCCAACTGGAACATCTCATCTTGCCCAACACGACCATGGCCGTTGACTCCTTCGCCCTCGCCAGTTGCTGTTCGCTGAAGTCGCTCGAGTTGCCCACCAGTCTTCAGTATATCGGATATGGCGCATTGGTGGGATGCGAGAGCCTTGAATCGCTAACCATTCCCAACAGTGTCGACAGTATTGCCACGGGCGCATTCCAGAAAATGACCAACCTGCGCGAACTCACTTTGGGCAATGGCATTACGCATATCGACAACTCGCTGATTTTGGGCGATGACAGCCTGCAGGTCATCAATTTTGGAAGAAATTTCAAGACGTTCCACCCCATAGTGTTTTATACTGCCCCCTCCTTGAGTGAGATCAACGTGCCCTATGCCAACCCATACCTCTCGTCGGAAGATGGTGTGCTGTTCTCGCATGAGAAAGACACCTTGCTGGCGTTCCCGCCCGCTTCAGCATTCACTGAGTACGCTATCCCCGATGAGGTAAGAAGGATAGGAAACAGCGCCTTCTATGGCGCCCGTCGTCTCAACACCGTCACCATGCCGGACTCCTTGACGACCATCGACTCCCTGGCTTTTTTCAATTGCCTGGCCCTTGAGAGGGTGGAAATGGGGGCGCTGACCGACAGCATCGCTTTTGGCGCGTTTGGGGTCACACCAGGCGCTGGGGTGGGGGGACTCACAACGCTCACCCTCCCTGCATCGGTCTCTGTCATCGATGGCGGCGCGTTTCTGTGCAACGAGGGACTGCAGACTGTTGTCATCGATGACGACAACCCTTGGTTCGCTTCCGATGAGAAAGGCTTCGTCTACGACAAGCCCCTTTCACGACTGGTGTATGCTCCTGCCACAGCCACGTCTTTCGACCTGCCATCCACCGTTACGGCCATCGGTGATTTTGCGGCAACGGGAATCTCCCGTCTTCCTGAAGTCTACCTCAACGATGACATTGCGGAGATAGGTACGGGTGCCTTCGCCTATTCCCCGGGGATGGCCCGACTCGCTTTCGGCAACGGCGTGAAGCGTCTGGGCGACTTCCTCGTGGTGGGATGCAGCGCTCTCGACGCAGTCTATTTCTTTGCCGATGCCATTGCCGACGAGAACATCGCACCCTATGCGTTCCTCGATGAGGAAGGCTACGTACCCACCCACTGCACGCTATTCGTCACTCCCGGACATGTGGGTGACTACTGTTTCAGGCGTGGTTTTTATTCCGACGAATATGAGATGTCTTTCTTTGCCGACATCAAGGAGATGGAAAGTCCTGATGGCATACGGCACATGAGCGACAATGCGTCGGGCACACCCCAATACTTCTCTGTAGACGGGAAACGCCACCAGTCGGCACAAAAGGGTCTCAACATCGTCCGGCTGCCCGAGGGAGTGTCGCTGAAGCGTTTGTTCAGGCAAACAGGCCAACACCAGTAATAGTCATTGTCGGTCGGATTATGGGAAAGAAGACACCGCTATACATTCCTGACGGCATTACCGAGGTGATGCTGCATGCTTGTTGTGCGCCATGTTCCTCAGCCATCGTGGAATGGCTGCTCGCCCATCAAGTCCGACCCATCATCTTCTATTACAACCCGAATATCTTCCCCCGGGAGGAATATGAGACAAGGAAGGCGGAAAGCAAACGGCACGCCGAGAGCCTTGGCGTGGAATGGATAGACGGCGACTACGACCATGAACGGTGGATGGCATGTGTCGCGGGGATGGAAGACGAGCCAGAGAGGGGCAGGAGGTGCCAGGCCTGTTTCACCCACCGCCTGAAGGCGACGGCAGCCATGGCAAGTGCTCGTGGACTTACTTGTTTCGCTACCACCCTGGCATCGTCGAGGTGGAAAAGCCTCACGCAGATAGCCGTCGCCGGTGCCGAGGCCGAGAAAGCCGTTCCTGGTACGCTGTTCTGGGCACAGAACTGGAGGAAAGGTGGGCTTTACGAGCGCCGTAACGCGCTGCTTCGCCAATACCAATTCTATAACCAGCAGTATTGCGGGTGTGAGTTCAGTATGGCACGCTTGTCGGAAAAGACGGCGCATTCGGAGAAAATGGAGAAACCAGACCAACAAGACCTAACTTATTCTTGATATGAAATACATCAAGTGGGGATTCATCGGTTGTGGCGAGGTGGCGGAACTCAAGAGCGGTCCGGCCTTCGACGAGGTGGAAGGGTCGAGCGTGGTGGCGGTGATGAGCCGGACGGAACGGCGTGCGCGTTCCTATGCCGAGCGGCATGGCATACGCCGATGGTATACCGACCCGCAGCAACTCATCAACGACCCCGACGTGAATGCCATCTATGTGGCAACGCCTCCCTCGAGCCACGCCACCTATGCCATCATGAGCATGAAGGCAGGAAAGCCTGTATACGTGGAGAAACCCCTGGCTTCCACCTATGAGGACTGCGCACGCATCAACAGGGTGAGTGAGCAGACGGGCATGCCCTGTTTCGTGGCGTATTACCGTAGGTACCTTCCCTATTTCCAGCGTGTGAAGGAACTCATCCACAATGGTGTGATAGGGAAGGTCATCAATGTGCAGGTGCGCTTCGCCTGTCCGCCGAGAGACGTCGACTATGCCAAGCCCGATGACCTGCCGTGGCGACTACGCCCGGAAATCTCGGGAGGCGGCTACTTCTACGACCTCGCACCCCATCAGCTCGACCTCTTGCAGGAATATTTCGGCATCATCGTCGATGCGAAAGGCATCTGTGCCAACAGGGGTGGACTTTACACCCCTGAAGACACCCTCAGCGCGTGCTTCAAGTTCGAGAGCGGCCTGCCAGGCAGTGGGTCGTGGTGTTTTGTCGGACATGAGTCGGCCAAGGAAGACAGGGTAGAGGTCATCGGAGACCGGGGACTCATCAGTTTCTCCGTGTTCAACTACAAACCCATCCATCTGGTGACGACCGACGACGATATCTATATCGACGTGCCCAACCCGCCCTATGTGCAACTGCCCATCATCGGGGCGGTCATCCGTCACCTGCAGGGATTCAACGTGTGCGAGTGCACCAGCGTCTCGGCAACGCCAACCAACTGGGTGCTCGACCGTATATTAGGAAAATTCTGATGCTCAGAAATATTCTCATTGTCATCATGGCGGTCTGTTCCATGACAGCCGTTGCCGAAAACGACTCCATACCCCGCAAACGGACGTTGGCGAGGAAGGCGCTTGATGGCGTAGTGGGAATAGTGAAGGAGTTCAACAATTTTGATACAGCCTACATCGAGCCACAGCATTACAAGTTCACCACCACACTGATGTCTACCTATTCCTTCGAACAATACAGCATCAGCAGCCAGTCGGGACAAGAAGTGACCTTCTCGCCCGAAGCACGTATCAAGGTCGGTCCTTACCTGGGATGGAGCCTGCTCTTCTGGGGCTACACCTTCGACATGGGCTACATCTCCACCAACACGAAACGGCAAATCAACATGAGTGTCTACACCACCATGCTGGGACTGGATTTCTTCTGGAAGAAGACGGGCACCGACTACATGATACGTTCGTGGAACCCCGGCAACGATGAAGAGGAGCAAGACCTCGAAGGTGTGCCGTTCGACGGGCTCGACGTGTCGATAACAGGTCTGAACGCCTATTACATCTTCAACCACAGGAAGTTCTCCTATCCTGCGGCCTTCAACCAAAGCACGTGCCAGCGGAAGAGTGCCGGGTCGTGGATGCTGGGTGCCGGCTATACGCGCCATTCGCTCAACCTCGACTACCATAAACTTCAGAACACCCTTGAACAAGCCTTGCCCGATATGAGCGAGAAAATCGACAGTGGGATGATGTTCGACAAAATCAAGTATACCGACATCTCCTTGTCGCTCGGCTATGGCTACAACTGGGTGTTCGCACGCAACTGGCTGTTTGCCGCCTCGCTCTCTGCCGCCATTGGCTACAAGCACTCGTCGGGAAGCATAGCCAAGGACTTCCTCTTCCTGAAAGACTTCACGTTCAGCAATGTCAATTTCGATGGGGTGGGGCGTGTGGGTTTCATCTGGAACGATTCAAAATGGTATTTCGGCACCTATGGGGTCGTCCACACATACAATTACTCCAAGTCGCAATTCAAGACCAACAACTACTTCGGCAACGTGTATGTGTATGTCGGCGTGAATTTCGGCAGAAAGAAAGGCCATATAAAACAATAAATCATCATGCATAAGTTTATCATCTACATCACTCTCGCATTCGTAGCCATCGTATCGTGTGCCGACAATCCCAACGCCTCGGGCAGAACCAGCGCCGCAACGGCAGTTGGGGATGCCACTATGGTCGCGGAAGAGGCCACACCCGCAGACAAGGAAGTCCAGCCCACGACGACAGGCGAGCGCAAGGGCAAGCGCAGTTACAAGGTATCACTCACACATAAGGGTGACAGCGTACATATCACCGAACTCTTGCAACAAGGGGCGGAACTCCCGTCGGATACCAACATTCCTCTCTTCTTCGCCAATCATTTCAAGGGATATCCCTATGTGGCCTATACTCTCGACCAAGGGAAGGAAGAGAGACTGGTCATCAATACCGAGGGACTCGACTGCACCACTTTCGTGGAGAACGTGCTCGCGCTCACCGTATGCGTGAAGCAGGGACTCACTACCTTCGAGGATTTCTGCGACGTGCTCGCCCGGGTGAGGTATATCCATGACAAGGTGGCCTACACTTCAAGGCAGCACTATTTTACGATATGGATTACCGACAATCTGGCCGATGGTCTCATCGAGGACGTCGCGCTGCCACAGGCACCGCTCTCTGCCAAGCGCAAGCCACATGTCGACTACATGACCACCCATGTGGAGTCGTACAAGATGCTCAATGCGCACCGCGAGTGGCTTCCTGCCATCCGTGACATGGAGCAACAGGTCAACGCCACCTCGTTCACCTTCATCCCCAAGGCTCAACTCCGTGACTCCAACAAGTACAGGGAGTATATCCATGACGGCGACATCATCGGTATCGTCACCAACAAAAAAGGTCTCGATATCTCGCATGTAGGCTTCGCTGTCTGGCATAACGATGGCCTCCACCTGTTCAATGCCTCGTCGTTGCACAAGAAGGTTGTCGACGAACCCATGACCCTCTACCAGTACCTGCAGAAACAGACCTCGAGCGCAGGCATCAGGGTGGTGAGGATAAAATGAGCCGATATTGGTTTGCTTTTTCTTCATTTTAATTGGAAGAATGAAGAATTTGTGTTATTTTTGCATATTGAATACCCTTCGGCGGATTTATTAGACGACAATCGAATATTATGAACAAAATATCTCACCAAGGCATCGTTGAGAAGCTGGAAGGCAATAGCGCTGTGGTGCGCATCGTGCAGACGTCGGCATGTGCCGCCTGCAAGGCTGCCAGCCACTGCAGTGCCGCTGAGAGCAAGGAGAAACTTGTGACGGCGAAGATACAAGGGAATGAGATGCCCCAGGTGGGCGATACGGTAGTCGTGTCGATGCCGGGTGTCAATGGCCGCGACGCGGTGGTCTTTGCCTTCGTGCTGCCTTTCATTATCATGGTGGTGGTGCTATACAGCTGCCTGCGGCTCACCGCCGATGAGGTGTTGGCTGCCCTGGTGGGAATCGGCAGTCTGGTTCCCTATTACTTGCTCCTCTATCTCTTTCGGGGTAGGCTGAAGGACAGGTTCTCGTTTGTCTTGGAAAACAAATCAAAATAACCAAAACACTATATTATGGATTTCATTTTAAGTGCAGTAATCGTACTTGGAGGAATAGCATTAGTCGCCGCGCTGATCTTGTATTTCTGCTCCAAGAAGTTTGCTGTGGAAGAAGACCCAAGGTTGCCCAAGGTGGTGGAAATGCTCCCGGGGGCCAATTGTGGAGGATGCGGGTTCCCCGGATGCGGAGGATTGGCCGACGCTTTGGTAAAAGGAGCCGATGCCGGGTCGCTCGAGGGGCTCAACTGTCCGGTGGGAGGACCCGAAGTCATGGCCAAGGTGGCCGACTTGCTGGGGATGGCTGTTGCCAACAGCGAGCCCAAGGTGGCTGTGGTGCGATGCAACGGCACTTGTGAGAACCGTCCCAAGGTCGTGGCTTACGACGGACTACGTACCTGTTCGGCCATGAATGCCTGTGCAGCAGGAGAGACGGGCTGTGGTTACGGCTGTCTGGGTTGTGGCGACTGTGTGGCGGCTTGCCAGTTCGGAGCCATTGCCATCAATGAGGCGACAGGACTTCCCGAGGTTGACGAAGAGAAGTGCACGGCTTGTGGCGCTTGCGTCAAGGCCTGTCCCCGACACATCATCGAGTTGCGTAAACGTGGTCCGAAGAGCCGTCGTATCTTCGTCAGCTGCGTGAACAAGGACAAGGGTGCTGTGGCCCGCAAGGCATGCAAGGCTGCTTGTATCGCTTGTGGGAAATGCGCGAAGGAGTGTAAGTTCGAGGCCATCACTGTAGAAGGCAATATCTCGTATATCGACCCCGAGAAATGTCGGCTTTGCCGCAAGTGCGAGGCGGTGTGTCCTACAGGGTCCATCGTTGCCGTCAATTTCCCTCCGAGGAAGGAGAAACCGGCGGAAGCGAAGCCCGCTGCCATTACAGCCAAGGCTGGCACACCGGTGAAGGAGGCTCTCGCTCAGGCTGAAGGCGCTACTGCCCCAATGGGAGCGCAGGAAAGCGAGAAGAAAACGAACCCCGTCAATAACAAGGAGAAGGAGGAGCAATCATGAAACTGAGAACCTTTAGTATGGGTGGTGTACACCCCGAAGAAAACAAACTGTCGTCAGAGGTGAAGACGGTGCCGGCACCATTGCCCGAACTGGCCGTGTTCCCGCTCTCACAGCATATCGGCGCACCTGCCAAGCCCATCGTGGCCAAAGGCGATGCCGTGAAGGTGGGCACGCTGATTGCCGAGGCCGGTGGCTTTGTCTCTGCTCCCATCTACTCTTCCGTGTCAGGAAAGGTGCTGAAAATCGACAATGCCATCGATGCCACTGGATACCTTAAGCCCTCCATTATCATCAAGGTAGAGGGTGACGAATGGGAAGAGACGATCGACCGCTCCGAGAAACTCGAGACGCTCGCCGCACATCCTGAACTTACCCCTGAGGCCATCGTCGAATGCGTGAAGAAGGCGGGCATCACCGGTATGGGCGGCGCAGGCTTCCCAACGTTTATCAAACTCTGTCCGCCGCCTACGGCCAAGGCCGAGTGCGTGATTATCAATGGCGTGGAGTGCGAACCCTATATCACTGCCGACTACCGGCTGATGATGGAGCATGCCGACGAGATACTCGTCGGTCTCGAATTGCTCATGAAGGCCGCAAAAGTCGACAAGGGCTATATCGGCATCGAAGACAACAAACCCGCAGCCATCGCCCTCTTCGAGGAGAAGACCGCCGGGCGCAGCGATATCGAGATTGTGCCGCTGGCCAAGAAATATCCTCAGGGTGGTGAGAAACAACTCGTCGATGCCGTCATCCAACGACAGGTACCGGCACCTCCAGCCATCCCCGTCAACGTGGGGGCTATCGTGCAGAACGTAGGAACTGCCTTTGCCGTCTATGAGGCGGTGATGAAGAACAAGCCCCTTTTCGAACGCTATACTACCGTCACTGGCAAGCAACTCAAGAATCCCGGCAATTTCCTCGTCAGGATGGGCACACCGATGAAGAACCTCATCGACCTCTGCGGCGGGATGCCAGAGGGCGACAACAAAGTACTCGCAGGAGGTCCGATGATGGGGCGCGCCCTCACTTCCATTGACGTGCCGGTGTGCAAGGGCACCAACAGCGTGACCATCATCAGTGGCGACGAGGCAGTGCGTAAGGCACCGCAGCCTTGCATTAGGTGCGCGAAATGTGTCAGTGCCTGTCCGATGGGGCTTGAACCCTATCTCCTGGCATCGGTATCGTCGCTCCATCTCTGGGAAAAGGCCGAGGCCGAGGACATCACGTCGTGCATCGAGTGTGGCTCGTGCATGTTCACCTGTCCTGCCCACCGCCCGCTGCTCGACAACATTCGTTTAGGAAAATCCACCGTCATGGGCATCATCCGTGCCCGTAATGCCAAGAAATAATTAAAGGATATGGGTAAATTTGTCATTTCTCTGTCTCCACACGCCCACGGCAATGATACCGTGGAGCGCAACATGTATGGAGTCATTATCGCCCTGCTGCCCGCACTGCTCGTGTCGTTCTGGTTCTTCGGACTCGGGTCGGCCATCGTCTGTGCTGCCAGCGTGGGCGCATGTGTGTTCTTCGAATGGGCCATCACCAAATATATGCTCCATCGCGAACCGACCATCTCAGATGGGTCGGCCATCCTCACTGGACTGTTGCTCGGCTTCAACTTGCCGTCGAACCTGCCGGTGTGGATTATCCTTATCGGCGCGCTGGTAGCCATCGGCATCGGAAAGATGACCTTCGGCGGACTGGGGTGCAATCCCTTCAATCCCGCCCTCGTCGGACGGTGCTTCCTGCTCGTCTCCTTCCCGGCACAGATGACCTCATGGCCCGTAGTCGGACAGTTGGGACGCTATGTGGATGCCACCACGGGGGCCACGCCGCTGAGCATCATGAAAGAGGCCATCAAGACGGGCGACGCTTCGGTGCTCGAAAAACTGCCCAGTTCGTTCAACATGCTCATCGGAAACGTGACGGAGGGTGGTGCCGGTACCATCGGCGAGATCTGTGCCCTGGCACTGCTCCTTGGCCTCGCCTATATGCTGTGGAAGAAAATCATCACCTGGCATATCCCCGTCAGCATCATCGCCACCGTCTTCGTATTCTGTGGCCTGCTCCATCTGGCCAGTCCTGTCTATGCCAACCCGTTTGCTGAAATCCTCAGTGGCGGTCTGATGTTGGGTGCCATCTTCATGGCTACCGACTATGTCACCTCGCCAATGACGCACAAGGGACAACTCATCTATGGCGTAGGCATCGGCCTGCTCACTGTCGTGATTCGCAACTGGGGTTCCTATCCCGAGGGCATGTCGTTTGCCATTCTCATCATGAATGCGTTCACGCCACTCATCAATGCTTATGTTAAACCTAAACGATTCGGGGAGGTAATGGAAAAATGAAAAAACTTGAATCATCATTGTTCAATATGGTGGCGGTGCTCGTCGTTGTGGCGCTGGTCATGGGTGGGTTGCTCGCCATCGTCAACCACGTCACCGAGACTCCCATCCACCAGCAGGCAGAGAAGGCATTGGCCGACGGCATCAAGACGGTGCTCGGCAGCGACAACCTGACCGTGACGGCCAACGACACCATCCGAAAGGAATTCGACGGCAAGGAGCAGGTGTTCATCGTGCATAAGGCATCCGATGCCAGTGGCAAGGAACTGGGTGCTGCCGTGGAGAGCACGACTATGGGCTTTGGCGGCGACCTGAAGGTGCTTGTGGGATTCAATCCCGTTGGCGAGATACTGGGGTACACCCTGCTCGCCCATGCCGAAACGCCGGGTTTGGGTGCCAAGGCCGACAAATGGTTCCAGAAAGACGGTAAGGCCAGCATCATTGGCCTCAATCCCGCTACGCCTCTCACTGTGACGAAGGATGGTGGACAGGTAGACGCCATCACGGCCTCTACCATTACCTCCAGGGCGTTCCTGAAGGCAGTCAACCAAGCCTACGATGTATATGTGAAGCAGAACACCGATGCCAAGAGCGGTGCATCGAAAAAGGTAGCCATCAAATAAGAAAGGAGTCAAGTATGAGTAATATGAAAATCCTCGTCAACGGACTGTTCAAGGAGAATCCTACCTTCGTCCTCATGCTCGGCATGTGTCCTACGCTGGCCACCACCACCTCGGCCATCAATGGCCTGTCGATGGGTCTGGCCACCATGGTGGTGCTCATCTGCTCCAACGTGGTGATATCGTGTATCAAGAACCTCACGCCCGACAAGGTGCGCATACCGGTGTTCATCGTCGTCATCGCCTCGTTCGTCACCATCATCCAATTGGTCATCAAGGCGTTCCTGCCCGATATCGACAAGGAACTCGGTCTCTTCATCCCACTCATTGTGGTCAACTGCATCATCCTTGGACGTGCCGAGGCCTTTGCCAGCAAGAACAACCCTGTGGCAAGCCTCTTCGACGGCATCGGCATCGGACTTGGCTTCACCTTCGCCCTCACCCTCCTAGGTATGGTGCGCGAACTCTTCGGCGCCGGGTCGCTTTTCGGCATCGCCCTGTTGCCCGAGACCCTCAACGTCCTCATCTTCGTCTTGCCTCCGGGAGCATTTATCTCGCTGGGCTATCTCATCGCTATCGTCAATAAACTCAGAAAGGTATAACTATGGAATACATCTTGATATTCATATCGGCAATATTCGTCAACAACATCGTGTTGTCGCAGTTCCTCGGCATCTGCCCGTTCCTCGGCGTGTCGAAGAAGATTGATACCGCACTCGGCATGGGCGGCGCGGTGGCATTCGTGCTCACCCTCGCCACCATCGTCACCTTCCTGGTACAGAAGTATGTGCTTGAGCCTTTCTCACTGCAATACCTGCAGACGCTGGCGTTCATCCTCGTCATCGCCTCGCTCGTGCAGATGGTGGAAATCGTGCTGAAGAAGGTGTCGCCAAGCCTCTATCAGGCACTGGGCATCTTCCTGCCACTCATCACCACCAACTGTGCCGTGCTGGGTGTGGCCATTCTCGTCATACAGAAAGACTACAACCTGCTCGAGTCGGTGGTCTATGCTTTCTCCACGGCATTGGGCTTTGCCCTCGCCTTGGCGGTATTTGCCGGCATCCGCGAGCAACTGGCCCTGGTCAAGGTGCCCAAAGGCATGAGTGGCATGGCCATCGTCATGGTCACTGCCGGTCTGCTCAGTCTGGCTTTCATGGGCTTCTCGGGTGTCGACGGTGGACTGAAAACGCTCTTTGGTCTCGACTGAAATGCAATAGGGTGGGGAATTCCCACCCTATCATATGTTATGTACATTGTATTACATTAAATAATTGTTTCAAGGAAAAATGAAAAAAACAATCTTGGTAACAGGTGGTACGGGTTTCATCGGCTCGCATACCACCGTTGAACTACAGCAGGCGGGCTACGATGTGGTCATCGTCGACAATCTCTCCAATTCTAAAGCCGAAGTGCTCGATGGCATCGAGAAAATCACAGGCATACGCCCAGCATTCGAAAAGGTAGACTGCTGCGACATGCCAGCTCTTGAGGCCGTCTTCGCCAAATACCCCGGCATCGAGGGTATCATCCATTTCGCTGCCAGCAAGGCAGTGGGCGAGAGCGTGGAGAAGCCGCTGCTCTACTACCGCAACAACATCAACAGCCTCATCAACCTGCTTGAACTCATGCCCAAATATCAGGTCAAGGGCATCATCTTCTCCTCGTCGTGCACGGTTTACGGACAACCTTCGCCCGAGAACCTGCCTGTCACCGAGGAGGCACCCATCCAGAAGGCGCTTAGTCCGTATGGCAATACCAAGCAAATCAATGAGGAGATTATCCAGGACTATATCCATAGTGGTGCCAACATCAAGTCGGTCATCCTGCGCTATTTCAATCCCATCGGTGCCCATCCCTCGGCATTGATAGGTGAACTGCCCATCGGCGTGCCGATGAACCTCATTCCCTTCGTTACCCAGACGGCCATCGGCGTGCGTGAGCAGCTCAAGATTTTCGGTAACGACTACGATACGCCCGACGGAACCTGCATCCGCGACTATATCTATGTGGTCGACCTCGCCAAGGCGCATGTGGCTGCCATGACGCGTGTGCTCGAGACCGACAGCGACCCCGTGGAGGTTTTCAATATCGGCACAGGGCGTGGACTGAGTACGCTCGAGGTGGTGGAGGGATTCGAGAAGGCCACTGGCGTGAAACTCAACTGGACCTATGCTCCCCGTCGCGAGGGCGACATCGAGAAGGTATGGGGAAATGTCGACAAGGCCAACAAGGTGCTTGGATGGCATGCCGACACGCCCATCGCCGATGTCCTCGCCTCGGCCTGGAAATGGCAGGAGAAGCTCCGTGAAGACGGAATCATGTAATTGATGTCAACACCATAAAACAGAGGTACGGAGTTCTTTTCCGTACCTCTGTTTTTCTGTTTCCTTGTGTTTAGTTTTCTTGTCGTTTTACCATTACCCCACACAGTTGCTTGTAGGGACAGTGCTTGCAGTTATTCTTGTCTTCTGTGGGCATAAAGGGGTGTGAAGGCTCGTAGATTTCGCCTAAGAGTTGACTGAGCCGCTCTTCCATCTCGTCGTTGAATTCGCACATGTCGCTGATTTCTTTCGTTTCCTTTGTCTTTCCCTTTCCAAAACTGAATTTCAGCGTGGGGGAGTAGTCTTTGGCTCCGGCATGCTGGATGAACAGCAGTGCCGGACTGACGGGCAACTGTTGTGGGTTCAACTCGGCCGATTGGCTTACTATCCAGGAATAGAGCATGGCTTGCAGGTAATAGTCGCTGTGCTTATCGATCTTCTCGGGCGAGAATACGTCGTCCATGCCCGAAAGTGGTTTCAATTCTTTGCTGCCGGTCTTGTAGTCAAGCACCCTGAGTCGTCGCACACCGTCATTTCCCGTCACTTCATCCAGACGGTCGATGTAGCCGCCGACCCTGACTTTCACCTCGCCCTCTTGGGTTTTTGCCATGATGGTGCCCGTCACCTTGCCTTCCAGTCCACGGATGGTGAAAGGAGCCAGTTGGCTGTCAATGGTGAGCAGTTGTTTCAGGTAGTGCACAATCACGTCGCGGTGGATGAGTTGCAGTCCGTTGTAGGCAGGGCTTTCTCCTTTTTCTACCTTGAAGAGGTCCTGGCAGAAGGCTTTGTCCACCGCTCTCTTGATCATCTCTTCCGAATGGATAACGTTTTCAATCTGCTTTTTCTCCACCCTATGGCCTGTTGCTGAGAAGGGATGGGCTTTGTCGACCTTCTCCCGGTCTACTCCCGTGATGCTATCGTAGATGAACATTGAGGCATTGTGGAAGATAGTGCCGAAGATGCGGTTGTCTATTTCGTCGCTGTCGTCTTCCGGCTCCTTGATTCCCGCGATGTCGTAGTAGTAGAATTGCAGTCCGCAACGGAGATAACGGTTGATGGAAGTAGGCGAGAGGTAGTCTTTCTTCTTCAGTCTCCCATACACCTCTGGCGTCTTTTCTATAGGGCGTTTCTCCCACATCACGGGCACCTGTTCGGTGTGCAGCGCCATGCGCTCTATCTTCAGTCCGCTCTCCACCATCAGTTGGAGCATGAAGCGGCTCATCTCACCGGTGTTCTTGTTGTCGGCGGCATTCACATACATGATGGTCACGTCTTTCGCCCGTTGTATCATCCGATAGAAATAATAGGCGTAGAGGCTCACGCTGTAGTCGATGGTCGACAACCCGTAGGCCTTTCGGATAGACTGAGGGATAAACGACGAGAGATTGGCACCCTGTGGCATGTTGCCCTCGTTGCACGAGAGCACCAGCAGATGGTTGAAGTCGAGGTTGCGGGTTTCGAGGACCCCCATCACCTGCAACCCCACTGCCGGTTCTCCATGATAGGGCACACGTGTGGCACTTATCACCTGTTTGATGAGCCTGAAGTAGGTCACCTTGTCGGTCATGAGGTCACCGGCCTTCACCAGTCCGCTCATCTTGTTCATGAGGGTATATACGCGGAATATCGACTCATGGTCGAATGGGCTGTCGGGCTTTTGCTGATGTGCCTCGATGGCGATGCCTTTCAGCAGTTCGAGCAGCCATTCGTTGATGGTTTCCAACTCGTTGTAGGTGTGGCTGCCGTTGTTCTGGCTCAGGTCCCTGAAAAGCAGTCGCAGCCCATCGTCCTTGGACAGTTCATCGCGCCTGGGGTAATAGCGGTGGCGCTTGGTGATGTCTTCTATTACCTCTGTAGCCTTTGTCGAGATGAACATGGCATAGGGATGACGAAGTACGGCATTCACGTATTTCTGGCGGTATTGGTTGCCGCGCATGCCGTACATGTTGAGGTCGAGCAAGAGCGACAGCAGCGATGCTGCCGACGTATGCGACAGGGGGAACCCCGTGGTGATGTTCAGGTCGCTCACCGTGGGGGGGATGCTGTGCACTACAGTGGGGAGCAGCGTCTCGTCGCACATCACCACAGCACTCTTGTTGCCGGCTTTCACCCTGTCGTCGTTGCTGAGCCATTCGCCCACGTAGCGGGCCTGCACGTTACCCGTGGGTGCACCGATGAAGCGGATATGCTTGCCGTTGGCTAAATTATCGTAGATGGCGTCGTTGTCGTTGTCGAAGGCGTTGGGAAAACTGAGCAGCGCATTCTTTACAAACGTGCCGGCTTCGTTGGGTCGTGTCTCGTCGCCGATATAGTATTTGTCGAAGTCCCAGTAGAAGAGGGCGTTGCTCTCTCGCTTCAGGCGAAGGAACAGTTGCCGTTCCACCTCTTGCAGGGCGTTGAACCCCACCATCAGGTACGGGCCGTCACCGAAACTGATGCGCTCATCGCCCACCACGCTGCGATAGAGTGCTCCCTCGTAGGTGAGTCCCTGTTTGCGCAACCGTTCGTTGAAGTCGGTATACACCTCACCGAAATGGCTCCACAACTTGAGGAATTTCTCTTGCAGCCGGCTGTTGTGGTTCTCGTCGAAGGTGTCGAAGAATTGTTTCAGCACTTCAATCTGCTGCGGATTCAGGTAACTGACATTGTCGTAGGCATGCAGGTCGCGGAGGTTGGAGAACACGTCGGTGGCTTTGGCCATGCACTTGTCGATGTCGTCGAAGTCCGACAGCAGTACGGTTCCCCATCCATAGAACTGGTCGAGCGTTTCCGTACTGCCGGTACATTGGTTGAAACTCTTGTGCAGGTCGCACACCAGTTTGATGTCATCGGCGATGATGAGGTCCGACTTGTCCTGCAGCATCTCGCTGATGGTGGTATAGGTAGGACTCCAGATGGGCTTGTCGGTGAGTGCGGCGAGGTGCTCGTTGATGAACAGCGAGGCGCGTTTGTTGGGGAATACCACGGTCACGGCCGACATGTCGTGCCCATATCGTTTCAGGAGGTCTTCTGCCACATATCTCAAGAAAGGAGTGTTCTTTTCCATAATCTTCATTTTTTGTTGGATGGTCACACTGGTACCACTTTGTTTCTCGATACATACCACAGGTAGCCTTCCACGTCATGGTGCCCCATGGCAACGAGTTGTTCTTTGTAGAACAGCACTTGTTTCTTATGCTCATTATCTGGCTTGCCGAACTTATAGTCTACGACGATGGTCTTCTTGCTGTCGGTCATCACACGGTCGGGACGGCATTCCTTGGCGAGGCCTGTCGTCGGGTCCTTACATAGTATGGTACATTCGTTGTGCAGTTTCCAGTGCGGTGAGAACCACTTCCTCACCTTCGGGTTCGAGAGAGCCCTGTTCAGCAGCAGGCGCAGTTCTTCTTCGGGCACTTCATCGTAGAGTATGCCTTCGTTGGTGAGTTGCTGTAGCACACGGTCGATGTCTTCGATGTCTCTCAGCCGTGAGAAGATGGCATGCAACAGGTTGCCACGGCTGATGTATTCGGCGCGCAGCAGTTCTTCCTCTTCAGTAGTGGTGAAGGCTCGGCTGCTGTTGCTCTGTCTGAATTTCGCGCGTGAGGGATACGATGTAATGGCAAACGTATGGCCTTGTTCAGGCATGAGGAACACGTTCTGGCTTTCCTCTTTTTCTTTCTTTTTCTCCTCCTCAAAGCATTGGCCGTATTCAAAGGTCATCTCATCGTTTTCGCCTATTTCCAACACGCACCCTTCCAACTGCCTCGATAACGCTGGCAGGCAATCGCAGATGAGTTCGCTTCGCATAATAGGTGAGGGCTTGCCATCTTTCTTTTCTTCTTTCGTTTTTTTCCTCATTTTCCCCATGACGAAAAGCCGTCGTTTCGCCCTGGTGAAAGCCACGTAGAGCAGGTTCAGGTTGTCGACGCTGGTTTGCAGGTGCTCATGATTGTAGTCTTTCTCGTAGAGCGTTCCTACCATTTGCGTCTTGCTGTAGTTGATGGGTAGCACAGGGAGCATGTTGAACGGTTTCACATCGCTCTCGCACCATAACACATTGCCTCCTTTCTCCAGTTTCCAGTCACCGAAGGGTAAGATGATGTTGTCGCTTTCCAGTCCTTTGCTCTTGTGGATGGTCATCATGCGCACGCCGTTAACCTGGTCGCCGTGTATCTTCTCCTTGTATAGGGTCTCGTCCCATACGTCGAGGAACCGGTCAATATCCGATGGGTTGTCTTTGAGATAGTCTGCCAGTTTGTCATAGAAGGTACAGATATACGCGCTCTGACCTTTGAGTTTATGCAGGCCGAAGAGGTCGTAGATGGCTTCTGAGAGGTCGGTGAGAGGCAGCGTGCGCAGGTGTGCGAGGTCTTCGGTACTGCGGAACCCTTCCGGCAGCAGGTGCGCCAGGGGGAGTTGAAGTTCGCTCTCCTTGTCTTCGCCAATCAGCAGATAGTCGCAGTTGTCAGCTTCCATGATGGCGTTTTGGTAGTTCTTTGCCAGCGTGGCAGCGCAGAGTCTGTCTTTCTCGTTGGCCATCAGCCGCAAGGCATCCACGATGATTTTCACGGCGATGGAAGTGCCGAGGAGGAACGCCTCGTCGGATACGATGCTCACTTCCGGCACATTGTTCTGGAAGTAGTGTGCGGTATCCTCAATCTCGCTGTTGTTTCGTGCGAGTATGGTAATCTTGTTTTGTGGTATGCCTTTATTGAGGAGTTGCCTGATGATATCGGCAATGTGTTCCATGATGGTGTCATCCTCGGTGTCGGCATCCATCATCTCAATGCGCACGTAACCGGTATCGTCTTTCTTTTCCGGCACTTCTTGGTGCACGTCGGCATAGGCGATGCCCAGTTCTTCGGCCTCGTCTCCCACGATTTTTTGTAGCCGTTCTTTTTCTTCTTTCGCGGCAAGGATGAAGAATTTGTTGTTGAAGTCGATAATTTTCCAGCACGAACGGTAGTTGGTGCCGAGGGGCAACACCTCAATCAGTGAGTCATCGTCGTGGAATTCCTTTTTGATGCCGTTGAGCAACCGCCAGTCACCATCGCGCCAGCGGTAGATGCTCTGTTTCACGTCACCTACAATCAGGTTGTTGGTGCCATGGCTCATGCACTCGTTGAGCAGCACTTTGAAGTTGTCCCATTGCAGCGCGCCTGTGTCCTGGAACTCGTCTATCATGATGCTCCGTAGTGGCGCACCGATTTTCTCGAAGATGAACGGACTGTCGCTGCCGTCGATGAGTCTGTTGAGCATCCCCTGGGTGTCGCTGAGCAGGAATCGGTTTGATGCTGTGTTCAGTTGGTGCACCATCGCCTCGATATTGCCGAGCAACCGCAACTGGTTGAGGTTTCTTTGCGTCACCGTTACCGATTTTATCAGTCTGGCACATTCCTCTGTCTCTCTGATGGCATTGTCGAGGATACCCATCAGTTTTGTTTCTGCCAATGCCTTGATGGCAGCGTGATGCGGTCCCTTTTTCGGCCAGGCCTCTGCCGATTTGGTGTAGTTGAGTAGGGTATTGCTCGTAGTATTGGGTATTTCTCCTGAGCGCAATTTTTCGAAGAAGCCATAGACCCCTCTTTGCCCTTGGCTGAAATCTCCTATGCCATAGCCTTTCGTGGCTTCGAAGAAGGGCGTGGCTAAATGGGGAATCTTTTGCTCGCACGCTTTCTTCATCTGGTTTAGTTGAGCTCGCACCTGGTCGAAATATTTCGGGTCTGTCATGAAGTCGTGCAACTTGTCGCGTTTGGCCTTGTAGGCATCCTTGAAGATGTTCTCGCCGAAAACCTTCAGTTTTGTGATGATGTCCCATCCCTTGTCTTCACCAATGCTTTCCAGGATATATCTCATCAGCCATTCCATCACGTTGTCCTTCTCGTTAAGCGATTCAATCATCGTGTCGACGGCCAGTTGTTCCACTTCCTTGTCGTTGAGTTCTATACGCAGGTTGGCGGTGAGGTCGAGTTCACGGGCGAGGTTGCGCAGCACGCGTTGGAAGAACTTGTCTATCGTCTCCACCCGGAAGGCAGAGTAGTCGTGTATGATGTTAGTGAGTGCCGTCGTGGCATTTTGCTTCACCTTCTGTTCATCGCATCCCAGTTCCTTGGTAATCTTGTCCATGTAGTCCTGCGAGTCGCTGTAGCCATGAGCCAGACCGTTGAGTTGGCTGAGAATTCTCATCTTCATCTCTTCAGTGGCTTTGTTGGTGAAGGTGACGGCAAGGATGTTGCGATAGAAGAGGGGATTGTCTATCAATTGTTTGATATACTCTACGGCGAGGGTGAAGGTCTTTCCGCTACCGGCACTGGCTTTGTACACGGTAAGTGGCTTTCGCTTTATGGGTTGTTGAGGTGTCATAGGCTAAATGATTTCAAGCATAACGAGAATCGTTTCTATCAGTAATCCGGTGAGGAAACTGATGGCATTGCAGAGCACGCTGTAGGCTGTCGACTGTCGCAGGTCTTTCGTGAAAAGATAGAACCATGCTGCTTCCACCACGACCACGATGCCTTCGAGCAGCAGGATGCCCGTCATGTTGGGGTGGTTGTCGAGAATGTAGAGGTTGAGCGGCACGTTGGTCAGGATATTGACTACCACCGATGCCCACAACACCCGATGCCGTCGCTCTCCCATGCCCCAGAGCACAAGAAACTCGATGAGGACTGTTGATATCGCAGCAAATACTATTCCGTATTCAATCATTATTCCAAATATAAAGAGGAAAATTCAATTTTCAATTTAGAATCTTCATTTTTCATTTTGAATCTTCAATTTTCAATTTTGAATCTAAAATAAGACCACGATCAGCGCAGCGGCGAGCAGTCCGAAAGCGAGTCCTTCATGGTCTTTGAGTACGACATTCGCCAGATAGAGCGTGACGGGCATGGTGCAGTTGATGGCGAAGAGTCCTGCCAGGGCTATGGCAAAATGGCTGTTGTGGCACAGCATACATGCCAGCACCACTACGAGCACACAGACCATCGCCCTCACGATGCCCATCCATCGGCTTAGCCATCCACCCGCCATCTTCCCCAGCATGGCGACGGTCCCGATGGCGAGGATGAGGGTGTCGTTCTTTTCTATGCCGGTGGTGAAGTCGTCACCCACCCACGAGCGTAACATCACAAGCAGCATCAGGATGGCAATTGCCATGGTGGCTACCATCGTTGCATAGTGCGTCTCCTCATCAGCGCCCTTGCCGTCGGTGGTCTTTGTTGTTGATCGGAAGTCTGTCCACTTTCCTGCCGTTCCCGTTGTCGAGGCATCGTTCTGGAAGTCTATGGTGAGATAGGTCATGGCCAGGCCACATAGTATAAGCAGAAAGGCGAAGAGTAGCGCCCATGAGCAGAACACGGCACCTATGGCCAGTCCGAAGGCACCTGTAGATACGAAGACGCCAAGTGCCCTGATGTCGTTGTGTGTCTTCATCGCCACCTGTTTTCCTCCCCAGGTATGGAAGAACGAGTTGCCTATGCCCAGCAACGTGGCAGTGGGGAGCATGCCGAGCGCTGAGGTGTATTGGCCGTGGTGAATGGTTACGGCTGCCACTGCCACTCCTGCGATGAGTAGGAGCACGGCAGCCAGCAGCATCCAGTGTTTCTGCTGTGAATGGTCGGCGAGATGCCCGGTGAGGGGTTGGGTTAGGAATGCGAGGATATTGTAAGTCATGAAGATGCCGATGAGGTTCCATGTCTCGAAGACCGGAGACAGGAGGTATAGCGTGCAGAGGCACAGCCCGTCGACGACGAGGTGCATGGCAGCGCTGATGATGGTTATGGCATTGGGGTATCTCATGAACCGTGGATTATGGGGTTGGTGGTTTCTTGTGTGAGAGGGCTTCGAACAACGGTGCCAGCAGTTGTGAACCGGTGGTGTTGCGCAGTTGCTCGGCAAAGGCCTCGTCGCCCATCACTTGCAATGGCTTGCCGGCGAGGTGTTCTGCCAGGTCTATCAGAGGTCGCCGATTCTCATCGCCTACATGCCATACCCGACGGACTTCCGTCGACGTGATGATTTCTTCGATACGTGCTGCAGCCTGGTCTACGGCAATAGTCCCCACCATGATGTGTTGTGCCGACGCGGGGATTCCCCCAATGTCGGCCATGGCATGGAGGGCAGCGGGAAGCAGGCCATCGGGGGCGTGGCATGGTGTCTTCCCGTGTACCGTTGGTGTGAGGTGCCCCATACGGATGATGGTGCCCTTGAGTTTACCATGTGCCATCTTTTCGAGCAGGTATCTCTCTGCCATGAATTTCGCTCTGGAGTATTGGTCGTAGAACCGTTGTCGTCGGTAAAGCATCCGTGGGGTGAGGGTGGGAAGGCCGCTGTTGCTGCCGAATCCGCCCACGCTCAGGGTCGAGATATGAATGAGTGGTGTCTGGGTGTTGGCGCACATTTGTGCAAGGTATTCCACCCCCTTGCTGTTCACCTGGCGGATGTTGTCGTCTTTGGCATAGAACCTAATGTCGGCAGCGCAGTTCACCACTAGGTCATACGTCTTTCTGGCCAGTGTCATGATGCTCTTTTCCGATGTGAGGTCACCGTAAACGATGCCTGCCAGATGCTCTTCGGGCAACGTCTCGTCGAAATAGTACGCCCATCGTTCGCGTAGCCTTTGCCACGCTTCTTCCATGTCAGGGCAGCGTATCATGCATGT
The DNA here is from genome assembly GCA_017617615.1 of Prevotella sp. The sequence continues at coordinate 17,743 of JAFZVV010000007.1, read as the reverse complement.
TATCTCCCATTTGCCTGAGGAGAGGAGGTGGCGCAAAAGGTGGATGCCCAGGAATCCCGTGCCTCCCGTGAGCAACAGTTTTCCACCAGGATGCCCTGCTGTCACGGTGCTGTCCTCTGTCAGCAGCTTGTCAATGGCTCGGTAGTCGTAGCCATCGATATCCTCGTTGCCGTCTGTGTCTTGTGCTGCGGTCTGGGAGGCAAGGAGCCGTGGGGTGGGGTAGTCGAAGATATCGCTGTAGTTCAGTTCTATGCCTTTCTTCCTCGCTTCGGTCACCAGTTGCATGGCGATGAGCGATGTGCCGCCGAGGTTGAAGAAATTGTCGGTAGCGGCGATGGTCTTCTCATCGAGAAGGGCGCTGAAGAGCATGCACAGCGCTGCTTCGGTGTCGTTTCGTGGTGCCTCGCCGGGAATGGTGTCTGGCATGTATCGGGGCAACCGTCGCCTGTCGGTCTTCCCCGACGGTGTCAGCGGCATCTCTTCCAGGGCGATGAACCGTGTGGGGATCATCTGTGGCGGCAACCAAAGGCGCAACATGCTGACAATCTCTTTTTCGGTGATGTCGTGCCCTGTGGTGTAATATGCCAGCAGGCGGGTCTTCCCGTTCATCTCATGTGCCACCACGGCGGCATGGATGATGCCGGGGATGTCGAGCATCCGCCGTTCTGTCTCTTCGAAGTTGATGCGTATGCCGTCAATCTTCACTTGGTTGTCTTTCCTGCCTACATATTCCAGCATTCCGTCGTCGTTCCACCTCACCAGGTCTCCGGTGTGGTATACGGTGCCGTCGTAAAAGGAACATGCCGTGAATTTCCTGGCAGTGAGTTCAGGGTCGTTCCAATAGCCTGCAGCAGTCTGCGGTCCGGCGAGCCATAGCTCTCCCACGGCACCTTGTGGCAAGAGACGTCCATAGGGGTCTGTCACGAAGGCATGGCAGTTGTCCAGTGGCCGTCCGATGGGTATGTCATCGTACGTCTTTCCTTTCTCCAGTTCGCAATAGGTGGCATCTACAGTGAATTCCGTGGGGCCGTAGGTGTTGTATACCCGGCCTTCCACCGATGGGTTGGTAAGTAGCCGTTCGCCTCCCACGCAGAGATAGTCAACGTGGAGCGGATGACTTCTTGCCAGTGCCACGCCGAGGTTTGTGGTGTAGCATCCGCCCGTGATGTGGTGCTCGTCGATGAACCGTGCGAGGGCATCGATGTCAGTGCGAATCTCTTCGGGTACGGGCATCACACATCCTCCTATGGTGAGCACGGGGAAGAGGTCTTCCACCGATGCATCGAAGGCCATGGTGGCATGGCAGGCAATGCGGCTCTTGGGGGTGAGAGGCCATCGCCTCACGCAGAAATGGATGAGGTTTGTCAGTCCTTCGTGCCGGATGACTACGCCCTTGGGTGTTCCTGTCGTGCCCGATGTGTATATCATGTATGCGGCACCTTGTGGTTGGGAGAGGTTTATAGTGTCTGCTGTCGGGTGTGCCGTACTGTGTGTGGTGATGCTGTCCTCGTCGAGGATAATGGTGATGGCGGCATCATCGATGATATGCTGTCGTCTCTTCGGTGGCAGGTTGGGGGCGATGGGCACGTAGGCTCCTCCGGCACGCATGATGGCGAGTGTCCCGACGAGGAAAGCACAGCAGGGCTTGGTGTCGATGCCAACGAAAGTACCGTTGCCTACACCAGCTGTCTTCAGCCATTGTGCCAGGGCTCCCGACTGTTGCCGAAGCATGTCGTAGGTGAGGGTCTGGCGGGTGTCGTCCACCGCCAGTGCTTCGGGTGTCTTGTCGGCTTGTCGCAGGAAGAGGCTCACCACGGTCTCCCCGCGTGGGATGTCGGTCTGTTCTCCTTTCGATAGTGCCAGGAGATGTGTCTTCTGCTGGCTGTCGATAATGTCAGTTTGACCTATGGGATGCCTGTCGTCTTCCATCAGCCGTCCGAGACACTCGTGCATGGCATGGCCAAACCGTTCCAGGTCGGCAGTCTGATAGAGGGCGTCGCTGGCATCGATACGTACCTCGTAGTCAGTTTCCACCGTATATACCGTCACGCTCAGGTCATTGGCGGTCTCATTGCCTGTCAGCTGCCATCCCTTGAACCGTTTCCCGTCGATGATGGCCTGTTCGAGGAGGCCGTCGCTCTGGAAGGCGAACGACACCCTGGGGATAATGCCGATGTCTTGGCAGAAGTGGGTGTAGGGGTATGTGCGGTGGCGCAGGCCTTGCATGAGCCGTCTCTTGATCTGTGCCATGAGGTCGTAGATGGTCATCTCCTCATCGATGTCGACAACGAATGGAATGGTGCTGACAAACATGCCATAGGCTGCGCTGAGCCGTTTGTCGTAACGACCGTGGTTGATGGTCGAGAATACCATGCTTTTCTGGTGCGACAGTTTGCTCAGCGTGAGGCAGAAGGCTGCCATCAGCAGGTGGTGGGGCGAGGCGTCATGCTTCTCGCACCATTTCCTGATATGCTCGATGTTAGTGCGGAAACAGGTGGAGAGGCGCTTGCCCCAGGCATCGGAGGCCGTGGCGAAGAGATGGGTGGCATCGCAGTTGGCAAACAGTTCCTGGTAATAAGCCTTGGCACGTTCATAAACAGGTGTCTGCAGCATCTCGTGCTCGTGCTGCGCCCAGTCGAAGAGCGTCATTCGGGGCAAGATGAGCGGATGGTGGCCATAGGCAGCGGCCACGTCATTGCCCATCAGTCTTCCGGCAATGGTGAAGCCGTCGGCAATGCTGTGGTGTAGGTCGCTGAGCAACAGCACCCGGGTGTCGGTCTGCACGATTTCGAAACGGCATAGTGCTTCCTTCCCGAAAAGGGTGAAGGGCCTCACGAATCCCTCACGCATATACGCGTTGGCCTCTTCATTGGTCATCCTCTTCAGGTCGAGAGGGATGGGCATGGCTGTGTCGGCATACTGGCGTATCTCTCCCGATGCAGTCCGTACGAACTGGATATGCAGTTCGGGTCGGGCGGCACATATCCTCCCCATGGCTTCCATCAACTGCATCACATCGACTGTCTTGTCGAATTCGATGACCGACGGCAGGTTCCATGCTGTAGAATGGGGCCTGCTGCCACAGGCAAGGAGTATCCCGAGCTGGGAATCGAGGAGAGGGTAGGTTGTCATGAACGGGTAATAACTGGCAAAAAGGTATTGACGGACGGATGCGTCATTCTTCTATTTCCCTCACGTCCGTATCACCGGGCTTGAAAAGCAAGCCCTTACACTTGGTCGCCTCCACCTTGTACGGTTTGAGTATCAGTTTCGACCAGTCTATCTTGTCGGTTGACTGTGCCACCGGCACATATGGGATGAGTGAGCCGTCGCGCACGAGGATGACACAAGGAATGTCACCGGCCTTGATGGTATGGTATCCGCCATCGTATACCTGCCCGTCCTGATAGTCTATCCATTTCCCCTGAGGGAGATAGCACATCCTTTCGCTGCCCGATTCCATGAGCGGTGCCACGAGAATCTGTGAGCCAAACATATACTCATCTTCCACCAGCCACGCACCGGGGTCGCAGGGGTATTCTACGAAGAGTGCGCGCACCATTGGCAGACCGCGGTTGGAACAGTCTTTCGCCTGGGCATAGACATAGGGCATGAGCGCATACTTCATCTCAGCACACTGGCGGAAGGCATCGGTGAACGATTTGCTGATGAGCCACGGTTCGGTGGGAGGAGCGCCATGGGCGCGGGTATGCGAGGAGAGGAAACCGAAGGGTAGCCACCGGCGATAGATGTCCTCGGGCGATGCCGTGACGAAGCCACCCATGTCGTGGCTCCAGAAGGAGAATCCACTAAGCCCAAAACTCAGTCCGCCACGCAGGTCGCCCATCATGCCGATGTCGTTGGTGGCGGCGTCACCGCCCCAATGCAGGGGGTAGCGTTGCGAGCCCGCCCATGCGCTTCGCGCCCATATCACACCTTCTCCGGAGTTGTCTTTCACGGCATTCCACAATGCCTTGTTGTAGCGCAGGGGATAGAGGTTGTGCTCATAGAACCCCGTGCGTCCGCTGGCATAGAGCCCGTTGTAGGGAGCCGCCTCGCCGAAGTCGCACTTGATGGCTCCCACGCCCTGCCTGATGAGGGCACCTATCTTCCCCTGGTACCACTCCACCGCCTTGGGGTTGGAGAAGTCGAGCACGGCATCCTCATAGGGCATTCCGCCCATGGCATTGGTCACAATCATCCCACCATCAACGAGTTCCTTGAAATAGCGGTTCTTCGGCGTGAAATAGGGCAACTGCCACAGACATGTGTGGAACCCGTCTTTCTTCATCGTCCGGAGCATGCCCACTGGGTCGGGGAAACGGTCTTTGGCAAATTCGTAGTCACATTGCCAGTCGATACCAAACCATCCCGTGTCGAAATGGATGACATCGGCAGGAATCTTATGGGCACGGAGTTGCTTGGCGATATCAAGTCCCTCTGCCTGGGAGAAATAGGTGATGCGGCTCATCCACGTGCCGAAGGTCCATAGGGGGAGCATCGGACTCTTTCCCGTGACATTGGTGTAGGCATCGAGAATCTCCTTTGGCTCGCCGAAGAAGATGAAGAGGTCGACTGCCTCGTCGCCCATGAACAGGCGCTGGGCACCGATATACGAAGCGCCGAAGTCACACGTAGCTGGTGCACTGGTATGCATGAACACGCCATATCCTCTGTTGCTGAAGTAGAATGGCACGGGCTTGTACATCCCGTCGGTTTCTGGTCCTTGGGGGTCGGTGACGTAGAGATGCACCTTCTGACCTACTTTGTTGAGCGAAGTGAAAGACTCGCCACAGCCATAGATACGCTCTCCAGGCGACAGGAAGAATACGGGATTCACGCTCCTTGAGTTGTCGGCACCACGTTTGATGAAATTGAACGGCAACAGTTTTACCTGTGTGGAGTCATTGTCGACGATGGCACGGGTCTGGGTGAGGATTTTCCCGTTGCTGTCGCGGAGGATGACGCGCCATGGGTAGCGCTGCACCTCTATGCTCCCGTTGCTGCCCTCGTACCTGATGCCCCGTGCATCTTGTGTCATGCGCCAACCATGTGCCGAGGGACGGCTGTCAATGGTCTTCCACCGCGCCTTGAACTCATCCGAGAACATCGGGTCGGCATCGGTGTCGTCGGGAGCAGCGATGGGGGTGGTGAGCATCCGGATGCGCACCGTGCGCTCGTCGATGAACTGCAACTGGAAGGCAAGGTCGGGGTCGTTGTCATACTGGGTGTCGGGGAAATCGAGCATCTGCATCCGCACGGGCCAATAGCCATTGAGGTTGAAGGCTTGGCGGGGTGACAGGCGGTAGCGCTTCCAGTTCACCTTACCCGAGGCATTGGCGGCATTGAAGGCGGAGAGGCTGTCGGCAAGGAAGTACGTGTTCGACAGGTCACTGAAGTCGGTAGACATGTCTCTGGCATTGTTCTGTAGATATTGCACTCCGGCATTGGTCTGCAGTTGTGCGCTTGCCATCGATGTGAGGCAAGAGAGCAGCATCAGAAGGATGTTTTTTCTCATTGTATAGATTTTTTGTGTTTGTCAATTGACATCAAGTTTTTTTTCGAATATATCCATCATTCGACAAAGTGACATAATGTGGTCGTCTTTCATTCGTCTCTTTCGGAGAGATGGTTATTCGGGTGCAAATATACTCTTTTTCGGGTAAAATTTACTTTAATTTATTTGGAATTTGATAAGAAAAATTTAATTGGAAATGATGAAGAAAACTATCTTCTTTAGCGCCCATGAGCGAGCGGATGCGACACGAGAATGAATTATTTTATTAAAAAATCCAAAAGTTTTTTTCGTTTGCCACTTTTTTTGTAATTTTGGGCGATAATCCGAAGAAGATAATGAGAATTCGCTTGAATATATTGTTGATGACCATCATGGTGGCCGTGGTGCATGCCAGTGCGCAGAAAGTGACTATTGGCACCTATACCACTAAGGACCATGGTCATTACCAAGGGGAAATGATAGGAGGAAAACCGCATGGGAAAGGCGTCACCACCTACGACAACGGTGATGTCTATAAGGGCGAATATGTAAAAGGCAAGCGCCAGGGACGTGGTGTGTATACCTTTGCCGACGGTGAGAAATATGAGGGTGACTATTTCCAGGACCAGCGTCATGGGAAAGGCACTTTCTATTATATGAACAACAACAAGTATGTGGGCAGCTGGTACAGGGACATTCCCCACGGAAAAGGGGTGATGTACTACTATAACGGCGATGTCTACGAAGGCATGTGGTATGCCGGTGAGCGGAGCGGAAAGGGGAAGTATACCTTCTGCACCGGTCAGTATTATGACGGCAACTGGAAGAACGATGAGAAAAATGGCTATGGCGTCTTCCATTGGGGCGATGCCTATTACTCCGGCAACTGGCTCAACAACGAGCGTTCGGGCAAGGGCACGAACTATTATGCCGAGGGCGACAAGTATATCGGCAACTGGGAACACGACCTGCCCAACGGCAAGGGGCACTATGAGTTCGCCAACGGCGACGTCTACGAGGGCGACTATGTGAACAACGAGCGAACGGGCTATGGCACGGTGACCTACAAGAACAGGGATGTCTATCAGGGCCGCTTCCTCAATGGCGAGCGCTCGGGCACCGGCACGTTCAAGTGGAGCAATGGCGACGTCTACACTGGTCAGTGGGCGAAGGACAAGCAGAACGGTCAAGGCAAATTGACGAAGAAGAACGGTGACGTGTATGAAGGGTCGTTCCGCGATGGCAACTTCGAGGGATTGGTCATCATCCGTTACCACGATGGTGCCCGTTTCCGTGGCAACTACCACCGTGGCATCCGCCATGGCGAGGCCATCGAGGAGTCTTCCGACGGCAAGCGCTTCGAGGGCGCTTACAAGAATGGTGAGCGCGACGGCAATTTCGTGGAGAAGAACAAAAGTGGCCAGGTCATTGCCCGTGGCCATTATGCCGACGGCATTCGCTATACCGACTGACATGACCATACATTTAATGCTATACTCATGATTATCGACACATTAGACCATTTGGGGCAATACGTGTGCCTCAATCCCCTCTTTCAGGTGGTGGCCGATTTCCTTCGTGACAACGATCTCAGTGCCCTTTCCGAGGGCAAGCATGTGATTCAGGGCGACGATGTGTTCGTCAATGTGCAGGTGCCCAAGGGCAAAACCCCCGAAGAGGCAGTCCTGGAGACCCATGTCAGGATGATTGACATTCAGGTGCCCATCTCTTCCGACGAGGTGTTTGGCTTTTCTCCGGCTTGCGAACTCTCGGGTGCGGCATACGACGAGACTAAGGACATGACCCTCTTCCCGGGCATCGCCCCGCAAAGTTATGTTACCTGCAAGCGTGGCATGTTCGTCGTCTTCTTTCCGCAAGACGGTCATGCACCATGTATCTCTACGGAGCCTCAGTTCAAGAAAGCGATATTCAAGGTGGCAGTACGATAAGAAACCAAACCAAATCTATATATGGCAGAGAAAAACAACCCCAACACCACTCCCAAAGAAAAGGTAGTGAAGACAAGAACGACACGTAAGAGAGCACCGAAACATATCGGTCTGGTAGCACACGACGCTTATCTCGAGCCCTATGAGGGTGCCATCACTGGGCGCCACGACCATGCCGTGTGGAAAATCAACCAACTCACGCGCAACGGTAAGATTACGCTTAAGGACTTCGCCTCTGGCTACGATTATTTCGGACTTCATCGTACTGCCCGTGGCTGGGTGTTCCGCGAGTGGGCTCCCACCGCTACGGATATCTATCTTGTGGGCGACTTCAACGACTGGCAGGAGACGGAGAAATATCGTGCCAAGCGTGTGGCGGGTACAGGCAACTGGGAACTGAAGTTGCCGTCGAAAGCCATGAAGCATGGCGACCTTTATAAGATGCACGTCCATTGGAACGGTGGTGAAGGCGAGCGCATCCCGGCATGGGCACAGCGCGTGGTGCAGGATGAAGACACGAAAATCTTCTCAGCACAGGTGTGGGCTCCCGCTGAGCCCTACGTATGGAAGAAGAAGACCTTCCGTCCCAATGTCAACCCCCTCCTCATCTACGAGTGCCATATCGGCATGTCACAAGACGCCGAGAAGGTTGGGTCATATACCGAGTTCAAGGAGAACGTGCTGCCCAGGGTCATCGCCGATGGTTACAACTGTATCCAGATCATGGCCATCCAGGAACATCCCTACTATGGCTCTTTTGGCTATCATGTCAGTTCGTTCTTTGCCGCGTCCAGCCGTTTCGGTACCCCCGAGGAACTGAAGTCGCTCATTGATACCGCCCACCAGAACGGCATCGCCGTCATCATGGATATCGTGCACTCGCATGCCGTGAAGAACGAGGTGGAGGGTCTCGGCAATCTTGCTGGCGACCCCAACCAGTTCTTCTATCCCGGCGACAAGCACGAGCATCCGGCATGGGACTCGCTGTGCTTCGACTATGGCAAGGACGATGTCATCCATTTCCTCCTCTCCAACTGCAAGTACTGGCTCGAGGAGTACCACTTCGACGGATTCCGCTTCGACGGCGTCACCTCCATGCTATACTACAGCCATGGTCTTGGTGAGGCATTCTGCAACTATGGCGACTATTTCAACGGTCACGAAGACGACAATGCCATCTGTTACCTCACGCTTGCCAACAAACTCATCCATGAGGTGAACCCCCATGCCGTGACCATCGCCGAGGAAGTGAGCGGCATGCCGGGTCTGGCAGCGAAATTCGAGGATGGTGGCTATGGCTTCGACTACCGCATGGCAATGAATATCCCCGACTACTGGATTAAGACCATCAAGGAGTTGAGCGACGAGAACTGGAAACCCAGTTCCATCTTCTGGGAGGTGAAGAACCGCCGTCCCGATGAGAAGACCATCAGTTATTGCGAGAGTCATGACCAGGCCTTGGTGGGTGACAAGACCATCGTCTTCCGCCTCATCGATGCCGATATGTACTGGCACTTCAAGAAGGGTGATGAGAACGAGATGGCACACCGTGGCATCGCCCTGCACAAAATGATACGCCTGGTTACAGCCGCCGCCATCAATGGGGGCTACCTCAACTTCATGGGCAATGAGTTCGGCCATCCCGAATGGATAGACTTCCCCCGCGAGGGCAATGGCTGGAGTTACAAGTACGCACGCCGTCAGTGGAACCTCGTCGACAACCACGATCTCTGTTATCATTGGCTCGGCGATTTCGACAGGCAGATGCTCAAGGTCATCAAGTCGGAGAAGAATTTCCAGAAGACTCCTGTGCAGGAAATCTGGCACAACGACGGCGACCAGGTGCTGGCATTCATGCGTGGCGACCTGGTGTTCGTGTTCAACTTCAGTCCCACTCGTTCGTTCACCGACTATGGTTTCCTAGTCCCGACGGGTTCCTACGACGTGGTGCTCAATACCGACGCGAAGGACTTCGGTGGCAACGGCCTTGCCGACGACAGCATGACACATTTCACCAACTTCGACCCGCTCTATGTCGGTGATCACAAGGAGTGGCTGAAACTGTATCTGCCCGCCCGCTCGGCAGTGGTGCTGAAGAAGAACTGAACCTGAATGGAAGGGCAATATCATCACAGAGGTGCAGAGAGATGATGAATAGAAGATCTCTGTACCTCAGTGTTGTTTAATGTAATGAAAGATGTCTTACCTCGATTTTGACGAACGAAACAGGCGTTCCACCTCATGGCACACCGAGTGGGTGTGCTTGCTGGCTTTTGTTGTCTTCACATTCACTTACCTCTTCTTCTATCAGTCCGACATCCTGGCAGCTGGACAGCATGTACTGTCGGGCGGACAGACACATTACAGGAGTTTGGTGGGTGCGGTGCTCATCACCCTCGTGCTGCTCATCCTGCAGCGTTGTGTCTTCAGACTCACCCGACTGAGCAAGCGTGCCCATGCCCTTACCTACCTGCCCTCTCTTCTGGTGCTCACTGTAATTACCGATGTCAGTTCCAACATCGACAAGGGCTTCTCGTTTGGAGGATGGCTCATCGCCGTTCCCCTGATTTTAGTGGCCTACTGCTTCCTTGTGGTGTTCCTCATGAAGATGGAGCCATTCGAGCCGGAGGGCGCCAGTGTGGGGTTCCTTTCCCGCACGTCGTGGATTAACCTGCTCACGATGGTGGTGATGTTCGTGCTCGTCGGACTGTTCAGCAACAGCGACGAGGCGTTCCACTACCGTATGCGGATGGAGCGGCTGCTCCTCGACGGTAAGACGAAGGAGGCCTTGCGGGTGGGGAGGAGGTCTGAGGTCACCGACAACTCGCTCACGATGCTCAGGGCCTATGCGCTGGCATGTGAGGGACAGCTTGGCAACCGTTTCTTTGAGTATCCCGTCACGGCAGCTTCCTTCTCTTTGGTGCCCGACGGCGAGCAGGCACGCACGGTGCTCCTGCCAGATAGCGTCATCACCCTCAAAGCCCGTAGGGTGGGGGTTCGTGCCGATCATAAACTCCTCCAACTGTTGGCCGACCGCAAACTCAGTCAGTTTGCTGCTTTGGTGCAGAAAGCCTACCCCGATTCTCTTATGCCAAAGCACTATGCTGAGGCATTGGCAATGTATCAGCATCTTGTTGCCCTCGACACCATCGCTGTCGCCGACAGCGTGATGCTCGAGGCCTTTGCCGATTTCTGCGCGAAGGAGCACGCTACCCCCAAGGCATCACTGCCAAGTGTGATGCGCAAGGCGTATGGCCGCACCTATTGGTATTATTATAAATATGGTTGGAAAGAGGATTGAGTGGCTTGCTGTCCTTGTCTTGGTCACCATGCTGTGTGCCTGCGCCGACATATTCGACGTGCACCCCTATGCCGTAGATTTCGATGGAGAGACAGACATCAATGCCCTGCATGCTGCGCGTATCACCAAGGCATGTCTCGGTAAGGACACCCTGAAGGTGGCGGTGATGAGCGACACCCAGGGACGCTACGACGAACTGGAGCGCATGGTAGGCCATATCAACACCCATGGCATGGTTGATTTCGTGGTGCATGGTGGCGACCTCTCCAACTACGGATCCACGAAGGAGTTTGTCATGCAACGCGACATCCTCGACCGTCTCGATATGCCTTATGTGGCGGTCATCGGCAACCACGACTTCCTCGGCACGGGCGAGGAGACCTTCCTGAAGATGTTTGGTCCCGTCAACTACTCGTTCATCGCTGCGCGGGTAAAGTTTGTGTGTCTCAACACCAATGCGCTGGAATGCAACGACGATGTTGCCGTTCCAGACCTGGATTTCCTGGAGCATGAACTGCAACGCGATAGCGGACTCTACGACCGCACGGTCTTCTGTATGCATGCTCCCCCGCAGTGTGAGCAGTTCGACAATGAAAAGTTGCCGTCGTTTCACCGTGCTATCCACCGTTTCCCTCACGTTCTCTTCTGTACGGCGGGGCATCTGCACCAATTCAAGTGTTTCTCTCCCCTCGACGACGGCATCACCTATTTCGTGAGTGATGGTCCCAACAATCGCAGTTATCTCCTGTTCACCATCACTCCAGAGGGCTATTCGTATGAGGTCATGCACTATTAAAATCCCAAGCGAAGAAAGTGATTCTATATCGCGAAATAGCGAATTGTTTCTGTAAAGATGCGTATATGCAAGTCATAATTCTATAATTCTTAAAATTCGTGATAAAAAAAACATTCGTGTTGTTCTTGGTGTTGGTCTTGGCGTCCTGCGTGATGGCTGGCGACAGCCTTCCCGACACAATTCCGACAGAGCCACAGGAACAGTCGGCGAAGCACCATCCATGGCACCGGTTCCTGCCTACGCAACTGGTGGCGCAGAATGCGGGCAACATGGGATGGCTGTCTGTTGGCATGGGCTGGGCGTATGGCAGAAACAAACAGTGGGAGACGCACCTCTTGGCCGGCTTCGTGCCCAAGGGCAAGTCAAGTTATGCCCGAGCCACGTTCACCCTAAAAGAGAACTTCATGCCTTGGCGTATCCGTCTCAAGAAACAGATGATGCTCGAACCGCTCTCATGTGGCTTATACGTCAATACGATCGTCGGCAACCAGTTCTGGAGCCGTCTGCCAAGCAGATACCCGAACAACTACTATTGGTTCTCCACCCGTTTCAGAATCAACGTATTCATGGGTGAGCGGATGACGTGGCAGTTGCGGAAGGGTAGGCGAGGCCCCCGTTCCATTACCGCCTTCTACGAACTAAGCACGTGCGACCTTTACCTTCACGACTATTTTGCCAATCACAGCGTGAAGATAAGAGATATCGTCGGCTTGTCGTTAGGGGTAAAGGTAGGATTTAATTAGGGGAAAAGAAGTCTTCGAGGTCCCTTCTCCTTTTTTATACTCTGCCAAAATCGCAAAAAACGTATGCTTTTTTGCTTCCGCAACCACTTTGGCACACTTTTCGCTTGTTATACGGCAGAATAATGTTTTAACAAATAAATATTTAAGAATTATGAAAATCCAACCATTAGCAGACAGGGTGCTCGTTTTGCCAGCCCCTGCAGAGGAAAAAGTAGGTGGTATCATCATTCCCGATACCGCAAAGGAGAAACCCCTTCAAGGAACTGTTGTCGCAGCCGGTAACGGCACGAAAGACGAAGAGATGGTGCTCAAGGAAGGCGATGCCGTGCTCTATGGCAAGTATGCCGGCACAGAGGTTGAGTTCGAAGGCGAGAAATATCTTATCATGCGTCAGAGCGATGTCCTCGCAGTAATCAAGTAGAAAAGTAAAAGGGTAAATAAATACACATCATCATGTCAAAACAGATTAAATTCAATATCGAGGCCCGCGACCTGCTCAAGCAGGGTGTAGACCAGTTGGCCAACGCAGTAAAAGTAACTCTTGGTCCTAAGGGCCGTAATGTAGTGTTGGAGAAGAAGTTTGGTGCTCCCCAGATTACCAAGGACGGTGTTACCGTTGCCAAGGAAATTGAGTTGGAAGACCCGTTTGAGAATACCGGAGCACAGCTCGTCAAGAGCGTGGCCTCGAAGACTGGCGACGATGCCGGCGACGGCACCACCACCGCCACCCTCCTTGCCCAGTCTATCATCACTGAAGGCCTGAAGAACGTCACCGCCGGTGCCAACCCCATCGACATCAAGCGTGGTATCGACAAGGCTGTGAAGGCAGTGGTTGATTTCATCGCCCAGAGTGCCGAGAAGGTCGACGACAACTACGACAAGATCGAGCAGGTGGCCACCGTTTCTGCCAACAACGACAAGGAAATCGGTAAACTTCTTGCCGATGCCATGCGTAAGGTATCGAAAGACGGCGTTATCTCTATCGAGGAGAGCAAGAGCCGCGACACCCATATCGATGTGGTAGAGGGAATGCAGTTCGACAGGGGTTACCTGAGTGGATATTTCGTCACCGACCCCGACAAACTCGAGTGTGTGTTCGACAACCCCCTCATCCTCATCTACGACAAGAAAATCTCCAATATCAAGGAGTTCCTCCCCATCCTGCAGCCTGCTGCAGAGAGTGGACGCCCGTTGCTCGTCATCGCTGAGGATGTTGACTCTGAGGCCCTCACCACACTCGTTGTCAACCGCCTGCGTTCCGGCCTGAAGATCTGTGCCGTCAAGGCTCCTGGCTTCGGCGACCGCCGCAAGGCCATGCTCGAGGACATCGCCGTGCTCACTGGTGGCGTGGTCATCAGCGAGGAGAAGGGTCTCAAACTTGAGCAGGCTACCCTCGACATGCTGGGTACCTGCGAGAAGGTGACCATCTCGAAAGACAACACCACCATCGTCGACGGTGCCGGTGAGAAGCAGGCTATCGCCGACCGTGTGGCAGCCATCAAGAACGAGATTGCCAACACCACCAGCTCTTACGACAAGGAGAAACTCCAGGAGCGTCTTGCCAAACTCTCCGGTGGTGTCGCCGTGCTCTATGTCGGTGCCAACAGCGAGGTGGAGATGAAGGAGAAGAAAGACCGTGTCGACGACGCGCTCTGCGCCACACGTGCCGCCATCGAGGAAGGTGTCGTGGCAGGTGGTGGTATCACCTATATCCGCGCCCTCGATGCCCTCACCGATGTGAAGGGCGACAATGCCGACGAGCAGACTGGTATCAATATCGTGGCCCGTGCCATCGAGGAGCCGCTGCGCCAGATTGTCATCAACGCTGGTGGCGAAGGTGCCGTTGTCGTACAGAAGGTGCGTGAGGGCAAGGGTGACTTCGGTTACAACGCCCACCTCGACATCTATGAGGACCTCCGCAAGAGCGGTGTCATCGACCCCGCCAAGGTGGCAAGGGTAGCATTGGAGAATGCAGCCTCCATCGCCGGTATGTTCCTCACCACCGAGTGCCTCGTGGTCGACAAGCCCGAGGAGAAACCCGCCATGCCAATGGGCGGTGCACCGGGAATGGGCGGCATGATGTAAAAAATGTCATTCCGACATGACATATTTACGGGGATGACCATCGCGTCATCCCCGTTATATTTAAAAAATGTTGATTTAGTGTAAAAATACATCAAAATTTTTTGTCGGAATATAAAAAGACATTATCTTTGCATTTCGAAAGTAAGACTATATTCACGTAATATAAAAGATTTTTTTGATTTGTTTTAGTAGATTAGTTTTTAAGTAGTTTGTTTTTTGAAAATCGGTTGTCGTGAGACATCCGATTTTTTTATGTCCCTCCCACATCGCTCTACCCAGCCTTGCTTCATGGTTACCATGAAGGTCAAGGATAACCTTGGAAACCTTGGAAAAACTTAGAAAAACCTGGGAATGCCTACCCCCAAGAAATATAGGCATCAGCAATCCGCACTTACCGATGTTCCCCTATCAGTTTCTCCATCCATATCATGTCGTACCATCGGCCGAACTTCTTGCCACAGAGATGGAAATGGGCTACAAGTTGGTAGCCGAGATGCTCATGGAAACGAACGCTGTCGAGTGAAAGGTATTCATCCTCTTGCTCGCAGTAGGAGATGCATGCGTTCATGTTGAGGATGCCCTGTTGCCGCAACCGTTGTTCGAGCGCATTGTGCAGCAGCAGGCCTATCCCTTGACGTTTCATGTGGCGGTCTACATAAATAGAAGTCTCCACAGCCCATTGGTAGGCGGCCCGCTCTTTAAAAGGGCTGGCGTAGGCATAGCCTGCGATACGTCCGTCTTCCTCTGCCACCACCCACGGGAACTGACGGGTGACCTTGGAGATGCGTTCGCGGAACTCCTCTTCCGACGGGACGTCGTATTCGAAGGTGATGGCTGTGTTTTCGACGTAAGGGGCATAAATGATGAGTAAAGCCTTCGCGTCGGATAGTTCTACATCTCTGATGTGCATAAGTATGGATGATGTACTCTGTTAAAGACCGCACAAAGGTATAAAAAAAAACGATATGAAGAACAAGATGAATTATAGAATCACTATAGTTGATGCAAAATGGACAAAAAAGGACACGAAAACATGGGGGTGAATTTATTGAAAAACACTATTTTTGCATATTGTACAAGAAGACTAAAAATACCAGCTCACAACAGGCGGTCTTTGAAACATTTCTCTCTTTGATACTTCGTATCGAAGATAGGCGGCATCTCGGAAATTCAAACATAATCTTCGTATTTTGTTTGGTATTTCACTCGATTTGCACTATCTTTGTACCTGTCATCGGACTATGTGCGATGACAGACATTGAGGAGAGCTATTGGACTTCACCGGTCAGAGAATCTGCAAAATTCAATGTAACAAAAGGTGAAAGGCTGAAGGCTGCTTCTCCCATGGTTTGTATTGATGGGGCTATTCCTCTTGTAGGGGAATTGTATCCAGACATATAGCTATGGGTGTGGGCTGGTTTCATTCTTTTTTGTTACGGGTATTGCAGAACCTTCTGACTGAGAACGAAAGAAGGCTCACACCTACCTTATGTGCAGTTTTTGTGTAATAGGCTATAATCTTAAGAATAAACATGGAATATCGAATATACAATAGGATCAATTGCAGCCTGTTTGACATGGTTGGTCATCATGAACCAGACCAAACAAAATCTTTGGGCTATATTTTAGCAAAGTCTGTAGAAGCAATGAAAATATTTCTTTCATTAATTCAAATCAATAATAAACAGATTGCTTTTTTGACATCATTAAAGTGGGTTGTAAAATGTGAAGAAAAAATTGTTCCGGGCAGCAAAAAATCTCAACGTACTGATATTGTCATACGTTTCTACGACAATAACGTCATCAAAATGATTATCATTATTGAGGCAAAAAGTATAAAAGCACGTGTCAACCCTCAAATGATTATTAGCCAGCTGCTATCATATAAAAAGAAATACAGCGCTTTGTATGCGAGTACGCAAAATATCATGTGCGTGACCCTGACAAACATAAGCATTGTCCTTTCCATTTTCAGTTATAATGGAATCTATTCCTTAACCTGGTTGGAGATAATAAGGAGATTTCATCTGCTTGCAGCAAAAAGCAAAACCAAAACACATGAAGCGCAACTTATCTCTGATTTTGTGAATTACCTTGTAAATATTTAAAAACCATCACGATTTATGAATTACTACGAAGAAGAAGTTTTGATCATACCTGCCAATAGATCTGGTAAGTTGGCGGTAGATTCCAATTGTGGCATATACGAGTGTCCTGCCAATACAAAAGGCCAGTATAGAACACGGGCTGAGACTCGATCTCTATATGTGGCATTCCGTCAAAAAGGGATAATTCATCATCTATACAAAATACAAGATATTGTGGTCTTATGTCTTGGTGATACCAGTGCTATTGATTCATTGGATAAATCTAAAAAATATCCCAATATAAAGAACAGGCTTTATTACTACATTCAAAATTCACCGAATGTCGATCTCACCAATCCCAAATATGTTTTCATTCTTGACTTAGACAATACCATTGAATTGCCATATACTGTCACTTATCATTCACTTAAAGGAAAAGCAGGACATGAGTTTAGAAAACTGAACGAACTAATCCGCAAGCCTCAAAAAGGTAGCAATATGATATACATATAATAATAACTAAAGACAATAAAATTATGAAAAAATTATTTGTTTTGGCAGCAATGACATGCTGTATCGTTTGCACTTTTGCGCAAGAATTCAAGGCTTCTGCAGAACAGGGTGATGCCGCAGCTCAGACTAAGATGGGAGACTACCATTTTGAGAGGAAAGAATACACACAGGCTCTGCAGTGGTATGAGAAAGCTGCCCAGCAAGACAATGTTGACGCCATCCTTCAACTTATCGAAATCTATGAAAATGGATATGGGGTGACCAAGGATGAGAAAAAAGGAGTGATGTATGAAAAGAAAGCAGCCGGACTCGGAAGCGCCAAAGCTCAATATTATTTAGGTGGTACATACTATAATGGATATGGTGGCGAAGCAAAAAATCTGTCAAAGGCCGTAGAGTGGTACAGAAAAGCGGCGGAGCAGGGGTATGCTAAAGCACAAGATATGCTCGGCAGCTGTTATTACAATGGCAATGGTGTGACCAAGGACTACGCCAAGGCCGTAGAGTGGTACAGAAAAGCGGCGGAGCAGGGGTATGCTAATGCACAAGATATGCTAGGCGACTGTTATTACGATGGCGATGGTGTGACCAAGGACTACGCCAAGGCCGTGGAGTGGTACAGAAAAGCGGCGGAGCAGGGGTATAAGTATGCACAAAAAAGCCTTGGCAGCTGTTATTACAATGGCAATGGTGTGACCAAGGACTACGCCAAGGCCGTAGAGTGGTACAGAAAAGCGGCGGAGCAGGGGTATGCTAATGCACAAGATATGCT
>JAFZVV010000020.1 GCA_017617615.1 Prevotella sp. | reverse complement strand
GCCCTTGCTGTTCTTCTCCTTGGGTGTTTGGGGATTCATACGTTGTAAAGTGCTGGATGGGACATCTGGCTAATTCCGGCTTTTTGAGCCGTGGTTTTGTGGGACGCAAAACCTATACTTGCTCCCCCAAACACCTTAAAAGCACCCTTCGGGTACTGGCTGCATTTTGCTGACAGCACTGTAAAGTGTTTGAAAGGCTGTTCGCCTGTGGACGTGTTGTTGAGCGTCTGCGAAAAACTGGGTATAAGCTTGCGTCCCGTCATAACACTAAAGGCTTGCGGCTTGCGCATCGTCTGATTCTGTGAGTGACAATGGCTTGTGCCTTTTCTTCTCACGCAGTTCTTCCAGATGGGCATCGAACTCTGCCTGTTCCTGTTCGGAGAGCATATAGGGCTTGTCGTATGCCCCTCCGCTCTGAATCCATTCCACCAGTTCCTTTTTGAAGAAGTAGAGTTTGTTTCCACGCTTGCGGTATGGGATGCGTCGCTCAGATGTGAGGGAGTACATCGTGGAGCGTTTCTTGCCAATGAACTGACAGGCTTCTTCCATCGTCATCATCTGGGCATCATCCTGGGATGGGGATGCACCGTCGGCATCCTTCTTCTCGTCAAGGCGGCTAATCACATAGTCCACCTTGGTCAGCAGTTCGCCGACTGCCTTGGGCAGCTGGTCGAACGAGAGATTATTAGTTACGTTATCCATGTGAATTTTTCTTTTTTGTTTAACGTCAATATTATCAATGAGCAAGTGTTTCTTCGTGATGTACTTCTTCAGAAGTGGCATTTTCTTTGGCATCTTCCTTCAACGAAATGCGCTCGGATGCGTCACGTTTCAGTTCACTGACCACCTCCGCATACACCTGTGTTGTGGCAAGGTTGCTGTGGGTAAGCAGCTTGCTCACGGTGTAGATGTCCGTACCTTCTGCCAGTTGCAAGGTGGCGAAGGTATGACGGAAACAGTGGAAGGTGATATGCTTGGTGATGCCAGCTGCCTCTATCCAGTCTTTCAGGTAAGCGGCAACCAGATTAGGTGTCAGTTTCTTGAATACCTGACCCTCTCCACGCTCACCGCATAGGGCAAGTGCTTCATCGCTGATAGGCAGGATGGCATCGGTCTTTGTCTTCTTGGTTGTAATGTCAAGTACCCAACCGCCGTCGCTCGACTTCTTGATGTCATCCCACTGGAGCAGGATGCAGTCGGACAAGCGAAGTCCTGTCAGGCAGGAGAAAAGTCCGGCACGGCGCAGCACGTCACTCTTGCACTCTGCCTTCGACAGCGCAAACAGTTCCTCCTTGGTCAGGTACTGACGTTTGTTGCCGTGTCCCTTTGCCTTGACAAGCTTCTTGGCTATGTTCTCTTTGATATGTCCGTCCTCGTATGCCATGCGAAGGGCGGCTTTCAGTTTGACGAAATGGTTGTTGGCGGTCGTGCTCATCATCAGCTTGTCATTGCGCTTGCACTTGTCCGACAGCATGTAGTCAAGGAACTTCTGACAATAAGCTACAGAAAGGTCACAAAATCGGCACTCTCCACCGGCATAGTTCTCGAAATGCTTGTAGGCAGCCTTCCAGTTGGCTTTGTTGGTGGATCCGTTCATGCGCATCCTGAAGTAGTCAAGAAAGCTCTCCTGACCCTTGGAGCGGTCGAGGAAACCAAACTCTTCATTGATGATGGACTCTGTACGGCGGCACTTGACAAGTTCCGCCTTCTGGAGCATACTGCGGTTATACTCCTGCTGAAACTTCTCCGTGGGATTGGTGTAGATGTAGAATCCCAGATACTCACGGCGAGACAGTCTGCCTGTCTTCGGGTTACGGATAGGTGGGTAGAAATCGAGATAGAGCGATGTCTGCCCGTTCTTGATGGGTCGCTTCCGTACTGTGACCTTGGTACATAAATTCGTCATATCTGCTATTTTATATTGTATTATATTTGTCTATTTTCAGTTGTCCTGCCTTGCCCTTCATGGGCGGTCTGGACTTCAAGCGTCTGCAAAGGTACGCCCTTTGTTTGGGTCGAGCCTAAAATATTGTCCCTCAATGCATCAGATTTAACCAGACTTTGCATTCGAGTATGAAATTGCAGCGAAAATCATACTATAAATAGGGTTGACAGTTGCGTTGCATTCATTATTGCCATTGGTTTCAAGACACTTCCAAAGGAGGGGTACATCTTTTTCCGATTGGCTCTGCAAAGTTATAGACTACAAAGCTACAATCGGGGTACAACGGTTTGAAACCAGCAGTTTTGAGCCTCGGATTACAGGATTGGTTCTAACCATACCTGCAAGTAGTACCAACATTGGCGTTTTCATGTCCGTTTCGCCTTGGTGCTGGCACTTGTCTTTTCGGCTTTCTTTCGGGCTGCTTCCCAGTCTGCTTTGAGGTAGAGGTTAGCCCTGCCGCCTTTGGCTTTCTTGATACGGACACCATGAGTCTCGGCAAAACGTCGTACTTGCGTCTTGCCCAGACCGTACTTCTGCATAATGTCGAAGCATGTGTAGTATGCCTCCGTCTGTGCCTTGCCCTGTTCCTCGTTGTACTTGGTAATGGCTTCCTCCACGTCCTCTTTCCTGAAAGCGGTCGTACCCCAGGCATGGACGGATGGGAGCAGGAAACGGTTGCGCACCTCATAGAAGCGACCGTACTTGATGCCAAACTTCCTCATCACCTCTGCCAACGTATAATGGGAGTCATGGGTAACACCTTCAGGGGCTTTATCGCTGGCTGGTGTCATGCGGCACTTGGCTCTCTTGTTCACGTTGCCCGTCTCTGGCTTGGCAGAGGCATCTGGCTTTTTCTTTTCCCTTTTTTCATTATTAAAAGAAGGGAAAGAAGAAGGTAGCACGACATCGCAACCTTGCCCTTGGGCAAAGTCTGTAAGTTCCTGTAGGCTTATTCGTGTCATCCGCTCACCGAGGTTGACGGCTTTCAGTCTGCCGGAGGCAATAAGCAAGCGCACCATCTTAGTGCTGACACTGATGGCGGCGGAGGCATCCTTCACGGACAGAAGGATGTTGGGAATTTGAGAAGTCTGTTTGTTGTCCATATCGAGTAATTTTGTAAAATTCTGCCCTTTCTCGGTGGACGGTTCTTGATGGAAACCAATTTAGCGGATTTAAGAGGAAATAAGGGTATTTAAGGGAAGTACCCTTAGTCCTCCTGCTCATCCACCCGAGGTACAATGGCGGTACAAAATTACTCTAAAAGAAGAAAACTTGCAATAGGCGCTTAACGGAAGAAGTTAAGCTAAGTTAAGGTATAACAGCGATTTACGCGATTCGATTTAAGGTTTGTTTCGGTCTGTTTTGACCCAATTTAATCGGTGAAGAATTCATGTGGAATCATGTTTTGGGGGCTACCGGTCCCGAGCACAAAAAACGCACCTCCCAGGCTATTCGTTTTGCATATATGTCAGTTCTGCACGGCCATCGGCAGAGGAGCTGAAGGTGATGGTAGTGCGCGCATACTCTTCGCCATATCGCCTTAACACCACTGTATAAACACCATTCTTGAGCGGTCCGGCATCATACGTCAGGTCGTAGGGACAGACACAGTTGGCCATTTCGCCGTCGAACACGTCCTCCTCATTGACAACTATCTGATTGTCGACAATACCGATGCTGGTCTTGAAATCTACTGCTGCGCAGTTGAATACAGCATTGACGTGTTTCAAGGTAAGGTATCCACCCTCACGGCCCTGATACTCAATATACTCCTCACCCCAAGGACTATCCTTACCGGCTTTCATCATACCATCAGCATTGGCTCCTGCATTGTTCTTGCAACCAGACGAGGTGAAATTACAAATGACAAAACGTGAGTTATCCGTCACGCCCGACATATCGTCCTTGTCGTCTCCACATGCTGAGAACAAGACAAGAACACCCAAGAATAATACAATCAATTTTGGTTCCATAATTGTTTTTTCATGATTCTTACTTATTTAACCCACAAACGAGCAGTATCTTGCATCATTTATGCTATTTTTTTATAATTTTGCACCCAATAAATGGTTGAGCAACCCTTTAAGAATCCCACCATCATGCAAGAGACTTCACATATACCCGGCACCGGACAACGTTTAATAATCAGGATAGGACAGAGCACCATTGCCCTGCTCACAATCAATGAGCAACACGCCGTCAACTACGAGGAGACAGAGATGAAGGGCGGCATCTCCGTGGCAGCCAACGTGCGCGAATGGCTCAAGGCACACTCCCAGCTGACCGATTCCCACGACCAGACCGACATTCTGCTCCACACCCCTACCCTGCTGGAGCCCTACGACGAGTTCGATGCTGCTGATGCCGATATGCTCTACAAATACACGTTCACCGGACACGACCGCGACGTGGTGAACCACCATGAGTTGTCCGGACTCCATGCCGTGGCGGTCTTTGGCATCGACAAGGACCTCCACATGGTAATGGCCGACCATTTTGCCACCTGTCGTTGGTTTCCCGTATGCCTGCCCGTATGGCAACATGAAGGCAATAACAAGGACAACCGCAGCAGGAAACGACTACACGTCTACCTGCACGACGGCCATGCCGACGTGTTCAGTTTCAACGGCAGACTTTTCATGTTCAGCAATTCCTTCGTTGCCACCCATGCCAAAGACGTGCTCTACTATGTGCTCAATGCATTTACCCAACAAGGCATGAAAGCCTCTCGCGACGAGGTGGTGGTGCTGGGGAGCATGGCCAACAAGCAATGGCTCGTACAACAGTTGGAAACGTATGTAGGCAAGGTTTCGGTGGCCGAGGTGCCCGCCCTCCTGCCCGATGCACCGTCGTTGCCCCCGATGCCAGAAGATCTCATCCTCTTGACCAGCCAATAACACCATGCGTATCATCACCGGAAAATACAAGGGGCGCCGCTTCGATGTGCCCCGCACGTTCAAGGCGCGTCCCACCACCGACTTCGCCAAGGAGAACATCTTCAACGTACTCAACAGCTATGTTGACCTCGATGGTGCCCATGCCCTCGACCTCTTCTCGGGCACGGGCAGCATCACCCTGGAGATGTTGTCGCGCGGCTGCGACGAGGTGGTGAGCGTGGAACTCGACCGTGCCCATCACGCATTCATCCGTCAGTGTGTGGAACGCATCGGTGACCCCAATGCCATACTGGTGCGTGGCGACGTGTTCCGGTTTCTGAAAAACTGCCACCGCCAGTTCGACATCATCTTCGCTGACCCGCCCTATGCCCTCGAACAGCTTACCACCCTACCGTCACTCATTTTCAAGGGCGGTTTGCTGGCTCCGGGAGGCATCTTCGTGCTCGAGCATGGCAAGCAGAACGACTTCTCCTCGCTCCCACAGTTCGTGGAGCGAAGGGCTTACGGCAGCGTGAATTTTAGTCTGTTTAATGAAGGGAAGGTAGAAGGTTGAAGGGAAGTTGAAGGGAAGTTAAAGGGAAGTTAAAGGGACATATGATTTGCGACACAGCCCACTCTGCCCATCTTGCCCATCATCACCTCAATCTTCAATTATCGTGCAAGCTGAGCGCAATGAAGTCGCTTCAATTGCCGAGGCGCAGCCGATAATCGAGCGAAGCTCAATTTTCAATCGGGCGAAGCCCGGAATCAATTTTCAATCAGCCGAAGGCTGAAATCAATCTTCAATCGGGCGAAGCCCGGAATCAAATCTATTTACATCAACGGTGAGAAAAGCCTTACGGCCGACTCCGTGAGCCGTGAGAGGAAAGGACGCTTGGAGAAATCCTCAAGCAAGAGCGGCTCACATTGCTCCAGGTCGCCCATCACAACCTCCTTCATCTGTTTCACGGTATCTGTGTCATAGATGAAGGCATTAGCCTCGAAATTGTTCTCGAAACTCCGGAAGTCGACGTTTGCCGACCCACACGAGCACACCGTATCGTCGCTGACGAGTACCTTGGAGTGATTGTATCCTCCTTTGTAAAGGAAAATCTTCACTCCCGCCTTGAGTACCTCGGCATAGAACGAGCGGCTCGCCCATTCCACCCATTTCGTCTCGCCCCGCATGGGCACCACCAATCTCACGTCGACGCCCGAGATGGCACAGGTGCATAGCGCGAAGAGCACGGATTCGGTAGGCATGAAATAGGGTGTCTCGATATACACATAATGCTGGGCATTCATGAGAATCCTCACAAAACCTTGTGTGAGTTCCGGCCATTCCGATGTGGGGCTGCTGGTGACAATCTGGGTGAGGCATCCACTTTTAGGAGCCACTGCCGACTCCGGGAAATACACCTTTCCCGAAACCACTGAGCGGTCGACGAAGTACCAGTCGAGCAGGAATGCCGTCTGGATGCCATACACGGCCTTGCCCTTGAACCGCAGATGGGTGTCGCGCCAAGGCACGTCGGTGCCCTTCACATACCGCAAGGCGATGTTCATTCCCCCGATGAACCCCACCTTCCCGTCGACCACACACAACTTGCGGTGGTTGCGGTAGTTGATTTTAGAGGTGAAAGAGGGGAACCGCACCGGCATGAAGGCATGCACGTCGACTCCCGCCTCGCGCATACGCTCGAAGAAATCGTTCTTCACGCTGAAGTTACCCACATCATCATAGACTACCCTCACTTCCACACCCTCCTTGGCTTTCTCGATGAGAGCATCACTCACAAGATATCCCAGCGGGTCGTCGGCAAAGATGAAGGTGAGCAAATGCACGTGATGCTTCGCATTGGCTATGGCTTGGAGCAGGGCGGGGAACAATTCATATCCCGAGGTGTAGACATCCACCTCATTGCCTTGGAAAGGCAGAGCTACGTTTTGTGTGGAGAACTGGCTAACCAGTTTCTCGTATTGTGGTGGAATAACAAGGTCGCGCTGTTCGGCAAAGCCCAACAAAGACCTCTTGGAAAGCTGGTCGAGACTCTGCTGGGTGATGTATTTCTCCTTTCTGGTATCCTTGCCGAAGAAAATGAAGAGCACGATGCCCACGACGGGCAGGAAGAGGAGCACCAACAGCCATGCCATCGTCTTCACTGGCTGGCGGTTCTCCATCACCACGATAACGGCGGTGATGGCAACGGCCAGGACATACAGCCAGAAGACCAAGATGACTATCCAGTGCAGGTAAATCATGATTGCCCGGTATTTTTCTCCATTTTCTGAATGAAGGCGAGTTCGTTGATGGCATAGTCGGCATTCTCAGGGTCGTCGAGCATGGCATTGAGCATGGTCTTGGCCTTCTCGTACTCCCCTTTCTCTACGAGCACAAACACTTTCCTACGTTTGAGGAAGGCAAGGAATCTCTGGATATGCGGCTCGGGAAGCGCCTCTTCGTCGTTGGGATCACCCGCCTCGAGGGTGGTGATGAGCTGTTCGATATAGTTGAGGCTTCTGAAATCACCGGCATTGACCATGCAGTTGATCATCTCCTCGGTATAGGTGATGCGGTGGAGATTGGCCACCATGTCGAGATAGGTCATGGCACGGTCGTATTGCTTCAGTTCGACATAGATGAAGCCGATGAGGTAACACACCTCGAAGAAAGCATCACGCTGTCCGCTCTTGAGTTTATCGAACTGGGATTTCATGTCATGGTATGCCAGTTCAAGCCTTGGCAGCGCCTCATAGAACCGTCCTGCGAGGAAGAATTTCTTTCCGATATACATCTGCTGAGCCACATTGGCGATGCTACACTCACAGATGAGTTTCTGTTCATCGGTGAGATTGTCGACATCACCGGCCTTCAGTTTCTCCATCGCCTCCTTCCACATATAGTTGCTCTCATCGATGAGTTGCTGTTCCGTAGCCCTGTCGTATGCCATGAGCACCGAGTTGGCCTGAAGTTCGTTGAGCTTGCGGAACGGTGTTTCGGGAGTCGGTGGCAACGGCACGAGGCAGAGAGTGAAACGGTAATACGATGCCATACCGTCGTCTCCCTGCGGAGTGACGGTGATGGTCAACACCCGTTCCTTCCCGGGATAGCGTGGGTCGTCGAAGGCAAGTGTCATGACAGTGGTGTCGAACAGGGCATAGTCGCCGAGCCGCAACACCTCTTTCAGGTCGAGCGCCATGATGCTGTCGTGCCCGCCGAACTCCTGCCGTTCCTTCGCCTGCACCACGAGGTATCGGGCCACAATGTCGGTGATGCCCATTATCTTGTCGAGCAACATATCGAGATGCATCACCCTGTCGGGACGAATGTCCATCGGCGTGTCGCCCTGCTCACGCAACTCCTGCCGGCTCAACAAAAACAATTCACGGTTGTAGTTGGCGCTGTTGATTTCCAGGTCTTTGTCTTTTTTCTCTTCTTCTTCCATCTCGCGGAACCGTCGGCCAAAGGCGTTCTGCCAACTGAATGCGCCACCCATGGCATTGACCAGCACGTCTTTGGCATCGTCGGAATGGATGAGTACCGACGACACCACATGCACGTCGACCTCGTTTTTCTTCTCGTTGACGGAATACACCACTTTCTCGATATCAGAATTGAGGTTGCACTGGTTGCAGATGGTGCGCACGACATGGATATTGTCTACCGCCGTGGTATAGCAGAAGTAATAACCCAGATGCGCATAAAGCGAGCCTGGCGACAAGCGTAGCCTGAAGTGCCCGTTCTGATAGTCATATGCTGCCACCTTGTCGGCATCCTCCTCACTCCATGTCACATCGCAGTTGAGTTTCCGGAGAGCGTCGTCGGCCAGTTTCACCATCCGCTCCATGCGGATGTTGTCTGACACCGACACCGACTTTTTCTTGCGCCAGAATTTGTATCCGCTCTCCCTCACGCTGATGACGAGCAGCATGATGGCGAGTATCAATATGATGATGAGCAGTTGTGTATGGGTCATTTCAGATAATTATGCTGTTGCCTAATCGTTTTGCTATTTCCGTCCGCATGGCCGTGAGCGAAGTGATGTCGGCGAGGATACGGGTCTTCTCCTCGTCATCGACCGACACGGCCAGTTGTCGTTTGTATTCTTCGAGTTGCGTCCTCACGATGACCATCCTGTACTCCAGGAGCAGGCGGATGGCCTGGTTTTTCAGGAACTCCTCGTCTTCTTTCATCCTCAGGCTCTCGGTGAGCGGATAGTCATCGGTGCCCAGGGCAGTGGCGAGAGAGCAGACACTCAGGTCGTGGTGATGCATGAAATAATCAGCCATCTGGGTGTTGCCTGCCTGTATCCTTGACACCGCTTCCTCGAGGATGGTGTTGCATACCGGGTCGTTGAAGACCAGTCCGTCGTCGTGCAGGTCGTAGTAGATGAATTCTGCCACAGTGAGGTCGGAGGTGGTGCCATCCTCGTTCTCCACGTCGTGCAGGATAATGTCGGCCCCATGCTTCACCACCAGTTGTATAATGAGCCGCTCCAACTTCGCCGTCTGCTGATTGTGACGTGAAGTGCCGATGGGAGTTGCCGTCTGTACTGTTGCCGGGGGAGCGTCTGTGTTCTGCGACAGCAGGCGGTTGGCCTCGCGCTCGTCCTGCCTTGCCTTCTGCTCGCGCTCGCTGCGGATGAGCTTGTTCATCTCGTTGATGAGCGTCTGCTCGGCGATGCCGATGCGCTGCGCGCATTCCTTCACATAGGTAGCCCGCACTATCTGGTCGGTAATGACCGAGATGCTCTTCACGATGCTGGTAATGGCCTTCGACCGCTCTATGGGGTCGGTGACCCCCCGAAGGAGCACGTTGGTCTTGAACTCCATGAAGTCAGTCTGGTGCGATGTCACATACTCCCTGAACTCCGTGGCGGTGTGCTTGCGCGCGAAACTGTCGGGGTCATCGCCGTCGGGCAAGAGGAGCACCTTGATGTTCATCCCTTCTGCCAGGAGCATATCGGTGCCCCGCATGGCGGCATGGATGCCCGCCTCATCACCATCGTAGAGAAGCACGATGTTTGAGGTGAACCGCCTCAGGAGTTTTATCTGGTAGGTGCTGAGGGCGGTGCCCGAATTGGCTACCACGTTTTCTATACCGCACTGGTGCATGGCTATCACGTCGGTATAGCCTTCCACCATATACACACAGTCTTCCCTGGAAATGGCCTTCTTGGCTTGGTAGATGCCATAAAGTTCATGGTCTTTGTGATAGACCGAAGAGTCGGGCGAGTTGACATACTTCTGGTTCACGCCCTTGGTGCGTGAGTCGAGAAGACGCCCTCCGAAAGCAGTCACCTTGCCACTCACGCCTATCCACGGAAACATCACGCGTCCGCTAAACCGCTCGTAGAGGGTGCCGTTCTCGCGCTGGCCGCAGAGACCGCTCTTCACGAGGAAAGTGTCTTTATAGCCTTTCTTCCTTGCCACGCCGAGCATCACGTCGCGCTTCGCAGGCGCATAGCCAAGACGGAACTTGCGTATGATGTCGTCGCGGAAACCCCTTGACCTGAAATAGGCCATGCCTATGGCTTGTCCGTCGGGGTCGTCGAAAAGCACGTCGTGGAAGTATGTGGCAGCCCATTCGTTGACGATGAAGATGCTCTCGCGCTCGTTCTCCTGTTCACGCTCCTCGTCGGAGAGCTCACGCTCCTTTACCTCGATACCGTATTTCCTCGCCAACCACTTCAGGGCATCAGGATAGGTCATCTGCTCGTGCTCCATGATGAAGTTGACGGCATTACCCGCCTTCCCGCACGAGAAACATTTGTAGACACCGCGCGACGGTGAGACCGAGAACGAGGGGGTGCGGTCGTCATGGAAGGGGCACAGTCCCTTATAGCTTGTGCCGCTCTTGCGCAGCGACACAAACTCCGATACCACATCCACGATGTTGGTGGCATCCATGATACGGTCTATCGTCGGTCGGTCTATCATTTTTTAGTCTACAACATATACCTACAGTCTACCACGGGCTTGTCGGTGCGCTGGCGCACGTCGGCGAATTCCGGCCATGCCGTGGTAATGACCAGTGCCTGCGACTGGCCGAGGATATCGGCATAGGAAGGCACATACTCGATGGGCAGCGCATAATGCCGGCTGAACTCTGCGATGGCCACGGGGTCGTAGCCGCAGATGTTGCTGTAGCCGGCATCGAGCAATGCCTGTATGATTTTGGCACTTGGCGTGTCGCGCACGTCGTCACTGCCCGGTTTGAACGAGAGTCCCAGGATGCCGATGCGCTGCTGTTTGTCATCGCCTATGGCACGGATGATTTTCTGTGCAATGAACGACGGCATGTGGTCGTTGGTATCGATGACATGATGCAGTATCTGTGCATCGAAGCCTGCCGTGCGTGTCACGGCATACAGCGCGTTGGTGTCTTTCGGCAGACAGTAGCCCCCATAACCACAGCCAGGATAGACATACGATGCCATGGTTGCCCCACCCCACCGCTTGTCCATGTGTAGGATGCGGAAAGCCTCGGCTGTGTCGATGCCACCGATGGTGTCGGCCACGATGCTCATCTCATTGCTGTAACTGATGAGGGTGGCCAATAACGTGTTGGACAGGTACTTGATGAACTCACCCGTATTGAGCGAGACGCACAGCACCGGTTCCTTCACCGTGGCATATACCTGTCGCAGCACGTCGGCAGAGCGGTCGTCGCTCACGCCAAGGACGATGCGGTCGGCATTCATGAAATCATCCCAGCAGTGGCCTTCCCTGAGAAACTCGGGGTTGTTGGCCACCCCTACATCCTCGCCCACCTTCACGCCCTTGGCCTGCAGATGCGGGATGATTTTCTGCGATGTGGTGGACGGCGGGATGGTAGACTTTACCACCATTACCTGATAGCGGTTCTTGTTGCGTGCCTCAAGCGTCTGGTCGATGGCAGCAAAGAGATAGGTGAGGTCGGCCTGCCCGTCTTTCCCATAGGGTGTGCCCACGCAATAGTAGATGCAGTCGCTCTCGTCGACTGCCTGTCGCAACTGGTCGGCAGCGATAGGGAAGAACCTATTGCCGAGATGCCTCACAAGCGCATCGTCGAGGCCCGGCTCAAGGAAAGGCAACTTCCCGTCCTGAATATCACTGAGGCGCGACGGGTTGATTTCCACACCATAAACCTTGTGGCCATATTCCGCGAATCCCAGCGAAGTGGTAAGGCCTACGAATCCGAGTCCGAAAACTGTTATTACCATTTATATTCGCCCTCCTCGCTCTCTTTCAGATACTGCAAGAACCGTGCCACGCCCTCTTCCACGTAAATGGATGGGGCGTAACCCAGTTCGCGCCGTGCCTTTTCGATGTTCGGGCACCGCCGCTGTGGGTTGTTGGTAAGATATTCCTTGTCGTCGGATACTGCGAATTTCACCTTGCCGGTATATCCGAAAATCTCCTTTCCTGCCTTGGCATAGATTTCCGCCAACTGAGCGATGGAAATCTCGGGTTTTTCGATGCCGATATTATAATAGCCATACTTACCATGGAGCAGAATCTTGAGGTAGCCGCAGATGGAGTCGGCGATATAGCAGAAGGTGCGTGTGGGCGACCCGTCGGAGAGAATCTCGATATCCTTGTCCTGCATGATGGCGAGTGCAAAGTCGGCAGGCACCCGTTTGTCGCCGATACGCATCCCGGGACCGTAGTTATTGAACGGCCGTGCCACACCGATGGGCATGTCGAACTTCTGCGCGAAGAGCATGCACATGGTCTCGCCGAAGCGTTTCGACTCATCGTAGCAGGCGCGTGGCCCTGTGGCACACACGTTGCCGTTGTAGTCTTCGGATGTAGGCACATGATCGGGGTCGGGGTCGCCGTAAAGTTCACTCGACGAGAAGAAAAGGAACCCGCGGATGGGTTTCTGGCAATAGAAGTCGAGCAGTGAGCGCAATCCCCAGATGTTTGCGTCGAGCGTCTCGATGGGGTATTTGCGGTAGAACATCGGCGAAGCTATCGATGCCATGTGTATGATGTAGTCGGCCTCTTCTGCATATTCCACATCAGCGATTTTGTCGCAGATGATATCGAACTTCTGGATGCTGAACTTCGGATTTCGCTCCAGTTTCTTGACCCATTCGGGATAACCGAGCATGAAATTGTCGAGACCGATGATTTTCCGGATACCCAGGTCGTCGGCGGTCTGGTCGAAGAAGTGCATGAAATAATAGCCTAGGAAGCCGGCACATCCGGTGATGAGCACGGTAGAGTCTTTCAACCGAGTGCGCTCATTTTCCGATAGTTTGCCAAGCGTGTAGTTGATGTCGTTGGATAGAATATTCTGCATGATGTTATGATGTTTTATTGATGATTATCTTTTTATCCGGAAAGCCCGGAAGAGCCTTTGCCTCAACCCTTATACTCCCTATAGGGGTGTTCCAGGTCGAGGATGTGGAAGTTGTGCTGTCGCTGCTGGTCGCCCTTGGGAATCGTCATGTAGTCGCCATAGATTTGAGTGAGATAACGGTCGTAGTCCTTGATGCCCATGAGGGTCTTCCCCTCGAACTCATAGGGTGCAAAAACACCATGGATGGACTTGGGCATCACGCCGTGCGCACCCTCGCTGTAGTCGTTCACCAACTCCGCGGTTTCGTAGTCGTACTTGGTAAGCACCCTGCGTATCTTCTGCTGCAACGACTCCATGGTGGTGAGTTTGCGCGTGAGCAACGGAATCCACGAACTGGGTCCGTGGCCATGGCGGTAGGGGTCGCGGTGAATCCAATAGAGCGCCTGGCTCAGGAACTGGTAATGGTTGTTGTGCAGCCAACGCCTGATGGGGTTGGTGGGCACAGCGTCCAAAGGGAATACATCTACATATATTCCTCCCAGATAACTGAGATGAAGCCGCTCAATGAGGGTTGTCGAGGCATCCTGCACCTTTCCGAAAGGCAGGGGGTAGTTCTTGTCGTTCTCGGCACACACAAACTCATAGGGTGCCGGCAACCATTCCTGGCAATGCTGTATGAACCGCTCGTAATCGGGGCGCGGCATCACGATGTCCATATCGTCGTCCCAGGGGATGAATCCCTTATGCCTGACGGCGCCGAGCAGACTGCCATTGAACATGCCATACGATATGCCGTGCTCACGAAACACCCGGTCGAGCACCTCGATAATCCGGAGCATGCGCATTTGAAGGGGACGTATGTCGTATGTAGCCATTTTTGCTTCGGGCTTTACCCGATTGAAGAATGAATATTGAAAGTTTGAAAATTGGGAATTTTCCAGATGTCTACTCTCTCACGGTTAGGCATTGTTCAAAGGCGCCGGGCAGGGTCGACGGCCCATGGCGCACGACGCTCCTCCCACATCAGGTTGAGCATGTCGCGGTCGCGCACGGTATCCATACACTGCCAGAAACCCTCGTGGCGGTACGTCTTCAGTTGTCCCTCGGCGGCAAGTTGCTCGAGCGGCTCGCGTTCAAAGGTGGTCAGGTCGTTGTCGATATAGTCGAACACCCGTGGGTGCAACACGAAGAACCCGCCATTAATCCATCCCTGGTTCACCTGCGGTTTCTCCTTGAAGGAGCGCACGAAATCATCGTCATCGATCTGTATCTCGCCGAAGCGGGCGGTGGGGTGCACCGCCGTGACCATCGCCAGCGTCTTCGACTGGTAATACCTCTCCACCAGGAGCGAGATGTCGACATCCGACACGGCATCACCATAGGTCATCATGAAATCCTCGTTGCCGATGATGTCTTTCAGGCGGAGGATACGTCCGCCCGTCATCGATGCGTCGCCGGTATCGACGAGTGTCACGCGCCAGTCTTGCGTGTGCTTCTGTATATAGTCTACCTTTCCGGTACTCAGGTCGATGGTGAAATCGTTGTTCTCGGCGTAGTATTGCAGGAAATAATTCTTGATGACCTCGCCTTTATAGCCCAACGCGATGACGAAGTCCTTAAAGCCATATCGTGCATAGTGGCTCATGATATGCCATAGGATGGGCTTTCCGCCGATTTCTACCATGGGTTTCGGAATCAGTTTGGTGTATTCCGACAGCCGTGTGCCGAAGCCTCCGGCCAATATAATGGTTTTCATAAAAACTATATTTTGTTGATGATGTCGCAGATGAGTTTGATGTCGTCGTCAGTGAGTTCGGGATGCATCGGTATGGAGATGATTTTCGAATACACGTCTTCGGTGACGGGCAATGCGTATGGACTCTTGAAGTAGGAGAGCAGATGGTTGGGGAAGTATTGTATGCCGTACTGAATGTCGTGCTCCTTGAAAGCCTGTTCCACAAGGGCACGCTTGCCGTTGAGTATCTCAAGCGGGAAGATATGGGGTATGATGTCGTGGGCATAATCCATCTGGATGAGGCGCACGTCGGGGTTGTCTTTCAGGCGGCGGGTATATTCCATGGCGATGGCCCGGCGCCGGGGCGCGAACTCGCTCTCAAAGCGCGAGAGTTGCACCAACCCGATGGCAGCGAAGATATTGCTCATATGGTAGCGGTAGCCCTGTGCCACGACATCGAAAGTCCAGCTCCTCTTCCCCGCATAGCGTTTCTCCGAATCCTTCTGCACACCGAGGAGGCGGGCATCGCTTACCTGCTGGTAGGTGTCGTCGTTGGCGGTGAAGATGGCACCGCCCTCGCCAGTGGTGATGTTCTTGATGCCGTCGAAACTGAAGCATACCACATCGCCCGTGGAACCGATTTTCTTCCCGTCGCAGGTGCAGCCGAAGGAATGGGCGGCATCCTCTACCAACCGCAACCCATGCTCACGGGCAAATTCCTGGTATTGTGTGGCCATGACGCAATTGCTGCCGTAGTAGACGGGCATCATCGCCTTGGTGCGTGGGGTGATGCGCTGCTCGGCATCGCGCAGGTCGAGCGTGAGCGTGGCAGGGTCGATCTCGCAACACACGGGCACGCATCCGGCACCGGTGATGGCCTGCATGGAAGCCACGAAGGTGAACGACGGCACGAGCACCTCGTCGCCGGGCTGTGTGACGGCCTGTATGGCAAGATGCAGGGCTGCCGTCCCGCTGTTGACACAGGCGCAGCGGCGTCCGCCACCGATATATGCCTCGAGGGCGCGTTCAAATTCGCCCACGGTCTCTC
This sequence comes from Prevotella sp., assembly GCA_017617615.1. The sequence goes on along the minus strand of JAFZVV010000020.1, from coordinate 14,190 downwards.
CCATGCCTAGATAGCCGATGTCCTGGATGACATGTGCCACTGCGTCGGCCTCGGCTTTTCCGACTACAGATTTGGATAATCGTATCATAATTGCAAGTAATAGGCGACAAAGTTAAGCATTATTATTCACTTATGATGAAAAACGAGGGAGAATAACACAGAGATAGGCATGAAGCAGCCCAAAAGTATTTTCTATTCTTCAACCTCTATTTTCCATCTTCTTTACTCGTCCATCTGGAAGAGGGGGTCTTCGGGCATCACCATCTCGGGTTTCTGCTTTTCTGCCTCAAGGATGTTCTGGGGCACGTATTTCTTGTCGACCACCAGACGGAAGGAATATTCACGGAACCAACGGTCGGTCATGATCAGACAGCCTTTCTGGCCGCTTGTGGCACCCCAACTGTTCTCCACCTTCCATTTCTTGGCTTTGCCGTCGGCATCGAGGTCGACGGCGGTGAGCGTCATGGCATGTGTGGAACCACTGTCGAAGGTCATGATACGCTGCGCCTTGTCCATGGGGAACGTGGTGCCGAAGAGTGAGCCGTAGTCGTAGTTGTCGAGGTCGAGATAGCCACGCTTGCGGTCGAACTGCTTTGCCACGTCATAGGAGGAGTAGAGTTTGCAGCCGTCCTTGATGGAGGCGATGGCCATCTGCTCGATGTCGTCCATCGGGAGGTTGATGTATTTCCAGTTGTGACCGTCGTAGGTGTGGCGGTCGTACTCCACCTCATAGGTCTTGTAATAGGGCCGGCGTGGGTCGTTCATCGCCATGATGAACGTGCCGTTGATAGGACCGCCCACCGTTGCCTTGTAAAACTCCAACGGGGTGTATTTCCTGGGCTCGCCAATGGCCTTGCCGTTCTTGTCTGTAAAGGCATAGGTGAATTCCTTCACTGGTTCACCAAGGGTGATGGAAAGGATGTGGTAAATGGTGCCGAGCATCTCGGTCTTGCGCTGCTGTACGGCAGCGGGCTTCTTGCCATCGGCACACATCTGGCGCAGTTCGAGCCCGAACTCACGCAATTTGGAAGCCACGATTCGTGCCATGCGGCTGGTATTGTCGGCTGAGTAGGTCTCAGGCTGCACACCCTTGGGCACCAGACCGTATTTCTCGGCCAGGTCGGCCACGCCACAGAAGGTGCCGCCATCGTTGATGGGACTCTTGAAGAAGAAACGCACGCGGGGGTCGTCAATGGGTTTCTTGTAGGTGTCGATGACGCCTTGCAACATGAGGTTGGCCTTCTCGAGCTGGTCGTAGAAGAAGAGGAAGTCGTGTGAGAACTCCACCGTCATCGTATCCTTGTGCTGACGGGCGAAATTGGAGCGCAACACGTTGAGTCCGCTGAACATCCAGCAGCGTCCGCTGCTCTTCTGGTCGTGTATCGACTGGCTCTTCGTCTCATGGCTGAAATAGGTATCGATGGCACCCTGGTTGGCGAAATTCTTGGCCAGGTCGTCGATGGCATTCGAGGCGATAGCATTGAACAGTGCCTTGTCGGCAACGCCGGCAGTCTGTGCGTTTTCTATCTTCCGCAACATTTCGGCGGAGATGCCGCCATTGGCGGTCTGTGCCGTGGCGACGGTGGCCAAGCACACGGCCACGAAAAGGATAATGGATTTTTTCATCATGATTATCGTTGTTGTTGAATATGCAAGTATAGAATGCCAAGAGGCATTAGGCTACAAAAGTAAATAAAAAATCTGACTTTTTGCTGATGGCAAAGAAAAAGGTTATTCTTTTTTAGTATAACATGCGGAGAATGGCAGTTTGGTGTTTTCCGGAAAAAACGGGTTTTTCGGAGATTCCGCAATATTTTGGCAAATTCAGCCTAAAAATTTTGTGGATTATGGCATTTTTCATATCTTTGCTCGTTAAACGACATACACGCCTTCGCCAATCTGCCACTCGGTGGACTTGGCGAAGCGCATAGACATGTGAAATGGGAAAAGACACATACACTATACTTAACAAGATAGAGTCGCCCAAAGACCTGCGGAAACTCCGCCTGGAGGAGTTGCCACAGCTGTGCAAGGAATTGCGCGACGACATCATCAACGAACTCTCGGTGAACCCCGGACACCTGGCTTCGAGCCTCGGTGCGGTAGAGCTCACCGTGGCCCTGCATTATGTGTTCAACACGCCCAACGACCGAATTGTATGGGATGTGGGACACCAAGCCTACGGACACAAGATACTCACCGGGCGACGCGAGCAATTCTGTACCAACCGAAAACTACATGGCATCCGCCCCTTCCCCACACCCTTGGAGAGCGAGTACGACACATTCACCTGCGGACATGCCTCCAACTCCATCTCCGCTGCTTTCGGCATGGCAGTGGCAGCAAAACTCACCAAGCAGAAACGCCACGTGGTGGCGGTAATCGGCGACGGCGCAATGAGCGGCGGCCTGGCTTTCGAGGGACTGAACAACGTGTCATCGAGTCCCAACGACATGCTCATCGTGCTCAACGACAACAATATGAGCATCGACCGGTCGGTGGGTGGCATGAAACAATACTTGCTGAACCTGAGTACCAATGAGACTTACAACAACGTGCGCTACCGCATATCGAACTGGTTGCGGAGGAAGGGCATGCTCAACGATGACCGCCGCCAGGGCATTATCCGCTTGAACAACGCGCTGAAATCGGCCATCAGTCACCAGCAGAACGTGTTCGAGGGCATGAATATCCGCTACTTCGGACCGCACGACGGCCATGACGTGATTGACTTGGTGCGCAGACTACGCCAGTTGAAGAAGATGCACGGCCCGAAGATGCTGCACCTGCACACCATCAAGGGCAAGGGATACAAACCCGCCGAGAAAGCTGCCACCATCTGGCATGCCCCCGGGAAGTTCGACGTAGACACCGGCGAACGCATCGTGAGCGACAAGACCGGCCAGCCACCGAAGTTCCAGGACGTCTTCGGACATACCCTACTCGAACTTGCCAAGCAGAACAAACGTATCGTGGGCGTGACACCCGCCATGCCCTCTGGATGCTCGCTCAATATCATGATGAAGGCGATGCCCGACCGCACCTTCGACGTGGGCATAGCCGAAGGCCATGCCGTCACCTTCTCGGCAGGCATGGCAAAAGACGGGTTGCTGCCCTTCTGCAATATCTACAGCGCGTTCTCGCAGCGTGCCTACGACAATATCATTCACGATGCCGCCATCCTCAACCTGCCCGTGGTGATTTGCCTCGACAGAGCCGGACTGGTGGGCGAAGACGGACCGACACACCACGGTGCCTTCGACCTGGCATTCCTGCGCCCCATCCCCAACCTCACCATCGCTTCGCCCATGGACGAGCGCGAACTGCGCCATTTGATGTATACGGCACAACTACCCGACAAGGGCACCTTCGTGATACGGTATCCACGCGGGCAGGGCGTGTGTCCCGACTGGCGATGCACGATGGAGGAGGTAGAGATAGGCACTGGCCGGAGGCTGCGCGAGGGCACCGACGTGGCAGTGCTCAGCATCGGCCCCGTGGGCAACAACGTGAGCCAGGCCATCGCAGAACTCGAGAGCGAAGGGGCGGAGATGTCAGTAGCGCACTACGATATGCGTTTCGTGAAACCTCTCGACCAGCGGCTGCTCGAAGAGATAGCCCAGCAGTTCGACCGTATCGTTACGGTGGAAGACGGCAGCATGATGGGCGGATTCGGCTCTGCCATCACCGAATGGATGGCCGACCACGACAAGAAACCCACCCTGCACCGCCTCGGCTTGCCCGACACATTCGTGGAACACGGCAAGGTGAGCGAACTACAGCACCTCACCGGCATTGACGTGGAAAACATCAAGAAAACCATTCTCAGCCTATGAAAATCATCATCGCAGGAGCCTCTGCCATCGGTTCACACCTGGCACGCCTGCTCTCACGCAGCAACCAAGACATCGTGCTGATTGACGGGAACGCCGACAAACTGAGCGACATCAGCAGCAACTACGACCTGATGACACTGGTAGGCGAGGCCACCAACCCCAAGACGCTGCGTAGCGCCGGCGTGCCTTCCTCCAACCTGTTCATCGCCGTCACCCCCGATGAGAACGTGAACATCTCATGCTGCGTAATGGCACATACCATGGGCGCCCAGAAGACCGTTGCGCAGATTGACCGGCCGGAGTACATGACCAACGAGAACAAAGCCCTCTTCAAGCGCATGGGCATCGACGAACTGATTTACCCCGAGATGCTCGCTGCACGCGACGTGGTGAACGGACTGAAGATGAGTTGGGTGCGACAGAGATGGGACGTGCACGACGGGTCGCTGGTGATGCTGGGCATCAAACTGCGCGAGACCTGCGAGATACTGAACCAACCCCTGCGCCAACTCTGTGGCCCGCAAGACCCTTACCACGTGGTGGCCATCAAGCGCGACAACGAGACCATCATCCCCGGTGGCGACAATGAATTGAAACTCTACGATATCGTCTACTTCATGACCACGAAAAACCATATCCCCTACATCAGGAAAATCGTGGGAAAAGAACACTACGCCGACGTGAAGAACGTGATGATCATGGGCGGAGGAAAGACCGCGATACGTGCCGTGCTCTCGATGCCCGAATACATGAACACCAAAATCATTGAGATAGACGAACGGCAGTGTGAACTCATCAACGAGGCACTCGACGACACCAATGCCATGGTCATCAACGGCGACGGACGCGACTTGAACCTCCTCACCGACGAGAACATCCGCAACACCCAGGGCTTCGTGGCCCTCACCGGCAATGCCGAAGCCAATATCCTGGCATGCCTCACGGCTAAGAAACTGGGCGTGAGGAAGACCATCGCCATGGTGAAGAACACCAACTACGCCAGCATGGCAGAGAGCCTCGACATCGGTACCGTAATCAACAAAAAGGTACTTGCCGCCGGCAATATCTATCAGATGATGCTCGATGCCGACGTGCAGAACATCCGCTTCCTCATGTCGGTCAACGCCGACGTGGCGGAGTTCACCGCACAACGTGGGTCGAAGGTAACCCGCAAGAAGGTACACGAACTCGGCCTGCCCAAGGGCATGACCATCGGCGGTCTGGTGCGTGGAAAAGAAGGGATGCTCGTCTCGGGCGGCACCCAGATAGAGGCCGGTGATGCCGTGGTGGTGATCTGCCACGACGTGAACATGAAGAATATCGAGAAATTCTTTAACAGCTGATGGTCAACCGAAAACTCATATACAAAATCATCGGGTCGCTGCTCCTCCTCGAAGCAGTGTTCATGGTGCTGTGTGTGATCATGGCCATCATCTATGGCAGCAGCGAGATTCTGCCGTTCATCATCTCCACGCTCATCACTGCAGCCGCAGGCATGGGACTGGTGAGGCTGGGACGCGACGCCCCGACGATGATGACACGGCGCGACTCCTATGCTGTGGTCACACTTACCTGGCTGGCCTTCAGTATCTTCGGGGCGCTGCCCTATCTGCTCAGCGGTATCATCATCAACCCCACCAACGCCTTCTTCGAGACCATGTCGGGGTTCACCACCACAGGCGCATCCATCCTCGACAACGTGGAGCAGCAACTCGACTCCCACCATGCCATACTCTTCTGGCGCTCGCTATCGCAATGGATTGGCGGACTGGGAATCGTGTTCTTCACCATCGCCGTGCTACCCTCGATGGTGAGCGGTTCCACACGCGTGTTCTCTGCTGAGGCCACAGGTCCCATCCGCACGAAGATGCACCCCCGCCTGAGCACCAACGCCAAATGGATATGGTCGGTGTACCTGGCACTCACACTGGGCTGCGCCATCAGCTATTTCGTGGCAGGCATGGACTGGTTCAGCGCGCTCAACTACGCGATGACCACCACCGCTACGGGTGGCTTCTCCATCCACAACGACAGTATTGCTCACTTCCACTCCCCTACCATAGAATATATTGGACTGATATTCCAGTTTGCCTCGGGCATCAACTTCACGGTGCTCTACATGCTCATCGTGAAACGACAGCTGAAGACATTTCTTAGGAATTCAGAACTTCGCTTCTACATCACACTGGTATTAGCGTGCACAGTGGTCATCGCACTGCTGCTGATGACGCATAATGGCTACGGACTGGAACATGCCTTCCGGAGTGCCTGTTTCCAGGTGGTGTCGCTGATGACCACAACCGGCATATTCTGCGACCATGTGGGACAATGGCCACATATCACTTGGATTATCCTGTCGGCACTGATGTTCATCGGGGCCTGCGCCGGGTCGACGAGCGGCGGTTTCAAGAGCATCCGCGCCTTCATGATATGCAAGGTCATCAAGAACGAGTTCGTGAGACTGCTCCACCCTCGTGCTGTACTGCCAGTGAAGGTTGACGGCCATGCCATGCCCTCAGCCATCGTGCAGAACCTACTCGCATTCTTCGCCATCTACATCATCGTATGTCTGGCTACCACCGGACTGATGATGGCCATCGGCATCGACATCACCAACTCGGCCATCATCTCACTGAGCTGTGTGAACAACGTGGGATTGCCACTCAACGAACTGGGACCCGATATGACGTGGAGCGACATGCATTGGGCAACAAAATGGCTGTGTTCGGGACTGATGCTCATGGGACGTCTCGAAATACTCAACGTGATCATCCTGCTCACGCCGTCCTATTGGAAAGACAATTGAGGTTTGAGATTTGAGGTTTGAGGTTTGAGGTTTGAGGTTTTGTGAACAGGCCACGCCACATTTAAAATTGGTATTGACAACAGAAAAAAAGATGTATAAATTCGAACCCTTGTTGAAATGCACGCTTTGGGGCGGCGAGAAAATCATTCCTTTCAAACAAATTGACAGCACACTGACACAGGTGGGCGAGAGTTGGGAACTCTCGGGCGTTCCTGGCAGTGAAACCGTGGTGAGCGAGGGCGCATACCAAGGCCTGTCTCTCAACGAACTGGTAGAAAAGGAACGTGAACGCTTGCTCGGCGTGGAGAACTATCAGCGATTCAGCAAGGAATTTCCGTTGCTTATCAAATTCATCGATGCCCGACGCGACTTGTCGATACAGGTGCATCCCAATGATGCGATAGCCCAACGTCTGGGTAAAGGGCATGGCAAGACAGAGATGTGGTATGTACTGGAATCGGACAAGGGGGCACGCCTTTACAACGGACTGAGAAAAGACATCACTCCAGAGGAATACGAGCATATGGTAGACAACAACACCATCTGCGACGCACTGGCAAGCTATGAGGTAAGCGAGGGCGACGTGTTCTTCATCCCCGCGGGGCGCATCCATTCCATCGGTGAGGGATGCCTCGTGACCGAGATACAGCAGACAAGCGACTTGACCTTTCGCATCTACGACTTCAAACGCAAAGACAAAAACGGCCATTACCGCGAACTGCACACGAAAGAGGCTGCCGAAAGCATCGACTATCAGGTCATGACCGACTATCGTACACATTATACGCCAAAGAAGAACGAAGGGGTGCCGTTGGTGACATGTCCCCATTTCTCCACCGCTATATACGACCTCGACGAGGCAATGACACTCGACTACGCCGACCTCGACAGTTTCGTTATCCTCATCGGCGTAAAAGGTTCAGCTACGCTGACCGACGATGAGGGACAAACCACCATGCTCCGCGCCGGCGAGACAGTTCTCATCCCTGCCAGCACAAAGGAAATTCATGTTGATGGAGAAATCAAGTTTTTAGAAACGTATATTTAGGTTTGAGATTTGATTCCGGACTTTGCCCGATTGAAAATTGAGCTTCGCTCGATTATCGGCTGCGCCTCGGCAATTGAAGCGACTTCATTGCGCTCAGCTTGCACGATAATTGAAGATTGAGGTGATGATGGGCTGAATGGGCAAAATGGGCTGAGGGGGCTGAGTCGCAAATCATATGTCCTTTTAACTTCCCTTTAACTTCCCTTTAGCTTCCCTTCAACCTTCACATCGCTCTTAGCGCTTTTAGGATACCTGCTTCGAGGGCGCGCTCATAAGAACGGTATTTTCCTGTTTCGCTCATCACGCCATCACGCAGACGGATGATTTTGGCATAGTATTTCCCTACCTTTCCACAGAAATACTCCCGGTCTACAAGCACATCGAAATGTTTCTTCTCACGCACCCACTGCTGGGCCAATGCCAGGTCGGGAGCGGAATACACCTTGAGGCGCGGACTGGCGTCGTGCGCTGGACTGTTCCATGACACCGGCACTCCCTCGGGAGCATCCTCTGATAATTTTCCTTTAGTGTTGTAATGTGCCTGTACAGGTTCGTTGAATCTGCGTTTACGAAGCCATTTGGCTGTTTCGAGAGTTACGGTTTTCTGTTTCATTTCTGTGTATTCTTCTCTCCTTTTTCCTGTTCCTTGGCAAGCCGCTTCTTCAGTCTTTTCTTGATCTCCCTAACCGACTCTTTTTTTGCCTCACTCTCCGACTCTGCTGCCGATGAGGCATCCGACTCTGTCGATGACAAGACATCTGCCAACCCGCTTTCGGTTTTCACCATCTCCGATGCCGGCTGTTCTGCTTCGACATTCCGGGGAACGGCCTCGGGATTCTCTTCAACCACGCTTTCCGTTACCGGTGTGGAAACGGTGGATGGTGCCGGTGGATTCTCCGTCGCTTGCACTGGCGAAGACTGTGGCTGGTCTCCTGTCACGGGAGAATCAGCAGGGGCCTCGGGCACCATCCGGTCGGAGCGATGCTTCATGTAATAGGCCAAGTCGGCTTTCAGCCACTGGTATTGCGGTGACCGCATGTAGCCGGTATTTTTCTTCAACATCGATGCCACGCTCTCTATGCTGTGTTCATAGCACGAAAGTTCGTTGCGCATCTGCGTGTTGTGCACAGCCTTGTGGTAGATTTCCGTCTCGCGCTCACGCCGCAGTTTATCGCACACTTTCGAGAGCATCGGCACCGTCACGTTGTCGTATAGATGATGACCCTGAACATAGAGATAAGTCGTTTCTGGAGTCACCCCCAGTTGTTTCAGCTCCTCTTTCAATGCAAGATACGACTCCTTCGCATCGGGATTCATCCGTTGCAGTTGCACCACTTTCCGTCCCACCTTATGCCGGAGGTTGGAAATGGCATTGGCGGCATTCTGCATGGAGAAATGCCCTGTCTCGATAGTCCTGTTGAAATCGGAAATGGAAAATTCTGTGTAGTCGGGCGTGCGGTAATACCAGATGCTCCACACGAAGAGTGGGAAGATGGCAAGCGAGTATTGTCGCAGGTACTCCTCAAAGTCGAAAATCTGATGGTCGTTGAGCGTTACCATCACGCATACGTCGTGGAGAGAGGGAGCGTAACTCTGGAAATTCTCGATGGCGTAGACGTATGTGTGGAAGACGTAAGGGTTGCCCACGATGTTCTCCGATGTCTTCGTCGCCCCCTGCATGAGGAAGTCGTAGTCGGCATCTACACAGGCAATCATGTCTTCTCCCACCTTGTCGCCCACGAGGTTCATGAGCACCTGTTTCTTTCCCTTTGCCAAATTGACCTTCGAAGGGAGCATTACCTCGAAATAGTGTTTGTCGTCCTCGAATTCCCTGAGCACCATACGCCAGAAGAACACGTCGTCGTAACTCTCCACATAAGCCACGATACGCTTGCGTGCGGTCTTGCTTCGCATGTTGTTGATCGCACTGAAATAGTCGGAGGTAAGGTTGTCGCGCAAACGTTTTGCCATCGTCGGGAGATGTGGTGGGCTATTCCTTGTCGGTAATGTCGGAGACCTCGGTCACATAGTCAATCCATCCGTTCATCACTACCGCCGGGGAGTGGGTAGTGAGGATGATCTGCACGTTGGGATTGAGTTCGATGACAAGGTCGATGAGGCGTTTCTGCCATTCCACATGGAGGCTTACCTCAGGCTCGTCCATGAAGAGCACATAGTTCTTGTTGTCTTCCACAAGCACGGTGAGCAGGATGGCAAGGATTTGCTTCTCACCGCTGGAGAGCTGGTAAGGCACCAGCGTCTCGCCTATCTGTGTGAAGAATATCTCGTTGGCGGTGCGTACGATACGTTTCCCCGTGTCGGAGAAGAGTTCGTCCATCATGTCTTGGAACCGTTTCTTGGGTGCCGAGAGTGCCTGTGCCCGCTCTGCAGCGTCGGGTCCTCCGCTCTGGAGCACTTCGATGATGCGGTTTCCTATGTTCACCTGATAGTCGAGATATTTACGCTGCAACTGGAAGAGTTGCCAATCGAGTTCTGTGGCGAGGCTCATGTCCATCTTCGCAAGGGTGTCGAGGTTCATCAGCGGTCGGTCGAACGACCTGATGACGTCGTACCTGATCCATTTCGCCTCCTCGGGGAACACTTTCAGTTTCACGCCCTTGAGCATATGGCTGTGATACTCGCCACCGGCAGCGAGTCCTTTCACCACCTTGTTGATGATGGTGCTCTTTCCCTGTCCGTTGGTACCGCTGAGGATATTCACCTGACGGTCAAGGTTCCACTTGATATGACGTCGCCCACTCCATAGCGAGTCTATCTCTATCTCCTTGATATAGTCGACGTATTTTTGCATAATCGCGTGTATTTTTGGCAAATATAGTGAAAGCCGAGAGGAATACCAAATAAAAGACGAAGTTTTTTATTGTCATTGCCGAGGTGAAGCCTATATTCGATGTCAGTCAAATATAGTGAAAAAACCGAATAAGCGAGCAAAAAAGCAAATTAAATTTGCTTTTTCGAGCGGGAGGTTTTTATCCTAAGCCGAGGCAGGCTATCACCTTCTAGGATTTTTTATCTTTTTCTGAATGCGGCAGTTCTCCGAGCCATGTTCTCCCTGAGTTGCTGCTGATAAAGCCATATTTCCCTCGAATGATAGTTGCCCTCCTGCCCAATGAGTGGCAACACGTAATCATCGGCAGTATATCCGCTGACAAACAACAAGTTGGTCGTAGGGTCAAGAGACACCGACAACTTGTCCTTTTTCTGTTCTGCGACAGGCAACAAGGGTGTTGGTTCCGTGGCGAACACCGCTGCAACTGAGTCTGTGCGCCAGTTGACGGGATTGATGGCGATGGCACTCCTCTCATGACGTTTGTCGCTGCATTGCGCATCCCTCACCGAGTTGTAGCAGATGGTGACACCCGTATCCTCAGCCCCCAAGGCAGGTTTGATCTTCGGACATTCATCCATCATCTTCTGCGTTATCGTCGTGCCTATCGCATAGGCAGCAACCATACGGGCATAGGTGCTGTCGTCCATCTCCTTGAGCAACTGCAGCAAGATGATTGCGCCTTGGCTGAATCCGGCAATGATGAAAGGTCTGCCTTGATTCAAGTTTGTCATGTAGTATTTGAAGGCGCTACGAACATCATCCAGGGGTATCGGCATCCGGGCTTCGGCGGTGCTGTCGTTGGTGAAGGATTGAAGCGAGCATTGCCTGTAATAAGGAGAGTAGAAATTGAGTCTACCGCTGAGGAGGGTGTCCACTCCCAGCATCTCGCTGTAGAGAGGCTGTCTCACACTGTCGTTGTAAGTATGGGCGAAATGATATTCCTTTCCGTCAAGGGCATAGTCGCCTGTCTCCGTAGATATGATGTAGAACACGTCGGCTTCGCCGCTACGGTCGGTGACATACCACTGTGTCGTATCACTGTAATCAGGGGTCGGTGGCAATGTGTCCTCCGACAGCCCATTTTTGTTCTGCATCCGGCATTGTGTAAATAGGCCGAAAGCAATGACGACAATGATAAAGGGTAAAAATTGTTTAATGAAGAGAGGAATGAATTGTTTCTTGTTCATCTTATCATCCAATGTTTGTGTGATACAAAAAGTCGTTTGAGAGACCTCACCCTCTTCTTGCTTCTATGAGAGGTTTGTCCCAAAATATCTTTCCGTTGGCTTCCTCGGCCAATGAGTTGGCTTCTGTCTGAAGCGATTCCATCAACCCCTGCTCCCGTTTCTTCGACCTCCGGCCAGGTGCCTCGAACACCACCTTGGAGAAATAAGCATCGTAGGAAACAGCAAAGTCATCCTCAGAGACATGAGGGAAGAAAGAAACCGCCACCTCATACTTGATTCGCCCCTCCTCGGAAGTGGCTATCAGCATCACCGAGGCAGCACGACGTTCAACACCGTTGAAAGTGCATTCTGCGGCGAAATATTGTAGATAGACATTAATCGTTGCCATAGTTGATGATTGTTAGGATAGTTATAAAATTTGATGGATTCTTCCAAATCCTCCCCGACTTTCTTGCTGGCGTAGTACATCAGCATACTGAGGAAGAACGGTGAGAGAACGTTCTCACCCTTTTCTAAACGGAAGACCATCAACTGCGATGTGCTCAGTTCTTAAGCAATGTTCGTCTGTGTCATTCCCAACTTCTGACGGACAAGTTTGAAGCGTTTGCCCATTTCCTTCACGTCTATTGCTTTTGCGTATTCATCCATGTGCGTTATATCAATTTTGATGCAAAGATATAATTTTTTGCTGACTGATGATAACATTGTATAAAACTCTTTATATGCAAATTATTCAATATATCCTAAATTCCCCGAAAATTGATTTATAATGATTATACTTTTTTCCAAATTCATATTTCAAATACGAAATCACAGCTGTCCGAAGAAATTTGGAAAACCCAGAAATTCAGTTCAACGATACTCGTAAGTTGTTGATAATCAATAGTGCTTTTCTTTATAGATTATGACACCAAATGAAATCTCAATTCAAATCGAGTAAAAATTATTTCATTGTAAATCACTTATAATCAATAAATTAAATCTGACGTTGCTGATTTTCTTTGGACAGTAGTGATACGAAATAATAGATAGATACTTTTTCGAGGAAATTTAGATTTATCATGTTGACTTAACATCATTTATTTATTGTTATATATCCTTCTTTACTATTGCACTATTATTAGATTTTTACTATCTTTGTTGCCGATGCAGTATCCAAGATACAATACTATCTGAGGATTGTTATTTATTCTGACTTAAATGTTTATATTATGAAACAAATCGGTTACATTTATAAATATCGTAAAGTTGAAAACAAAGGTATTCTTGTTTATGGAAAATGGAAAGATAATAATAGTGCGACAAACGCCCCCCGTCCAATGTTGTTCTCGAAATCAGATTGTATCACGAAAGTTGATACAGGGCAGTTAGTGTATTTCGAATTAATTGAAGGTGAATTGGCAAACATAGAACGTGCATCTTTGTCAAATTTTAACAAAAAGGTTATCAAAGAAATAATAACCCCCAAAAAAGGAGATGTGTATAATTGGTATAGCGAAAAAACAACCATTTCTTTTGAAAATCTAAATGACATAGTTCAACCCAAAAAAGAATTAGAAAACAAACATTCAAATTCAAATAATAAAGATCTTGAATTTGATGACATTCATGGTGATATTGCTTTAGACAAAGTTAAAGATAAAAATACAAATAGTGTTTATGATATTAAGATTTCAGACATATTTGATGATGATCAATTTGAACCTGTTCAACTTCCAGAAACCATAGAAGGCATTTTTGATTGTTTTGGGAAATACCAACATGATCCATTTAATTGTTTATTTGATGAAAGTGATGATATATATGATGAATACGGAAATAATAGTATATCTATATCAATTCTCGATATGTCGTTATGGATAGATGAACAGACTTGTAAACAAATTTGTTTTGGTGAAAAATATGAAGAATTAAAGTATCTTTATGACGTTTTTATTTTAAAAAAGTGGAGAAATAAAAACGGATTCTATTATACCCCCAACAAATGTATATCTAATTCTTGGAAGCTATTACTAGCAAAATTTTCTAATAAAGAATTAGAGAGAATCGCTGTTAAATTTCCATTATTGCAACCTGTATTACCGATTCAATTTTGTAAAGAGCATCTAGATTATCTTTCTGATGAATATGGCATGCCTAATTTAGCCATTTGCAAATTATTTATTCATAATAGTATAAAAAAAGTAAGTACTGCATCAAGTTATAATTCATGGTCTAAAAAATTATTGGATTATAAAAGTGGCAAGGATAACTGCCAAGAACAAGAAGAAGGTGTAACAATGTATGAATTAGGGAATGATTATCTAGATTATATAAGTGATTTCACTACTGTCCGGGATAGAATAAATTCACCCGTATAATTTGTTAATATTCAGTTTGTTATGACTTTTTGTAAATTTTTCGATAAAAATTTCGTTCTTTTGGATGTAGTATTTATCCAATTTAGACTCGTCATGCCGACT
>JAFZVV010000019.1 GCA_017617615.1 Prevotella sp. | reverse complement strand
GGCTTGTCGAAGTTGTGGTGAGCATAGAAACTGCCGCCTCTATGGCTGTGGCCACCCTTGAAGGTGACGAACACTGCGGGACGGTCGAAGAACATCCTTCCGACACCGTAGCGGGTGTAGATGCTAAAGGTCCAGCCACCAGTGCCCCAGACGACGGGACGGTAGAACCACTCGCTGGCCATGAAGCGGTCGTACTGCCAGGTGCTGAGCACATAGCGCAGGTCGCGGTTGCGCACCTCCCACCAGAATCCGAACACGTCGGCGCGGGTATCTACGTTGAGCAGGTAGTCGAGGTTGATCTCATACACTGCCTCATATTGTGTTGCCGTCAGTCCGAGCTCGTAGGCCATCTTGTCAGAGAGATAAAGGGCCTCGTTGCGTGCGGTGTTGTACGGCATTGCGGCGGCGGAGATGGCTATCGTCATCATCATCACCAAGGTCATCATCTTCTTCATGTCTTCTACGTTTTGATGGTTGAACTTCTTGTTTCTTATCTCTTGTTTTCTATGGCAAAGGGAGTGCGAACCGAAAGCAGAGTCAAGCTTGCTTGCTATGCTGAGGTGATGCCTACCTTCGCTTTTTCTACTGCAAAGGTAAAGCTAAAATCACGTCTATGAAAAGGATTTTGCCTAAACTGAAAGGGTGGTTTCCCTAAACTGTATAGGAAAACCACCCTTCGTGGAGGGAAAAGGATTTCTCTCGGAAGAAGACGCTCTTGTTTCCGGCAAATCATCTTTCATGTTCTTCCTCCAAGGCTTTTGGGAGTTTGTCACCTAATCGATTTTTGGAAGGAGGACATTTCTATAACTCGCCTATCTCTCTTTTGGGAAGTTGAGGTACAGGCAGTTCAGTCCGTTCAGATACTGGTAGTTGACATCATTGCAGTACTGGTGACTTACAGGAGGGTTATAGGCCTTGCCAACATCCTTGATGATGATTGTAAAGCGTTCTTGAAGATTCTGCAAACTCACGTCGAAAGCACCTGATCGTCCTGTCTCCTTTCCCATGTCCAGTTCGTGGCGAGTCAGTTCCTTCAAGCTGTGCCACACGTTGATAACCAAGTCATTGTTTAGGTCAAGGTTGGAGATATGGTCTTGCAGTAGTTGCAGTTTACCTCTTGCATCGTCCTCGTCAAAGCAGATGGAAACGGTGTATGTCTCATAAAGGGTTTTGGTAGGGGTGAGAAACAGCCAGTGCAACTTTTCGCCCTTGTGCAACAACACGTAAATGCTGCCATCGGTTATCAACAGCAGGATCCAGAGTCCCACAGGTATGGAATACCATAAATAGTCGGGCATGACAGTCGAGATGACCCAAACCACTGGAAGCATGATGACGAGAGGGCCGAATTGGATGATGGAGGACAACTTGCCACGACCAGACATCATGTAAATATTTGAAACCAACATGAGGATGGATAGCGGCACCAGGCTTTGCACGAACAGCCTTATCGGTTTTTCCGACAGTTGCCGCAGGCGGTCATCGGCGCCATAGATGTCAGCCACCACCGTGGGGTAGATATACACCAAGATCGTCACCACCATGCAGGCTGCCAAAACGATTTTCAGTATACTCATGAGCAGACGGTTCAGTCCGTCCCAGTCTCTCTCGCCATACATCATGCCACCGATATACTTCACGGCACTGTTGGCAGCAAAGGTTAGTATCAGTCCGAAGGTCACCGTTTGAATACTGACGCTGAGGATGTACATACCGTCGGCCCCCTCGGTGTGCAGCACGATGTAGTTCAGAGCCATGTACAGGAATGCCATTATAAGCGAGCCTACCGCCGATGGCATGCCGTGCACAAGGCTCTTGCCTAGCAAGCGGACATAGTCCCGACGGTCAATTCTGTTGAATGTAAAGGGCTTTGACGGTGTGCTCAAATAAGGCACGTAGACCACCATTGCTGCCACAGGAGCAATCATGCTCGCCAGTGCCGCGCCCTTCATGTCCATACCCATCCATATCACCAGCAACAAATCGAGCAACAGATTGAGCGCTGCATTAAGAATTACATAGTTCGTCACCAGGCGGGGACGGCCGCTGATTTTCACATATCTTCCCACGGCATCGCACAAGAGCCAGCAAACGCATGCAGCCAACGAGTAGGGCAGATAATCCTCCACCAAGGGAAGCAGTCGCTCCTCATTGGTCAGCAGGTGGGCTATCTGTCCGCTGAACATGCTCAGAACCAGTGCCAGCAATCCGTTGAAAATCAGGACAGCCGTCAGGCTCATTGTCACCAGTTGGTTCACTTGTCTGTACTGTTGGTCACCGTATGCCGTTGCCACTATCAGGGCGGCGCCGGAAAAGAGCATTGATCCGAACAGCTGTACAATGGTCAGCACGGGACTGACAAGGCTCACCACCGATATGGCATCAGTGCTTACTGCTTGGCTGACAACAATGCCATCTGTCGTAGTATTGATGATGATGGCTATCGATGACAACACCGACGAAACGATAAAGTTGCGCAGCGAGTGATGGATGACAAACAGTTGCCGAGTCATAGTTTTTAAATCCTTTCAATAAATGGTCTTATGGTGCCGTTGCACTACTTGCTTATCTCATTATAGTCTCAGTATCATAGTACAATATTTCTCTTTTCTGATGTCCTAATTGGATTTCCCTTCAGTGAACTTATGTCTATTCATATTTGCCTTGTCGCAGTTTTTCGAGTCGAGGATTTGGTTTTCCCAAATAATAGCGGTTTTTGTCGAAAGCAAATGAGTAGTCCTCGGCATGATAATAGCCACATACGAAAGAGGGGATATCCACACCAAGTATCAATGAGTCACGATAATAAACGCGGTTGCCGTCGTAAGAAAAATACAAGTTTTTGTTGTTGTCTGACACAAGTTCATATACGTCATGCGACGGGAATACCTTGAATGTCTGTGGATGCGCATCGGGCAAAACACGATTCTCATAGTAAACCCTATTCTTGTCGGCATACCAGTCACGATATGGCTCAACCCGATGGATCGTCTCGAAGTCAGTGCCGGGAGGCATGGCCATCAGTTCTGGATTATATACCGTCGTTCCATCAGAATGGAAAGTATTCCAAATATCATCTGCCAGATTCTTTTTCTTGTGTTTCAGGTCTTTGAGGTCTCGTATGGCTGTACCACGTTCCTCATAATAGGTACGGTTCTTGTCTTGTCCAAAATTCTGCCCACTTTTCAGTACCCTGAACGAACTGGGGTCGGCTCCTGCCACCACCTTGTTCTGAAAATAGACTTGTTTGGCATCGACAGCATAGTTATGATTCAACACACAGAATGTGTGATAATCACCGATAGGAACCTTGTAATTGGTTATGGTGTCTTGATAGCCAAAGTCTCCTATGTAATAGACAAGCTTGTTATCCACAGCCCAACTGTCATCTACTTGTTTGAAACTGCCCATGTCCGCCACATGCAGTGGGGCTCCTGTTTTGTAGTAATCATGGGCATCATGGGCAAGGTAGGAAGTACTGGCATCGGATGGTGCCACAAATGAGGCGGGGTCGGCACCTTGTATGACCATGTCGTAGAACCATACATGTCGGGCATCTGCAGAATAGGTCTTGTTGAAGGCGCGGAATGAGGCGGGGTCGGCCTCTTTCAAGATTTCGTTGCAATAGTAAACATGGTTGGCATCTTTCGCGAAGGAATTATTAATGCGTTCGAATGTCGATGGGTCATATCCTTCCGGCTTCTTTCTTGCCATTTCGCTTGTGCCAACTGATGCAAAGACCATGAAAATGGCCACCGGCAACAAAGGGCAGAGGAAATAAATCCAATTTGCCCTCAAGCGCCTGGCTGCCCGGAAACCGATAATCAACAATGGGAACAAATAGACAGGATACAACCAGATGGTAAAGGCCATGCCCAAACGGCATACTTTGTCAGTCGTAGTATGGATGGGAGCATCGAAGAAGAATAAAGCGGCCACAGCGAATGCCGGCAACAGCGACAGCACCATGAGCCAGAAAAACGTTTTCTGGAGCGCCGTAGGCTGGTCGCCCAATATGCGAGCTAAAAAACCTCTTGCATTGAATTTTTGTTCCATCTTCACTGTTTTTCCTCGTACTACTGCCTTTATCGGAGTAGCCCGATTGCAAATATATAACAAATATACCACATCACAACATTGAGCGTTATAAAACAGAGACATTCGTGCTGTTTTTGTAACTTTGTACCCCAAAGTGATACCAATGCAACACATCATGAAGAGCAATGATGATATGCACCGCTAAAAGTTAACACATGTTAATAATCATACGGGTGGCGTGACAATTCAGCGCCTAACGTCTATATAAGAATAGAACGACAAACGACAAACAAATGTTTAAACATCATTTACATAGTAAGAAGGTCGAGGACTTTGCACCATTGATAAGTCAGCATGGTCCCGCACTCATGGCATTTGTTGGCCGTATCGTCACCTGTCAGGAGGATGCAGCGGACGTGGTGCAAGAGACTTTTGTGACTGCCTTCGAACATCTGAATGAGTATGCCCCTGAAAGAGCTTCGCTGAAGACATGGCTTCACCGTATCGCTTATCACGAGGCATTGTATCATTTGCGACGACGAAAACGGCTGCTGGAGATACCTATTGTCGTGAGCGAGGAAATCCCAGACGAGTTGCCAGATACAACGACAGCCGAACAGTTGGATGAAGCCATTCAGGAACTATCGCCCGAAGACCAGATGCTCTTGCAGCTCTACTACTTCGACCAGCGCCCCCTAAAAGAAATCGCCTACATCACAGGCACAGCAAACGACTCTCTCCATCGTGAAGTATCACGGCTTAGCAGTCAACTTCACCGAATACGTCAACGACTCAGGATTATCCTAACACGCTTGAACGATGAATAATGAAGAACTTTCCCGCAATGCTGAGCGCAGAAAAGACATTCTTTCTACCGAGGCAAGGAAAAAGTCGGATGAGACCCCACTTTTCCGACAGGCTTTGCAGCGGCAGAACGACCGGGCCTCAGAGATGAAGATGCCCAACGACATGGAGCAGCGTGTGATGAATCGCATCAAATCGAAATCAAAATCATCCCGTTGGTTGTATTCTGCAACCATCAGTGCCATTGCTGCCGGCCTCTTGTTCCTGATTGGCTTCTCGCTGTTCACGAAAGAACGAAAAACAGAGCGCCAAAACCCGATTGTAGCGCAGCATACGGAGCAACGAGACAGCATGGTGAATGTCGAAGAAAAAGAACCGACACCGATAGTAGCACAAGAAATGCCTTCTGTGACCCAGAACAAAAACGTGCAGCAGACCGTTAATCCTACCAACCAACCGGCAAATGAGACCGAGACCATATCTGCTGCCGCTGCCGCAGAGAAACTCAACCAATACATCTCGCGTCTCGAAGCAGAGATGGAGGCAGTAGACGACAGTGTCAGAGAGGCGCATTTGGAGAAACTCATCGCCGCTGACAACCGCCTGCAACAACTCGTCAACCGCATCGTGAATGGTGAGGCGGAGCAGGCCTTGAATGAACTACAAAAAGACAGTACTGCCAATTATATCAACTTTTAAATCAATGAAAGCAAAATGAAAAAACAATTATTGATAACAGCCCTCCTGCTGATGCCCGCAGCCTGGCTTTACGCGCAGGAGAACAAGCACGCCCAGGCCATGCGCACGGCTTTCGTCGAAACGATATACGGCAAGTTTCCGAAGAGCATTAATGCCAAGTTGAAGAGTATGAACGAAGACTCCATCACCGTGGCATGGGGTGAATGGGGATGCCTGGACGGTGGCGGCTTAGTGCCCAAGGAGAAAATCCACGTGGTGACGCTCTCTCAGACCAAGTCTAACGTCTCGGCATCTGTCGGACCGCTGTATATCGACGGGCACCGTTTTTCTTTCAATCAAGTGCCTGATGACCCCACGCTGCCGCTGCGCCCCATGCTCGATGCCTTCGACAAGCAGGCACCCTTTGCCAATAGTTATTACAGTTTTAAGGCGGGCGACGAGCAGGCCGTCTTCCCGGGGGTAAAGATTGCCTGGGGCGAGCAAGGACGTACGTTCCCCCTACAACTCTACCCATCGATGAACACCCGTATCATCAGTTTCAAGGATGACGACGGTTTCCGGTCCACTTATCTTCTCACGTGGACAGATACTGAGTTGACCGATGGCGACACCAAGCATAAACGCTATATGGTCGAAGGCATCATCTACGAATTCCATAGCCCGAAGATAGACAACACACCGCAAATGAAATCCTATGACCCCGACGAATACCTGAACAGGACCAACACGGGATTAGGCGTGGCGCACAACCTGGTGCGTGGGCTCCAGAAGAGCGACCCCGAACGGGCCAGAACCTTGGAAACCGACACTGTGATGGAGAAATTCGGCTACTCATTCCAAGAGATGGTGGCGAAACTCAACGGTTCGTCAGAGATTCCCAATATTTACACCAGTTACGATGCCCTACTGGCAAAAGTGCAACGCATGTGGGAGTTGAGCCGCACAGCCGACATGACAGAGCTGGAGGCCATTCTCCACACGTTGAACAAGGAGGTGGGCAACTATCCATTCCTGCTTTCTCAGGGACAAACAGAAAAACTGTGTGGCCTGATAGATGCATTGGAGGCTACCGTACCTCCTGGCCAGAGGCAACAAGTGGCCACGGCCCGCAAAAGCATCAACGCCAAAAGAAACCTGACGGCTGAGATTGACAGCCTTAATGGACAAGACCAGGACTACCTGAACCGCAACTTCTGGAAACTCCGTCATGACTATGCCGGAACTCAGTTCACTGCCTGTGGAGAGCATTATAGCGGTGATGAACGGAAAGGCTATTTGGAAGTGAGCGGTGATGCAGGCAAGGGATTCGAAGCCGAAACCACGCTGAAAAACTTGCGCCCAGGTCGCTATCGTGTCTCCGCCGTGGTGCGCGCCTCCAAGGCAGAGCATTCCAATGTCTACATCTTCGTCAAGACAGGTCGTGGCGATGCCAGCTCCAAGGAGATTCCCTCCATGGGTAGGACGGGAGGCAACGTCTGGTTCTCCGCATTATGCCGCTTTGAAAAGCGTGCCAGCAATGACGACGGTGTATACGCCCTCGACATCGACAAGACCGCGGCTAATGGCGGACAGGGCTTCGGTTGGAACCGCATCTGGCTCGATGAAGTCAGAGTCAGTGACGATGGCGTCCTGACCTATGGTGTCACCACTCGTCAAAATTCCGACTACAATGGTAAATGGTTCTCCGCCTGTGACTTCATTGTAGAACGAGTGGATGACTGAAATTCTAAGGAAGTTAAAGGGGAGTTAAAGAGACATATGCCCTCTTTTGGTTTTGTCACTGTTTGCGTGGCATTGACCCTACTTCTCAACTATTTCCTACGTGCGAAAGTATAGAAATAAAATAAGACAGATTTTGATTCTACCATCCTAGGATACGGCATGGACCGCAGTGATGCGCTCCATGTTTTATCCGTTTGATATATTGACACCATCTGAAACCACAACGCACAGCCTCCATGTACACCACATGGAGGCTGTGTTGTTACTCGGGGTTGGCATTCATGGTTGCCCTTTTCCCGACCTTGCTTATACAAGTTTCAAACCTCAATGCCGTTGATGACGCTGAGGGCATCGGCACCCTTGTCAACGGCCGAGAGGACATCAAATACACGGTCGCTCCAGCCGGCAATCAGATAGACATCGGGCTCGGCGAGACGCAAGGGCAATTGACCATAGCCAGCGAGGTCGAACAAGTAGAGTTTAGCATGGGGTGCCATCTGCTTATAACGGCGCCATGAATTCTCGAAACTGGCGTTGTATCCTGTGCTGTTCCACATCTGCATGTCGGTGAACAACATCACCTTGTCCAACACCTGGTTTTGCTCGATGAGCCAGTCAACGACCTTGTAACCGTTGGTGCTGTAGCCGACAGAGCCCTCAAGTTTCTCCAACTGACGGGTTGCCATCAAGACATTGTCGGCTGGCAAATTGACCACGCTCCATTCGCTACCGAAGATACCGGCGATGACCTGCTTGCAGTGGCTTTTGAGCAGCATCGAAAGCAACAGTCCGATGTCGAACAGGCGCACGGAGCTCTTGGCACTGACATTTTTCCACATGGAACCACTGACATCCGAGGCGATGAGCACACGGGTGTTCCCATCGAAACCTTCGATGTTGGCAGCAGAGTGACGGACAGCAGTTTCCAGAGCCGACATCAATGCGGAGGTGCTGGTGCTGTTGACTTGCTCGACCTCACGGTAAGCCGAGAGATAACGGAAGGGCAACTGCTTTGACTTGACCACCTGAGCGGCATCAGAGAGGCGGTCGGCGACAAGCTGAATGTCGCTGGACGACACGTCGGCCTGAAGCATATTGCGCAGGTTGCGCATCAAGGCCATATAGCCCAACTTGCCACTACGTACCAACTCCTCCCACTTCTGGCAGAAGGCGGCCGCCTTTGCCTCAGCGGAGGCGAACTGCTGCTGACCAAGGGCCGACAACTCGGTCTCCCAGGTATAGGGTGTCTCCAACTGGCGGTTGACAATCTTGTCGAACAATGCCCGCTGTTGCTCATCCTTGGCCTTAGGGTGGACAAGGAAGAGCGCGTCGCGGAGTTTCACTTCGAGGTTGTCACGGTCATACTTGGCGAACTGGTACTCGTCGAAGCGGTTGAACGCACGCTGCAGACCATTCTGTATCTGGCGCGAGAGCTTACCGAGTTTCTTTCGTGGGTCAGCGGAGGGGTTGCGCCACTGATAGCACATCAGCAACTCCATGATCTCATCGGCACGAAGGACGGTCTTCTCCACGGCGCGGGCCACGAGGTCGTCACCATTATGCACCTTGGCCAACTCCACCAGCAACAGCAAGGGAATGCTGCGGAGATGCATCTGGGTGCGGGCATAGACGGCGAGCCGTGCGACGAACTCCGGAGACACCTTTTTCACCAGGGCGGCGATGCGCCCTACACGCGCGTCCTGCTTCTCGTAGCACAGGTCGCTCAGCGATGCTGTCACCACGGCGGTGTACAACTCCAGTTCGGGGGTCATGGCGTAAGCCTTGGCTCCTTCGTGATTCGTCACGGTCATTTGTTCTTTCAACTTCGAATTCCAGTTCATCTTCATTACATCTTTATAGTTAAACCTCTTTTAAAAACGGTGCTACAGGCGTGAAGAGCTTCGAATCTCTCGATTACCAATCGAACGCTTTTACATAGCCAATGAAGTATCTCTTCACTACGGCAACCGTTTATGGGGCAGGAGCAATAGGCGGACAGACGGTCGGGGTACGCACATTAATCCCCTTCAGAGCGCGGAGTATCCGTCATCCTACGGCATCCTGTTTTAGTGGCGGAGACAGGACTCGAACCTGCGACCTCAAGCTTATGAAACTTGCAAGCTGACCATCTGCTCCACTCCGCTGTGAAATATGAAAAGCAAGGCGACAGGCGAAAAGACTCTTTTTACGACATTCTACCAACTGAACTACATGGAATTTCTCCCATGGCAGGATTCGAACTTGCGTCTTCGGCGTGACAGGCGAAGTAAGTCTTATCTACGGCACTTGCTAATGATTAGTGAGGCAATAGTCGGAAAGGAAACCCTCTATCCGTTCTGATCAGTAGAATCTTCTGATGACGAAATAGAACACGATGCAATTCTTTCCTACAGCACTCACTGATATTTAAGAGGTGGGATGCTACGGGCACAAGGAGACTTTTGGGAAAGCCCAACGTTGGTTATCAGGAACGGTTTCCTGCACCTTCTACGGTTTAGCAAACGAAGTAACCCCTCGCTACGGCAATCACCACCCTATTTCATTCATTCAAAGAACGCTTTCGTTAAGCTAGATGAGCAATGCCAAGCTTGCTTGAGCATTGCCATGGCGTAGAAAGGGTCGGACGAAGTCCAACACTTTTCATTATCCGGATGCAAAAGTAGAATGCCACAACGCATTGTTTTTGCGTATCTGAAAAAAAATAATCATACACTTAGATTTTTCGGATAAGACTTCAGTTTCGCACGCTTACCATTCCTCACATTTTCATGCAGTTTATCCCAAATATTTGCAGGAGCCTAAAACTATTCGTACTTTTGTCCTATCAAACCAAAACAGGCTAAAAGAACAAATGTATTTTACCCGTAACCTTCCCAACACCCGGATTGACGTGGCCGATGCCTTGAGGGGCATTGCTGTGGCCGGCATCATCCTATATCATTCCGTAGAGCACTTCGACATCTTCACCAAGCAACCGATCGTGCACACCCTGCCATGCGACCAACAAGTAGGCAGCATACTGGCCTGGCTGTTGAGCGGCAAGATGTATGGCATCTTCGCCATGCTCTTCGGACTGAGTTTCTTCATCATGAACGACAATCAACAGCAGAAGGGGAAGTCGTTCTCTGGCCGCTTTGCCTGGCGCATGTGCCTGCTCTTCATGTTCGGCATCATCAATTTGGCCTTCTACAATGGCGACATACTGATGCTCTATGCCTGCTATGGCTTGCTGCTCATACCCGCCAGTTATCTGCCATCAAAGGCGGTCTGGTGCATCATCGGTCTGTTGGCCATTCAACCCGTTGAATTGTTCTGCCTGTTGACGGGCAGCTCGATAGACCATGCACGTTTCTACGAGGTTTCCGGAATTATCAACAGCGCACATGAGCATGCCACGTTTTGGCAGAATACCCTTACCAATCTGCGATACGGGTTTGAGTTGAACCTCCGATTCAACGTCTTCAGCGGTCGTCTCACCCAGTTGCTCTGCCTGTTCATCCTCGGCATGCAGTTGGGGCGGCAACGACTATTTTACAACGAGGGAAAGAACCTGCAGATTTGGCATAAGATTCTCATCATATCTGCCGCTGCTGTCATCGTACTGAGTTTCGTTGACTTTGGTGCAGTCGAGATATGGCTCAAGCCCATCTACAACCTCATCATCCTCCTGATGATTGTTTCGGCCGTGGTCTCTGCATGGTATGCCTTCGAGGGCGTCCGCCGTGTGCTCCGTCACCTGTGCTTCTTTGGCCGCATGAGTCTCACCAACTACCTGCTGCAGTCTGTTATCGGCAGTTTCATCTTCTGTGGCTACGGCCTTGCCTGCTATTACAAGCTGGGCATCACCTACGCCGTGATGGTGGGAGTGGCGATGGTCATTGTCCAATACGCTTTCGGCCGGTACTGGTTCAAGAACCACACACGTGAACCGTTAGAAGGTCTGTGGCGAAAACTCACATGGCTCAACATCAATTCATCATCATCTGCTGCTACAAGGCAGTAGTTTTCCTACTTCAAGAAGAAATTTGTACCTTTGCAGTAATATATTCGATTTTGCCATGAATATCAGATTAGAGCAACCCAAGGACTATCGTGAGGTGGAGAACCTGACGCGAGAGGCATTCTGGAATGTGTATCGTCCAGGATGTACGGAGCATTATGTGCTCAACCAGTATAGGACAAGCCCCGACTTCATCCCAGAATTGGATTTCGTGATGGAAGTCGAAGGAAAGATTATCGGCCACATCATGTTTTCAAAGGCAGAGTTGGTAATGGACGAATCGGATGGTGGAGAAGGAAACAGGGTCGTTCCTTCCTGGACATTCGGTCCCATCAGCATCCACCCCGACTACAAACGCCAAGGCTACGGATTGAAGTTGCTTCAGTATGCGCTGGAGAAGGCCCGCGAACGGGGTGTCGGTTTCCTCTGTATGGAGGGGAACATCGGCTTTTACCGTCACGCCGGTTTCGGTCTCGCGAGCCAGATGGGAATCCATTATCACGCTGAGCCGAAGGATGCCGAGGTTCCCTATTTCCTCGCTCAGGAACTCATCCCAGGCTGGCTGAAATCACAGGGCATCAGTACCTACGACCAAGAAGAAACGGGATTGCATGCGAGGCATGCCACCTACTGTCCACCCAAGGGCTATTTCGTCGCCGACGAAAACCCCGACGCATTCGAAGCCTACGAGGCTACATTCCCCAAGAAAGAGAAACTCCGTCTGCCGGGACAATTAGTGTGACTACAGGGTCGATGATGAGAAAAAGAAACCGAGCGTAGGACGACAAGAGATATTCAATTTCCCAATAACGACAACAAAGAAAAGCCCATGAACATACTGATTCTCTCAGGAAGTCCGCGAAAGGGCGGCAATACCGATTTGTTGGTGGAAGCCTTCAACAAGGGAGCATCGCAGAAGCATCATGTCGAGATGGTTTCGGTACACGATTATAAGGTTTCTCCATGCATGGGGTGCAATGCCTGTTTCAAGCACGAAAGCCATGAGTGCTGTCAGAACGATGACATGGCTGCCATCTATAGCAAGATGGCCGTAGCAGATATGCTCGTCATAGCCTCACCAGTGTATTTCTATGGGTTGAGCGCACAGTTGAAGGCCATCATCGACCGTTGCCACAATCCGCTCCGTGATACCTTCCACATCAAGAAGATGGCGCTCCTTCTTGTCGGTGCTGCCTCTCTACCCGAACTGTTCGACAGTATCCTCACGCAATATCAACTCTGTCTCCATTTCTTCAAACTGGAAGATGCAGGTCATGTGCTTGTGAGGGGAGTCAAAGACAAAGGGGATATCAGCACATCCCATCAACTGGAAGAGGCATTTCAGTTAGGGCTGAACATAGGGGAATAAAAGACAAGATATACTGAATCAAGGAATATCGGATTTTGACATTCAATAATTTTGTATTCTATGAGATTTGTTATATCTTCGCCAATAATTTGACAACCATGAAAATTAAGCTGTCGCTGACTACTCAGATAGCAGCCGCCCTGGCGCTGGCTATCATAGCAGGTGTCCTGCTACAGGGGCATCCTGGCTTCGTGAATGCATATATCAAGCCCTTTGGCATCATCTTCCTCAACCTACTGAAGTTCATCGTGGTGCCGTTGGTACTGTTTTCCATTATGGCGGGAATTCTTTCGATGAACGACATGAGCAAGTTGGGGAAACTGGGTCTGCGTGCCGTGCTTTACTTCGCTTTCACCACCGTGATAGCCGTCTCCCTGGGACTGGTCGTGTCGACCCTTGTCAGAGGCTGGATGCCCGTAATCGACCTTCACTTCGAGGGAATAGGAAAGGAGTTTGACATGCCAGACATCACCTTCATGGACCAAATCATCAACATGTTTCCCGACAATATCCTGACCCCGCTCAGCAATATGACCATGATTCAGGTGATTGTCATCGCTATCATGTTTGGCATAGCCATAGTGCATGTAGCCGAAAAGGGCGAACCCGTCCTATGGTGTTCGCATCGGCTGGCATCCCGGTGGAAGGCGTGGCTGTGGCTGCGGGCATCGACCGCATCATCGACATGGGTCGCACCGTCATGTCGGTAACTGGCGACGCCTCTTGTGCTGTTGTCATGCAGAAAAGCGTGGGACAACAACAGGATGAGCAAAGTTAATGAAGATGTAGGTCTGTTTCAAGACTTCCTATACGCTGCCTTTTTCAACTGTTTCTTCTTCATTGACTTGAAGAGGAACCAGATGACCATGACTATGATGACTATCAACAAGGCGACTGCCGCCAAGGCTGCAACAAGCAGGTTTGCCCCTCCTGTGCCTGCAACGAACACCTCGTCGCCCTCTGCATCATAATACAGAGTTACTTTCCCTGATTTATTGTAATTGGTATAGGTGAATTCCTCGATTTCCAGCTTGTAGTCTTTTCCCTTATACGACACCTCCATGTAGTAATCAGGTTCCTTTTCATCTACATCATCATCGTTAACGCCCTTGCGCTTCGTCTGGTACTTGTCGATTTCGCTATAAACCTTCGTTATGGTATAGTCGGTAATGGGTTTCTCGTATCTTTCTACGGCTGCGTAATGCACCCATTTCTTGACCTTGAAATAGCCATAAGTGCCAAAGCCTAAAGCCAAGACCACGATGATCACATAAATCCACTTTGTTGACAAGTTATTTCCCGTGTCGTTGTTTTGCACTGTGCTTCCCATAAGAATGTGTCTTTGAATTGTTTGCCACAAATTTAGTGCAAACCGAGCGAAACGCAAAATAAATCCAGATTTATTTACGATTCCGAGGTGCAGCATAAATTCGCCGCGAAAAATTTCTGTGTGAGGAGTACGGCAATGATACTGAAAAAGGAAGGGACTGCAACAAGAAATGGTTTATTTCACCATTTTTCAAGTCGGCGGATGAGAAAAAGAATCAATCATTCTCAAAATAGCAGATTATTAACTATCTTTGCGTGAGCACCGCCAAGGTTTCTCCATCCCGGGCATGCAGCATTGCCACAATATGGAGAAGTGAAAAAGAGGCGCCAACAAAACAACCGGTCTTAAAACAAAAAACAAGAATATGAACAAGTATCTTTCCGTATCAGCGGAAGTGCAGAAAGCGCTCGACGAGGGGCGTCCAGTAGTAGCCCTTGAATCCACCATCATCTCACATGGCATGCCTTATCCGCAGAATGTGGAAACGGCACTTCAGGTAGAACAGACCATCCGTGAGGGCGGTGCCGTGCCCGCCACCATCGCCATCATCGGCGGCAAGCTGAAGGCTGGATGCACCCCCGATGAAATAGCGTACCTGGGACGCAAAGGGCAAGCGGTGACCAAGGCGTCACGCCGCGATCTGCCTGTACTCATCGCCCGTGGCGAGGATGGTGCCACCACCGTAGCCACTACAATGATTATCGCCGCGATGGCCGGCATTCGTGTGTTTGCCACCGGTGGCATCGGCGGTGTACACCGCGGTGCCGAGAAGACGATGGACATCAGTGCCGACCTTGAAGAACTTGCCATGACCCCAGTGATGGTCATCTGTGCCGGCGCCAAGTCGATTCTCGACCTGGGGCTGACACTGGAATACCTTGAGACCAAAGGCGTGCCCGTCATCGGCTACGGCACCGAAGAACTGCCTGCTTTCTACACACGCCACAGCGGATTCAAAGTAGACTACCGCATCGACACCCCAGAGGAACTTGCCGCTGTCTTCCGCACCAAACTTGAATTGGGCATGCAGGGTGGCATGCTCGTCACCAACCCCATCCCTGAGGAATACTCCATGCCGGCAGACGTCATCAACCAAGCCATCGACAAAGCCATCGACGAAGCCAACCGTCTGGGCATCCGTGGCAAGGAGACGACACCGTTTCTGCTGGCCAAGGTCAAGGAACTCACCGGCGGCGACAGTCTGGATAGCAATATCCAGTTGGTGCTCAACAACGCCCGCCTGGCAGCCCACACCGCTGCAGCACTGATAGACCTTAGTGCCTAAGGCACGACGACCTTCTTTCCTTGATGTATATATAATCCGGGAACTGTGGGTTTGCCACTGAGCCGCCGTCCGTCGGGCAAGAACCATCCAGATTTGAGACTGGAGGATTGAGGATTGAGATTTGGGTGCACACTGATGCCTGTGGTTCCACCTTCCATGAAAACGAACGACGCCAACCCGTCAGCATCTACAGACATCTGCGTGATGGGTTTCGACATAAGCAGTTTGCCGTCGATATTCGCATTATTCAACTTTGCAGCCGGTTTCGAGGTGTTGGTCAGTTCATCGTTTTCCACCACATCGTTTCCCCAGATGTCTGAAGTGATATATGGGTATGTCCAGTCATTTTTATAATAAACCGAGGATTTGTTGTTGGCAGGGAAAATGTGATATCGCTTGGTAGAGTAATTGTTGGGAGAGTTGTTTGGTCCCGACCAAATATCTTTGTCGTAATCGACATGGAAGATGATAATACCATAGCCAGGCAAAGACTCGTCCCATCCGCGCTGCTGACGGTTTTCAACCATGTAGTATTCATTCTCTGCCCCGTCGTTACGAATGAGATAGGCCCGTGGCTCATCGCATAGGGCAGGCATGTCGGCAATGCTGTCGGGCTCGGTGAGTTCAACAGGCATGAGCCATCCCATCAGCATGCGTTCGTGGGCAGAATAGTTGCATGGACGGAATCCCTGCTCGTTGTAGGGGGCATCGTCCATGAGGTCCCAATTGCCCACCACGCTGGTCCCACCAAAATAGAAATCCGGGAATCCGAAGCAGTGAGAATATTCGTGAATTATGGTGCCAAACGATGAGAGGGTACCACCATAGTTCACGCTTTCCTGTACACAGCAATAACAGTCGATGTAATACTCCTTGTCGCCACTGGTGACGGTGCGGTAGCTGCGGTAATCATTCTTGTCGGCAGTTTCCAGGTTCTTATGCTGGCTGAGCCACCACTGGTGGGGCCAGATGGTGTTTTTCTCCATGGTAGCATTCATCCCCTCGCCGGCAAAGACAATGAGCAACTGGTCTACGAACGCGTCACCATCCCAGTCGTATACGCTCCAGTCTATGTCCTGCATCTGCAACACATCTACGATATCATCTACCATGTATTGTGAGAACTCGTCGTCGGTATTGGTGCTGCGGTACTTTTCGCAGCCATCGGGCAACTCTACGAACACGAGGTCGAACAGCAGATTGAATTGTCCATAACTCTGTGCCAAGAAATAGTCGTGAACAGAGCCGACATACATGTCTTCGGTAAAGTCCACCGCATTGAAAATCATGTCCCACTTGTTCAGCGCGGCATTGTGGTCTTCCTGAAAGTCGCGGTCCTGAAACGAAGCCAACACCACCAACTGACGGCGGTCGCCGACGTAAGGTGTCTCACCATCTTGCAACACCGGGATGCGGTGCGAGACGAAATCGGGACGAGGTGTCCCTACCCTACATCCACGCAAGCGAACGACTTCAACGGCCGACGATGTCGGTTCTTCCGTCTGGGCATTCATATTCATGGCTGCCATCATGGCACCAACAACAATCAGTAATAGTTTTTTCATGGTTTTCTACCTTTTATAGAATGATAAACGATTTGTATGCAAAGATAACTTTTTTCTGATGAATATTCTATTTTGGGCATACATTTGTAGTCCTTTCATCATTATTTTCAGCATGAACATGCCCTAATTGCCGGGAAAAGATGTCACGATGCGGTGCAAAAACCGACACAGCCTCCATGTGATGTCCATGGAGGCTGCGTCGGTTTTTGTCTACGAAGTATTGTCGTTATTTTGCGATGTGCTTCTTGCCATCCTGGATGTAGACGCCGCCTTGGGGTTTCTCCTGGAGGCGTGTTCCCGAGAGGTCGTAGATAGCGGAGGGCTGACTGTCGGAAGTGGTGACATGACTGATGCCACTGGCCGAATCATGGCTGAACTGCCATGCATCGAACTGCACGTCGGTAGCCTCGGTGAAGACCAGGAACAATTTCTTGGTTCCACTGAACACGTTCGGGTCTACGTCGATGGTGTGCTCCTCGAAATCAGTGGAAGAGAACTCCATGATGGCTTTGGTAGAAGAGTTGGGCCTCACCATCCTGATTTCCAACTTCCCAGTGCCTTTGGCCTTGATGGAGAACGACTTGGCACCTTCAGCACCGAAGCCGACATTCGTGACCATTATCCATGAGCCCTTGGCCATCTTCACCTGCATGTTCTGCGAGGCATCGTTGCCCATGGTGTTGATTGAGGGCACCTTGGTGATGTTGGAGATATCCTCGTAGCTCACTCCTCCTGCATTCGCCATGGTCTCTGCCTGCTGCAAGACATACGGGTCAAGGGTCT
Source organism: Prevotella sp. (assembly GCA_017617615.1). The sequence goes on along the minus strand of JAFZVV010000019.1, from coordinate 103,486 downwards.
TGACAGGCTGCGCGCCAGTGGTGGTCATCGTCACCTTGTCGATGTGCTGCGTGCTCTCGTCTACCACGGCTTTCTCCACGCCGATGGACCGGAAGCCCGAAGCCCCGGTGTTCATCCTCTGCTCCAGCATCATTGAATGATAGAAGAGGAAATAGTCGTCGCCGAATTTCTGTAGGTGGGTATGGTTGTTGCCATATCCGAATCCGAAGCTGCCCGGGTTGGCGACATATTCTCCCCTATACTCCCATGAATCGGGGTCCAAGGGGTTGTCGGTCACCATGTAGCACATGCTGCACGTGGAGGGTGCTGGCTGGTTGCCCTTTTTCTCATAACTTGGCCAGTCGTCGCGGTCGGACCATGAAGTGTTGTAGGTGTAAACATACCTGCCATTCATCATGTTCAGTTCGCTGGCTTCGAAGAGATAAGGTGCGGGGAGTTTGACGGCAGCACCGTCAAACGAGGTCATATTGATTTTCAACTTGGCGATGCGGGAGTTGCCGGGGAACAGTTTGGTGCCGGATGAATTGGGGTCACCGCCTCCAAAGGCAATCCATCCCACGCCATTCTCATCGATGGTCACTCCCGGGTCGAAAATCCAGTTGCAGGGACTGACGCCCGGCGTATTGCCGTCGATCATCGGAGCCGACAACGGCGATTGCCAGGGTCCAATGGGGGAAGTGGCTTTCAGCACGCCGATGCTGCCACCGCTGTTGGCGAAATAGAGAAAGAACTCGTGTGTGCCGCCCGGTCCTACACGCCAGGTCACCGACGGGGCCCATGATGCAGCGAAACGCCATCCCCATGAACTACAGAGTTTTCCCACGTCGATGGTGCCATGGAAAGTCCAGTTCACCATGTCGTCGGAGGAGAAGACCACCAGCGACTTGATAGCGCCATAGTCGTTGCCTCCCGTCTTGCCATTGGCGATGTATTGCTGATGGTCGTTCGAGCCATAGACATACACCCGCCCGTTGTACTCCAGCGCCGTTGGGTCGGCGCAGAACACAATGGGACTGATGGGGTTGTTTTCATAAATCGACTTGTCGCTTTGGGCCAAGTCTTGTGCTCCTGCCTGCAACGAGGCGCCCAGAAGCACCATTCCCAACAAATGTCTCATTTTCATACTTATCTAGTTTTTGTTCAAGTTTCGCTTATTCCATGCCTGTGGCCTTGATGATGCATTCGTTGATGAAGTCGGCCTTGCTGCCCTCTACCTGACTAAGGATGTCGTGCACCTGTTGCGTAGCGCGGAATCCATAATAGTGCACTCCCTTCCGCTTGCGGCCAGCCCCCTTTCGGGCACCACCCCATCCGTCTTTCTTCTCAATCTCTGCGTGTAACTCCATAGGTGTACTTTGATGGTTTGAATTTTTTTCAAGTTTCGCATTCGCTCAACTATCGGAAGTTAAAGAGAAGTAAAAGGGAAGTTAAAGGGGAGTTAAAGGGACATTTGTCCACTTCATGATCATTTCGGGGTATATTTTCCCCTATCTGAAAGGTTTAAACCCTAATATTTTCCTTAATACATTCCAACTTGCGAAAGTTGAAATATTCTATTAGCGCTGCAAAAGTAACAAATTCATTTGAAATGCACAAACATTTTCAAGAAATTCCGTTAAAATCCCCATCCAACATATCCCTAAACCGCACGAGTTCCTGCACGATTTCGTCGGTGTCGTCACTGAGTGAAAGGATGAGGTTTAGGTATTTGCCTGTAGCTGCCAACGATTCCAGCAGGGGATACACGGGCATCTCCTCCGTCCAAAACTTCCTACCCATGAAAATCATGGGACTTGAAAGGCCCAGCGAGAGGTAATGGTTCTGCACCGCATCCTGGAAAATCTCCTGAATCGTACCGGCACTACCCGGCGTATAGATGATGCCGCCATAAGCCAGGGTGAGGATATTGTCTTCGCGGATGCTGTTCTCAAAGTACTTGGCTATATGCGTGGCGAACGGTGTCGACGGCTCATGTCCGTAAAGCCAGGTGGGTATGCCGAGACTGTGGTATCGTGTCTGTGGATATCTCTCCATCACCTGCCATGCCGTGGAGAGCCATCCCTCGTCCTTGAACGAAGGTGCCACCCCCATGAGTTGAAGGGCGTTTTCTACCTCCTTTGTCGACCTGCCCGCCATCCAGGCACCGAGATGTGTCGCCTCCATGGCACCTGGTCCCCCACCGCTGAGCATACAGAAGCCCAACTCGGTGAGCCGTTTGCTGAGCAAGACGATGTCACGGTATCTGGGGTCGGTGCGCAACTGGGCATGCCCACCCATGATGCCGACACACTTTCGCTGGTCATGCACTTTGAAGAAGTCGTTGAGCGCCGTATGGATACCATGGTCGTGAAGCGTGCGGGCCAATGTTTCCGAGGTGTCTGCCCACTGCTTCCCCGTGGAGACATAATGCTGGTAGACCAGACTGTCATAGCACGACTCGAAACTGCCGTCTACAAGAGGGTCGTATCCCTTGTAGAGGTCTTGTGCGGAATACAGTTTTCCGCGTGTCACGTCAAACGGCACCTGTTTGAGGTATTCCATTACCGCTGCTACATGGTTGAAGTCTTGTTCTGTAATCATATGACTGAACGTAATGTGATGGCAAATATAGTGAAAGCCGAGAGGAACACAAAATAAAACGTAGTTTAATTTTTGTGCCCGAGGCGCATCCTATATTCGCTACGAGTAGCAAATATAGTGCAAGGTGAGTGAAATACAAAATAAAAACACTTTTTTATTTTTTTTCCGAACCGAAGCCTATATTCGGCGCCAGCCAAATTAGTGAAAGCCGAGAGGAACACAAAATAAACATGCGTTTATTTTTGTGCCCGAGGCGCATCCTATATTCGGCGCAAGCCAAATTAGTGAAAGCCGAGAGGCGCAGCCTATGTTCTTTTTTGGTCGCTGTGCTCAAAATCTCCTAAAAATCTGTTTTAAAAATCTATAGCAAATGGCCGGATAGCAGGAGGAAATGCGTATCTTTGCGTTTCAATACACATTCATGGCTGACTTCATCCTGTCATGATATCTTTCTGACAACCCAAACCCAATAAATCGACATGAATAAAACGAGAAAAAAGGAAAAAACGATGGTGTCGATACTGTTCATGCAGTTCTGCATCGGTTTTACCGTGTGCCTGATAGCATCCAACATTCTTGAAACGAAACAGATGGTTTTCGGACCACTCCATCTCACGGGTGGACTGCTTATTTTCCCCATCTCCTACATCATCAACGATGTGGTGTGTGAGGTGTGGGGATATCGTCGCGCGGGTATCCTGATATGGACGGGATTCCTCATCAACTTTGCCTTCATGATGGTAGCATGCATTGCCGATGCCATCCCCGGCGCTCCCTATTGGGAAAACGAGGCGGGTTTCCATGCCATTTTCGGACTCACGCCACGTATCGCCCTGGCTTCGTTCATATCGTTCATCGCCGGCAGTTTCGTCAACGCATACGTCATGAGCAGGATGAAGATTTCAGACCAGGGCAAGCGATTCCCCCTACGTGCCATCATGAGTACCGTCTGGGGCGAGGGCGCCGATTCGCTTCTCTTCTTCCCACTGGCTTTCTATGGCGTGCTGCCCAACTGGGAATTGCCGTTGATGATGCTTTCGCAACTGGTCCTGAAGACCGTTTACGAGATTATCGTCCTGCCCGTTACCATCCGTGTGGTCAACTGGGTAAAGGTCAGCGAGGGCGAGGATGTGTACGACAGGAACGTGAACTACAATATCTTCTCCGTTTTCAGAAAAAGCAACGAAGAACAGGATTAATTAGAAGGGAAGTTAAAGGGAATGTTTTCGTTAAGCCAAATGAGCAGAGCCAAACTTGTTTGTGCTCTGCCATGGCGAGAAAACATCGGCGAAGCCAATGTTAAAGGGACATATGCCTTGCTACTCTGCCGGAAGTATTCCCTCTTCTTGACCATTTATCTCCATTCTGCCCCATGTCAGGAGCATTTTTCTAAAAAGACAGATATCGCCCACTATGAAAAGTGATGGAATAACATATCGGGAAATGAGGTTGGACGAAAAGCCATTGCTCAACGATTTCCTTTACGAGGCGATATTCATTCCCCAAGGAATGACACCTCCTCCAAGGTCTATCATCTTGAATGATGACCTGCAAACATACGTCAAGGATTTCGGCACATATCCTGACGACAGGTGCTTGGTCGCAGAAACAGACGGAAGAGTTGTCGGTGCCGTATGGACACGAATGATGAAGGACTATGGTCATATCGCCGATGATATCCCGTCATTGGCCATATCCTTGCATCAAGAGTTTCGTGGCAACGGGATTGGGACGGAACTGCTATCCCGAATGCTACAACGGCTTCGGCGCAACGGATACGCCAAAGTATCACTTTCGGTGCAGAAGGAAAACTATGCCACAAAAATGTACCTGAAAGCAGGGTTTCAAGTGTGGGAAGAGACTCCGGAAGAGTATATTATGGTCTGCGACCTTTTCACAATTCATTGATTCTCTAGAGCCGTATTGAAGAGAAATGAGAATGATGATTTTTCCGTACAATAAAGGCTATATTTCATGAACAAGTGTTACCTTTGTATTGTTTTTTATTCAAGTTTCTCTACGCTCAACTTTCGGAAGTTAAAGGGGAGTTATAAGGAAGTTAAAGGGACATATGCCCATTCATAATCATTTGGAGGTATATTTTTCCCCATCTGAATAGCTTTAACCCTATTATAATCCTTAAATATTCCTACTTGCGTATTTGAGTTATTTAAGAACACTACCATCATTGAACAGACCAAAAGAAATGAAAAGAATAGTATCACTACTTACTGCCATGCTATTGACTACCATGGCCATAGGACAAGATTTCACGACACAAGGCGACGGGAAGAGCTACAGTCTTGCCGTGCTGTCGCAGACATCGGGCAGCGGCGTGACCTGTGAAGAGAATGTGTATACTGTCTGCGGAACGGTGACGATAGCCGCCGGCGACTCGTTCGAGATGGACGAGGGAGTGACCGTGCGCTTCGACAACAATGCCAGTCTGGTGCTTCAGGGAACCGCAGACCTCTGTTGCGAGAGTGCCCGCACACTACTCACCCTTGCCGACACCAACGGCGTGAGCGACGGCATCAGTGTGCAAAATGAGATGGCCATCACTGAGGTATCGAACATCGACTTCGAATATGTAGGGCTAAGAAGCTATTCCCCCATGGGATTGAACGTGTCGAACTGCACATTCAACAAACACCTTGGCGGCGTGTCGAGTGCCCTATTCCTGGGTACTGACGGGGCGCAATTCCATATCAGCGGATGCCTATTCAGCGACTGCCAGAAAGCTGCCATCGGTGGGGCAGCCAACTTCTTCTGCAATGCCCTGATTGAAGAATGCACCTTCAGCCACAACTCACTGGCCAACGGCAATATCCCACAACTCAACCTCACTGCCGCCCCCGATATCACCATCCGCAATTGCGTGGTCGACGGCGACTCAACACTCACGATGGTCGGTGGCATCGCCATCGCCAACTGGTATGGTACTGCGGGCAACCACGTCAGCATAGAGGGGTGCGCCATCACCAATAACCGCTACGGCATCACTACCATGGGCGTGATGGACGTGGTCATCAAAGACAATATCATCAAGGACAACAGGTTTGAGACCGACCCCAACAATGGTGGCAGTGGCATCAGCCTCTACGACCCTTACATGAAACAAACGGCCATGATCACGGGCAACCGCATCGAGCGAAGCCTATGGGGTATCACCGTGATAGGCTGCGGCAATGTGAACATCGGAAAGACACAGGTGGAGCCTTCCGACGAAGCGTATAACCCTGGCAACAACATCTTTGTGGACAACGGCAACAACGGCATCCCCTACGACCTCTACAACAACTCTGCCAACACGGTCTATGCCCAAGGAAACATCTGGGGCGTGGAGGTGCAAGACAGCGTGAGCATCGAGAGCGTCATTTTCCACAAAAACGACCTGGCATCACTGGGAGAGGTGATCTTCATGCCACCTGGCGAAGAGATGAAAATCACCAAACCTACCTATTCTGAAATGCCACAGGATATCATCTACGACCTACAGGGCATGAGGCATGAGAACACCCCCACCCTCCCCCGGGGTATATACATCATCGACGGAAAGAAAGTCATCGTCAGATGATTATTCCACACCAGTCTCACATACACCGATTCAGCCTCTCCCGCACATACCGCACACTCGCCACATACTCCTCGTCGGTAGTAAGGTGCTCGATAATCATGGGCATGTGTGGGTTTTCGGCAGTGGCCAACCGGGCGTACAGTTCAATATCCAACGTGCCCTCGCCACAGGCACACTCCTGCAATTGGAAGGTGTATTCCTGCTTCAGCAGGATGTCCTTCAGGTGACAACTCACAATGGTTCCGTGTAGTTTCCGGAAACATTCACCGAGGAACTCGTCATTGTAAAAATATCTCCTTGGCGTGGTAATCATGTTCACCACGTCAAGATGGGTGCCGAACTCCGCGCGGTCTACATCCTCTATCAGGCGCAGATACTCATCGGGACTGCTCGGTATCATCCAGGGCATCGACTCTATGCAGAACTTGGTGTGTACAGGACGGACAGCGTCTATCACCTGCCGTATCATCCCCACCGCCATATCCCACAGTTCACGACTGAAGTTATCACGATAGCCTCCATCCCAGCGCGGACCATAGGGCGTTCCCACCACATTCACGCAGCAAGCGGCACCTATGGCATCGGCCATGCGAAGTTGACGGATGGCATAGTCAATCCATTGCCTGCGCTCATCGGGGTCGGCAGCCAGCGTATTGCGCCACACCCCCACTTCGGCTATCGTGAGTCCCGCCTCATCGGCAGCCTTCTTATACGCCATGACGACATCCTCGCCGTCGGTACAGCACACGGGGAACACCACAGCCTCCAGACCGAGGGCCTTGTGCTTCGCTGCCCACTCCTCCGGTGAGCCATGCTCCAATGATGACGAAATGCCCAAGACCATCAGAACGCCCTCCTGTGAATGACAGTAGAATCCATATCAGCTAACGAACTCACGCCCGTGCGCGCCATCACCCCTGCCAGTTCCGCTGTCATCCCGTCTATCCGTCGGGCTACAGCCTCTGCCCCTTCTTTGAGCAACGGCATCAAGTGACGGCCCACCGAGACGGCCTTCGCCCCGAGGGCAAGACACTTGTATGCGTCCATTCCACTCTCTATCCCGCAGTCAACGAACACCGGCACGCTCCCACCAGTGGCCGAAAGGATGTCGGGTAGCGCCATCAGCGGTGGCATGGCATACTGCACCATACCATGATGGTGCGACACCACCAACCCCGCGCACCCTGCCTTCAGACATTTCTCCGCATCGCGCGGACTGAGCACGCCTTTCACGATGAACGGCACGCCGGCAGCCTGTACAAACGCTGCCAGTTCCTCCGTCGATTTCGCTTTCATGGGCAGTCCGAACACATTATCGTAACCACCATCTGAACTAAAGGCATGGTCGATGTCCATCCCCACGGCGATGCAGCCCACCCGTACAGCATGTTCAATCTTGCTGAACACCAACCGGTTGTCTGCATGGGGCTTGATAATCTTGATGGTCCTGGCACCCGTCGCCACGATTTCCTCCAACTCACTCTCGCTGCCCATGCCCACCCAGTGCACGGCACCACTGAGGGCTGCAGCCCGAGCATATACCACCATCCCGTTCTGGGTGGTGTTGTGTAGATGCGACAGGGCGGCAGTCATCACCGGCGTGCGGAACGACTCACCAAACAGCGTCATCTGGGTTGAGGGGACGACAGCGTCGAGATATCGGGTCTCTATCAACAGAGAGTCAAAATAGTCTCTTGTTATCTTGTCGGAATTTGATGTCAGTTGCATATTTTTGTTTTTAGTCAATTCTTTTTCGTAACTGCAGCGTTGATTTCGTCCATTTTCGCATCGGTCAGTTCATACTTCCCTATCACGTAGATGGCAAGTACGAAAAGGGCGGCAGGGATAAGGGTGACGAGCCAGAGTATACCCTGCTCTGCCAACGGCGTCTGTGCCTGCTCACCCGCCTTGAATCCCACCCAGGCCAGTACCAGTCCGGGGATTACCCCACCAAGGGCCATTCCTGCCTTCATGAAGATGCATATCAATGCATTCACTATGCCAGCCACGCGCTTGCCCGACGCGAACTCGCTGAATGTCACCACCTCGGGGACGAGCGCCCACATGTAACCGGTAGCCACGAGCACGCCCGTACTCTTCACGAACTGCACCACAAAGAGCAACGTGGAACACGCCTTGAGACTCGGTACGGACACAATGAGGTACATGAGCAGCATGGCCGCTATGGATATCCCAAGAAACATGCGGAACATCCCGTTCTTGCCTATCTTCCGCTTGATGGCAGGCACCATGGGCAGGAAGATGAATGCCGGGATGGTGCCGAGCCACATGTATGCCGTGGTCATGAACGGGGTAGCCCTCATGTTGAAAGTCATGAAATAAGAGTCTGCCGCATTGCTTATGCTCATGGTGGTGAAGGCGATGATGAAGAAGAACGACAGTATCCTGAGCGGACGGTTCCTCACCAGTTCCATCCAGAGGTCGCTCACCTTGACGCCCGCAGTCTCGCTCTTGTCCATCACGATGCGCTCCTTGCTCTCAAAGAATGTGACGAAGAGCAGTGCCAGTCCGGTCAGCGCGAAGATGCTCATGGTGATAAACCATGCCTGTCCTGCCTCTGGGGTGTTGTAGACCGCCTCCATACGTCCGGTCTGTTCGTTCAGCACCTTGGGTGCGAACAGCGCAATCACAAGCGGCAGGGTTTTGATAATCAGTCCCGCCAGGTTGGCCATCACCATGCGCACGCTGGTAAGGATGGTTATCTCGTCGGTATCGCGCGTGAGTGATGAGCCAAGCGCCCCGTAGGGCACATTAATCAGCGTAAAACACATGCTCAGTCCCACATAGGTCACGTAGGCATAGAGCAGCGACCCACTGAAGCCATTCCAGAAACAGAGCATGGCGAACGCTGCCAGCGGTATTCCGCCCATGAGCAGCCATGAGCGGTATTTCCCCCAACGGGGATGCGACTTGTCGACGAATGCCCCCACCATCGGGTCCCATATCACATCGATGATACGTACCACGAGGAACATCACGGCCACCACGGCAGCATCCAGTCCGTAGACATTGTTGTAGAAGAACAGCAGCCAGATGCTTACGGTCTGATAAATCAGGTTCTGGGCGAGGTCGCCCGAACAAAATCCGATACGTTCCCTCCACGAGAGTTTGTAGTATCCGTTGATGGCACTTTCCATGTGTCTGATAGGTTTTTTGTATTAGGCTGGAATCAAGTGACAAAGATAAACAATAATAATTGAATATTGAAAATTGAAGATTGAAAATTGAAAATTGGGACTTCGTCCCGAGTGTTATGAACATGAATTATGTTACTGGAATTATCGAATAACTGTTTATCCCGAATAAATAGAATTATAGAATTATCGAATTCCATTCCTGAAGATATCATTCTCGTTCGGTCGAATTTGCAATCCGACCGCATAGAATATCAGCATTTGCAATGCGATTATCGAGATTTAAATTGGCTTTCCCTTCGGCCGCCGACCGTTGGTTCCTAATACTCATAGCATCGGGATTACAAATCCCGATGAACCTTCTCTTTATTGAAGTTTGATTGAAGAAAAACTCCACACCCTCAATAGGACAAGGGTGTGGAGCGTGTCTTTCGCGGGGAGTGTTGCAGAACCGCCACGAAAGACGGGGATAGGAATTATGTAAAATTACGGTTGCAGCGTGAAACCAAAGACCAGGTAGGCTTTCCTTGAGCAGGGGTTGGCGACAACCTGTCCGAAAATTGGGATGGCGAACGAGTCGGTCACCTTGATGTCCTTTGTCGCCTTCAATGCGAGGTTGGTGACAGCGAATCCGTCAGTGCCATAGAAGTCGGTGGCATAGGGGACGGCACCTGCCGTGGCAGTCCAGTCAACGGTTGCAAGTTTGAACGGCACGGCGATTTCCATGTAACTGCTATATGCACGTTCACCGTCATTGTTGGCACCGTCGTTACCGGCGAAATTGGTGAACCACTGCACGCTGACCGGTCCGAAGTCATAACCGATATTCGCCTCGAAAACATGGTTCGTGCCATGGGCATCATATTTGAAATAACGGTTCTCGGGGTCGAGCCCGGCATTGAACCAATAGTCGGTGATGCCGATGTTCAGTCCGCCGACTGCATAACCCAACGTCAAGTCAAATTCCTTCGTGTCGGCAGGTTCCGACAGTCCTACACTGCCCCATGCCATCAACGACAGTCCCTTGTATCCGATGCCGAGCGTAGGCTGCAGCGACACGCTGCCCAAGTCCTGGCCGCGCCAGATATAACTGCTCACGACATCACTGCCAATCGTAGTTTCCACTTTCTCCTGTGCATGGCTGGCAGCACACATGGCCAGGCCCATGACTAGCAAAACAATCTTTTTCATACCTTTTTCATTTTAATTGTAACATGACTCACCGTGTTCGTAGATATCGAGTCCTTCCTCTTCCACACGGGCACCGACACGAAGTCCGTTAGCCTTCTTGATGCCGTAGAACAGCAGGAAACCGCAGGCGGTAGCCCAGAGGTCGATGGCCAGTACGCCGAAGCACTCAGCACCGAAGAATCCCCATCCGTGACCATAGAAGGCGCCATTCGACGTGGAGAGCAGTCCCGTCATCAGGGTGCCGAGTATACCGCAAACGCCATGTACCGAGGATGCACCCACGGGGTCGTCGATATGCAGTTTATGGTCGATGAACTCTATGGCAAAGACCAATATGATACCACATACGAGTCCGATGATGACAGCCCCTACTGGCGATACCAGGTCGCATCCTGCCGTGATGCCCACGAGACCAGCCAGCACGCCGTTGAGTGTCAGCGAGAGCGAGGGCTTGCCATATTTCAGCCAGGTGACGAACATCGTTGCCATGCCACCTGCGGCAGCCGCCAGGTTGGTGGTCAGGAACACATGGCTAATGGCCACGCGGTTCACCTCGCCACTGGCAGCCAACTGCGAACCGGGGTTGAAACCGAACCACCCAAGCCAGAGGATGAACACGCCGAGTGCCGCCATCGTCAGGTTATGTCCGGGGATGGCCCGACTCTTGCCGTCTTTTGCATACTTGCCGATACGCGGGCCGAGGGCCATGGCTCCAATCAGCGCCAGCACACCTCCCACGCTATGCACGATGGCAGAGCCTGCGAAATCGTGGAACACGTCGCCGAACGTCGTCATCATGAAACTATCGGCAGCATCGTTGCACAGCCATCCCCCGCCCCATGTCCAGTGTCCTTCCACGGGATAGATGACCAGCGAGATGAACACGCTATAGATGAGGTACATCGAGAACTTCGTGCGCTCTGCCATTGCACCGCTCACTATCGTGGCAGCAGTGGCGCAGAACACCGTCTCGAAAATCAGGAATCCCTCTACGGGCAGGTCGCCCTTGTAGAAACTCAAGTCGCCCCAGTTGGGCATGCCGATAAAGCCAGCCCCTTCGCTGCCGAACATAAATCCGAACCCGACGAAGAAGAAAAGGAGTGAGCCAAACATGAAGTCCACAAAGTTCTTCATCAAGATGTTGGCCGTGTTCTTGCTCCGTGTGAAGCCTGCTTCGCACAGCGCGAATCCCGGCTGCATCCAGAAAACCAACATGGCTGCCAACAACATCCATACGGTATCGAGTGATAATCCTATTTCGTTCATAATCTTTCTCTTTTTTTGTTATCCTACATTTTATTTCTTGTCTCTCAATACGGTGTCGCCGTGCTCGCCCGTGCGGATGCTCCAAGTATCGATCATTTCGCTCACGAAGATACGCCCGTCGCCTACTTCACCCGTGTGGGCCACATCCAATATCACCTTCACCGTAGGCTCCACGAACTGGTCACGGCACACAATGGTGAGCGCCACGCGCTCTATCACGTCGGTGGAATACTGCACGCCACGGTATATGCGTTCCTCACGGCTCTGTCCGATACCGTGCACGTTGTGATACTCAAACCAGTTGATGTCCGACTGGAGCAGTGCCTCCTTCACGTCATCGAACTTCGTCTTCCGGATAATTGCTTCAATCCTTTTCATAACGTTTTCCTTTTACCTTATATTAAACAATAATGACCCCCTGTCATGAGGCCGTATCTTGTCAATTGACGCTACAAAGGTACGACATTATGAAAGGAAACAAGGTAAAAATTTGCCACTTTGTTTTAAAAATTGTTGTATTCCTGACATTATGTATAGTATTTACAAATATTCAAAGCATTTTGTAAACACCTAGATTCAAAATCGAATCATTTTGTTGCAAATTGTTAGATTGAAAAAACACTGTTATCGCACACAATTGCCATTTCCGGCACTCCACCACAACCGAAAAGCAAAAAAATGACAAAATCGAAATTGGAGTTTCGTCGAAAAAAATTTCCACCTGGCTTACTGGTCGTCTACCCCTTCTTCCCTTACCTTACGGTTGGCAATGAACACCCCCAAGAGGATGAGGGCGCATCCGGTATATGCCATCAATGTCATGGGTTCCTGAAGGAACAAGGCACTTGCCACTATCGTGGTAATGGGATTCAGGTAGACGTAATTGCTGGTGGGTATCGCACCAATCTTCTTCACCGCCACGCTCCACCACAGGAAACACAGAAACGATGCCACAACGGAAAGGAACAGCAGGTTCATCCATACCACGGGCTGGCGAAGCTGTTCCAACGGGTAATGCCAGGGGTTCAGGAGAAACAGCGGGAGTACGGTCAGTATCCCATAGAAGAACACCTTTCGGGTAATGAAAGTGGCACTATAGCGTGAAGAAACCTTCTTGATGACCAGACTGTAGACAGCCCAACTGCCTGCCGCCGCAAGGGCAAGCATGTCGCCCAACGGATTCAGGTGGAGCACGAAATGTCCGTTATAGATAACCATTCCCACCCCCACCAGGGCCGTCACAGACCCCAGAACCAGTGGCACCGTTGCCTTCACACTCTTCATGAAAGCGATGGCGAGGAGCATGGTGATGAGCGGAGCGGTGCAGACGATGAATGCCACGTCATTGACATAGGTGAGGCCGATGGCGGTGTTTTCTGCCACGAAATACACGGTACCGCCAAGCAGGCCCAGGATAAAGAACAGTCCCTCGTCTGTCCACGACTGCGACCTGACTTTCTTTGGAGAGATTATCCAGATACAGAGATAAGCCACGATAAACCGGAGCAGGAATATCTCCATCGGTTGCAGCCCATGCTGCAACAACACCTTGGTATTGACAAAAGTCACACCCCAGATGGCGATGGTAAAGACAGCAAGCAAGTGATATCCGATATTCTTCATCCGTTCTCCTTGTTCTCTTGGTTCAGAAATCCTCTGCAAAGGTACGAGTAAGTGAGTGAAAATCCAAAATAAATTTAACCTTCAGTTGAATTTTGTCACGACTCAGCAAAGAATTTGCAAACATTTCTTTGCCTTCGCTGTTCCAAAATTTGGATTTCCGCTCGCTAAATCGTACCTTTGCAAATAAATATGTAACAACTCATCATTCAATTATATCAAACATGAGAAAAATCACCATTCTGATTGTTGTTGCCTTGATGGCCACGACAAAAATGAGCGCCCAGTCGTATGGCGATTGGACACTCAACACACGCGCATGGAGCACGAACTACTTTACCACTCTCATCTATAGTGTCTTTTCTGAGGGCTTATGCCGTTACGCCTTCCGTGAAAGTGCCGACTCACTATGGGCAGAGCGCATCATCCCTTCCGCCGACCTTGTGTTCCCCATCGGCATGGGCAAGAAAGGCTTCGACGAGCCCAACGACATCTACGGTCCCTACCACCGTGCATTCGCCAACCCGTTCAAGCACATCGGCGACTATGGCATCGGTCTTGACGTTTCCTACAAGCCCTGCGTGATAGGCGTGTATGGCGGTGCCTATTTCAAGAGCCAGGAGGTGGTATACAAGCAGACGGACGACAACATCCGGGGCTTCTATTTCCAACCGCGTGTGGGTCTTGTCTTAGGCGGCAAGGAGAACCAAATCGAGGCCGGTGTGTTCTACGACATGGTGACCGGCTGCGGAGGGTCGGTGCCCGTGACAGACAAAGACATGCTGAAGAGCGGATGGGGCCTGGACTTCGCTTTGGTAGACATAGACAAGGGCGGGAAAACACTGCTGCAGTTCTCCATGCCCCTGCACAACTTCTTCGACACCAGTTATCCCGGCCAGGAACACTTGAAACGCAAGGTGGGCTACATTATGCTCACACGGCGCGTGAAGTTGTAACACGGCACGACATCGACAAGCAAGGGGGGGGCACTTCAAAATGACACCCCCTCTTCTTGTATTTATGCACAATGTTGTTTTTCCGATGAAAAGAAAGCTTCTGATCTCATTGGCTGGCATCATCGTCCTGATTCCAATCGGACTCTATTCCAGACATATCAGCTGGCTCACGAAAGAGGTGGGTGATGCACTCTGGGCCATGATGGTATTTTGTTTTTGGCGTATCATACTAGTCAAGAAAGGCCTGCCCTTTGTTGCACTAATTAGCTTGATTCATTCTTATCTCGTGGAATTCTCCCAGCTGAATTGTTGGCCTTGGCTGGTGTCGTTCCGGAGCACATTCATCGGCCACATGATGCTTGGCCAGGGTTTTCTATGGATAGATCTTCTGGCCATTCTGATTGGCATTTTCCTCATTTACTGGGTGTTCCACTTCATAGAACGATGAGACAAAAAGTTAAACGAAGTTTTTTCATAGGTTCAATCAACCAGTGAAAAAACTTTAGACAATGGGGATGTTCAGAAGATTGCGGTGCAAACACATATTGAGATTATTGAATACAGTTAAAGGCCTTAGTTTTCCATCTATCAAAGGGAAAAGAAAAAGCAAGTCTCACGAATGTGAAACTTGCTGAAGTGAAGGGATTGGAAGTTAAAAGGTGGTAGCGGGATTGACCTTCACTTATATCGGAAGTGTTTCCTCTTTTTCAGATATTGATAGTCGCTTTCATGCCGATATGCCTCTTTTTCGAAGCGGATATGGTAGTATGCTTTCGTCCAATCCCGATATTTGAAATATAAGAATAGCCACTCGATGCCATACCAGACGAAGAACGGGAGATAGAGCAGTTCCTTTTGCTGGGCGGCATGAATCAGTTCATGGTTCAGTTCCCTTGTATCCAATGGCCTCACGGAGAACACAAAGCCAAACAGGCAGATGGCCAGATAGTTTCCACCAAACGGATGCCGCCTTACCAGATATACCTTATGTCGCTTTCTGTTGTTCATACACGCTTTGCTGTTTATGGGCCGACCAACAATCGGTCTTCAATAGTATATGCCATCAATACTCAAAAGGTAAGCATGCCATCACAAGGAAATGCCCTAAAACACGATTCTGTGGGTGTTGCCGTTGCTTTCAGCCTCGGCTTCAGGCATGTAATCCCTCTCATCGCCATTGGAAATGTGGCAGATATGCTCAAGGGATTTGCGTGAGCGATTTGCGGTCGTGGTACTCTCCACTGCCATGATGACGTCCTCGTTGTCGAGGTCTTCCTGTTTGAAGATGTAAATAAACGGACACCGCTTTTGCTTGCTTGAGGGCGTGGGACCATAGTAGTCGATACGGCGTTTCTGCAATTTCTGACGGTGTTCCTCTTGTGCGGCCATGAGGGCGGAATCGACTTGTGCGATTTTGTTCTGGTGCATGTTCATGCCATCGACATGCTCGATGCCGAAGCCTGTGGCAAGGATGGTCACCTTCACCTTCTTGCCCAATTCAGGATTGACAGCCAGTCCCCATTTGATTTTGTAGTCATTGTTGAACTTTGCCATGAATTCGTGCACCTCATTGATCTCGTCCATCATCAGTCCGCCGTTTTCCTCGTCCTCGCAGAAAGTGATGTTCAGCAGGATTTTCTTCGAGTTGAACATGTCGTTGTCGTTGAGCAGCGGAGAATGGAGAGCATCTTCAATGGCTTTCTTCACACGCCCTTCACCCTCGCCGTACCCCGTACTCATGATGGCGACACCACCGTCTTTAAGCACGGTGCGCACATCGTTGAAGTCGAGGTTGATCAGGCCATGTACAGTGATGATTTCGGTGATGCTGCGCACGGCGATGTTCAAGGTGTCGTCGGCCTTGGCGAAAGCGTTGAGCACGGAGTAGTCGGGGTAAATCTGACGGAGACGCTCATTGTTGATGACGAGCAAGGCATCCACGTACTTCGCCATTTCCTCTACGCCATCGAGCGCCTGATCAATCTTATTGGCACCCTCGAACTGAAAGGGGATGGTGACGATGCCTACGGTGAGGATACCGAGTTCCTTCGACACGCGAGCGATTACGGGAGCAGCACCGGTTCCCGTGCCACCACCCATGCCGGCGGTGATGAACGACATCTTCGTGCCATCGCTGAGCATGCGGCGGATGTTCTCTTCGCTTTCTTCGGCAGCCTTGCGTGCGACTCCAGGTATATTGCCAGCCCCGAGTCCTTCGCCCAACTGAAGATGCGTGGGAACGGGAGAGTTGTTGAGGGCCTGGCGGTCGGTATTGCAGAGAACGAAAGTCACATCTTGGATGTTCGTTCGATACATGTGGTTGACAGCGTTGCCGCCGCCACCACCTACTCCGATGACTTTGATGATGCAATTCTCTTTTGGGAGGTCATCAAATTCGAGGATTTCTTGCTTGTTGGTATTTCTGTTGTTTGCCATATTTATTTGTTTTTTGATGGAGCGTGAATGGGTTATGGATTAACGGATGTTGTCATCCTCGTTCTCCGCAGAGATGATTCTTGTGCCCAGGTCTTGCAAGAATCTATATCCGCGATAGAACCATCCGCCTTTGGGCGAAGCGATTGATTCCTCTTGGACGGCTTTTTCCTCGCGGAGGCGTTTCTCCTCTCGGTGCTGTTTCTCGCTGGGAGATTCCACCCTGCCTGTTTCGCCAGACGTAGTTCTTATTCTTTGGTTTTCTGCCACCTCAGTACTTGGGCGACCGTCGGTGTCGAAGAGGCTAGGAGTTGCTCTGACGGCCGCGCCAGAGCAGTTCAAATCGCCTTTAGCGAGCAGTCCCAGCGCAGTGTTCATCCTACCGTCATGGGCGTTGATGTCCTTGTCCGCGGAAGACACCTTCTGGTTCACCGTGCCTGCGATGCGTATTCTCTTGATACCGGTGACGGCAGTGAATGCTTTCTTGATTTCCCTCATCTGCGAACCGCCTCCGGTAAGGATGATGCCGCCCATCAACTTGTCATAGTATTTCGGTGGCACCTGACCAAGCCATACATTCTGGATGATTTCATTGACACGGGCTTCCACCAGTTCGTTGAATGCCCTTGCCGAAATAGAGCGCTCTGCATCGACAGGCAGTATCTCATCGGTCTCGGTTTCCGTAGGCTTGAAGAAAGCCATGGCATACTTCACTTTCATCTCCTCTGCCTCATCCTCCTCCATCTGTAGGGAGGTGATGTCCTTGGTGATGTTGCTGCCGCCAAGGGGTATCACCGCCAGGTGGCGTAGGATGCTCTTGTGGTAGACCGACACGGTGGTGGTTTCAGCCCCCAAGTCGACGAGTAGGCAGCCGCAGCGCATCTCATCTTCAGTGAGCACGCTTTGTGCCAAGGCAATGGGGGCAAGATACATCTCGGCAATGGAGATGTTGGCTTTCTCAAAGCATCTGTTCAGATTGCGGAAGAAGGCCTTGCGGTAGACGATATTGAGGAAGTTGCCCTCAATCTTGTTGCTCTGTACACCCACAGGGTCAACCTGATACAGTGCGCCCACCTTAAACTCCTGCGTGGCGGCATCAAGTATTTCCAGGTCGGGATACTGGGTGCTGCGGTTGGTGTCCATCAGTCCGTTGATGATGTCTTGCGAGATAATGGCATCGTCGGGCAATGTCTTGACGATGACGTTGTGCATGCTGCGGATGGACAGTCCGCCAACGCCCACATATACTCTCGAGATTTCCGACTTCAGGAGCGTCTGTAGTTTCTTGATGATGCTGACAAGACAAGCGCTGGTCTTGTCGATATTATATACCACACCCTTGCGGATGCAAGAAGTGGAGTCCTCCTTCACGACGGCGAGCACCTGAAGGCTCCCGTCCGCGCTCTTCTTGCCAGCGATACCGGTAATCTTCGAAGAGCCCAGTTCTATTGCAACAATGAATTCCCTTGCAGCCATATTGCTTGTACGTTGGTTATTTATTCTATTAGGACACGACGGTGACATTCATTTCCAATCTTTCCCCGAACCGTCGTATATGGTTTTCTTAGAAAATTCTTGTATTGATGGCTTTCTGATGTTGACGGCTTAAAATGGCACTTCTTCTTGGTCATCCGTAATCAGTCCCAAATCGTCTATTATCGTTTCAAATGCCGGATTCCTTTCAATCAATTCTCTCATCTGCTCTTTCGTCGTTTCCGATGTGGCCTCCGACGACATCTTATCAGTCCCTTTTTCCTCATAAGTCGTAAAGTCATCGGGTATGTTCCCGAAATCCAGCGCATCAAGCCTTTCATTGACTTTTTTGTACTTGTCGTCCAGGTTCTTATATACATACTTTTTCATGATGTATCTTCGCCGGATGTCGTACTCTCCATCAGACAGGTTCGAGGCATTCAGTTGTTCCCAGTCGGCAGAGTGAAAAATATCGACATAGACTTGACGATTCCACTCTCGAAAAAATTGAACTTGTTCGTCAAGACCCATCCTTTCCATGTTTTTCATCATGCCATAGATATACTTGATATCCAGTGCATCCAATATTTCCCCGCGGTCTTTTTTATTTACCAAGGGATATGAATATTCTGTGGCACAAGTACCATGAAGGCACGTGAATATGTCGTCCAGGCAGCTGTCGCCATCCAAAGGCTTCTGTGATATGGCATGGATGATGAAACGGTCTCTTGCAGACAACTTGCTGTCATCTATGACAAAGTCGTTGCCTGCACCGAAACGACGACAGATATAGTAATAATCCCTCGTGCCTGTGAAATAATCAAGATTCGCCAACACATAATCTTTGGGAAAATAGCGAATGATGAGCCATGCACATTTCTCTTCGTGGTATTGTTCCCAAATCTCCCGGATTTTGGGGGCGAAACAATCATCCCACCATTTCCATAATTGAGCGTATATCCATTGTCTGTCGGTCTTTCCGGAAGAGAGGAATGCCAAAGTAATTTTCTTCTGTTGCGACCAATCCAAATAGGCAAATCGTCGTTGTATTTCCGAACGGGCATCCTGCACATGCCCGCTCCGCTTGTCAACGTACCATTTGACAAGCGTAGCAATAGGTCTGTTATAGAATAATGGCATAGTTTTTTGTATAAATCGTTAAACGTCAAATGACCATCACCCACCTATCACATCACATGAAGTATCGGACAAGTGGATGCGCACGAACATGGCATTGTGGTCGGAGAGGAAGCGGGAATCCGCTCAATATTATTGAGAAGACAATTTTCTGGTTTCTTTCAGCTTGATTGCAATTAATTCAAGATTTGCATTCGCTTACCAAAAGGAAGTCAAAGAGAAGTTAAAGGGAAGTTAAAGGGACGTAGGCCTTGCTACTCTGCCATTTGCTCATGGAGATATTTAGGAAAGGAAGTTAAAAGGGAGATAAAGGGATATTTATTTGCTTATTTCTTATTTGTTCCTTATTTTTGCATCAATATTGAAACATCTTATTACAAAAAACGATTAATTACTTATGAAATAAATTCTTTTTTCTCTGGTATTGATGTTATTGTCCGTCACGTCGGCTTCTGCGCAAGTGAAGACATTCCGGACGGTGGTGGAAAACGATACGCTGATGGTGAATGCCAGCGACTGCGTGGACCGTTCAGGCAACAATTACCTGCTGTGGGTGCGTTATGACTACAAGAATCTGAAAGTGTGTAAGAAAGAGGCGAAACGCGACAAAGTGACTGGGAAACCAGTGAGGGTGGAAGTGCTGTATGAATTCGACGAGCCGCTCCTGACCTACCGTATCATCTCCAAGAAATACTATGACAAAAACGATATGGTGCTCAAAGAGGTCTTCTATTACCACGCACCATGGAACCAAGTCGGAGACATCGACTATTCCATCAAGCTGTGTATTTACATGACAGGGGCGTTCCACATCGTAGCGGGATGAGGAAGAGGGGAGATAGTTACTCTAAATCTCAAACCTGAAATCTCAAACCTCAAACCTTACCTGATTGTGACTTGTGTGGCGCCATATCCGTATTCCTGGAATGAGGCGTCCTGGAAGGTGTACTTCTTGTACCTGTAGTTGAGTTCGCTGATGATGGCCCTACGGAGCACGCCCTCACCCTTACCGTGGATGAACACGATTTTCTGGCCTTTCTTCGCCTTGTACTGCTCGAGCGTCTGCCGGAAGATTCCCAACTGGTAGTTGAGAATGTCGACAGGTGCCATTCCCGCCGTGGTTTCGAGCACCTCCGAAGCATGGAGGTCTACCACGACGATATTGGGGTCGGTCTTCCGCTGTTGCGCCTTGCCCTTGCTCTGCGCATCGTCGTAGCGGCGCAGGAGCGTGTCTCCCCTACCCTGCGGCTTCTCGGCAGCCGGTCTGCTGGCATACATCTCTTTCTTCAGCGACTGGGCATCCACCACGAGCGGGCGCCGTGGCACGTCGTTCTCCACGAGTGGGATGAGCAATGCCGGGGTCTCAAAGAAGTCGTTCTCCTGGAAGGTATGCAGTTTATAGAACTTCACGGGGTCGACACGGAACTGCACATCGACCGACGGCTTGATGACGAAACTCTTCCCACGCTTGTATGCCAGTATCTGCATGCACGACCGCTCCATGTCGTTGAGTTGCGCCTTGGTGAACTCCTCGATGAAGAGTTTGGTGTTGGGCTCCACCTCTGCCGTGCACTTCATCCGCCAACTGTTGCCCTCTGCCACGAGGTAGGTGAACCGCATGAAGTAGTTGCTGTCGTTGACAAAATAACTCTCGAATGCCGTGGTAGTCATCTGCTTGATGTCGATGGGTACGAAAGCGAGGAAAGCGGTGAGGACATCACCACCCTTACGTTCCTCTACTGGAGCCTTGAAGGTGATGGGCCTGTCGGCGGGGTCGTCTTCCTCGTCGTCGTTCTTCACTGGTTTCTCCGTCGTCTTGGGTCTCTGCATTCCCGGTACTGCCGAGGTGTGTACCCTGGCGATATTGTAGTCGTCGGTCTCTACCACCACGACCTCGTTGATGGGCGTGGGAATCTCAAAACCGTCCTCGTCTTCTACGAGCACGATATTCTTTCCCTGGAAGCCGGCGACGATACCGCCGCCCGTCTCACTGAGGAATCTTACTTTGTCTCCGATTTTCATATTTATTCAAGTTTCGCTTTCGCTCAACTAATGGAAGTTAAAGGGAAGTCTGGAGGATTGAAAATTAAAAATTGAAAATTGAAAATTAGAGTTGCAAATCTCAAATCTCAAACCTCAAATCTTAAACCTCAAACCTCAAACCTCTATGGTTCCAAGAGTGAACTGTCGCCATAGCTCAGGAAGCGGAAGTCGTGGGCAAGGGCGTAGTCGTAGATGGTTCTCCAGTCGCCTTTGACGAACGCGCTGACGAGCAGCAGCAGGGTGCTCCTGGGCTGGTGGAAATTGGTAACGAGGCGTTTCACGATTTTATATTCATAGCCGGGGGCAATGATAATCTGCGTGGACGTATGAAGGGCGCTCTCCCCGTTGCGGTCGAGATAGGCGATGATTTCCTCTATCGCTTCTTCCGCCGTGATGTGGTACTCACGCTCATAGGGTTCCCACTGGTTCACATGCAGCTCTTCTGCCGACGCACCGGGGTTCTCCCTGAGTTTCGCTCCAACATAGTAGAGGCTTTCGAGCGTCCTCACGCTGGTCGTACCCACCGCCACCGCCTCGCAATGGTGTTGGAGGAGTTTCTCGAGCGTCGTACGGTTCACGCGGAAATGCTCGCTGTGCATCTCGTGCTGCTCGATATGGGCGCTCTTTACCGGTTTGAACGTCCCCGCCCCTACATGGAGGGTAAGTTCCTCGCGCTCCACGCCTTTCGCATCGAGCGCCTGCAGCACCTCTTGCGTGAAATGCAGTCCCGCCGTCGGTGCCGCCACGCTGCCCTTGATTTTAGAGTATACCGTCTGGTAGGTGGTCTTGTCGCTCTCCTCCGATTTCCTGTTCAGATAAGGCGGGATGGGCAGTTCGCCCACCGCATCGATGAGTTCGGCAAACGACACGTCGGGGTTGTCCCATCCGAACACCACCCGCTGTCCGGTCTTCGTCTCTCCAACACGCCGGGCGGTGAAACACGTCTTCTTGCCGTTTACCTCGACATCCCTCTCAAGGATTCCCTCTTTCCATTTCTTCAGGTTGCCCACAAGACAGCACCACTCGCACTGCCCCGACACCTGAAATGCCACCTGATAGTCGGCAGGTGCCAAGGGCTCGAGGAGAAACACCTCGATGAGCGCTCCCGTGGCCTTGCGGAAGAGCAGGCGTGCCATGATGACCTTGGTGTTGTTGAACACCATGAGTGACCCGGCAGGGATATGGTCGGGGAGATTGGCAAACACATCCTCGCTCACCACACCTTTATTATAAAGGAGGAGTTTAGACTGGTCGCGCCGGGCAAGCGGGAATTTCGCGATACGACTGTCGGGCAATGGATAGTCATAATCGCTGATGGAAATGTCTTTTGTATTTTGTGGATTGGTCATTTTACTTGATATGCCTTACTGCATCACCAGCGAGATGATGATGGCGAAGAAACAGACGGCTACGAGCACGAAAGCCACGACATCGATATCGGTGAGGCTGTAGCCCGTCTTGGTGTATTGCGAAGAGATGAAGTGCTGTCGGGCGGCTACCTGCTTGTATGTGAGGCTATAGACAAGATAGGAAAGGATGCCTGCCAGGGCACCGAACGCCAGTCCCACGACGATGTCGGAGGGATAGTGCTTGGCGAGATAGAGGCGAGTGTAGCAGTTGAGGAGCGACCACGCCACCATGAGCCATGTAAACACCTTGTTGCGTATGATGAGCGAGAGGAGCACCGCGATGCCGAAGGTGTTCGACGCATGGGCGGAGAAGAAACTATAGCCGCTGGCCTTGCGGTCGCCCACCACATGCCAGTGGTATCCCCACTCGGGGTCGACAAGGGGTCGTGGTCGTGCCACCATCGGTTTCACCACTCCCTCGGTGACGAACTCGGTGATGAAGAGGCACAGCGCCACACTGACCACGATGACCAGAATCTGCGTGATGGTCTCGTTGTTTTTCACCACGAGATAGAGCAAGGCAATATAGAGGGGAATCCATGTGGGTCCCGCCGTGAGGGTAGCCATGAGCGTGTCGAGGAAAGCCGTATGGTTCCCGTTGAACACGCCCAGCAACTGTCTGTCGGTCTCTATGATGCCTTCGAAATTCATCGCCCTGGGTTTTAGATTTCCTCAATCCTGTCGCTTGTCAACCATCCGCTCCTGCCGTCGGCTATCTCTATCTCCATCCATTTGTTGATAGACTTGTCGGTGATTTTCACCTTCGTTCCTTCATGGAGCACGAAACTGGTTTCCGAATTGTCGGCAGGTGTCTTCTTCACGCTCGCCGACGGCGCGATGACGATGGCGCCGTTGCGGTTCTCGAGTTGGCGTTTCTGCTGATAGGCAAACACGTTGGCGAGGATGAAGAGCACGAGGAAGACTATGGCTCCGAAGAACCCCACCTTCCTCAGCCTGAGGTTGTCGGCAAAGAGATAGATGAGCACCAGCAACAAGACGAGGATGATGCTCGCGATGGCCACATACGCCCATCGGTCGACACTCGTGAGGTTGACGAGCGACTGGTACCAGGTGACGAAGAACATCTCCGATGCCGGCGCTATTTTGTCGATGGTCTTCGACTGCGCGAGTTGCAGGTTGAAACGGATGTCCTCGTCGCCGGGCGAGAGCATGAAGGCACGCTCGTAGTTGATGATGGCGCGGGTGATGTTGTCGGTCCTGTAATAGGCATTGCCGAGGTTGTAGTAGAGTTCGGCACTCACCCCCTGCTTGAGCAGTTCCTCATAGTCCTTGATGGCCTGCTGGTAGTTGCCCTTGGTATATTCCGCGTCGGCATTGGCCTTTGTCACTGCCATGGCTTGCAGCGGAAGCAGCATGGCCAGCAGCACCACAGCCGTGGCGGCAGTATGGCTCTTTTTCCTTGATTTCATAGCCTCTTCTATTTTCATAATGGCTGTCATGGCCGACTCGAAGGTCTTGCTCATGTTGCCCGCCGGGTCGCCGGGGGCATAGCGCTCGAACTCACACTCGTCGAGGGCCTCCACGAACTTCGCCACGGTAGCATCGTCGACGCCCCGCTGTGCGAGCTGGTCGCTCACGTTGTCGCGCGAGAGCTGTTCCACGGGGATGTTGAGTTTGTCGCCCACATATCCCCACAGTGCCCTGAGCACCTCGTCGTAGAACTTCCCGTTCTCGCCGTTGAGCATGAGGCGGTTGGCGGTTCTCAAGCGCCGTGTCGCCACCTTGTTGGCTTTCTTTCCACGCATCTTACTGATGTTGGCATTGTCGATGGCCCGTTTGCGGAACAGCACCATCAGGGCGAGGAAGACTGCCAGGGGCAGTGCTATCCATACCCAGTAGGCATTGGAGCCAAAGAAGAACTCATCAGCCTTGTGGATATTGGCCACGCCTTTCTTGATGGGGTGAATGTCCTTGTTGCGCAGGTCGGAGTAGTCGCTTACCGATGCCGTGCCGTCGCCCGCCTCCACCTTCACGGCGAAGGGTTGCGTCTTGATGGTCTTGTAGGAGTTGGTGCCGGTGTCGTAATAGGTGAACTCCACGGCAGGAATCTCGTATTCGCCCTTGTTCTTCGGCACGGCGAGGAAGTCGTAAACCATGTTGCCCTCCACGCCATTGGCGGTGAGGCGGGTCTTCTCTGTCACCTTCGGATCGTATTTCTCGAAGTCTTTCGGGAACGACACCACAGGTTCCTTGATGAGTTTGAGGTTGCCTACGCCACCCACCACCACACGGAGGGTGATGGGGTCGCCCGCCTTCACCTCGGTCTTGTCGAGCTGTGCGGAGATATTGAACCTGCCTACGCCGCCGGAGAAATTGGCAGGACGCGTGGGCAGCGAGTCGACCTGGATGGTGAGTCCCGGTGCCTCTATCTCACGGTTCACCTCCACATATCCCGAGCCACCGTTGAAGAACGCCTCGAAGGGATCGACGTTCCTGTTCTCCTGCACGACGATGCCCTTGAAGGTGATGCTCGGTATCTCGAGTTTTCCCGTCATCTGCGGATACATCACATACTGGCTCCACGTGACGCACCTGTAGTTTCTGCCGTTCACGTTCTCCACATGGAAGGTCTTCTGTTGGGGCAGTTCCACCTCCTGTGAGTGGAAGCCGTTGAGGTCGGGCATCTTGCCCTCGAGTTGGGTGAGTTCCACGAGGGTATATACCTTGTAGGTGAGCAGGATGGGTTCCTGCTCGTGCACATGGGTCTTGTTGGCACTCACACGGATGAAGAGGTCGTTGGCTGAGATGGCAGAGCCGGCACTCCTGAGGTTGGGGCGCTGCTCCTCTTCCTGATGGAAGGTGGTACCCTGGTTGTGCGACGCATTGGCATTTCCCACCACGTTCACCTTCACGGTCTCCGACGTCAGGGTATGTCCGCCGATACTGGCATGAGCGGCGGGTATGGTGTACGAGCCGCTCTTCGTGCCGAGCAACATATAGGTGTAGGTGATGGATGCCGAACTGCTGGCATGGCCGTTGACCACGGTGTAGCTCTGCTGCTGCGAGACGCTCGGTCCGTAGACCACCTCCAGTCCCTCGGGCATCTTTCCTATCTGCAACGACCCGTTCATGTCGGTGGAGTTGATGGTGTACTCGAGTTTGAACGTCTCGCCTGCACTCACCCTTGCGGGGGCGTGCACGACGATTCTTTGTGCCGAGATGGTGCTGGCGAGCATCACCATGAAGAAGAAGAATGTATATCTTTTCATTTTCACTCTTATGACTTTACCAATTCTTGCCTAACCGTTTCCGGGGAGGCTGCTGCATGGCCCCTTGCAGGCGTTTCTGGGTCTGTTTCTCCTGCTGCATCGCAGCTTCGAGCAAGCGCTGCGCATTGTCCTGACTCATCTGTCCTGCGGGCTGTCCCTGAGGTTGCTGCTGACTTTCCCTACCCTGTTGGGGTTGCTGGGCGTCCTGCGGCTTGTTATTGTTGTTGTTATTCTGGTTGTCCTGACTGTTGTCCTGACTCTGGTTCTGCTGCTGTTGCTCCTGCCGGTGCTGCTTGTCGTACTCCTGCTGGCGCTGCTGTTGCTGCTCCTTGAGTTTCTGCTCCGACTCCTTCATGTGGTCCTGGGCATGCTTGTCGTTGGGATTGTTCTTGAGTGCCTGCTTATACGAATCCCTCGCTTTGTCGTGCTGGTCTTGGTTCTGGTAGTTGTCGCCCACCTGGTCCCAGTATCTGGCATTGTTGTTGCCCTGACCCTGACTGTCTTGCTTGTCTTGGTTTTCCTGATTCTTATCGGATTCTTGCTTTTGGTCTTGTTGCTGTTTCTGGTCTTGCTTCTGGTCGCCCTGGCCTCCGCCGCCTCCGTTGTTCTGGTCTTGTTGTTGCTGCTGTTGCTGGTTCTGCTGTTGCTGCTCGAGCAGTTTCTTGCACAGGGCGAGATTGTAGCGGGTGAGGTCGTCGGCGGGATTGCTCCTGAGCGCGTTCTTGTAGGCTTCGATGGCCTCGGCATATTTGTGGCTAGTCTGCATGATGACACCGATGTTGTGCCACGACATCGACTTGCGGATGCCGTTCTTCTCCATGTCGGCGGCCTTGGCATACTGTGCCAGCGTGCTGTCGTTCTGTGTCGCTGTCATCACGCAAGCGATGTTGTAGGCGGCCTGGCTGTTGTCGGGATTCTCCGAGATGGCCTTGCCATATTCGATGTAGGCCTTGTCGAACTCCGACTTCAGGAAGTGGCGGTTCCCCAGGCGTATGTGGTGGCGGTCGGTGGTCTTCTGCGACAATGCCAGCGTGAGCAGCAGTGCTGCGATGAGCGCTATCAGGATGAGTGCTTTCTTCATGATTGTTTTATTTCACCTCCTGGTTTGGTCTTGTTGAACAGTTTCACGTTCCTGAGCAAGGGGTTCTTGCGCTCGAGCACGCACACCTCGATGATGAGGAGGAGCAAGGCGATAAGCGCCAGCGCCTGGAACTGCTCGTCGTACTCGCTGTACACCACCGTGGAGATATCGCCCTTCTGCATCTTCCCTATCTCGATGTCGAGGCGTTCCTGCGCCTCGCTGGTGTTGTCGACATGGATATACGTGCCACTGCCTGCCTCGGCTATCTGCTTGCACATGTCCTCGTTGAGGCGGGTGATGACCGTCTCGCCGGTATTGTCTTTCAGGTAGTCGCCATTGCTCATTCTGATAGGCGCGCCATTGGCCGACCCCACACCGAGCATGAACACCTTGATGCCCTTGTCCTTGGCAGCCTTGGCGGCCTCGAGGGCATTGCCCTCATGGTCTTCGCCGTCGGTGATGACGATGATGGCCTTGCCTGCCTTCTCGTCTTGCGTGAAACTCACCGTTGCCATGTTGATGGCGGTGGCAATGTCGGTGCCCTGTGAGGCGATGAGCGAAGGACTGATGTTCTGCAGGAACATCTTCGCCGACACGTAGTCGGCGGTGATGGGCAGTTGCACGAAGGCATCGCCAGCATAGACGATGAGTCCCACCTTGTCGTTGACGAACTTGTCGACCATGTTCTCGACGAGAAGTTTGCTCTTCTCGAGGCGCGAGGGCACCACGTCTTCGGCGAGCATGGAGTTGGAGATATCCATGCAGATGATGACCTCGACGCCCTGGCGTTTCTCGCTGCTGAGGCGCGACCCCATCTGCGGGCGTGCCATGGCGAGGATGAGCATGGCGAGTGCGGCGAGGAGCAGCCAGAACTTCACAGTCGGTCGGTATTTCGACACGTCCTGCATCATGTCCTTGAGCAGCTCAGGGTCGCCGAAACGTTTCAGTTTTCTCATCTTGTCTCTGCTGCAGAGGTATCTGATGACCACGATGACGGGCACCAGGAGCAGCAGGTAGAGATATATAGGACTTTCGAATCTGAACATATTCAAATCATCTTTGGTTTATGGTATCCTGCGCAGCACCGAAATCCTGAGCAGCAGTTCCAATAGCAGGGCAAGGATGGCAACGAGGGCGAAGGGCTGGTAGGCCTCGTAGAACTTGCTGAATTTCCTGACATCGATCTTCGTCTTCTCCAACTTGTCGATTTCCTTGTAGATTTGCTTGAGCGCCGCCATGTTGGTAGCGCGGTAGAACTGTCCGTCGGTGGTGGCGGCGATGTCGCTCAGCGTCTTGCTGTCGATTTCCACCGGCACGTTCACATACTGCGTGGTGCCGCCCACCTCGAGGGGGTAGCGTGCCACCTTGTTGGTGCCCACGGCGATGGTATACACCCTCACGCCCAGGCTCTTCGCTATCGATGCAGCCGTCATGGGCGAGATATCGCCACGGTTGTTGGAACCGTCGGTGAGCAGGATGACCACCTTGCTCTTGGCCTTGCTGTCCTTCAGGCGCCCCACGGCGTTGGAGAGACCCATGCCAATGGCAGTGCCGTCTTCGATGAGCCCGTTCTTGGCGATGTCGGTCCTCACGTTGTGGAGCAGGTTGAGCAACGTCTGGTGGTCTACGGTCATCGGGCATTGCGTGAAGGCCTCACCGGCGAAGATGGTGAGTCCGATATTGTCGTCGGGACGCCCCGAGATGAACTCTGCCGCCACTTCCTTGGCTGCCTCGAGCCTGTTGGGGCTGGGACTCATGTCCATGGCGAGCATACTGGTCGAGACGTCCATGGCAAGCATGATGTCGATGCCTTCCACCGAGCGCTCGCCCCATGAGTTGTGGGTCCTCGGCCGTGCCAGCACCACAACCACCATGGTGAAGGCGAGGAGCCTGAGGAGCATGGGCAGGTGTATGAGCCGCTGTCTCCAACTCTTCGTAGCGAAGCGGTAGGCATGGGTGTCGCTCATGCGCATGGTAGGCTCCGTCTTCCTCCTGTAGAGGAAATACCAGAGGATGTAGGGCACTGCGAGGAGCAGGAGCAGGAAATATTCTTTGTTTGCGAAAATCATATTCTTCTATGGCTATAGCATGAGCAGGTAGAGTTGCCAGCAGATGAGTGCCAGCACCACGAGTATGCTGATGGATGTGAGGGCGATGAGCGTGATGATGAGTCGGCGCGACTTCTGCGACCGCTTCTCGTTGTCGGTGAGCGTGGGCTCTATCTTCTCTATCGTGGGCATGTCTTCGGTCTTCGTGGTCTCGATGAATTCCACCACGCTCTCCAGGTCGCGGTCTTTCTCGTTGAGTTCGGTGGAGTACTTGGCAAACTTCACGAGGTCGGCGGTCTGGAAGAGTTCACGCAGTTCAGCAAGTTTGGCAGGGTCTTCCTCCTGACTGAGCCGCTCGATTATCTCGCTGCTGGTCATCTCCATGGCATTGAAGCCAAAGCGCTCCTGCAGGTAGGTGCGCAGGGTGTCGACGAGCGTAGTGTAATAGGCCTTCTGGTCGGAGGCGGTGTTGACGGAGCCTGCCTTGAGCTTGTTGATGACCCCGATGGCTTTCTTGTGGGGTAGCACCTTCTTCACGAACCGTATGCGTGCCACGATGGGCTTATTGTCGCCCAGACGGATGACGAGGTAGAAGAGCAACAGGCAGAGGGCGATGAGGATGACGCCCATCCAGAATGGCCGCACCCATTCCTTCCACATGAAAGGGTTGGGCTGAAGGCCCTTGAAGGGGAAGAACTGGTCGGGGTGCTCGACGTCGACATCGGGCATGATGACTTTCAGCGCCAGTTGCTTGGCGGCATAATCCTTCCCCTCGACCACCGCCTTGAACGATGGCAACAGGTATAGGGTGTCGTCGAACGAGGTGAGGGTATACTGCCGGGTGAGGCGCTGCATCTGGTTGTCGAGGAGCGTAGTGTCTACCACCCCCTGCTCCACCACCTCTACCCCAGGGGTGAGGAGTGCACCCGCCTCGTATTCGGGAAGCGCGGCGTGCTGTCCCTGGCGCAGCGTGACGTTGAGGGTGACGTGAGCCTGCTCGCCGATGAGAATCTCGGGCGTGTCGATGGCCGACTCCACTTTCACCTGTGCCATAGCCTGCGCGGTGACGCACAGCAGCAACAATATCGTTTTGAAGTATTTCATTTTTGTTTGATGGTTGTCGCCGGCATGGCTGCCGGCGCGTGCCCTGTCATGCCCTCATGGAGAAGAGCGACATGAGCGACTTCACGTAATCGTCTTTCGTCGAGATGGAGATATGGTCGACATTGCTCTTGTTGAACATCGTGCGCATCTCTGCCTGACGGCGGAGCCAGTAGGCGGCATGCGCCCTGCGCAATTTCTTGCTCGAGGTGTCGATGACCATCTCATGGCCGGTCTCCGCGTCCTGTATCCGCATCAGACCCACGTCGGGCATTTCCTTCGCGCGCTGGTCGTAGACCTGTATCGCCACCACGTCGTGCTTGCGATTGCAGATGGTGAGCTGGTTCTCGTAGGGCGAGCGGTCGAAGAAGTCGCTCAGGAGGAAGGCGGTGCAGCGGCGCTTCATCACCCTTGTGAGGAACTCCACCGCCATGCCCACGTCGGTGCGCAGACTCTCGGGCTTGAAGTTGAGCATCTCGCGGATGATGTAGAGGATATGTTTCCTGCCTTTCTTCGGAGGGATATACTTCTCTATCTTGTCGGAGAAGAAAACCACACCAATCTTGTCGTTGTTCTGGATGGCGCAGAAAGCCAGCGTGGCCGCGATCTCCGCCACCATGTCGCGCTTGGTCTGCCTGACGGTGCCGAAGTCGAGGGAGCCGCTGACGTCGACGAGGAGCATGACGGTAAGTTCGCGCTCCTCCTCGAAGACCTTGACGTAGGGTCGGTGAAACCGTGCGGTGACGTTCCAGTCGATGTCGCGCACATCGTCGCCATACTGGTACTCCCTTACCTCGGAGAAGGCCATTCCCCTCCCCTTGAAGGCCGAGTGGTACTGTCCTGCGAAGATGTTCTGGCTCAGTCCGCGGGTCTTGATTTCGATCTTACGTACTTTTTTCAGCAGTTCTGAAGTATCCATTAAGGAACCTCCACTTTATTGATGATCTTACTGATGATTTCCTCACTGTTCACGTTGCTGGCCTCGGCTTCGTAGGAAAGTCCGATGCGGTGGCGGAGCACGTCGTGTGCCACTGCCCTCACGTCCTCGGGCACCACATATCCGCGGCGCTTGATGAAGGCGTAGGCCCTTGCTGCCTTGGCCAGGCTGATGCTGGCACGCGGCGAACCACCGAAGGTGATGAAGTCGCGCAGTTCGTTGAGCTGGTAGTGGTCGGGATAGCGGGTGGCGAAGACGATGTCGGCGATATACTGCTCAATCTTCTCGTCGAGATATACCTGTCGCACCACGGCACGGGCATCGATGATTTCCTCGGCTGTGGTGACGGGCTTCACCTCGGGCAGGCTGGCGTGCAGGTTCTCCCTGATGATGAGCCGCTCCTCCTGGATGGTGGGATAGTCGATGACAGCCTTGAGCATGAAACGGTCGACCTGTGCCTCGGGCAACTGGTAGGTACCTTCCTGTTCGATGGGGTTCTGCGTGGCCATGACGAGGAAGGGGTCGGGCAGCGGGAAGGAGTTGTCGCCAATGGTGACCTGATGCTCCTGCATGGCCTCGAGCAGCGCGCTCTGCACCTTTGCCGGGGCGCGGTTGATTTCGTCGGCGAGCACGAAGTTGGCGAACACCGGACCTTTCTTCACCTGGAACTTCTCCTCTTTCTGCGAGTAGATCATCGTACCAACGACGTCGGCGGGCAACAGGTCGGGTGTGAACTGTATGCGGCTGTACTTCGCGTCGATGAGTTGGGCAAGGGTCTTGATGGCGAGGGTCTTTGCCAGTCCCGGCACGCCCTCGAGCAGGATATGCCCGTCGCTAAGGAGTCCGATGAGAAGGGTGTCGATGAGGTGTTTCTGTCCCACGATCACGCGGTCCATTCCCATGGTGAGGTTGGAGATGAACGCGCTTTGCTGTTCGATCCGCAAATTGAGCTCACGGATATCAATTGAATCTGTCATAAAGGTATCTGTTTAATTGTTATTTCCAATACGCATTGGCTCCTTTGCCAAAAAACTACGCAAAGGTACAACAATAAACAAGTAATGGCGAAAAAACCTGTCTTAATAATGTTAAAAAAACCGCTGCAACGCCCTATTTTAAGAAAGTTTTGAAATTAGGGCACCGTCGTGAAACAATTATTAAGAGTTTTGAGGTTTGTCATCGGCCGAATGTCGGCGACATCTCAGTTCTTTTGCAAAGATGTTGCCGACATTCAGGCGATGTCAGCATGGCCATCGGCGAAGCCAAGTTAAAGGGAAGTTATAGGGAAGTTAAAAGGAAGTTAAAGGGAAGTTAAAGGGACATATGCCCCATTCATTACCATTTGGAGGTATAATTTTCCCTTTCTGAATAGCTTTAACCCTATTATAGTCCTTATATCCTACTTGCAGAAGTGGAGTTTTTAGATATACTTCATCTTCAAAAAATCACCCCTCGTGCTGTGGCAGTTCTATCTTTTCCTTGATGAACTGCAAGAAGGCCTGGAGAGCCTGATTGGTGGCATGAGCGAGGTTCTTGTCGCGCCCCTCGTCCTCGGTGAGCATGATGGTACGCACGTCGTCGGCAGTGCCAAAGCCGATGTAGATGGTGCCTACGGGAATGTCCTTCGTCCCACCACCAGGTCCGGCAATGCCGGTGGCCGAAATGGCATAGTCGACATTGAGCGCCTTGATGGCTCCTCTCACCATTTCCTCTGCCACTTCCGGACAGACGGCGGTCTTCTCCTCGAGGAGTTGGTGGTCTACCCCAAGGAGGTTTTCCTTCACCTCGTTGGTGTAGGATACGATGGCACCCTTGAAATACTCCGATGCCCCAGGAACGGCAATGATGCATTCTGCTATCCTGCCGCCTGTGCAACTCTCGGCCGTGCCGAGCGTCTTGCCCGACTCATAGAACATCGTCTGTATCTCCCTGCTCAGTACTTTGCTTTCTAACTCCATATGATTGATTTTGTATGATTTTTTGGTAATTATTTCTTTTTTTGGGGGGCTTGCGCGCTCAATGGGCATTATGGGCACCATGGACATTATGGGCATTATGGGCACCATGGGCACCATGGGCATTATGGGCACCATGGGCATTATGGGCGCTATGGGCGGGCGTTCATTCGAACGTCACTTTCGAGAAGGCGGGGGCGTCGATGTCGCAGAACTCCCCGTCGAGATACTTATAGTATCCCGTGATGGCTATCATCGCCGCGTTGTCGGTGGTGTAGCTGAACTTCGGAATATATATCTTCCACCCATATCGCGCGGCATGGTCCTTGAAGGCGTTTCTCAGACCATTGTTGGCCGACACGCCACCGGCGAGTGCCACGTGCTTGATGCGGGTGTCGCGCACCGCCAGCTTCAGTTTCTTCATCAAGATGTCGACGATGGTGTATTCCAGACTCGCCGCAAGGTCTTCCTTGTGGTGTTCCACAAAGTCGGGGTCGTCTTTCACCCAGTCGCGCAGGTTGTAGAGGAACGAGGTCTTCAGTCCGCTGAAACTGTAGTCGTAGCCGGGGATGTGGGGTTGTGCGAAGGTGTATGCCTTAGGGTTGCCCTGGCGTGCCAGCCGGTCGATAATGGGTCCTCCGGGATAGCCCAGTCCCATCACCTTCGAGCATTTGTCGATGGCCTCTCCCGCCGCGTCGTCGATGGTCTGTCCGAGTACCTCGATGTCGTTGTAGGCCTTCACCTTCACGATTTGCGAGTTCCCCCCGCTCACGAGCAGGCAGAGGAACGGCAGCGGTGGTGCCGACGTGTCGTCGTCGCTCTCCTTGATGAAGTGTGCCATGACATGTCCTTGCAGGTGGTTCACGTCGATGAGGGGTATGCCCATCGACCTCGCCAGTCCTTTGGCGAAGTTTACGCCTACGAGGAGCGAGCCCATGAGCCCTGGTCCGCGGGTGAACGCCACTGCCGAGAGCATCTCCTTGGTGATGCCCGCCCGGCGTATTGCCTGGTCAACCACCGGCACCACGTTCTGCTGGTGTGCCCGCGATGCCAGTTCGGGCACTACGCCACCGTAATCGCGGTGCACGTCTTGCGATGCCGTGACATTGCTCAGCAGCACGCCATTGCGCAGTACCGCTGCCGACGTGTCGTCGCAACTGCTCTCTATTCCGAGGATATAAACGTCAGGATTTTTCATCATTAATATGTCAGGATTTCCACCCCATGTTCGGTCATGAGGAAGGTGTGTTCCCACTGTGCGCTGGGCAGTTCGTCTTCGCTGATGACCTCCCATCCATATTCGTCGTCGGCATCGATGAACACCCTCCACGTACCCATATTAATCATGGGTTCGATGGTGAACACCATACCCGGCACGAGGAGCATGCCCTGTCCGCGGTGGCCGAAATGCGCCATGTCGGGCTTCTCGTGGAACTTCAGTCCCACGCCATGTCCGCAGAGGTCTCTCACCACGCCATAGTGGTATTTCTTGGCGTGTTTCTCGATGGCATGTCCGATATCGCCTACGAAACCATAGGGCTTGGCCGCTTCGGCGCCAATCTCGAGACACTCCTTCGCCACCCTCACCAGCTGTTCTTTCTCCGGTGTTGTCTTGCCTATGATGAACATACGTGAGGCATCGGCGTAATAGCCGTCGAGGATGGTGGTGAAATCGACATTGATAATGTCGCCCTCCATGAGCACGTCTTCCTCCTTCGGTATGCCATGGCATACCACCTCGTTGATGCTCGTGCACACGCTCTTGGGGAAACCCTCGTAGCCGAGGCATGCCGGCGTAGCCCCATGCGAGGTACAGTAGTCATAGCAAATCTTGTCGATTTCGAGGGTGTTCATGCCCTCGTGAATCTGGCGCGCCACCTCGTCGAGCACGCCGGTATTGACGACACCAGCCTTGCGGATGCCCTCTACCTGCTCTGGTGTCAGGATCAGGTCGCGTGAAGGCACTTCCTTACCTCTGTTCTCCCAGTACATCACCTGTTTGTCGAGTTCGGTGATGGGCTGTCCGGGAATCAGGTGCCATGTTCTTTTCTTTTTGAATGCCATATTTTGGTCGTTTTATTGAAGGTGAGTAAGGAACGTAACCTTAAACATCGTGCAAGTCGAATGCAGACGAAAGCTTGCTTTCAGTATGCTAAGACGCCGCCGATGTTCATCATTCGAAGAATGATAAATCTTAAACCTCAAACCTATTTATATATTGATATATCTCTTTAGTCCAGTCGTGCCCGTTGTCCGGACAGTAGGTGCTGATGCCCAGTTGGCTGGCTGCCGCCACGTTGCGTGGGCCGTCGTCGAGGAAGAGGGTATCTACGGGCAGTATCTGCTCGCTCATGAGCATCATGCGGAAGAACATCTCGTTGGGTTTCATCATGCCCAACTTATAGCTCAAGTATGTTGCGTCGAAATAATGTTCCACGGAATGCCCCTGACCATCGAAATCGCCGCTCATCGCCCATTTCATCATAAACGGGTTGGTGTTGGAGAGGAGGATGAGGCGGTAGCCTTCTTCACGCAGTCTGACGAGCGCGTCGAGGTTGCGATGCGGCACCTCCTTCCTGTATCCCAGCCATGCATACTGGCAGTCGTCGTAGGAAAGTTTCCGGTGGCAGAGTTCGCCCAGTCTGCTGATGAACTCCTCCTCACCGATTTTGCCCAGTTCGAGTTCGCCGAAGATGCCCCCCTGGGTATAGGGGTCGAGTTGTCGGTCGGCGTCTTTCAGTCCTAGTTTCCTAAATCTTCTTACAGCTTCGTTGTGGTCGAGTGTCACGACCACGCCGCCAAAATCAAATACAATGTTTTTTACCTTATTATTCATCCTATTGTCATTACCCTTTCGGGTCATTGAAAAAATCTTTTTTCCTTTTCCTGGCCTCCTCGATGGAGAGCAGGTCACGCTGTCGGCCGTTGTACTCTTCCCTGAGGTGCTCATACTGCGCATCCAGTTGTTGTCCGTACGCCTGTTTCTGTTGTTTGTCGAGCAGTCGGGCTGCTGCGATGGCGTTCTGCGCGGCATCTTTCATCCACACCACGGGACCGCCGTATACCGGTGCAATTTTAAGTGCCACATGCAATTCGCTGGTGGTAGCCCCACCTATCATGATAGGGATGTTGAGTCCTGCCTTCCGCAGTTCCTCCGCCACGTTCACCATCTCTTCCAGACTCGGTGTGATGAGTCCACTAAGTCCGATGAGGTCTACCTCCTCGGCTATCGCTTTCCTCACGATCTGTGCCGCCGGCACCATCACGCCCATGTCGATGACTTCGTAATTGTTGCATGCCATCACCACCGCCACGATGTTCTTGCCGATATCGTGCACATCGCCCTTCACGGTGGCGAGGAGAATCTTCCCCGCCTTGGTATCCGAGCCCTGCCGCTCGGCCTCGATATGGGGTTGCAGGATAGTCACCGCCTGTTTCATCGTACGTGCCGTCTTCACCACCTGCGGCAGGAACATCTTTCCCGAGCCGAAGAGTTCGCCCACAAGGTTCATGCCCTTCATCAGCGGTCCTTCGATGATGTCGACTGCCCTTGGGTAACACCCCAGGGCCTCCTCGATATCTTCGGCGAGATAGTCGCCGATACCTTTCCGCAGGGCGTGGACGAGGCGTTGGTCCACGTCGAGTGTCCTCCATTGCTCTTCGGTCTGTGCGGTGGCAGGCCCCATAGTTCCCTCTGCCTTTCGTGCCTCCTCCTGCTGTTTGATTTCGGCTGCCAAGGCGATGAGCCGTGCCGACGGGTCGTCGGTAGTGCACAAGATGGCCTCCTCGATGATGTCGAGTTGTTGGGCGGGTATGTCGTTGTAGGTGACTTTCGATGCGGGATTGACGATGCCGAAATCCATGCCGTTGCGGATGGCATGGTAGAGGAATACGGCATGTATGGCCTCGCGGATGTAGTTGTTGCCACGGAAGGAGAACGAGAGATTGCTCACGCCGCCACTCACATGTGCGCCCGGCAGGTTGTCCTTGATCCACCGACAGGCGCGGATGAAGTCGGCTGCATAGGCATTGTGCTCTTCCATGCCCGTGGCGATGGCGAGCACGTTGGGGTCGAAGATGATGTCATAGGGTGCGAAGCCCACATCTTCGGTAAGTATGCGGTATGCCCTCCGGGCTATCCCGATGCGTCTCTCCAGCGTCGTGGCCTGTCCTTCCTCGTCGAAGCACATCACCACCACGGCGGCACCATAGCGCAGTATCTCGCGGGCGTGGCTCACGAACATCTCTTCGCCCTCCTTGAGCGAGATGGAGTTGACGATGGCCTTTCCCTGCACGCACTTCAGTGCGGCAGTGATGACCTGCCAGTCCGACGAGTCGATCATCACGGGCACCTTGGCGATATCGGGTTCGGCGGCGATGATGTTGAGGAAGGTGGTCATCTCGTGCCTGGCATCGAGCAAGGCATCGTCCATATTGATATCGATGACGAGGGCGCCGTCGGCCACCTGCTTGCGGGCGATGGACACCGCCTCGTCGTATTTCTTCTCATTGATGAGCCGGAGGAATTTCCTCGACCCCGCCACGTTGCACCGCTCGCCCACGTTCACGAACCCTATCTCGGGAGTGACCACGAGGGGTTCAAGGCCACTGAGCTGCATCAGCGACAGCCGTTCCACCGGGCGCCGGGGGCTCTTACCCCGGGCCATCTCGGCAAACAGGCGGATGAAATGCTCGTCGGTGCCGCAACAACCACCGATGATGTTCACCAACTGTTCGTCTACCAACTCTGCCATGAGGGGTGCCATGGTCTCTGCCGTTTCGTCGTAGAGACCCATCGAGTTGGGCAGTCCGGCGTTGGGGTATGCCGACACCAGGTATGGGGCCTTGGCTGCCAGTTCCTGAAGGAAAGGTTTCATCTGGCGGGCGCCAAACGAGCAGTTGAGCCCCACGGAGAGGATGTCGTAACTGCTGATGCTGGCGAGGAACGCCTCAAGGGTCTGTCCGCTGAGCGTGCGTCCGGCGAGGTCGCTAATGGTGACCGAGAGCATGATGGGCAGCGGACGTTGCCGTTTCTGCCGTATCTGCATGGCGGCATCTATGGCAGCCTTGGCATTGAGGGTATCGAAGATGGTCTCGATGAGAATCAGGTCGATACCACCTTCCACAAGCGCGTCAATCTGTTCGGTATAGGCATCGAAGAGCTGGTCGTAGGTGATGGCACGAGCACCGGGGTCGGCCACGTCGGGGCTCATCGAACAGGCTTTGTTCGTAGGTCCCACCGACCCTGCCACCCAACGAGGATGGTCTTCACTATCGAATTCGTCGGCCACCTGCCGTGCGAGTCGTGCCCCCTCGAGGGCAATGACACGGGCATAGTCGGCCAACTGGTAATCGGCCTGTGAGATGCGCTGCGCGCTGAAGGTGTTGGTGGCAATGATGTCGGCTCCTGCCTCAAGGTATTTGCGGTGGATGGTCTGGATGACGTCGGGACGGGTAAGATTGAGCACGTCGTTGTTGCCCATCATCAGTACAGGCAACGCGCGGAACAAGTATCCATGGAAGTCGTCTTCGGAGAGATGAAACTGCTGTATACGCGTGCCCATGGCACCATCGAGCACCAGCACACGCTCACTTGCTATTTCCTGAAGGCTTCTTCTCGTCATATACTATCAGAAATTCTTCCTTACCCTGTCCATTTCCCTGCGGTCTTCTTTCTCCTTGAGACTCTGGCGCTTGTCGAACAGTTTCTTTCCCTTGGCCAAGGCGATGTCCATCTTCGCCCTGCCGTTCTTGTCGATGAAGACAAGAATGGGAATGATGGTAAAGCCCACCTGTTTCACGGCTTCCGCCAGCCGGTGGATTTCGCGCTTGGTGAGCAAGAGTTTGCGGTCGCGCCGTGCCTCATGGTTGCTGTACGACCCATAGAAATAGGGCGAGACGTTCATTCCCTTCACCCACATCTCACCATTGATGATGGTGCAGTAGGCATCAACAAGCGATGCCTTGCCCAGGCGGATGGACTTGATTTCGGTGCCGGTGAGCACAATGCCCGCCGTGAACGTCTCGACGAAGAAATACTCGAATGAGGCTTTCTTGTTCTTTATCTGTACAGGACTCTTCTTCCTGATTTCCAATTCTTCCTTGTTCATTCCTCTTTTCCCAAAATGGTGGCGAAGCGGTCGATATGGTCGTCGATGTACGAAGCCACTGTGGCTGTCCACTGCTCCTCGTTCTCAACGAAAGTATCGTCGAGGTCGTCGAAGTCGGCAAACTGTTCGAAAAGTGCCATGAACTCCTCGTCGCTGCACTCCCGCTCTATCTGCTCATGATGGCGTTTATATAGCCGGTGGGCACGGTTGAGGAGCGTGGCGATTTCGTCGATGCCCCATTGTCTCATCATCTTGCCGAACGGGTTCTTGAAGATGAAGGGGCCGTAGCCGTTGTGGATGAGCTGCACGAAACCGCCGTCCATCACCTCGTCGCGCAGAATGCGATAGGCCAGAAGCGTTGTTTGGTCGGCATTGAGTAGCTTCATGCTCTCGGCATTGAGTTCACCTCCAATGCCCTCGTAAATGGCCTTGACGAATACATCCACGAATTCGTCCATGCCCTGTTGTGCCGCCTCGATAAGCAGCGGTTCCAGCACCGTAATCTTATTATCCATCGCGCGATATTATTATTTTAGGGTGCAAAGGTACGAATTAGCGAGCGAAAAACCAAAAAACTTTTGGGTTTTCCGAAAGCGAGAACCATGGTCGGAAGGTCAAAGATTATACCGACCGCAAGAAAGGCCTGATTTTGGAGCAACGAACAAAACAAGCGCTTGATTTTTGTCCATTTGCGACAAGGAAAGAAATCTATCCGCCCATTTGTCTTATTTTAGGGCAATTGTCGCTACTATTTCCCTAAAAAAATGAACTAATCTTACCGAAAGTATATAAATTATTGTATCTTTGCGAAAGGTTTAATATCATCAAACAATTATCGAAAAACAAGTCCATTTTTATATCAAAATGAAAAAGAGATACCATCACTCAACAAAGAAGAAAGCCTATATACGATTTTACACCCCACCCCACACATGGGTTACGGGAAACCTCTCAAATGAATCCCTGCTGGGTGAATCTGAAGAGATGAAAACGACCATCAAGGACGGCTATGCCGACTCTGATGGACGCAGCAACGGATGGAACGGATTTGACGACAGCGAACAAAGCAGTGCCTCGTCGCTCTGGGACGAATAACGAAAGAGAACAATATCAAATAACAATTGCCATGATGACAATCAATACAAAACCAACGGTCCGAATCCTTCTGGCCTTCCTGCTCTTCATGGGCATGGCGCTTCCTGCCATGGCCTACTCTGAGTCGGGGGTGGCTACGAGGTCAGGCACCTCGGGAGGCGTCAACTGGAACGCCAATTTCCAAATCAAGTTTGAGAATAACACCAGCCATACCTATAGTTGGTGGACAGGAGACGGTGAGGGCAGCATGTGGAACCGCCTTTGTTCGGTGGAAATCGGCAATGGCGCCACCTGCACTACCGCCTTACCGGGTTTCGACATCAAGTTGGGCGTAGGCGTGAAACACAGCAAAGACATGGAGTACCAGAACACCGAAATGGAGTTTTATCTGGTAAACTCCGACGGTTCAACAAGGTATGTGAATTATGCCTATTTCAACACCGACGACAGTCAAAACTATAAACTCGACAACCGTACGCCAGGTGCCGGCTACAGTTACATCACCCATCCCCAACTGTTCCGTACAGGTAGCGGCAAGACGAGTTATGAGCATAAGATTGGTGCTCGTGTCACCTTAACCAAGAAAGTGATTGATGAAGGCTATACCCGCCTGAAGGTCACAGGCTACAGCAAGTACTACAAGAATCCCACCTTTCGTGCCAAAGTGTATATGTATGTGCACTTCGAGTATTACATCAATCTGTCTGATATTGAGTTTGAGTTGGCTCCCGATCCGGAATTCGTGTGGACTTCTCCTACGGAGATGACCCTCAAGTTCAGCAACAACAGTCTCTCACGTATCAACAACAACCAGATGGTGAGCACCAGTGAGAGCACCCGCCTCGGCATTCGCCACTGTGGTATCGAGAGCAGTTCGGTGAGTACCAATTATTATATGTGGGTGCAGGCCAATGTCAACGGCTATTGGAAAAACCTCTATAACAAAGACATCAACGTGGATGGCTATGACCCCAAGGAGGTGAAACTGGAGGTGCCTGCCGACAAGCCCTTCCGTTTCATCATCTATCATTCTACCACGAGCACGCTCAACATGAAGACAGCATATTACCGTAGCAGCACGTGGACAACCGGCAACCGGACGCTCAAACAAACTTCGGTACGCGAGAAAACCGTCAAGGAGTTCACCAATGCCGCCATGGGAATGAAAGCCGACTTCAACCAAGTGGCCGGCAAAGTGCTGCTATCGTGGGAAAAGAAAAAGGAATTCCCCTCCGACTCGAAATTCTATGTGTACCGTACGCTACTCAATAACGACGGCACCTATGCCGGCAACCGCGAGGAGTTGGGAAGCACTACCTCGAACACGTTTGAGGACAACATCGACCGCGGCATGCTGTGGGGACGGAAATACCGCTATGAGGTAGTGCTCATATTGAACTCATGGACCAAAGATGGCTTTAAGATTCCTACTGACCCGCAGCCACTCACCAACTGCAACTTCGCGCAGTGCACGGCTAACACTACTCCCATCATCAATTTCCACCTCACGCAGGACATGGGAGAAACGGAGAAGATCAAACTCGATTGGAACTTCGAGAACATCCCAGAGAAAGAGAGCGACCTCACTTTCCGCATTCACCGTATCAGCACCGACGGCACATTGGCACTCGATTATGGCAGTGTGGACGCCAGACGCAAGGATGGAAAGACGTCGTTCCTCGACAACAAGCCGGAGAGCAACTGCGATGTCTATCGCTACTATGTACAACTCGACCTCTTCAACAACGCGCTGCACTATTACAGCGACACCATCACCGCGCGCATCACTGCCAGCACCACCATCACCGACCTCAGCGTGACCAAGGGCAGCATCAGCGAAGGCGTGCGTGTGACGTGGAAAGTCAACCAGGTGGGCACCGACCCCACGCAATATCTGGTGAAACGCCGGTTCATAGGCTCCAGCGAATGGATTACCGTTCACTCCACCAAAGGTACAGAGAGGGAATACACTTTCCTTGACTCCAACACCGAAACCGGCCGATACTATGAATACTGCGTGGAGGCCTATGGTAGCAATTGCGAGGACAGCGACAGCCCGCTGCTCACCGACAGCCGCATCGAGCCTGGCTTCGGACAAGGCTCAGGCACCATCTCTGGCCGTGTGACCTTCGGCACCGGCACCGCCGTGGAGAACGTAAAAGTCAATTTGCAGCGCAGCGACGACGAGGAAAACAGCCAGACCTATTCCTTCGCCCGCAAGGTGCTGGAGTCAGGAAACGGCATCAGTTGGAATACCCAGGCCGACCAGGTACGCGAACTGATGGGGGCAACGAAAGAATGGACCGTACAGATGTGGGTACGCCCCGACAATCTGAACACCACCGACCGGCTCTACCTGCTCGACATATACCGCATCCTGAGTGTATACCTCGAAAAGAGCACTGCCAGCGCATCGAATTATCGTCTGTCGTGGCTCAACTGCTACGATGAAAGCAACACCTACTACACCAGGCTCCTTTCCGACAACATACCTACCGATGAGTACAGCCATATCACGGTAGTACACAAGAGCGACACCGTCTTCGCCTATGTCAACGGCGAACTCAAGGCCACTCAGTATATCAGCAAAAACAATTACGACCAAAGACTCAGCACCTACACTGGTGACCTGGGCGTGATGTTCGGAACAGGTGCTTTCACCGGCTATCTCGACGAGGTGCGTCTGTGGGGCAAAGCGCTCACAGCCAAGGAGGTGAGCAACAACTACGGCCGTACCATCGGTGGCCGGGAGGAAGGACTGAAACTCTATTGGCCCTTCGACGAGGGACTCGACGAATATGCCTTCGATGTGTCGCGCACCAGCGGCGTGGCCAACGGTCGCCATCCCAGCGTTGGCGCATCAAAGAGCAGTCAGCTCACTCCGAGTTCCAGCCAATTGGGGCTCTATGGGCTGACCAACACCCAGGGAGAGTATGTCATCCGTGGCATCCCCTTCACCGGCAGCGGAACGGGCTATACCGTGCGGCCCGAGCTGGGCGTCCACGAGTTCTCGCCCAATACCCGCACCGGATTCATCAGCAACAGTTCGCTGTCGCTCAACAACTACGACTTCACTGATGTTTCCAGCTTCACCGTGACAGGTAAGGTGATGTATGAAGGCACCGACATTCCCGTCGACAGCGTGCAATTCGCCGTTGATGGCACCGTCTGCATGGCCGACGGCGAAATCATCTACACCAATGCCAACGGCGAATACACCATCAGTGTGCCCATCGGCTTCCACTACATCACCGCCTCGCGCTCTGGTCACACCCTCGTGGGACAAGGCCGTTTCCCGCAAGAGAAAGGCACTAACTATGAGTTCCGCACCGACCAGACCATCAACTTCACCGACAACACGCTCGTGCATTTCGGAGGCCGCCTTACCGGCAGTGCCGCCGAGGGTTCGAAGCCGCTGGGCTATGGCGTTAGCCAGAACACCATCGGGCAGGCCACCCTGCAACTCGAGGCTCTCGACTTCCCGCAGTGCCGTCTCAACGTGGTAGAGGAGACCAATGGTCTGGTAACCCAAATCGTGAACAACAAGGAAGATGTTCCTATTGAAAGCAATTCAAACGACGTGAACAGCACTTCGTGGCGTGCCGGTGGCGACGACAACGCCGTGAAGAACATCTATATCAAGACCGACCCGAAGACGGGCGAGTTCAGTGCCATGCTTCCACCATTGCGCTACCGCATACGGAGTGTGAAATTCGAGCACAACCCCGACATGGACAACGCCTATACCTTCCAGAACCTCAATGCCATCGATCTTTCCAAGGTCTATGAGACAGCTGTGTGCGACACGCTCTGGGACGACAGCCATACCAGTTACGCCCCGCTGTTCCAATGCAACAAGGTGCTGCGGCTCACCTATCGCTCACCAGTGGAATTCGAGGTCAGCCAGGTGGGGGCAGAAAACGGATTCTTCGGCACCGACTCCGTAACCGTCAGGGTAACCGGTGAGGATGACGTGCAAGTGGCCGTAGCCACCATAGGCAACGACGGCACGCCCAACTATCTCTACGGCTATCCCATCTTCGAGCAGAGTGAGCAATACACCTTCAAGGTGCGGGCATTCGAGTCGTATGTCAACTACGATGATGACAAGGATGGGCGTCGTTACGAAGCCGCCCTCAGAGACTCCATCATCACCATCGACAACGAAATGGGCGAGTTGGTGAAGGTGGCCCGTGAGTCGGTGACCAACGACACCCTCTCGGTGAGTATGGGCGACATCGTGAACCTGGAGACCAACCAGATGAAACTCGACTCCCTGGGTACTGCCATGTACAAATGGAAGGCCGGTTTCCCCAACCTCACCGCTCCCTTCACGCGCTCCATGAACATTTTCACCACTGTCGACGGGGCTATCTATGGATGGAAGCAAGGCAGTTTCGACGGCATCGTCTTCGGAGCCATCCCCACGGGCAACAACTTCGTCACCGCAGGACCGGACAAACTGGCCATGGTGCTTCGCGACCCACCAGGTGCCAACTCCTCTGCCATCTGGCAGAAAGACTCCGTGC
The DNA here is from genome assembly GCA_017617615.1 of Prevotella sp. The sequence goes on along the minus strand of JAFZVV010000019.1, from coordinate 58,560 downwards.
ATGTGAACTCTCACGACAGAATTGATTTCATTGGAACCAGAGACGGCATATCATGGAATTTCGGCGCTGGCATGAAATCATCGATTTACTCGGGTGTAGGAGTCATGACCGAAGTTGTGGACGCGAAAGCCTATTACGACGATGAAATCGGTGCTGAAGGCTACTTCGAGGACATCGACGGCTATGGCAGCGAGATCACCATTTCCGTGTCGGAAAAGATATCCTCTTCCTCACTCAACACGTATGTGGGGTCGGAAGGCGACATCTTCATCGGTTACTCCAAGAACTATCTCTTCGGCGGTGCCATGATTGTGGGACTCCAAAAACAAGTCGACGGCACCTATAAACTCGGAATGGACAAGGGCATGAGCGTAAGCAGTGAGTTCAACACCTTCTTCCGCTATACGCAGAAATACCTTGAGGAAACCCAGATACCCAACCTCAAGATGCTGCGCAACCAATTGCTCACTCCGGTCAGCGACGCGTCACAGATACCCGTCAGCGTCGACAGGGTGATGTTCTTTACCACCCTCTCGCCCGATGACCCCAACTACGGTTCGAGCAACACCGATACGAAAGTCTGGGGTTCACGAGCATCCGGCCCTGCCAATAGCGAGGACGGTCCGAGTTACAGCATGCGTGTGCCGGAGAACTTCGAGGGCGTTGACTCCATCGCGTTCTACAACAATGCCATCGAAAACTGGATTAAGTGCATGAAAGACAACGAAGAAGACAAGGTGAAAGCATTCGCCGACAACCAGTTGTTGGAACAGAACTATTCCTGGGACCGTGGCACCACCGTCAGTTTCACCTCATCCAAAAACAAAAAGTCATGGGAATATGAAGGAAAAAACTGGGGACTGAAGTTCTTCACAAAACTGAAGTACGGGGCTGAGGCCGCAGCAACAGGTGCCAAGACCTTCACCTACCAACTGACCAACTTCGACCTCCATTCCAACTACACCGACAAGGATACAGAGACTACCGGCAATACCAATGTCTTCAGTTATACGCTCAACGACGATAACCGCAGCGCAGCACTTTCGGTAGATGTATATAAATCGCCCAAGGGCTGGGGACCCATCTTCCGCACACGCGGCGGACAGACCAGGTGTCCATATGAGGGAGAGGAGAAGACGAAGTACTACACGCCTGTTACCGTGCTCAATTACTCCACGATGAAGATTGACAATCCGAAGATCTCCATCCCCGAGAACGTGATTCTCGACGTACCCTCAGGACGTGATGCCACGCTCGAAATCGTGCTCAAGAATGAGAGCGAGACGGGAGAGGAACTCTTGGTGCCCATTCTGAAGTGCCTCGACAACCCCTACGGCCTTCAAATCTTCGTCGACGGCGAACCCATCACCGGCGGTCTGGTCGTCGCCCTCCCCTACAACGTGGAGACCCGGAAGGTGCTGACTATCCGACAGTCAGACACCTCCATCCTCGACTACGAAAACATGGAACTGGGTCTTATTTCCGACTGCCTCTTCGGCCATGTCTACGACAAGGCACACTTCTCCATCCACTTCACGCAGGCCGCTCCCCAAGCCACTATCCTGGTGAACAAGACAGTGGTGAACGCCTCCGACGTGGAACAGGACAGCGATGGCTATCTCACCGTCACCGCAAAGGACTACGACCGCTCGTTCAATGGCTTCAAGAGCATCCGCTTCAAGTACCGCTTCATCGGCGACAACAGTTGGATTACCGCCCATGAGTACTTCAACGGCATGGATATGGTGCCAGGTGGCAAACTGCAGGACGGACAGTCGCTCCTTCCTTCTGACAAGTCGAGCGTGAGCCATTCTTTCGCCCTGCCACTCATCGATGGCCACTACATGGTGTGCATTGAGACCACCAGCAAATATAAGAACAATGAGGTGACTTGGCAGAGTGAGGAGATAGAGGTGGTGAAAGACACCCATGGCCCGATGTTGCTCGGGCAGACCTATCCCAACACAGGCATCCTCACCCCCACCGACGACATCCACATCAAGTTCAACGAACCCATTCGTGCCAACTACCTCACGAAGGAGAAGAACTTCACCATCGTAGGCGACCTCAACGAATCGCCTATCGACCACTATGTGTCGCTGCAACTCAATGGCACCCCACTTGTCTACGAAGGCTACATCCCCGTATCCCACACCAGTTTCTCGGCTTCGATGTGGATTTACCGACAGAGTGGAGGCACAATCCTCAAACATGGCACCGCCAACAGCCAAATAGCGCTCTCCGTAGACGACAATGGCTATGCCACCCTCACTGTCGACGGACAACAGTTTGCTGCCAAAGCCGTGCCGATACCTGCCGAACAGTGGGTGTTCCTCACTTCCTGTTATGCAAACACCAGCACCGAGAACTACTATGATGCACAAATCAGTTATGGCTCTGAGACAAAGGTGCTCTTCGACCACCAGCCAGTGCCAGAGTACAGCAATACCGGACAACTCATCCTGGCCGAGGACATGAAGGGCGCCATGCACGAACTGTCCATCTGGTCGACGGCACGCACGCCTGAGCAGATGCGTGAGTATATGTGGAAATCGCTGCCTATCTACAAGGACGGCCTGCTGGGCTATTGGCGCATGAACGAAGGACACGGCACTACGGTGACCGACATCGCGCGCGGACACAACATGTACCTCACATCTGAGTCGTGGAACCTCAACAACGAGAACAAGGCAGCGCATCTCGACGGCACAGCCTATATCAAGGCCGATGTATCCACCGAGGCCTTGAGCGACGACGACGACTACATGCTCATGTTCTGGTTCAAGGGCGACAAAGGCGACAATGCCAACACCTCGCTGTTCTCTATCACCGACCGTATGTCGGTAGACTTCGACACCAACCACACCCTGCTGCTTCGCACCTACCGTGGTCAGTCGTCGCTCAACACCGACGGAGAGGCCGTCACGCTCACCGAGAACAACTATAGCGACGGCCAGTGGCATCACTTCGCCCTCAACGTGCGTCGTGGCACTGCTGCCAACATCTATATCGACGGACAGCCCGTGAAGACCATCAACGAGACTCAGGTGCCGGCATTCGCCGCCTCTCACGTCTTCCTCGGTGCCCGTGAGCGCAATGTAGGCAACGAGGTGAAGGCAGACTGCCTGTTCAAAGGCGACATCGACGAATTTGCGGTATGGAAGGCCACCATCGACGGCACGTCGCTCATCGAGAGCCTCTACTTCCAATACGACTCTGTCATGCCATCACTACTGGTTTACTATCCCATGGAGCATAAGTATAAAGATGCCAACGGTACGATACACGCGGAGTTCAGCCTCGACAGCGGAAAGAAGAGCACTAATGGCGAGTTGCGCACTGCTGAAGGTCCCAACGTGACACAGGCGCTCAACGCACCGCCTTTGAAGACCCGACCCACGCACGAGAACCTCAACTTCGACTTCACTGCCAACGACGACGAGATCTTCATCAAACTCAAGACACTGCCTTCGAGGATGCATGGCAACGTGGTTTCCTTCACCGTGCAGGGCGTACCCGATATGTATGGCAACCTCTCCAACCCCATTACGTGGACGGCAAGGGCCAATTTCAGCACACTGAAATGGGAACCATATATGTCAGACGTCATATACTTGGAAAAGGACTATGAGTACGACACGTATGTCAAGGTGCCGCTGGTAAATACCGGAACAGAGAATTGCAACTACACGCTGACGTCGCTACCCTCATGGCTGACAGTCGACAAGAAGGAGGGAACCATTGCTGTAGGACAGAAGGAGGAAATCACCTTCACCATTGGCCAGAACGCCCCGTTGGGCTCCAATGTGTTCGTCATCTATGCATCCAATAATGACGGCATTCTTGAGCCGCTGTCATTCTACATCGTTGTCTACGGCAATGAACCGGAATGGAATTATGATCCTTCCTTGTATGAGAATTCGATGAGCATCATCGGACAGGTCTACATCCAAGACAAGATTTCCACGCAGAGCATGACACGAATCGCTGCCTTCATCGGCGATGAGTGCCGCGGCATGTCAAATCCTGTGCTCATGCCGTCTCGTGATGCCTATTTCACCAACCTTGTGGTGTATGGCAATCCAAGTGATGAGAACAAGCCCATCACCTTCCGCATCTATGACAGCGAGCGAGGCGTCGTGTATAGCGACGTGATTACCACAGTCAATGGCGAAGAGAAGCAGATGGAGTTTGTCAACAACCTCCTGCAAGGCAACTACGACCAGCCAGTAAAATGGAATGCCACCAACCTGATTGAGCAGATTCTCGACCTTGACTACTCCTGGAACTGGATATCCATCAACGTGAAGCCGCTCCCCGGCAAGGAGTCGCCCGGTGACGTGCTGGGCACGAATGCCTCTTTCTACTGCCTCAAGAATAAGGAGGGTGAAATCACCTTCTGCAAGAGTAGCGGATGGAATGGTACACTCACCTCGGTGAACCCCAGTGCGATGTACAAGCTGAAGATGTCGAACGCCATCAGGGGCTTGAGCATCCGTGGCAACTACATCAACACCATGGAATATCCACTGACCATCAGCAATGGCTACAACTGGATTGGGTCGCTGTCGCTCTTCAACCTCAGCCTCAACGAGGCGTTTGCCGAACTGCATCCCGTGAAGGGCGACTGGGTGATAGGCAAGCAAGGCATAGCCTACTACAACGGATTCCAATGGGAGGGCACCCTGACGGGCATTATCCCAGGCAGAGGCTACGTCTATGTATCTGTCGACCCGAACACCAAGACCTTCCACTATCCCAGCGTGGAGGCCATGCAGTCGAACGGCTCGCAACTCGCCTTCAACGATGACGACAGCGTGGCCGCTACAAGCGACTGGTGTCCGTTCACGCCCGTCGACCACCATCTGTTCTCCGACAACATGCATGTGATAGCCACCCTCACCGATGGCACCCTGCCGGTAGACACCGCATGGGTAGCCGCCTACATCGACGGTGAGTGCCGCGGCGTGACCCATGCCATCAACGGCATCTACTACATCACGGTGGCAGCCAACGCCGAGGAGTCGGGCAAAGTGGTACAGTTCCGCACCTTCTACGACAATGAGGTGCGAGGTATCGTGGAGACCAGCCTATTCCTGAGCGACAACATCGAGGGCGACCCAGAAACGCCGAAGACGCTCACCATCGGCAACTCCCTGGGCATCGACGAGCTCCACTACACGGGCATCAGCATCACGCCGCCCAAGACCCAGCGTATGGTGTACGTGCGCTCTGAACAGCCACTGCGAAGCGTCGAAGTGTATTCCACCGTGGGTGCCCAGGTCATGTCTTGTCCTGTCTACGAAGGCAAGGCCGATATCGACCTGCTGACCGTAGTCGACGGCGTTTATATCATCAAGGCTGTCGACCAGGCAGGAAACGTCAGCGTGAAACGCATCATTAAAACCAACAAAGCAGAATGAAAACAACGGTGCTTCGTTACCTGACATCAGCGATGCTGCTCCTTGCCCTGGCGCAAGGGGCGGCATTCGCGCAAGGTGTCAACCGAGTAGTCAAAGACGGTGTGGTATATGAGTTTGTGCAGGCAGGCAACAACAGTGCTTGGAAATGTACAGGCTACGACAAGACCGACTCCAGTTTCCCTTCCAACGGTATCATTACCATTCTCAGCAGTCTGCAGGTGAGTGGTTACGATGAAGACATCCCCATCACCGAGATTGTAGACTGGGCTTTCAACGACAGGAACCACCCTGTGGACAACGAGGACATCAACGGCGTGATCATCAGTGAGGGCATCAAGGTGATTGGAGAGTTTGCCTTCAACCGCTGCGTGAACATCACCCACATCACATTGCCATCCACTATCGAGAAAGTGGATATGGGTGCCTTCCATTGCGGCGACAGACTGCGCTGGGTGGACTGCCGCGCGGTGGAAGACGGGAAATGGCATCAGCAACTCATCAACGAGGGAGTGAATTACTATGGACTCACTGACTATCTCATGGACCTTGAATTCACGTTAATCTATATGAAGTCGTGGTGGACAACTGCTGGCACCAACATCGTCATCGACAATGGCAGCGACCGCACCTGCGCAGAATTCCATTACTCACGCAATATGGACTACTGCGTGCCCGATGGGTTCACCGCCTCTACAATTTCTGCCGTGCCAAAACTGGCTGCTGATGCGGGTGCCTACTCGGTATGCCTTCCCTACTCGCTGCCAGTACCCCAAGGGGCCAAGGCCTACTCGCTGAAAAGGAAAGACGACAACGACGTGTATTTCAAGCTGATAAAGGGCGACATGGAGGCCTTCAAACCCTATCTCATCGTGTCGCCAGAGAACAACGTGCAGCTCGGTTGCAATGAAGAGCGTGAACTGCCTACTACGGAAGACGCCGTGGCTCAGTTCGACACGGCCAACGGCGTCACCATCCATGGCACCTTCCACCGCATCGGCTATTCCGAGGCGGCAGAAAACTACTATGTGCTCCAGGCCAACAACGAATGGAAACTGGTAGGTGGCGGAAACACCTCCGTCACCGTGCCGCCCTACAGGGCATACCTCACACTCGACGGCGCACAGTCGGCCTCTTTCTACATCGGTTTCTCCGACGAGACCGAGGGCATCTCATCGCCAGAGCGTACATCGCCTGCCGACTCCTCATCCGGCAAATGGCGGACGCTCGGCGGACAAGAGTTGGGTGGCAAGCCCGCCATGAAGGGAATCTTCATCCAAGGCAAGCGCAAAGTGGTGAATCATTAATGAAAACTGTAAGTCTCGGTCTCTGGAAATTTTAGCCGCTGCGAATATACAATCACTTGGAAAAGTCCAAATATATTTAACCTTCGGTTGAATTTTGTCACGACTCAGCAAAGATTATGCAACCATATCTTTGCATTTGCCGTTCCAAAATTTGGCTTTTCACTCGTTTATTCGTAACTTTGCAACGCGTTTGGAAAAAGGACGCATAGTCAAGTAAATTTTCAACATAAACCTTTAAATATTAATATTTGATTTATGACTTATTCCAATGAAGTCAACAACATGTGCGTTGTTGCTAAAGGTCCTCATCACGGACCCGCTCCCATCCCCGAGGAAGGGAAATGGATTCAGGCTAAGGAGATCAAAGACATCTCGGGCTATACCCATGGTATAGGCTGGTGTGCTCCGCAGCAAGGTGCCTGCAAGCTCTCACTGAACATCAAGGACGGTATCATCGAGGAATGTCTGGTGGAGACCATCGGTTGCACCGGCATGACCCACTCTGCTGCCATGGCTTCCGAGATTCTTCCCGGCAAGACCATCCTTGAGGCGCTGAACACCGACTTGGTTTGCGATGCCATCAACACCGCCATGCGCGAACTGTTCCTGCAGGTGGTCTACGGCCGTACACAGAGCGCTTTCTCCGAGGGCGGTCTGGTCATCGGTGCTGGTCTGGAAGACCTGGGCAAGGGTCTGCGCAGCCAAACAGGTACACTCTACGGCACTGCCGCCAAGGGTACCCGTTACCTGGAACTCACTGAGGGCTATATCACGAAGCAGTTCCTCGATGGCGACAATCAGGTCTGCGGTTACGAGTATGTACACCTTGGCAAGATGATGGAAGCCATCAAGGCCGGTATGGATGCCAACGAGGCCGTGAAGAAGTTCACGGGCCGCTATGGCCGCACCACCGCCGAGCAAGGTGTTGTGAAGACTATTGACCCACGTAAAGAATAAGGAGGACGCATATTATGATAAGAGAAGTGAAATTCGAGAGTCAGGAGCGCCGCATCAACCAAGTGATTGCCGCTCTCAACGCCAACGGCATCAAGGATATTGCCGAGGCCAATGAGATATGCGAAGCCGCCGGTGTGGATCCATATCAGATTTGCGAAGACACCCAGGGTATCTGCTTCGAGAATGCGAAGTGGGCATACGTCTGTGGTGCTGCCATCGCCATCAAGAAGGGTGTGAAGAACGCTGCCGACGCTGCCGAGGCCATCGGTATCGGTCTGCAGAGCTTCTGCATCCCGGGCAGTGTGGCCGACGACCGCAAGGTGGGTATCGGCCATGGCAACCTCGCCGCCCGTCTGCTCCGTGAGGAGACTGAGTGCTTCGCCTTCCTCGCCGGCCACGAGTCGTTTGCCGCTGCCGAGGGTGCCATCAAGATTGCCGAGATGGCCAACAAGGTGCGCAAGAAGCCACTCCGCACCATCCTCAATGGTCTGGGCAAGGACGCTGCCATGATTATCAGCCGCATCAACGGCTTTACCTATGTGCAGACGAAGTTCGACTACTACACGGGTGAACTGAATATCGTACAGGAGAAGGCCTACAGCGATGGTCCACGCGCCAAGGTGAAGTGCTACGGTGCCGACGACGTGCGCGAGGGTGTTGCCATCCTGTGGCACGAGAACGTGGACGTGTCGATTACCGGCAACTCCACCAACCCCACCCGCTTCCAGCACCCCGTGGCAGGAACATACAAGAAGGAGCGCGTGCTCGCTGGCAAGCCCTACTTCTCAGTAGCCTCCGGTGGTGGTACGGGTCGTACGCTGCATCCCGACAACATGGCCGCCGGTCCTGCCTCATACGGTATGACCGACACCCTGGGCCGCATGCACAGCGATGCCCAGTTCGCCGGCTCATCGTCGGTTCCCGCCCACGTAGAGATGATGGGCTTCCTCGGCATGGGCAACAACCCGATGGTAGGTGCCACCGTGGCTGTCGCCGTGACCGTAGACATGGCGTTGAACAAGAAATAATGCCAAGGGTTTATACTGGTCAGGGTGTGCGGGCAATGCCTGCGCACCCTGATTTTTTTTAGATTTAAAGCTAATTTGCTATCATGTCGGCAGCGACATCATTCCTCCTTACGTCGCTTGAACTCCCTTTTATTCTTCATGGGCCGAGACCGGGTATTCCTCCAACACCTGTCGGATGACCTCCCAGTCTGTTTCGCCGTCGAACCCGAACTTGTCGTCAAGCCCCACATTCATGTACAATTTCTCGTCAAAGTTCTGCAAGCGGGTGTTTTCCACCTCGGGGTTCTCGTTGACATAGTCAAACTTTATCCCGTCGTCAAGGAAATGGCGGGCATACTCCGCCAGTTTGTCACGGTGGCATGAACTCCACAAGATTAGACAGATGTCCTCACGGAGTGAAATCATCTGCAGGACTTCCTTTGCCGACGGCAGATAATCATACGTTTCCTCATCGTCGTAACAGGCACGGAGAATGGTGTCGTGGATGTCGACGGCGATATAGATTTTCTCCCAGTTTTTCTCTCTCATGCGGATGAAAGCCGCTTCAAATGCCTTTCTAATATCCATGGCAGACAGGGGTTATGCTATCATTTGATATACCCCTTGCCTTTGCACTTCTTGCACGTATCTAGGTCGATGTCTACCTCCGCGATATTCACCATCTTCGTTCCACCGCATTCCGGGCAGATGGTCACCGGACGCAGATACTGTGCCGACACCCAGCCATCTCTTTCGTCTCCTCCCCACTCCAATGGTCCCTGGATCAGGCAGAACCCGTTCTTTCTTTTCCCACAGTCGGTCACGACATCACCTTTCGACAGTTGGCGTTTATGGCCCGTTGCAATGTCATATATGGCGTAGTTCTTGCCAGGCCCTGTCCTGACATTCACATTATTGCCTGTACAAACAAAGCCCTTCTGCTGTGCACTCACTGCCAGTACGGTGAACAACAGCATCAAAACAATTGAAATTCTTTTCATATATAGGATTCTTTTAGTTTACCACAGCAAAAATACAAATTTACATGGAAAGTCATACACTTATCGGCATTTTTGTGAGCAAATGGCATGGAATATCGACTTTTTTATGGACGGACCATTTGAAACGACAACCATTTATGCATGATGACGAGCATTTACTGTTATCCAATGCCGACGAGACAGAAAGGCACACCTTCGCTGTATTTCCTGCATAACTACCATGAAACGAGGTATCTCATCTTTCCCAATCTGTCCCAACAATTCCAACACACAAAAACCACCTCAAATCTTGCCGATATCGGCAAAAAACCGTAATTTTGCAACAGTTTTCAAACATTTTCTTGCCGATAGGATGGAATACATATCAGTCAGTCTGGCATCATTCATCATAAAAGCGAGAAAATAAATTCCCCTATATCATTGCGAGAGTGATTTCTTTTTCATAACTTTGCCACTGTGTAACTCTTCAGCAAATGGGCGTTCGGGCGGATTTGCAATCCAGCCGGACTGAGTATAGGCATTTGAAATGCGCTTTTTCGGATTAATAATCCTGATATTCAATGCATCGGGATTGTAAATCACGGCAAACGATACAACAGAAGACCATGAAGCTTGCAATCATGACACGACCCACATTCTTTGTGGAGGAAGACAAGATACTGGAAGCACTTTTCGACGAAGGGCTCGACGACCTGCATATCTTCAAGCCAGACTCGTCGCCCCTCTACGTGGAACGTCTTCTGTCGCTCCTGCCCGACAGCACCCACCGCCGTATCACCGTACATGACCATTTTTACCTGAAAGAGGAATTCGGGCTGGCAGGCATCCACCTCGACTCCCCCACCCTGCCGAAGCCCGAGGGCTATCGCGGCAATGTGAGCCGTTCGTGCAGCGACCTGTCGCTGTTGAAAGAGGCGAAAAAGAAATCACGCTACGTGTTCCTGCACAACATTTTCGACTCGCTTTCGTGCGAGACAGAGAAGAGCACGTTCACGATGAGCGAACTGCAGGAAGCCTCTCGTCGTGGCCTCATCGACAAACATGTGTATGCCCTCGGCGGCATATCGCTCGACCATGCCCGGCAGATGCGTGACCTGGGGTTCGGTGGCATTGTGGTCTGCGGTGACCTCTGGAACCTGTTCGATATCCACAACCAGACAGACTACAAGAGTGTGCTGACGCATTTCGAACGACTGCGTTCGGCAATAGAATGAAGGAGGAATAAAACAACTAAAACAACTACAACAACATACAACTAAAAGATCAACAGAAAATGACAGAAGAAAATTCGTTCTTGGTTTTCTCAGGCACCAACACAAAATATCTCGCAGAGAAAATCTGCAAGAGTTTGGGATGCCCGTTAGGCAAATTGCAGATTACACGGTTCTCCGACGGAGAGTTCGCCGTCTCGTACGAGGAGTCTATCCGCGGACGCGACCTCTTCCTCGTGCAGAGCACATTCCCCAACTCCGACAACTTCATGGAACTGCTCCTGATGATTGATGCAGCGAAGAGAGCATCGGCACGCACCATCAATGCCGTAATGCCCTATTTCGGATGGGCACGGCAAGACCGCAAGGACAAGCCCAGGGTGAGCATCGGCGCAAAGCTCGTGGCCGACATCCTGAGTGTGGCAGGTGTAGACCGCGTGATTACCATGGACCTGCATGCCGACCAGATACAAGGGTTCTTCGACGTGCCAGTAGACCACCTCTATGCCTCGGGCGTGCTGCTTCCCTACCTGCAGTCGCTGCGCCTGGAGAACATGGTGATTGCCTCGCCCGACGTGGGTGGCTCGAAACGCGCCAACACCTATGCCAAATACCTCGGCGTGCCCCTGGTGCTCTGCAACAAGACCCGCGCCCGCGCCAACGTGGTGGAGAGCATGCAGATTATCGGTGACGTGAAAGACAAGAACGTGGTCATCGTAGACGATATCGTCGACACCGCAGGCACCATCACCAAGGCTGCCGACATCATGAAAGAAGCGGGGGCTACGAGCGTGCGTGCCTGTGCATCGCACTGCGTGATGAGCGGCAATGCCAACGAGAACGTACAGAACTCCGCCCTTGAGGAGATTGTCTTCACCGACTCCATCCCCTACAGCAACCGCTGTCCGAAAGTGAAGCAAATCTCCGTGGCCGACATGTTTGCCGAGACCATCCGCCGCGTGGTACAGAACAAGAGCATTAGTTCACAATACCTTATTTAGATTTGAGGTTTGAGATTTGAGATTTGAGATTTGAGGTTTGAGGTTTGAGATTTGAGATTTAAGATTTATCATTCTTCGAATGATGTACATCGGCATGCGTCTCTTCCATCCCTCTTCTCTTTCTATATCAATTGATTCATGACCATTAAGACCATATCCCGACTGGCTACCGCGATACTGCTATTTGCGGCATGCCAGTCGGATTCGTACAAGATAGCGGGAACGGCGGAGGGGTTTGCCGACGGTGACACCATACACCTCACCACCGACCCCGTGGAAGGCAAGCCGTCGATGAGCACAGTGGTGAAGAACGGGCATTTCGAACTGACTGGTCAGGTAGACAGCATGACGATGTGTTTCGTCTATAGCGCGAAGGACATGGCAGTGGCACAGGCATTCTTCCTCGAGCCAGCCACGATAAAAGTGAAGTTGTCGCAGGTGCCTGGCGCGTCGCGTGTGTCGGGAACGAAAGTGAACGATGCCTTACAGACGCTCAACGACTCCGCCTTCGCCTTCCAGAAAGAGATGGTGCTGCTGTCGGAAAGCATGAGCCATGAACCAGGTGCCACACCCACAGAGGCGGAGCAACAGGAGTTGGAGCGTGTGCTGCAAGCCACCTATGAACGGCTGACGCGGCAGATACTCAAGACAGCGCAAGACAACATCGGCAACGAACTGGGATTCCTGCTCGCCACCGACAACAACGGCATCACCGATGAACAACGTCTCTCGCTCATCAACAGCATGCCGCCACGCATGCGCCAGCGGCCCATCGTGAAAGAGTTGGAAGCGGCGCTGAAATCAGGGAAAGTTGATTCCGGGCTTCGCCCGATTGAACATTGATTCCGGGCTTCGCCCGATTGAACATTGATTTCGGGCTTCGCCCGATTGAAAATTGATTTCGGGCTACGCCCGATTGAAAATTGAAAATTGAAAATTGAAGATTGAAGATTGAAAATTGAAGATTGAAAATTGGAACTTCGTCCCGAATGTCGGCTTTCTTCAATTGCCGAGGCGCAACCGATGTTCATCATTCGAAGAATGATAAACCTCAAACCTCAATTCTCAAACCAAAAATATTTCAGTCGAAATGGAAGTGGAAGTCAAGTTTTGAGCCATTCACACTTTTGAAGATGCCATTATATGCTTGTACACAGCGCATGTCACCCTCATTGTCCTCAAATTCGTCTTCTACGAAGATACCGTCAAACTGACCGATGTATTTCTTGTTCAGGAAAGCATTGATGATGCACCTGCCGTCGTTGGGATCATAGGAAACGAGTTCCAGCTGTCGGCGCTGTCCATACTCCTTTCCCTCCCCCATGTCGAGTGGAATATAACTGCCCGTCGTTCCATTCATATCGAAATTGAAACCTGTGCCACCAACGTTTCCCCACATACCCATATAAACGGGGGTCAACGATTTCTTGCCCGTTTCCTGCACCGGTTCTTCAGCAACAGTTTCTTCCGACACCGACTCGGGGATGTCGGCCACCGTGTCGCGAGGCTCCTGCGAGGGGGCGTCGGCTTCCACCGACGTCGTTTCCGCCACTGCAGTTGTAGCGCTTTCTTTCTTGTTGTCGCAACTCATCATCGCTGTCGACATGAGCAGCAGGAAGGCAAGGATGCCAATCGGATGATTTTTCATGGTTGTTCTTATCATGAAGATTGATAAAATAGTTGTCTCCTAATCAGCAAAATAGGCAGCCCATGACACGAGGTCCTGGCGTACATAGCCCACCTTGCCCTTGATGCTGATTTTATACCATCCGTTCACCTTGCCGAGGCAGTCGAAGGCACACTCGGGATAGTCCTTGTTGCTGTCCTCCTCCGTCATCTGCGTCACCACAGCATATTTGGTGCCAGGACCTTTACGGATATTGATGTTGCCCGTGACACCGTCGCGGCGCACCACAAAGCCCTTTCCCTTCTCAGGAGTCCATATTTCCACGCGGTGGTCTTTCTTCGACACTTCCTCTTCCCAGTCCACGGGATTAGCGATATACGTCGTGGCGGTCTGGCGCACATACCTGCCCACCAGTCCACCGTCTTTTGTCACCACCACTTTCAGGCTGTTGCTCTGGGCGCTGGCAGTCAACACACCCAGGAAAGCTATGAATACAAGGAGAAATCTTTTCATATCGTTTGTTTTAAATGTGATTGCAGTCAAGGTTCTCAATTCTATTTTCTTTTGCGCAAAGATAATTCTTTTTATTGAGAAATGAAAAAAAACTGCGCCAAAAGCGCAGTCTATAGTAAACAAGACCATAAAAACGGGGCGGTGTGCCCGCCCCTGGTTTTTATGACTTTGTAAAATCATCTATCTCGTCGATGATTTCCTCGTACTCGTCTTGGTTCTTGAAGTGGATTTTCAGTCCGATGGCAGCACCGGCGAGGGCACAGACAACCAGAATGATGATGGTTGGTATCAAGTTGTCTCCAAGACCCAGTTTGGAGAGTTCATATCCCAGATAGCCGAGCCAGATGATAGCAATGGGGATGCCTATCTTCAGCCAGTCGCGGTCAAGTTTCTTGGCCTCAGCCACTTCCGAACGTGCTTTCACCAGGTCTTTCTCCACGAGATGGCTGTTGAGGTGACGGCCGTTGTAGATGGTATATCCGAAAGCGAGAAGCATGAACACACTGGTGGCAACCCAGAAATATATCGACATGCCGGTGAGGCTCACGAAAGCCCAATAGCTATAGGGTATCATCAGGATGCAGAGGATGGAGACGAAGGTGTAGCGGCGGTTGATGCCGGAGACGTTGCGTTTCATGATACGGCGCATCACGTTCTCGTTGACAATAGCTTGCTTCTCGAGCTTTTCCTTCAGGATATTCATCTGCTGACGCATTTCTTCAAATTCGTTGTTCATTGTTTACGGGTTTTTAAGGGTTTTACATTTGTTTCAATTGTTCTTTAATCCTGAACAGTCGGACACTGACATTCTTGGTAGAGATTCCCACGATCTGTCCGATTTCCTCATAGGAGAGGTTCTCGAGCCAGAGCAGAACGATAGCCCTGTCGAAAGGCTTCAGGCGTGAGATGCGCTGGTGGAGCAGGTCCACTTGCTGCGTGTCTTTGTCGCGGTCCTCGAAGAGGTTGATGTCCATGGTCAGGGCAACTGCCTGCGACCGTTTTTTCTTCCTGTCTATCGAGATGCAGGTGTTGAGTGCCACGCGGTAGATCCACGTCTTGATATCGCTGCGGTTCTCGAATCCGTCGAATCCCCGCCAGAGGTTGACGAGGGTCTCCTGGAACAGGTCGTTCACCTCGTCGGCATCTTTGGAGAACATGTAGCACACGGTGTAGATGGTGCTCTTGTTGTCCGTGATGGTTTGCGCAAACTGTTTTTCTTTTGTTGTCATTGTCGTTCTGTTCAGATGTTTTTACCCGTTTGACGCACAAATTTAGGAAAAACTACAGGAAAAAACGATTTTTTTCACAAGGAACATTTTTTTCAAGTTTCGCGAATGCGAAACTTAACAGGCTTCGCCCTATTGAATATTAAATATTGAAGTTTCCCAGGGGAGAGCAACCTGTAGGGGTGGAGCCTTTTCATCACCATTTCAAAAAAGATTTTGGGGCATGCCTGGCATGCCCCAAAATGATATTGGCTTTCGCCTTTGTAAAAAGTATCTTCGATCATCGCCGACGGCTTCACCATTGCCGGAAGACTGGTGGGCAACGACGTGGCCGTTGCCTATGGCCACCATCCGCTCAGCCGGAGGCAAAATCACAATTTCGAGATGATGCCCCGCTTTGTGGCGTTGATGAAGTTGATGAGCGTCTGTATCTCCACGCTGTCGGGCACCTGTTCCTTCACCTGGTTCACGGCATCGAAGACCGATGTCTGTCCGTGGAAGATAAGGCGGTAGGCATTTGCGATGTGCTTCTGCACCTTCTCGCTCACCCCTTTCACGGAGAGCATGGTGGTGTTCACCCCACCATATTTCACGGGTGCTCCTCCTGCGATGATGTATGGCGGCACATCCTTCGAGAATGTGGTGCCAGCCTGTATCATCGCACCCTCGCCCACTCTCGTGGCGGCATTCTCGATGACCGACGACGAGAAGATGACACCATTGCCTATCTCGCAGTCGCCCGCAATCTTCGTTCCGTAGCCAAAGACGCAGTGGTTGCCCACCTTCGTGTCGTGCGAGATGTGCGCTCCCTCCATGAGGAAGTTGTTGTCGCCAATCACCGTCTTGCATCCCGTGTGCGTGGCACGGTTGATGACCACGTTCTCGCGGATGATGTTGTTGTTGCCGATGACGCACTCGCTCTTCTCACCCTTGAAGTCGAAGTCCTGTGGGAGTGCTCCTATCACCGCCCCCTGGTGAATCTTGTTGTCGTTTCCGACACGCGACCCATTGAGGATGCTGGTAAAGGGGAAGATGATGCAGTTGTCGCCGATGACCACATCGCCCTCGATATACACGAAGGGGAAGATCTTGCAGTTGTTGCCGATGACCGCTCTGGGGTCGATTTCGGCTCTTGGGCTTATATCACTTGGCATATACTTTTCTTTGTTATGTGTTTAAAGCTAGTGTGATGCTATAGGAATACAGGGCCATTACTCTCCCCCACCGCCGCCAAGGGCATTGTAGAGGTTGACCACGGCGCGCATCTTGTAGAAATCGTCTGACACCTTCGAGAGCTGTGCGTTGAGCAGCGACTGCTGGGCGGTGATGACCTCGAGGTAGGAACTCGAAGCGTTCTTGAAGAGCATCTTCGTGTGCTCCACATTCGTCTGCAGCACTTCCACCTGCTTGGCCTCCAGCTGGGCCTTCTCCTCGGAGGAGTTGTAGAGCACCAGGGCATCGCTTACCTCTGCTCCTGCTTTCAGCACGGTGTTCTGCCAGTTGTTGTAAGCCTGCTCATACTGTGCCTTTGCCACTTTCAGTCCGGCGGTGAGCGTACCACGCATGAAGATAGGCTGCACAAGACTACCCACGGCAGAGAGCAACCACTTGCCCGGGTTGACGATGGCACCGCCACCACTGTTGGTGAATGTTCCCGTGCCGGTAATGGTCAGGCTGGGATAGAAGCGGCTACGGGCCGTCTCCACGCCATAGAAGCACTGTGCGAGCGACATTTCGGCATTATGCACGTCGGCCCTATTGGCCAACAGCTGCAGGCCGATGCCCGTGCTGAACTTCGACGGCAGGTGCTGGTTCTCGAGTTTCCCCCTCGAGATGGCCTGTGCCTGCTGACCCAGGAGTAGTGAGAGGGCATTCTCCGTCTCACGAATCTGACGTTTCATATCCACGACCTTTGCCTGCACCGAGTAGTAGTTGGCCTCGGCACTCTGCACGCTCGTCGAGCGTGTGCGTCCGAGTTCCATCTGCAGTTTCATCATGTCCCAGGTATCCTTGGTAAGTAGCGACATGTCGTCGAGAATCTCGAGCTGACGGTCGAGCATGAGTAGTGTATAGTACATATTGGCCACTCCGGCGATGATACTGGTCTTCACCATCACCTGGTAGTCTCTTATCCCCAGCAACTGCATCTGTGCCGCACGTTTCTGCGAGAGGAAGTTGCCGAAGAGGTCGACGGTCCAGCTCGCTGCCACGGGCAACTGGTAGGTCTTCGATGGCGTATTGCCGTCCCACGATGCGATGGTTCCCGACGGCGAGAAGGTGAACTGCGGCAGGAATGCCAGACGCGCCACCTTCAACTGGTCCTCCGCCATCTTCACGTTGAGGGCGGCGTTGAGGAGGTCGGGATTGTTGTCGAGGGCCTGCTGGATGAGAATCTGCAGCTGTGGGTCGGTGAACACGCTGCGCCACGGCAGGTTGCCGAAGGTGACGGAGTCGGCCTTTGCCACGAGGGTGTCGGTGAGCGACACGTTGTCGCGGAAGATGCCCTTGGTATTGACATCCGGCCGCTCATATTTCTGGTAGAGGCCGCAACTGGTCATCACTGCGGCACTCACTGCCAAAAGCAATATATTGATTTTCTTCATATCTGTTATTCCTCCACTTTGTAGGTTGTTGGATGGTGTACGTACTGCCTGAGTTCGGCCTCTATTTCCTCGTTGGCATCATCCTCGAAGACCATGGGCCTGAACTTCTCTTGCAGCGACTGGAAGATGACGAACAAGGCAGGTACAAAGAATATCTGGCAGAGCGTACCGATGAGCATACCGCCGATGGCGGAATAGCCCAGGGTGTTGTTGCCATGGGCACCCACGCCGAAAGGCCACAGCATCGGCAACAGACCGATAATCATGGCGAGCGAGGTCATGAGGATGGGTCGCAGACGGGCAGCGGCACCCAGGATGGCCGACCATGAGATGGCCATACCCGTCTCACGGCGCTCGAGCGAGAACTGCACGATAAGGATGGCGTTCTTGGCCAGAAGTCCGATGAGCATGATGAGCGAAATCTGCATGTAGATATCGTTGTTGTGCCCCGTAATCTCGGTGAAGAAGAACGCTCCCGCCAGACCGAACGGAATGGAGAGGATCACAGCCAGCGGCAGGAGATAGCTCTCATACTGTGCGGCGAGGATGAGGTAGACGAACATGATACAGAGCACGAAGATGAGCATGGTAGAATTGCTCGACTCGCTCTCCGAACGGGTAAGTCCCGAGAACTCATAGTAATATCCGTCGGGCAGGTTGTCCTTGGCCACCTCTGCCACCGCCTTGATGACCTCACCGGTGGAATAGCCGTCGGCCACGGTAGCCGTGGCGTTGATGCTGGTGAACATGTTGAACCTGTTGATGTTCGACGGTCCGTAGACACGCTTCACCGAACAATACTCCGTCACGGGAGCCATGCCGGAAGGCGTACGCAGGTAGATGTTGCTCAGTCCCTCGGGGCGCATGCGGCTCTCCACGTCGCCTTGCACGATCACACGGAAGAGTTTGCCGTAGGCATTGAAGTTCGAGGCGTAGAGACCGCCGTAATAGCCTTGCAGCGTGGTGAGCACCGTCGACGGCGAGATGCCCGACTGCTTACACTTCGCCACGTCTACATCAATCATATACTGCGGGTAGTTGGGGTTGTAGGAGGTCTGTGCCGTCTGTATCTCCGGACGCTTGTTGAGCTCCGCGAGATAGTTCTTCGTAATCTCGAAGAACTTGTTCAGGTCGCCGCCCGTGCGGTCCTGCATCACCAGCGAGATACCACTGTTGGCCGAGAAGCCGGGAATCATCGGTGGCGAGAAAGCGAGAATCTGGGCGTCCTTGATTTCGGCAGCCTGCTTGTAGATCATACCGAGTACGGCCATGGAACCCTCGGTGATGCCGCGCTCTGAGAAGGGCTTGAGCTTGATGACGAAGGTAGCCTGGTCGGAACCCTGTCCGGCGATGAAGTTGTAGCCCTGAATCTGCTCACGGCTCTGGATGGCAGTATTGCTGGCGAGCATGGCGTCCACCTGGTCGATGACCTCACGGGTGCGCTCCACACTCGTTGCCGGAGGCATGGAGATGGTACAGAAGAGCGTACCGGTATCCTCGTCGGGCACCAATCCGGTCTTCGTCGTCATCATGGTGGTGATGAGGGCTGCGATGCCCACTACCACGGCGATGATGGCGATGAGTGGCCGGTGCGTGATTTTCGTCACGCTGTTGCGGTATTTGCCCAGAATCTTATTGTACGACGTATTGAACGAGGTGTGTATCCTGTCCAGGAAACTCATCTTGCGCTCCGTACCGTCCTCGTTCTTCGGTTTGAGGAAGATGGCGCAGAGGGCAGGCGACAGCGTGAGGGCGTTGAGCGCGGAGATGAAGATCGACACCGCCATGGTGATACCAAACTCCCGGTAGAATGTTCCTGAGGTGCCGCCGATGAACGACACGGGGATGAACACCGACGCCATGACGAGGGTGATGGAGATGATGGCGCTCGATATCTCGCTCATGGCATCGATGGATGCCTGTAGCGCGCTCTTGTAACCCATGTCGAGCTTGGCATGCACGGCCTCTACCACCACGATGGCATCATCCACCACGATGGCGATGGCAAGGAGCAAGGCCGAGAGGGTGAGCAGGTTGATGGAGAAGCCGAACACCTTGAGGAAGAAGAACGTACCGATGAGCGATACCGGCACGGCAATCATCGGGATGAGGGTGGAACGGAAGTCCTGCAAGAAGATGTACACCACGAGGAACACGAGGAGGAGCGTGATGAACAGCGTCTTCACCACCTCTTCGATAGAGGCATAGAGGAACTCGGTGACGTCGTAGTTGACACGGTAGATCATTCCCGGAGGGAACGTCTTGGCCTGCTCGTCGAGCACCGCCTTCACGTTCTTCGCAATCTCGTTGGCGTTCGACCCGGCAATCTGCTGAACCATACCCATCACGGAGGGCAGGTTATTGTTCTTCATCGATACCGAGTACTGCAAGCCACCCAGCTCCACCTGTGCCACGTCGCGCAGGTGCAGCGTCTGGCCGTTGTCGTCGTTGCGGATGATGATGTTGCCAAACTCCTCGGCGGTCTTCAGACGGCCTTTGTAGCGCATCACATACTCATACGCCACCTTGCTCTGCTCGCCGAAGGAACCCGGGGCAGCCTCGATGTTCTGCTCTGCCAGGGCAGCCGACACGTCCGACGGCATGAGGCCATATTGCTTCATCAGCTCGGGCTTGAGCCAGATACGCATGGAGTAGCTCTTCACGCCTGGGCTGTTCACGTCGCCCACACCCTGGATACGCTTGATGGCAGGTATGACATTGATATTGTTGTAGTTGGTGAGGAACGCGTCGTCGTAGCGACCGTCTTCCGATGTCAGGGTGAACATCATCACCTGCGATGTCTGGCGCTTCATCACCGTGACACCCACACGGGTGACCTCGGCGGGCAACAGCGCCTGCGCCTGACTCACACGGTTCTGCACGTTGACGGCACACATGTCGGCATTCGTGCCCTGCTTGAAGTAGATGGTGATGCTTGCCGAACCCGTATTGGTGGCCGAGGAGGTCATGTAGGTCATGTTCTCCACACCATTGATGCTCTCCTCCAGCGGTGCGAGCACGGAGTTCTTCACCGTCTCCGCATCAGCACCCATATATGTGGTGAATACCGACACGGTAGGAGGCGCAATATCAGGATATTGCTCGATGGGGAGCGTGAGGAGACCGATGATACCGAGAATGACGATGATGATGGAAATCACCGTCGAGAGCACCGGTCGTTTTATGAAATGGGTAAAAGTCATAATCTTCTTCTGTTAAATAGATGACATTTTCCGAGGGCTTACATGCCCAGGGCTTTCTTGAGTTTCTTCGCGTCGCCCTGGTTCTCGCCCAGTTGTTCGGCATCCTTGATTTTCTTCTCATAAGCCTCCGGCGTGATGGGCTTGATCTCCATCTGGTCGGTAAGCTTCGTGATGCCCTTCACCACGTATTTGTCGCCCACCTTCAGGCCTTCGATAACCACGTAGTTCACACCATCGTTCTGCGGGTCGACCTTGATTTCTTTATACGACACCTTGTTGTCGGCACCTACTACATAGATGAAGTGCTTGTCCTGTACCTCGGAGACACACGACTGCGGCACGACGATGGCAGAATGGTTCTCGTGCGGCACGATGATGGAACCCGAGCCACCACTCTTGAGCAAGTGCTCGGGGTTGGGGAATCGGGCGATGGCCTGCACCGAACCCGTACCGGAATCGATGACACCACTCATCTTCTCCACACGGCCCTGATAGGCGTAGATGGAACCGTCGGCCAACTTCAGGCGCACCGAGGGATACTGGTTCACGGCGGCGTTGAGCCCGCCCGACGACTTGGTCATCTCAAGCACGTCTTTCTCCGTCATGGAGAAGTAGACATCCATCGCACTGATGTTCGACACGGTGGTAAGGGGCTGCTGGCTGGAAGCGCTCACGAGCGCGCCCACCTTGAATGGGATGGTTCCCACCACACCGCTCGACGGACTACGTACGTAGCTGAACGAGAGGTTCTCGCGGGCGGATGCCAGGGCTGCCTGAGCCTGTTGCAGACCGGCTTCGGCCTGCTGCAGACCAGCCTTGGCCTGGTTTACCTGTGCCTGCGCACTGGTATAAGCATTCTTCGAAGAAGCCAGTTCGAAATCACCTATCACGTTGTTGGCGTGCAACTGCTGCGCATTCTCGTATTGGAGTTTGGCGGTGGCCAACCCTGCCTCTGCAGTATTGATGGTGGCCTTGCACTGTGTGATGGTGGCCTGCGACTGGCGCACGGCTGCCTGTGCCTGGCGCACGGCTGCCTGCAGGGTCTCGTTGTCGATGACGAAGAGCACCTGTCCGGCTGCCACGTTCTGACCTTCCCTCACATTGATGCGTGTGATGAATCCCGAGATTTTGGGACGGATTTCCACATCCTGCACACCTTTTATCGTGGCAGGATAGGTAGATTGTGAACCAGCCGACTGTGTCTCCACGGTCACCACGGGAAACTCGTTGTCGCCAAAGTTCATACCTCCCTTTTTGCCACCACATGCCACAAGGCATGCCGTAGCAACTACTAGCATGAAGATTTTGTTCTTTTTCATATCTATTTATACATTTGTAAGAATTTACCCAATTGGGAAAAACCTAACGAAAATAAGGTTTTCAATCTGCAAATATACCAAAATTAATTAGGATTTAGGGGGAAGCCACCGTATATTTAACAATAATTATACGGATTACGCGCCCCAAAAAGGGAAAGAATGAGGTGAGGATAGGCGAGGATGTACAAAACTGACAGCATGGATACCCATCAAGCCCAAGTGTCTTTGACGTACTGCCAAGCATCGAAAAAGCACGATGGCTATGCATTGAAATCCGCCTCGGTGATGACACCGCTGGCCTTCAATTCTTCAAATTTTTTCACAAGGATTTCCCTGAGTTTTTCGGGTTCGTTTTCCACCTTGTTGTCGAGAACGGCATCCTTGATATACGTCTTGAGTTCGCCCACCGCCTTTCCCTGCCTGAGGTTGAACATCTGCATGATTTCGTCGCCATCGATACAGGGCTGGAACAGTCGCTTGTAGTCCTTTACCACCAGTTCGGCCAGCTTCTCCCTCACGATGACGAAGTTGTCGAGGAACCGCTGTTTCCGCACTTGGTTCTTGCTGGTGATATCCGCCTCGCACAGTGTCATCAGGTCGTCGATATCATCCTGGGCCTCAGAGAGCAGGCGCCGCACGGCACTGTCGGTCACCTCGTTGTCGGCAATGACGATAGGACGCATGTGCAGGTTGACGAGTTTCTCCACGTAATGCATCTTCTGGTCGAGTGGCAACTTCAAGCGCCTGAATAGCTGGGGCACCATCTTTGCGCCGATGTAGTTGTGGTTGTGGAACGTCCATCCCACGAGGGGGTCCCAGCGCTTGCTCTTCGGCTTGCCGATGTCGTGGAGCAGTGCCGCCCATCGCAGCCAAAGATTGTCGGATTTTTTACATACGTTTTCCAGCACTTCCATCGTGTGGTGGAAATTGTTCTTGTGTGCCTTGCCATTCCGGGTTTCCACCACGTCGAGCTGCACCAGTTCAGGAAGGATGAGTTGGAGCAACCCACAGCGGTAGAGGTCGTAGATACCCCTGCTGGGATGTTTGGCCAGCATAATCTTGTTGAGCTCGTCGGCGATGCGCTCACCGCTGATAATCTTGATACGGTCCTTGTTACGCTCCAGGGCATCAAAGGTCTCATCATCGATGAAGAAACCCAACTGGGTGGCGAAGCGCACGCAACGCAACATACGCAAGGGGTCGTCGGAAAAAGTGATGTCGGGGTCGAGGGGGGTGCGGATATAGCCGTCGGCAAGGTCGTCGATGCCTCCGAAGGGGTCGACGAGTTCACCGAAACGACTCTTGTTCAGGCAGATAGCCATGGCGTTGATGGTAAAGTCGCGGCGGTTCTGGTCATCCTCGAGCGTACCATCCTCTACGATGGGCTTGCGGCTGTCGCGGCGGTAACTCTCCTTCCTCGCTCCCACGAACTCCACCTCCATGTCTTTGAACTTCACCTGTGCCGTGCCGAAGTTGCGGAAGACAGAGAGGTGTGCGCCCTTCCCCATCTTCTCTTTCAGTGCCTTGGCCACGGCGATGCCGCTTCCCACCACCACCACGTCGATATCGTGTGAAGGCCGCTCGAGGAAAATATCCCTGACATATCCTCCCACGACGTAGCATTCCACGCCAAGCGTGTCGGCCACGTCGGAAACGAGGTGGAAGATTTCCTTATCGAGGATTTGGGCCAATTCGGCATCAGAGTATAGTATCATTGTCGTAGAATTCGCAAAAGTGGTGCAAAGGTACGATTAAGTGAGAGAAAAGCCAAATTTATTTGTGCTTTTCCGAACGGAAGTACCTTCGGCGAAGCCAAAGGTAGTGCAAACCGAGTGGAAAAGCCAAATTTATTTGTGCTTTTCCGAACGGAAGTACATTCGGCGAAGCCAAAGGTAGTGCAAACCGAGTGGAAAAGCCAAATTTATTTGTGCTTTTCCGAACGGAAGTACATTCGGCGAAGCCAAAGGTAGTGCAAACCGAGTGGAAAACAAAACAAAAAATAAAGTTTTTGTCTTGTTTTCCCGAGGTGCAGCCTAACTTAGCGACTTGTCGCAAAGGTAGTGCAAACCGAGTGGAAAACCAATTTTTTTTGGATTTTCCCGAGCGGAAGTACCTTCGGCGAAGCCAAAGTACGATTAAGCGAGTGGTAAACCTGAATAACGTTTTTGCCAAGCCATTGGCTTGGGGGTCACAACCACTCCAACCTCTCCTTGTCCTAAGGAGAGGCTTCAACCCACCCCCCGTCCCCCGCCCTCTCCAGGGCGGAGGCTCAACCGCCCTGCTCGGGCTCGGTCACTAAGGTACTGCTCCCGAAGGTAGGTCGCAGGAAGGTATTTACGCAACAGAGTTGCGATTGTTTGTGTTCGCTGCGCTCACCTTGACAACGAAGTGGTCATATGTCCCTTTAACTTCCCTTTAACTTCCCTTTAACTTCCCTTTAACTTCCTTATAACTTCCCTTCAACTTCCCTTCAACTTCCTTATTACTTCCTTATAACCTCCCTTCAACTTCCTTATAACTTCCTTATAACTTCCCTTTAACTTCCCTTCAACTTCCTTATAACTTCCTTATAACCTCCCTTCAACTTCCTTATAACTTACCTTCAAAAAAAACTCCCCTTTAACTTCCCTTCCCTTTGTTGAGCGAATGCGAAACTTTTTTTATATGGGTGCATCCTACTTTCGCCACGAAGTGGCAAAAATAAGCAGTAATCGGACAGGATTTGGACAGAATTACGCGATTTGTCGCATATCGCCGCCGCTGTCGCTATAACAATGGAAGAAAAACACGGAATTATTTCCAAAGGGATTTTTTCCGCCTTAACTTTGCCATATCAAAAGTCGACAAGACTATCCGAAACAACTCGAATTATTAACAATAAAACAATAAAGATATGGAAACGACAAGAACCTTTACGATGGCTTTCAAGAGCCTCTTCACGAAAACATTCGCCAACTTCACTGGCAGTCACATGATCCTGGCAAGCCGCTTGCCAATGAACATCAAGACTTTCGTCATGAAAGAATACCCGGGGCGGTCTATCGCCTTTGCCGCAGAGAACATGGGTTACGAAGTGGAACTGAACGACGGCACGTCGCTGTTCTTCGACAAAGACGGGAACTTCAAGAAAGCCAGCCACTCGCCGGCACCACCCTCTTCGCTGTGTGCATGACACCCCGGAATCTGGCTTTTATCGCCCCAAACAAATGAATGGTCGCTTCGGCGACCATTTTTCGTTGATAACGTGTTCGATAAATACAAAATAAAGAAACCCGTGTGTCAATGTTGTATGACCGCTTATCCCACATACAGCCGAGCACGAATCCCACGAGTTTTATATATCCCGAATTGGAGAATTAGCGAATTATTATCTCTAAGATGGAATTCTATAATTCAGGATAAACGGATTCAAGACATCTGGATTGCAAATCCCGATGAACCTTTTCCCTGTTGGTCGCTGCGCTCAAAATCCCCAGAGTAGCAGGGCATATGTCCCTTTAACTCCCCTTTAACTTCCTTTTAACTTCCTTTCCCTTCCCTTTTATCAAGTTGAGCGAATGCGAGACTTGAATTCGTAAATATATAAAAGGGGTTAAAAAGGAGAGCATATTTGGGTGATTATAAAAAAATGCGTAACTTTGCAGTCTGTAAAAAAACACTTGTTGCGATGCAGGATTTCAAGAAGACAGAGAATCAGTTCCGTGCCGCCCTGGGCGAGTGCCGCACCCTCTTTGCGAAGAAGCTCCACGACTATGGTGCCTCATGGCGCATCTTGCGGCCCTCTTCGCTTACCGACCAGCTGTTCATCAAAGCCCGCCGGATACGCTCACTTGAAGTGACAGGAGAGTCGCTGGTGGGCGAAGGCATCCGTCCGGAGTTCGTCGCACTGGTCAACTACGGCATCGTGGGTCTGATTCAGCTCGAGCAGGGCTATGCCGACCATACCGACATCAGTCCCGACGAAGCCCTCGCGCTCTACGACCGTCATGCCGAGGCCACGCTGCAGCTGATGCTCCGCAAGAACCACGACTATGGCGAGGCCTGGCGAGGCATGCGTGTGAGCAGCTACACCGACCTTATCCTCACGAAACTGCAGCGAGTGAAAGAGATAGAGAACCTTGGAGGCGCCACCCTCGTATCAGAAGGCATCGACGCCAACTACATGGACATCATCAACTATGCCATGTTCGGCCTTATCAAACTCAGTGAAGAAGATTAGCAGCATATTGGTGAACGTGTGCCGCATCATCCTCGCGGTGACACTGATTCTCTCCGGGTTTGTGAAAGCCATCGACCCGTTGGGGACCCAGTACAAGATACAAGACTACCTCAGCGCGCTGTCGCTGCCGGGCCTGCTGCCCGAGTGGGCGGCGCTCACCCTCTCGATACTGCTGTCGGCACTCGAGTTCTGCCTGGGTGTCTTCCTGCTCATGGCCATCCACCGGCGCACGGTGTCGCGACTCACGCTGCTCCTGATGGCATTCATGACGGTGGTGTCGGTATGGCTATGGATAGCCAACCCCGTGAGCGACTGCGGTTGCTTCGGCGACGCCATACACCTCACCAACGGCCAGACGCTGCTGAAGAACGTGGTGCTGCTGTTGGCTGCCATCGTGGTATGCCGATACCCCCTCCGCATGGTGAGGTTCATCTCGAAGACCAACCAGAACATCGTCATCAACTACACGGCGATATTCATCGTGGCTGTCAGCCTATACTGTCTCTACGCCCTGCCCCTCTTCGACTTCCGCCCATACCATGTGGGAGCCGACATCCGCAAGGGGATGGAAATCCCCGACACCGAGGAGCAGCCACAGTTTGAGACCACCTTCATCCTCGAGAAAGACGGAGTGCGGAAGGAATTCACGCTGGCCGACTACCCCGACTCCACATGGACGTTCATCGACAGCAAGACGGTGATGACGATGGAGGGGTATGTGCCACCCATCCACGACTTCTCCATAGAACGCATCGATACGGGCGACGACATCACCGAAGAGGTGCTTGCCGACACCAGTTACACGTTCCTCCTCATATCACCCATGCTGGAGAAAGCGAGCGACAGCGACTTCGGCGACATCGACCAGGTGTACGAATACTGTCAGGACAACGGATACGCCTTCTATTGCCTCACGTCGAGCGACGACAGCGGCATAGAGCGCTGGCGCGACCTCACAGGTGCCGAATATCCCTTCTGCACATGCGACGCCACGACGCTGAAGACCATCATACGCAGCAATCCGGGACTGCTGCTCCTGCGAGACGGACAGGTGGTGCGCAAGTGGAGCCACCATTTCCTGCCCAACGCCGAGGAGCTCAATGCACCCCTGCCCCAGCTCGCCATCGGTCACCTGCCCAAGGGCTCGCCACTGAAGAAAATCGCGAAGATACTGCTGTGGTTTGCCATACCCCTCCTCGCCCTGACCATCGCCGACCGCCTCTGGGCCTGGACACACTGGCTGCGCCGAAAGCGCAAAAAAGAAGAAAGCCCCCAAAGCCCAGAAAACCCATAGCACCGCGCCTATAGTGACTATAGTGACAATAGTGGCAATAGGACCAATAGTGACAATAGTGACTATAGTGACAATAGTGACAATAGTGACAATAGTGACAATAGTGCCCATAGCGCCCATGGCGCCCATGGCGCCCACCCTTAAAAAGAATACATCATCAAAAAAATATCAACATCATTAAAATCAAAACTTGTAAAATGAGAAAGAAAATTGTAGCAGGCAACTGGAAAATGAACATGAACCTGCAAGACGGTATCGCATTGGCAAAAGAGTTGAACGACACCCTCACCGCCGACAAGCCCAACTGCGGCGTGGTGATCTGCACTCCCTTCATCCACCTTGCCAGCATCGCACAATTCCTCGACCAAGACGTCATCGGGCTGGGTGCCGAGAACTGTGCCGACAAGGAGAAAGGCGCTTACACCGGTGAGGTGTCGGCAGAGATGGTGAAGAGCACCGGAGCACAGTATGTGATTCTGGGACACTCCGAGCGTCGCGAATACTACGCCGAGACCCCCGAGATACTGAAGGAGAAGGTGCTGCTCGCACTGAAGAACGGCCTGAAAGTGATTTTCTGCATCGGCGAGAGCCTCGAAGAGCGTGAAGCCAACAAGCAGAACGAGGTGGTGAAGGCAGAACTCGAGGGAAGCGTGTTCAACCTCAGCGCCGAGGAGTTCAGCAACATCATCATCGCCTACGAACCCATCTGGGCCATCGGTACGGGAAAGACCGCCAGCGCTGAGCAGGCCGAGGAAATCCATGCCTTCATCCGCAGCGTTGTCGCAGCACAGTACGGCGAAGAAGTGGCAGAGAACACCTCCATCCTCTACGGAGGCAGCTGCAAGCCCAGCAATGCCAAGGAACTGTTTGCCAAGCCCGACATCGACGGTGGCCTCATCGGCGGTGCCTCTCTGAAGGCCGCCGACTTCAAAGGCATCATCGACGCCTGGAAATAATCATCCCCAATGCTTCGGGGAACGAAATTCCCCGAAGCATTCTTATAGTGACTATAGTGATTATAGTGACTATAGTGACTATAGCGCCCATAACGCCCATAACGCCCATAGCGCCCATAAGGCCCATAGCGCCCATAAGGCCCACAGCGCCCATAAGGCCCACAGCGCCCACAAGGCCCATAGCGCCCATAAAAGAAAAAAAACAATAATATCTATCAAGAGATGAGAAAAACCATCGCCATTGTGGCGGCAGCAATCTGCCTGTCGGTCCCGGCACATTCGCAGACCTTTCTCGACCACCTGCAGAAAGACGACAAAGGCAACGGCTCCGTGTCGGTGAAACAGAGCGACGACATCAGCAAACTCGTCAACGGCAACAAGAAAGAAGGCGGAAGTCAACAAGACCAGCCCAAGGCACGTGAAGACAATTCCCGTCAGGAGAGCGCACCACGTCGCGAGAGCAGTTCGGCAAGTCAGAGCGACCAGTCGCGCCGCGACCGTGTGAGCAGCCGCGAAGACGAAGCCGCCGACAAGGAACGTCGCGAACGCGAGAAGAAGCGTCGTGAAGCCGCCCGCGCGAAGAAGATGAAGGAGTTTGAGGAGAACGCCACCGTCAGCGACTCACGGATGAAACTGATGAGCAACAGCCGCAAGGTGATGGGCTACCGCGTGCAGGTATTCGCCGGTGGCAACACCCGTGTCGACCGTGCCAAAGCCCAGGAAATCGGTGCGAAACTCAAGACGCAGGTTCCCGGCTATCCCATCTACGTGCACTTCTACTCACCACGCTGGTGCTGCCGCTTCGGCAATTTCAGGAAACAAGACGACGCCTCCGAGATGGTGAAGAAGATGAAGAAACTGGGCTACAAGACCGCTTGTGTAATCAAGACCTCCATCACCGTGGGCAGATAAAATCCGAAGACAAGAGACATGAATCCTGAGACAGAATTCCGCGAGGGCCTCGACGCCCTCGCCAGCCATTACCACGACATCCTGCAACTCCTCGGCGAGGACCCCACACGCGAGGGACTCCAGAAGACCCCCATCCGGGTGGCCAAGGCGATGCAGATACTTACCCGTGGTTACTCGCAAGACGCCCACAAGGTGCTCACCGACGCGCTGTTTGCCGAGGACTACAACCAGATGGTCATCGTGAAGGACATCGATTTCTTCTCGTTGTGCGAGCATCATATGCTGCCCTTCTACGGCAAGGTGCATGTGGCGTATATCCCCAAGGGCTACATCACCGGCCTGAGCAAGATAGCACGCGTGGTCGACATCTACAGCCACAGGCTGCAGGTGCAGGAGCGCATGACACAACAGATCAAGCAGTGCATCGAAGAGACGCTGCACCCCCTCGGCGTGATGGTAGTGGTAGAGGCGCAGCACATGTGCATGCAGATGCGTGGCGTGGAGAAACAGAACGCCATCACCACCACGAGCGATTTCAGCGGTGCGTTCAACCAGGCGAAGACCCGCGAGGAATTCATGAACTTGATTGGAAAATAACACCCCTTCTGTCGCCAGCAAGTCACCCGGCATGAGCCAGTTGCTGACGCGAAAGAACAAAAGCGAAAATTCTAAACATACAATAGAAATGAAAAAGACAAGGTATTTTATGATGCTCATGCTGCTTATGGCAGTGGTGGGCATTTCGATGACATCGTGCCTCAGCGACGCTGACAACAATAATAAGAATGTGCTGTCACCTGCCGAGAAGTCTGCCATGATCACCGAGATGGCAGGAGAGTACAGCGGACACATCTATTTCATCAACGACAGTGCCCGCGTCGACTCCATTCTGACGTATGCCGGCGTTACCACCGACTCCCTCTTCACCATCCACAACTTCCCCTATGAGGCACTGATCCCTGGCGTGCAGCAGGAAAGCATGCGCGAGGTCCTCAGCCATGCCGGACAGGCCATCTTCCAGGAGGCCATCCGCTTCTACATCAGCAACGTCGACCAAAAGGGACTCTACACCTTCTGGGCACTGCCGCTGACCGAAGACCAGCTGGCAAAGAAAATCAACTACGACGGCACGGAGCACGAAATCAAGGTGAAATTCAGCGGTACGGTGCTCAACGCCAACTTATATACACAGGTATACTATCCGTGTGGTGAGTTCTACAAGAACGAGATTATCGTGTATGTCCTGCTCGACAGCATTGTCGTCGACAAAGAAACCTGGTCAGTGAACAGGGTGCTCTTCTTCCACGGAAAGAAATAAGCTATGCGACTGATATCCTGGAATGTGAATGGCTTGCGTGCATGCGCGGGGAAAGGCTTCGAGGAGGCATTCAAGGCCCTCGACGCCGATTTCTTCTGCCTGCAAGAGACCAAGATGCAGGAAGGCCAACTCGACCTGCAGTTCGACGGCTATGAGTCGTACTGGAACTATGCCGACAAGAAAGGCTATTCGGGCACTGCCATCTACACCCGGAGGAAGCCACTCGCGGTGACTTATGGCATCGGCATCGACGAGCACGACCACGAGGGCCGTGTCATCACCCTCGAGACAGAAGGATTCTTCCTGGTAAACGCCTATGTGCCCAACGCACAGGACGGCCTGCGACGACTCGACTACCGTATGAAGTGGGAAGACGACTTCAGGGCCTACCTGAAAGCCCTCGACGAGAAGAAACCCGTGGTGCTGTGTGGCGACCTGAACGTGGCGCACCAGGAGATAGACCTGAAGAACCCGAAGACCAACCGCCGCAATGCCGGATTCACCGACGAGGAGCGTGGGAAGTTCGGTATGCTGCTCGACGCAGGCTTTACCGACACCTTCCGCCAGCTATACCCCGACCAGGTGACGTATTCGTGGTGGTCGTACCGATTCCGTGCCCGTGAGAAGAACGCGGGGTGGCGCATCGACTATTTCGTTGTCTCCGACCGTCTCTTCGACCATGTGTCCGACGCGAAAATCCACACCGAAGTGATGGGATCCGACCATTGTCCGGTGGAGCTGATGATTGAAGAGTGACTGAAAGGAAGGGAAGTTAAAGGGGAGTTAAAGGGAAGTTAAAGGGGAGTTAAAGGGACGTATGTTCTGCGATTTAGCCTCTTGGCGCACAACTCCCTTCCAATATCCTACTTGCAAAAGGTTATAAATAAAGAAAAACGATGAGAAAGAACATCATACTATTCTGCGGCGCACTGCTGCTTGTCGGTGTGTCGTGCCAGAAGAAACAGCAAGCCAATTTCGAAACCGATAAGGTGGAAATGACCGATTTCAAGCATCTGGTCGTGAACGATGACTCTACGTTTACCGGAGAGGTATGGGACGAAGACCACCGTGGGTGCATCGAACTGAAAGAAGGAAAGAAAATCAAATTCACCTTTACCCATGCCAATGGCAACAAGGCTGCCGAGTTCCGCTATGCCAACGACGGCAAGGAAGCCGAGTCGCACTTCTACGACGAGACAGGCAAGGAAATATCGAAGAAGGAATTTGGCAAGCAATACAGAAACCTCATCATGCAGTTTGGGGATCGATAGACTTCGGCCTCGGCCGATTGAAAATTCTTTTCGGCCTTCGGCCGATTGAAAAATTAAAGATTCAATATTGAAAATTATGTTCGGGCTGCGCCCGAATAAGGATAAACGAACACGAATTTCACGAATTCCACGAATGCTTTTTCGTGTCTATTCGGTAGATTCGTGTTCGTTTTATGCCCTGCGGAATGTCAAACTGTTTTTAAGACATGAATGCCCAGAAATTGCCCAGAAATTTTCAGAAATTTCACGACGCTGCCGCGTCGGATTAACGAACACGAGACTTGTCGTAGACCCACTGACCAAAGGGAGGTAATTTCACGAATTTCACGAATCTTATGATTGTTTTTATTCGTGTGAATTCGTTTAATTCGTGTTCGCTTTATTGTTCGGTCGAATTTGTAATTCGACCGCAAAGAATATCAGCATTTGCAATGCGATTATCGGATTAAAAAATCCTTATACTCAAGACATCGGGATTGCAAATCCCGATGAACCATTGAACATCTTTTCATCCCGAATGATAGAATTATAGCATTCATTCTTGCGGGAAAAATTCGCTAATTCTCCAATTCGGGATGAATCAAACAATAATTCGCTAATTCTCTAATTCGGGATGAATCAAACAATAATTCGCTAATTCTCTAATTCGGGATGAATTAAACAATAATTCGATAATTCTCTAATTCGGGATATATAAGAAATAGGAGCTATCGGCCGAAGACTTTTTCAATTGGCAGCCTCGGCTTGCTCCTTGGCCTCCGACGGTGCCTGAGGTTCCTCGGTGGCGTGTTCTGGTTCACGGGCCTTGGCCTCTTCGGCCTCCTCACGCTGCGCCTTATCCGCCTTCCGCTTGGTCTCGGCAGGTGTATTGCTGTCGTTAAGGATGATGCGCAGACCGTTTCTCAGCATCGTGAAGCTCGACATCAGACTGTCTATCGCCTCATCCACCTCAAGCGAACTGCTCTCGATGTTGTCGTCATCCACATTCTTGAAGAACACCACATAACGTTCGTTGCCGTCGACTTTGCACTTCACCTGATACGACAACCTGTTCTTCGGACCGGTGGGATAAGCCAGACTGGCAAAGGCATTGTCGCCGGCATACTTCTGGTTGAGTTGCCGAGCGAGGATGAACGCCGAGTCGGGATTCACCTCAAGCAGGTGAAGCAGATTCATGCGATGCCCCATAATCTCAAGCGATGTGGCATCGAGTGCCGTGAGCGGACAGAACGTGGAGTCGACATTCACATCCCCTTCGAGTTCTATCTCCGTATCAGGATGATAATTGTCGATATACGTCTGTATCCGTTTCTTGTCGGAATTGCATGCGCAGAGCGTGACGATGGCGCAAAGCACGAGGATTGGGCGAAACTGTAACATCTATGTTGGTTTTTTCTTTCTCTGTAAGAGCGTTTTCTGGATGATGAAAGTCCTTTGTCAATCAGCCTCATACCAGCTGTTTCTTGATTAGGAACTGACGAAGCACAAGAGTGCCGAAAGACGATTCTTGGTTGTTTCTTCGATGCAAAGGTATAAAAATCCCATGATATAGGCAACATTCATCAGGGAAAATATGTGCATGGAAGCCGTGCAGCGAAATGGCTATTTTCCCTGTCGGCCCCTGATGTAGGTCTGCAGGAACGACTTGTTGAGCCGTTCCATATCCGTGAGTCGTGAGCCGTCGGCATGGCGTTTGTCGAATTCTGCCAGCATCTCCCTGAGTTGGGTGATGGTGAGCAGCTCCAGTTGGCCCCGGGTAACCGGTTGCTCGGTGGTGACGGCCCACGGGTCGGCACAATAGCGATATGGTCCGCGAATCTTCTTGAGTGTGAAGTCTTTGCCGAAAGCAGGATGCGTAGGCGCATTCACGCCTGTACCCAACTCCTTCACATGCAGTCCGTTGCCGGTGAATTTCACCACCCATGTGGTGGGTCCCGTCAAGGCACCTGCCCCACCCCATCCCGGGGGTGCGCCTGGGGGCGGGTTGACCTCCTGTATGCGGTTGGCCCCCCAATAGATGGTGTCGGTGAAGATGAGTCCGTCGTAGGTCACTTTGGTTTGGAACCGGATATCGCTGCCCGGTTGCCCCTCGTAGCGTCTCTCCGCCGCGTTTACCTTCCCGAAGACAGCCATGCCCGTCTCGTTCTCATAGACGCCACTGAGTATGGCCATCCATCCATCTTCCTGATCCTGCCCATATTTCTTTAATTTGACCCAGATGTCGGTCACTGCCCCCTTTGCGTTCTTGAACACCAGGAATTCCTTTCCTGCGCCCTTATACCTTCGTGGCGCGATACCCTTTCTGGGAACCTCATAGAAAATCTCCATGCCGTTATGCCACTTCACGTCTTCGGGTATGGCCCCCTTGAGTTCCACGAAAGGCATCAAGGTCTTCTGATACGTGCAGTAGTCCATCATGTAGTCTTGGATGTCCTTCATGCCATAGCACCATGTGAAGCGGTCTACGAGCAAGGTGTCGCCACTGTCGTAGATAGCCAGGAAGCGCCCCTTGTTCCTGTCGTCGTTGGCACGCCTACCCTTGGGGTTGAACCACTCTATCCACCGTGCGATGACGCGCTGTATGGAGTCGAGCGGCTGGCGGTCGCCAATGACGGTGAGGCTGTCGAAGTCCTGATACAGGTCATAGGCCGAGACCTCCACCCTACCCTCCTTGAGTTGGCGGGCTTGATAATGCTCGAAAACACGTCCCGTTCTCAGGGTGTCGGTATACTCCACATACACCAGTTTTCCTTTGGGCACCTGGGCCTGTCCCATGGTTTTCGCGGCAATGGAAGCGAGGGCGAGGGTGAGAATGATAGCTGTTTTTTTCATGATTGTGGGGGTGACTAGGGTTTGAGGTTTGAGGTTTGAGATTTGAGGATGACCAGGGGGGCTAGGGATTCTAGGGGATTCTAGGGGATTCTAGGATTAACTAGGGGTTCTAGGGTTTAATGATGGGGCTGGCTGAGGTTGAAGACGCGCAGGGCGTTGCGGGTAGTCTGTTCTGCCACCTCCTGGGGTGTCCACCCCAGGCTCTCTGCCATTCGCTGCACCACATGCACGAGGTATGCGCTCTCGTTGCGTTTCCCCCTCATGGGCACGGGCGCCATATAGGGCGCGTCGGTCTCAAGGACGATACGGTCGACGGGCAACTGCGCCACCACTTCGGGCAGGTGGCTTTTCTTGAACGTGAGCACGCCGCCGATACCCAGCACGAAGTTGTCGAACTTCAAGAGTTGTCGCGCTTCCAGCAGGTTGCCGGTGAAGCAGTGGAACACCCCTCCCGGAAGGGAGTCACGGTAGTCGCGTAGTATGCGCACCATCTCGTTCTGTGCCTTGCGGCAATGAATCATCAGGGGCAGCCGTGCACGGCAAGCCCACTCCACCTGCCTGCGAAAGGCATCCAGCTGCTGGCTTTCGTACTCGCGGCTCCAGTAGAAATCGAGTCCCACCTCACCGATGGCGATAAACTCCTCCATGGGCATGGCCTCCATCTGTGTGATGACGCTGTCGAAGTCGTCTCTCACCTCCTCGGGATGAAGTCCTATCATGGGGAAGGCATATCCGGAATACTGTCGGCATACGTCGAGCACCCTGGCGACCGACGGCAGGTCGATAGACGGCACGAAGATATACTCTACGCCCGCCTCCCTGGCGCGTTCCACCACCTCGGCGCGGTCGGCATCAAACTCCTCGCCGTCGATATGGATATGTGTGTCGATGATCTGCATCAGCATTCCCTTTCCTCATGCCTGCGGTAGTAATACACCACCCCGAAACGCCGGCAGAGGTTGTATCGCGTCTCGGGAGGCTCGTTCTCGTAATGCTTCTCCACCATGTTCCATATGCTGAGAATCGTCGCGTCGGCCTCGGGCCTGAGGGCATTGATGTCGGCCAGGGCGCTGGCCGTGCGGTTCTGATATTGCCGCTGTGCCTCGTACATGGTCTTGAACACGTCGTAATGTGTGATGACCGCGCCAATCGGTGGCGAGAGGATGGGTTTGCCCCCTTGCCGTATCCGCTGTTTCTCGCCCTCGATCACCTTCGGGGCCCATTCCATCACCGCCTCCGAAGTCTTGAGATAAGGCACCACCATCGCATCCTCGGCGATGCCATAGCTCGCCAGCCACTTGCTTTCTATCTCGCCCCGCTCGATGGCGAGGAAGAGCACCTGCAGGAAATGGCTCACATACGTCATGGCATGGTGCTGCAGAGGCGTGATGCGCTTCGAGTAGCTCACCTGTGTGCGCATGCATGTCCTGTACTGCGAGAGGGCATCGCTCATCTGGGCATAGAGGCGCTGGGCATGTGCCAGGGCCTCACGGTCGATGAACCTCCCCTCCACGGTATAGACCACGTTGTTGTCGGCGATGGCTTCGAGGGCCTTGAGCCGGGCGGCATCAGTCTTTGGCAGTCTTCGGTATGGCATGTTACGGTGAGTAAGTGACGGTCACGGCGAGCCGTGCATCAGTATTCGCGTTTCATCAGTTCACGGGTATAGGCATAGAGTTCCGTCTTCCTTTCCTCGGGCACCGCCACGGCATCGAGTTCCTTGAGGCATTCCCTGAAGTAGTACTTGATTTTCTCCATGGCCAGCACGTTGATGCCTATCTCGTTGTAGAGTTCGGTGACGGCAGCTATCTTCTCCTGCGGGTCGGGATTGTCCATGAGGAGCCAGTTCTGCAGGGTGTCGCGCTGTCGGTCGTCGGCGAGGGCGAGGGCATTGATGAGCATATACGTCTTCTTGTTCGAGAGGATATCGCCGCCGATGGCCTTGCCGAAGACCTTGGTGTCGCCATAGACATCGAGGAAGTCGTCCTGCAGCTGGAAGGCGAGGCCGAGTTTCTCGCCGAAGGCATAGAGCCGTTCGGTGTCTTCTTCCCCCGCTCCTGCCAGGATGGCGCCCATCTTCGTGGCACAGGCGAGGAGCACGCTGGTCTTGAGCCTGATCATCTCGATATACTCCTCCTCGGTGACGTCATTGCGGTTTTCGAAATCCATGTCATACTGCTGGCCCTCGCCTATCTCCAGGGCGGTGACGGTGAAGAGCTGTAGGATGTCGCGCAGCTTGTCGTCATCACACTGCATCATCTGGTTGAAAGCCAGCACGAGCATGGAGTCGCCCGAGAGGATGGCGGTATTCGCGTCCCACCGCTTGTGCACGGTCATGTGGCCGCGGCGCAGGTCGGCATTGTCCATGAGGTCGTCGTGGAGCAGCGTGTAGTTGTGGTAGGTCTCCAGGGCGCATGCCGTGGGAAGCACCGTTGCGGGGTCGTCTTGATAGAGGTTGTATGCCAGGAGGAGCAACGAGGGTCTGATACGCTTCCCACCTAGCGAGAGCACATACTTGATGGGCTCGTATAGACTCGCCGGCTTCCTGTCGTACGCGATATGTGCGAGATAGTCGTTGACGAGGGTGAGGATTTCGTTTGAATTGAGCATGGTAGATATGTTTTAGAACTTGAATACTATAGGTAGATGTACGAGGGTGCGGCTCACCTTGCCGTCGCTGATGCCCGGCTCCCATTTCGGCATCATGCGCACCACGCGCAGGGCCTCGTTGTCGAGGCTCGGCTCCACCGACTTGAGCAGCTTCACGTCGCTCACGCTGCCGTCGGTATTCACCATGAAGGCCACCATCACCTTGCCGCTGATCTTGGCCTTGCGGGCCGACTCGGGATACTTGAGGTTTTTCGTGAGCCACTTCATCAGCTGCATCATCCCACCGGGAAAGAGGGGGGCTTGCTCGGCAACACGCATCGGGCGGTCTTCCTTCTCTTCCTCTTCCTTCTTCTTCTCCTCCTCCACGAGTTGGTCGAGGGCATCGGGGTCTACCTCGGTCTCCGTGACGAGGAGCGGCGGGGGTGTCTGGTCATCGGTCTGCTCTTCCTCCTTCGTCGGCGACTTATCCTCGTCTACCACCACCTGGTCGCTGAGCGTGAGGCGCTCCTCAGGCATGGGGAGGGGGTCGTTGTCCTCGAAGGGGGGCATGAACTCCATCTCCTCGGCTATCTCGTCGAGGAGTGCGGCTTCATCGTCGTCAGTGCCACTGGCGTTGTATTCGAGGGCTGCCAGCACGAGGGCAAGGGCCACCACCACCCCCAGGACCAGCATGGCGGGTCTGCGGCGGTCGAGGTCGGCAGCAGGAGATTTCTTTTGTTCCATTCGCAGTGATATGCAGCGGGCGATGGCCATGAAGCCATGCCCCTACCCATCGATGAAAAAGGGAGAGGCTCACCCAATAATATGCCGGAAAATCCGTTATATCATATGTGGAGGGAGCCGTTATCTTCATAAAAGAAGCCCTTCGGTGGATTTCACAATGCAAAAATAACGCAGATATTTGAAAAATGGTGTATCTTTGCTGCCAAAAAGACTAAAAAGATGAAAAAAGGTGTTTTCGTGCTCATCATGTCGCTGGCCTGCATGGCCCTGTGGGGTCAGGAAAGCCAGACGGCATACAACTTCCTGCGGCTCCCCGTGAGCGCGCGTGGGGCGGCATTGGGCGGCCAGAACATCAGCATCATCGAAGACGACCCCTCACTCATCTTCTCCAACCCCGCCCTCCTGTCGTCGGTGAGCGACCGCACCATCGGCCTGAACTTCATGAACTACATGGCAGGGGCGAACACCGCGAGCGCGAGTTACTGCTGGGAAGGGAAAGACCGCCTGATGTTCGGTGCCAGCGGACAGTACATGGACTATGGCAAGATGAAGGAGATGGATGCCAACAACGTGCAGCACGGAGAGTTCTCGGCCAAGGAGATAGCCCTCGCGGGGTATCTGAGCTACAACCTCACCGACCGCCTCGTGGGTGGCATCACGGCGAAATGGGTGTCGTCGTATATCGCCGACTACAGCTCCATAGCGATGTGCGTGGACCTCGGACTCAACTACTACGACTCGGAGCGCGACCTGTCGGTGTCGGCGGTGGCGAAGAACCTCGGCGGACAGCTGAAGGCCTTCGACGAGGAGTACGAGCGCCTGCCCTTCGACCTGCAGGCGGGCGTGACGAAGAAACTGAAGGGAGCGCCGCTGCGCCTCTCGGCCACGATGCAGGACCTCACCCACTGGGACTATAAGTTCATCGAGCACCTGAGCGTGGGCGCGGAGTTGCTGCTCTCACAGCAGATATGGGTGGGCGGCGGCATGAACTTCCGCCGCACGAACGAGATGAAGGTGAGCGATGGTGACAGCGAGAGCACCCATGGCGCCGGAATCACCCTCGGGGCGGGCGTGTCGCTCGACCGTTTCAAAATCAGCGTTTCCTACGGCAAGTACCATGTGTCCACGTCATCGTTACTGGTCAATGCCGCATTCAACATCTAAACAATCATCATCTAATAATCCTACCAACTATGAGAAAGATTACCATAGCAATAGACGGCCACTCCTCATGTGGCAAGAGCACGATGGCCAAGGACCTGGCACGTGCCATTGGCTATATCTACGTAGACACGGGTGCGATGTACCGCGCCGTGACACTCTTTGCCTTGCGCAACGGCCTCTTCGATGCCGACGACAACCTCGACGTGGAGCGACTGGAAGCCCTGCTTCCCGAAGCACAAATCAGTTTCGCGCTGAACGAAGAGACGGGAAAGCCCGACACCTACCTCAACGGGGAGTGTGTGGAGAAGGAAATCCGGGGCATGGAGGTATCCAACCGCGTGAGCATCGTCTCCGCCATCGGTTTCGTCAGGGAGCGCCTGGTGGAACAGCAGCAGCAGATGGGTGCCGAGAAGGGCGTGGTGATGGACGGCCGTGACATCGGCACCGTGGTGTTCCCCGACGCCGAGCTGAAGGTCTTCGTCACCGCCAGCGCAGAGGTGCGCGCCGAGCGTCGCTACAAGGAACTGCTCGGCAAGGGCGAGGAGGCCGACTATGAGGAAATCCTCCAGAACGTGAAGGAGCGCGACTATCTCGACACACACCGTGAGGTGAGTCCACTCCGCAAGGCCGACGATGCCATCGAACTCGACAACAGCCATCTCACCATCCCCGAACAAAACGCCTGGATGCTGGAGCAGTACGAGCGGGTGCTGGCAGAGCTGGAGGCGACGGAAACAATTGAAGATTGATTCCGGGCTTCGGCCGAATAAGGATTAACGAACACGAATTTCACGAATTTTACGAATGCTTTTTTCGTGTCTATTCGGTAGATTCGTGTTCTTTTTTGCCCTTCGGCCGATTGAAGATTGAAAATTATGTTCGGGCTGCGCCCGAATAGGGATTAACGAACATGAGACTTGTCGCAGACCCACTAAGGATTAACGAACACGAATTTCACGAATTTCACGAATTTTACGAATGCTTTTTTCGTGTCTATTTGTGAGATTCGTGTTCTTTTTTTGCCCTGCGGAATGAACATGAATTATCTCCAGAATTATCGAATATCTGTTTATCCCGAATTATAGAATTATAGAATATTTGTTTATCACGAATTATAGAATTATAGAATATCTGTTTATCCCGAATTATAGAATTATAGAATATTTGTTTATCACGAATTATAGAATTATAGAATTCTATCTATGAGGTAATAATTCTCCAATTCTCAAATTCGTGATGAATAAAACTCTAATTCTCGAAGTTCGGGCGGATTTGTCGCTCGGCTCTGCCGCTTGGCTCGTCCAAGAATCCGCCCGCATTGAATATAAGCATTGGTAATGCGATAAACGCTTCTTCTTTTTGGTCGTTACGCTCAAAATCTATAAAAATCTGATTTTAAAATCTATCCCGAATAACTGTTTATACCGAATTATAGAATCCATTCATGAGGAAAAAATTCTCTAATTCTCAAATTCGGGATGAATAAAACTCTCATTCTAAGATTTCGTGAGATTCGTGTTCTTTTTTTGCCCTGCGTAGTCTTGCCCTCCCGATTCCCATTATATTGCGATTTTGCACTACACTTTTTATGATTTGACTTCCGCTTCGCGCGTCGACCGCTGGTTCTCGCCGCAGGCGACTAAAAAAAAAGGAGTGCCCCTATCGGGGCAGAAATCTTACAAATCGTTACAAATTAAACAAATCATATTATCATACAAATTAAAAAAGATTTGAAAGATTTGAAAGATTTGAGAGATTTTGAATAGATTTGTATGATTTCTCGCTGTAGGCGACTACCAATTTAATTTGACACACCCTCAATTCCTCCAAAAAGTACCCGTTTTGTTTGCAAATTTCCTCGGTTTTCATTATATTTGCGCATCGTATAGCCATCTTTACCTACCAATACCAAACACCATCACCATGTCAAAAACATCTAACCCCGCAGTCAGAAGGATACGGAAGTCATCCGCCATCATCGGCCTGATGCTCATCCTCTGTGTATTACCCTTGTCGGCACAGCGCGTGAGCCAGCAACAGGCCTACGAGAAAGCCATGGCGTTTTTCAGTAAGAACGCGAACAGCAGTGCACAACGGAAAGTCCCACGCCAGACACCTACCCTCCAACTCGCCGGCCCTGGCGACCAGCTCTTCATCTTCAACGACGTGGCCAACGGCGGCTATGTCATCGTGAGCGGCGACGAGCGCATGCCCGAGGTGCTGGGCTATTCTCCCGGCGGACATATCACCCCCGGCCATATCCCCTGCAACCTGCAGGTGATTCTCGACGACTGCACGAGGAAAGTCGACGAGATGCGCGCCAACCCCAAAGCCGGGAAAATCGAGTCAAACCACGCCGCGCAGCAGACCGTGGTGACGCCCCTGCTGGGCGCGACGGCATGGGACCAGGGGTGGCCATACAACAAGATGTGCCCCCAGATCAACGGAGAGAATTGCCTTACCGGCTGCGTGGCCACCGCCGCCGCCCAGATCATGTACTACCACAAATGGCCCGCCAAAGGCCAGGGCAGCCACAGTTATCCGTGGAACGGCCAAACCCTGTCGGCCAACTTCAGCCAGTCTACCTACAAGTGGAGCAAGATGACGCCCACCTATCAATGGGACAGCAGCGAGGAGTCTATCGACGCCGTAGCCCTGCTCATGCGCGACGTGGGATATTCCTGCGACATGAACTACGGCTTGGCCGAGAGCGGGGCCGCAGGTCAGGACAAAGCCCTCATCACTTATTTCGGGTATGACACGGGCATGGGATATCTGGAAAAAAATTACTGCGATGAAGCCACGTGGAACAGCATCATCATCGACGAGCTTACCCACTCCCGTCCCCTGTTCTATACTGCCGGCAGTTCCGCCGGTGCCCATGCCATGGTCATCGACGGCGTCGACTCCAACGGCTACTATCATTTCAATTTCGGAGGCAGTGGCGAGGCCGACGGTTACTTCTCCATGAAGACCGTTTTTTTCAATATGAGTGCTGCCATCAACTTCGGCATCAAGAAAGACGAGGGGGGAAGCCAGCGCGTTATCTTCTGTAGTGCCACCGACTTTGAATATGGTGGTTACTATTTGGCATGCCAAACGTTAACCACCAATTCTGTTTTTCCCTGTGACACATACTATACTGCCCTTGCCGTAGAAAACACCGCCACCCATAACATCCAGTATATGGACGAGGGCGAGCAAAAAAAATATTTCCGGGTGACAGAGCAGTTGAGCGACGGCAACTACATCCTCTACCCCGTCGCACGCCTCAACAGCAACGAGGAATGGCAGAAATTCCTCTTCCACGACTACCGTCAGACCTATGTCGACCTCAACGTGAAGAACGGCTCTTACACCTATACGAACAACAAGCCCGATTTCACACAGGAAGGTGCCGTGGAAGTGGACGGCATATACTATTTCCTCGACGCTGACAACGGCACAGCCTGCGTCACATACAAGAACGACCGATTCGACTATTACAGAAGAGACAATGTCACCATACCCGAAAAAATCAAATACAAGAAAAAGACCTATAAGGTAACGGAAATCGGAGAAAGAGGGCTTACCAATGCCGAGTTAGACTATCTCAAGATACCGAAAACCATCACCACCTTCCAGAGTTCATCATGTAGTTCCGCTCAAGTCCGGAATATCGTGTTTGAAAGCAATTCCGGACTGAAATCCCTGATGGGCTTCTGTTTCAACTACACCAAGATATGGTCCATGGGGATTGACCTTCCCGAAGGGTTGGAGGAATTATATCTGTGTGCTTTCCA
The DNA here is from genome assembly GCA_017617615.1 of Prevotella sp. Next base: position 15,084 of record JAFZVV010000019.1, on the reverse strand, counting down.
GGGAACCGAATTCTCCCGGGTATCCCTCCCCTCTACCGTACGGGCGTTCTACGGCGATGTATTCAATTTTTGCTCCAAACTACGTACCGTGATGGTGAACTGGGAAACGCCATTGCAATTGTCGTCTTCTCCCTTCGCAGGTATCGACATGAGCCTGTGCACGCTCTATGTGCCGAAGGGAACGGCCGAGAAATACCGCAGGGCCGACGTATGGAAAGACTTCGGGCAAATCGTGGAGAAGGTTGACACGCTGACATCCGGTGGCCTGAAATACGTCTTGTCCGACGGCTCCGCCACCGTCCTCACCATGTCCGACCATAAACAGCAAGTCGTCACCATCCCCCGCACCGTGAGCCACGATGGCAAGACATATACGGTGAGGAGCACCGCTCCGTTTGCCTTTGGCAATTCCGAACTCGAAGACCTCACCATCCCCTCTTCGGTCACCTACCTCGGCGAAGGAGCGTTCAACGCTTGGTTTTCTGTCCCGCTGTACAGCCTCAGGTTCAAAGGCAAGACACCGCCCAAAGTGCCCGACACCACGGAACAAGGAAAATACAACTTCTGTCCGCTCGTCTATGATTGGCTCTACACCTTCACCACCCTATACGTACCTACCGGCTGCAAGTCCAGGTACGAGGCCGACAGTTTCTGGGGACAGTTCTACAATATCGAGGAAGACCCGAACCTCGACGAGGCAGGCCTCCCTGGCGACGCCAACAACGACGGGTTCATCAACATTTCGGATGTCACGGCCATCATCAACTACATTCTGAACAAGAACCCGGAGGGTTTTGTCATCGACAATGCGGATGTCAACGGCGACGGCCTCATCAACATGAGCGACGTGACCAACATCATCAACATCATCCTGGGGAAATAACTGCTCATTTAACTTTCGCAAGTAGGATTTTTTAAGGAATATAGTAGGGTTAAAACTCTTCAGATAGAGAAAATAAACCTCCAAATGGTAATGAAGTGGACATACGTCCCTTTAACTCCCTTTTAACTCCCTTTTAACTCCTCTTTAACTTCCCTTCCGTAAGTTGAGCGAATGCGAAACTTGAAACATTGAAGAATATAATTCAGATTATATGATGAAAAGACAACCATTTGCCATCATTTGCCTGATGCTCATCCTCTGTGCCGCTGCCATGCCCCTGTCGGCACAGCGCGTGAGCCAGCAACAGGCCTACGAGAAGGCCATGGCGTTTTTCAGTAAGAACGCGAACAGCAGTGCGCAGCGGAAAGCCCCACGCCAGACACCGGCGCTCCAACTCGCCGGCACAGGCGACAGGCTCTTCATCTTCAACGACGTGGCCAACGGCGGCTATGTCATCGTGAGCGGCGACGAGCGCATGCCCGAGGTGCTGGGCTATTCCGACACCGGGAACATTGACCCCGACCATATCCCCTGCAACCTGAAGATGATTCTCGACGACTGCACGAGGAAAGTTGACGAACTGCGCGCCAACCCACATGCCGGGAAAATCGAGTCGCGCCATGCCGCGCAGCAGACACCGATAGCCCCCCTGCTCGGCACGACGGCATGGGACCAGGGATGGCCATACAACCTGATGTGCCCTGAAATCGACGGACAGCATTGTCTTACAGGCTGCGTGGCCACGGCTACGTCCCAGGTGATGTACTATCACAAATGGCCGACAAAGGGCCAGGGGAGCCACAGTTATGAGTGGAACGGCCAGGAGCTGTCGGCCGACTTCAGCCAGTCTACCTACCAGTGGAGCAAGATGACGCCCACCTATCAATGGAACAGCAGCGAGGCATCATGCAATGCCGTGGCCCTGCTCATGCGCGATGTGGGATATGCCTGCGACATGGACTACGGACTGAACGGAAGCGGGGCATCCGGACAGGACAGGGCCCTCATCACTTACTTCGGGTATGACACGGGCATGGGGTATCTGGAAAAAAATTACTGCGGAGAAGAGACATGGAACAACTACATTCTCGAAGAACTCAACCACTCCCGTCCCCTTCTCTATGAAGGCGGCAGCGAAATAGGTGGTCATGCCATGGTCATCGACGGGGTGGACTCCAACGGCTATTATCATTACAATTTCGGAGGCAGTGGCGAGGCCGACGGTTATTTCTCCATGCAGACCCTCTTTTTCAACAGAGCCCCAGCCATCAACTTCGGCATCAAGAAAAACGAGGGAGGAAGCCCTACCGTGCTCTTCTGCTCCTCCAACGATTTCGTTTATGATGAGGAGATGGGATGGCTTTCCTGCAAGAATATCAAGACATGCTCGGTATTTCCTGCAGAAGACGTGACATGTGCATTGGCCGTAGAGAACAAGAAAAGCCATAAGGTCATTTATGCTGACGAGGGATTCAAGAATATTTTCAATGCGCCAGAGTCGCTCTCCGACGGCAACTATATGCTCTATCTCGTAGGTCGTCACGCAGGCAACAACGAATGGCAAAAATTATTGTTTGCTGATCATCGTCAGAGCTATGTCGACCTGAATGTGAAGGACGGGGAATACACCTATTCCAACAACCACATTGAAGATTTCATCCAAGAGGGTGCCGTGGATGTGAATGGCATCGTCTATTTCCTCGACGAGACCACCCAAACCGCCACCGTCACGTTCAGGAACGACAGGTACGATTTTTACAAAGGCGACATCACCATACCAGGAACGTTCACCTACCAGGGCAAGCAATACACCGTCAAGGAGATTGGCAGCAGTGCGTTTAAAGGCAGCGATATCGATCTCCTGAAAATCCCCAAGACAGTGGAATCACTTGCGTTCGGCTCTTGCTCCAGCGCAAAAATCGGAACCATCTTATTTGAGAAAGGCTCCCAACTCAAGACTGTCGGAGGATGGGCCTTCAATGGAGGAATGATCAAGTCTCTGGGCCTCGACGTCCCCGACGGAACAACAGAATTAGGCAACTGTGCATTCCAGTCATGCCAGCTCAGCAGGATATCCATCCCCTCCTCCGTGACCTATTTGGGGGATGGAACGTTCAACTATAGCCAACTGTTCCGCACCCTGATGGTGCACTGGTCATCGCCTTCAGCGGTGTCTTTGTCCATATACCTGAATCCCTTCAATGGGCTTAATCTCGGCCTATGCTGGCTCTTCGTTCCGAAGGCTAAGGCGAGCGAATACAAGAAGGCAAGCCCCTGGAAAGACTTCGGCCATATCGTGGAGATGAGCGACACCGTCACTACCAATGGCCTGAAGTACGCCTTGAGCGACACCGACGGCTCCGCCTACCTGCTCACCCAGACCGACTGGAATAAATCCGAAGTCTCCATTCCCCGGTCTGTCAGCCACCAAGGCAAGGCTTATACGGTGAAGAGCATCACCCCGTTTGCTCTCGCCAACACCGCCATCAACAAGCTGACCATCCCCTCTACGGTCAATTACATCGGAGAAGGCGTATTCCATTGCTATCAATGTCCGATTGAAAGTATCCGATTCCACGGCAAGACACCACCCAAAGTGGCCGACACCACCGACGAAGGAAAAGAGGATTTCCGTACTTTCATGTTCGACGGCACATGGGAATACGACTATGTCACGCTGTATGTACCCACCGGCTGCAAGTCCAAGTACAAGGCCGACAGTTTCTGGGGGAAGTTCACCAAAATCGTGGAAGACCCGAGCCTCGGTGAAGAGAGCATCCTGGGCGACGCCAACAACGACGGGTTCATCAACATCTCGGATGTCACCGCCATCATCAACTACATCCTGAACAAGAACCCGGAGGGTTTTGTCATCGACAATGCGGATGTCAACGGCGACGGCCTCATCAACATGAGCGACGTGACAAACATCATCAATATCATCCTGGGGAAATAGGCCTTGGCCGATTTAAAATTGAGTTCGTGCCAATATGTGCATTCGAGTTCACCCATTTCCACTGGTATACATCCAAAAAGCAAGCACTGCGAGAATTGCGGTGCTTGCTTTTTTTGTTGGCCAATGCCTTTTCCTGGCACGGCCCTGCCACTTGGCACGGAAAGAATTCCTGGTCTTGCGGTTAGAATTTCCAGAATACCCCGAATGTGCCGTATATGGGATAAAGCGTCTGTTCTACGGTCTTGAAATCGCTGTTGAAAATGCCCGTGAGACCCCAGTTGAGGTCGGCAGAGAGGCCGAATTGCTTATGCAGTTGCCAGTCGGCACCCACAGCCAAACCAAACTGCAGCGAGCGCATGTCATCTTCGAAGTTGTAGGTAGCCCATTCGCCCTCTTTGTTGCCTATGTTCACCCTCGGTCCGGTGGGGTCGCCCTGACGCAGATATCCGTCGGAGGCGATGCCGCTGAAATCCTTGTCGAGAAGCAGCGAGAGATACGGCCCCCCCTTCAGCGTCACCTTCCGCCCCAGTTGGTAAGTCGCCATGAAAGGCAGCGTGAGCATCCACTCCTTCACCTCCTGGTTGATGTGGCCGGTGAAAAGTCCATCGAGTCTGCTGTTGCCTTTCACCATCTCCATATGATAGCCTTTGGTTGTGGCATCAGCATCCATGCCTTTGTTCTCTATACGCAGGCCAGCCATCAGTCCCCAGTTTCCGCTGAGAGGCATTTCCACGTCGGCTCCCGCCATCACCGATGGTGTGAGCCGGTAAGCGTCGATGCTGCGGATGGTGGCGGGAAGTCCTATGGGCGCTGTGCCGCCGATGTTATAGCCCACACGGGCTTTCACTTTCAGTCCGCCTTCAGGGTTGGCGGCGAGTGCCTCGCCTGGCATCAGCCATGCCAGGCACGAAGCGATACAGATGATGATATTTTTCTTCATGATGCTGGTCATCCTCTTATTCATTATCCGGTTTCTCGAACGAGATTTCCACCTCGTCTATACACAACTCACTGCCTATTGCTCCCTCAAACGATGCTCCGTCTTTGCTCGACGAGAAGACGATGGTGAGATTGTAGGCTTTTTCGGCCACCAACTCGTTATCGGCATTTTCGCCCTCGAAGAACATTTCGAAGCGGGTCCATTCGTCGGTTGGCGGAAGCGATGCCACCTGGGCTTTCGACATGATATAGGGACTGGTGAGCACGTCGTCGCCATAGAGGTACACTTTGTTGCCCTGCTCGTCTTTGTTGCGGTAGAACACAGCATAGATGCTTGCCTCGTCTACACGTCCTGGCACCTCTTTCATTTCCTTGTCGGTAAACACTGGTCCCGGACGGTATTTGTAATAACCTGTTATACGCACGGGTTCGCGGTCGATGACATAGCCAAACTGGGTGGTTTGCAGCGGATTGAGGAGCAGATTGTCAAAGATGAACTTGCCCATGAAGAGGTTGCCTGCTGCGATAGGCTTCCTCATCATCTCGCCCAGTTCACCGGTGCCCTGGGTATTCATGCATACGCCCCTACCCTTGTAGCCATTTGCCATTGAATAGGTGGGCTGGTCTTCCGGTTTCGAGTCTTTTTTTACAAGTACGGCACCCGCATTGCCCGACGCCCAGAGATTGATAGGAGTGCCGTCATGGTCGATTTCGTAAAACTCATGATAGAAGTTGGTGGCCCACTGCAAGGTGTTGTAGTTCTCGAAACTGTATACGAAGGTGGGCAGGGATGCCTCTCTGAACGTCACGGTGTACTGGCGTTTCCAAGCACCGTCTTGCGAAGTCACCGTATAGATCACAGGGCCTTTAGTGAAGTCCTGCACCGTCCCGCTGGCAGGTTCGATGGTTGCGCCCGGCGTGACATCGAAAAATACGGGCATTTCTTTGGGGAGCGAAATCAGTGAGCGCACGGTGAAGACAATCTCCTTTTCTGCAGAGGAAATATTCTCCATGCGCATCTGTGAGGTTTCGTAGAAGTTCTCCGAATACTGGTCGCCTTCTACCCATGCATTCAGAATGTCGCATTCCGCGTTCATCAGTTCGTCTTTGATACACGATGAGAGCACAAAGACAAACAAAAATAAAGGTAAATACTTTTTCATCTTTCCTATAAAATCAACAAATTATTGTTTTTGGGGTGCAAAAGTACGAAAAAATTGCGAAAAACCAAAAATATGATGCTTTTTAGCATATTTCCCCTATACATTCTAAGCTCTATGCTCTAAGCCTCAAATTTCATCTTAAAAACTCATCATATGACAATCTATTGACATGCTGTTCAAACGGTATTCTCCACTTTTTAGAATTCTCTCATTTATCATATTTGAAAATCACGATGCTATCTTTAGTCCGTTGTACTAAAGGTAGCATTGTCTTATCTTTGCAACATGAAGACACCAGATGACTTTGTATTCGGCAATGCGGATATCAACGGCGACAACTTCATCAATATGAGCGACGTGACAAGCATCATCAACATCATCCTGGGGAAATAAAACCATCCCCCTGGGCACACCCCTTAAGAATCAAGCACTTGCAACCAGCAAGTGCTTTTTTCTTTTGTTGGAAAGCAGACTGGAATATTGCACGCCGTTCATATGGTATTCGCCCTCGACAGGTTGTTAAAAGATCAAAGTTATACCTACAATCAATTTTTATTTTCGCAAAGCAGAAAGCATTTATAAAATATTTCACTATCTTTGTACTTTATAGTACGAACTTGGAAGAATGCCACCTATAATGCCACGTAGACTCTGGACACGAGAAGAGCTTATACTAACCCTAAGCGTATATTTCCAGCTGCCATTTGGACGGTTGAACCACTCTACGCCTGAGGTAAGGGAGTTGGCCCGGCTCATTGGACGTACAGAGAACTCTGCAGCCCTACGGTTGGTGAACTTTGCAGCTTGTGACCCTTATATAGTTAATTCAGGTCGCACAGGCATGCCAGCTGGCATAAACGTCTGTAAGCCTATCTGGGACGAGTTTGTCGATGATAAAGAACGATTGTTTATTGAAGCACAACGCATTAAAGCCAAGCTGCTTCATAAGCCCATTGAAGATACTCTTCATATCACCCCTGGTGATCTTGTGGGCAAAGTGCGAACGACTGTTATCCAACAGCGAGTTAACCAGTCTGTTTTCCGTACGATGATACTAAATAATTACGAAGAACGTTGTGCAATAACTGGCATCAACATTCCTGAGTTATTGGTAGCTGGTCACATTATTCCTTGGTCAGATAGTACTCCAAAGCAGAAACTTACCCCAGAAAACGGCATCTGCCTTTCGGCACTTTATGATAAGGCATTCGACAAAGGACTAATTACCATCTCTCCCGATGACTTTACCGTCATTCCGTCGTCTGCCTTACACGAATATGAAACGGAGGAATACTACGATAAGCATTTCGGAAGCATCATTGGCAAAGCCATAACCATGCCAATTGAGCACAAACCAAATCGAGATTTTCTGGCATATCATAAAGACCATGTGTTTATGGGGAAATAATTGAGTCTTAAATAATTACATGATTAAAAATTGAATTGGTGATTTAATAAATATTAAAACGTAATATGGCAAAGAAACAAGCAAAGAAAATAAACTTGATTGATTTTCCTGAAGAAATAGACCAAGAGAATAACATAAGAGTTTATGGTGAAACGTCCTATGAAAACCAGATAGCGGTATTAAGTCACTATCTGCATAATCAAGGAAGTCATGAAACAGGACAACGAAAGATGGAGATTATTTCGGCCATCCGCGAGTTTCTTTCTAGAAAACAATTTCGTCAAGGTTTAGATGAAGACCTGACAGATGAAGAAGTATGGCGTGTTGCGGAGGCTGCTGCACAACAAGACCTATTTGCAGACTTTTTTGATGTACCGTTCCCTAGTCCAAAGAATCCAAAGTTTACATTCATAGACTTGTTTGCTGGAATAGGTGGATTTCGCATTGCTTTCCAAAATTTGGGAGGCAAATGCGTCTATTCATCAGAATTCGATGCAAAGGCACAGGAATCCTATTTGGCCAATTATGGAGAAATGCCTTTTGGTGACATCACGAAAGAATCCACAAAAAGTTACATACCTAAAGATTTCGATGTACTATGCGGTGGGTTCCCTTGCCAGGCATTTTCGCTTGCTGGCCGCAGATTGGGTTTCGATGATGAAACAAGAGGCACACTTTTCTTTGAAATAGAGGCAATCCTACGCAAACATCAGCCAAAAGCATTTTTCCTTGAAAACGTGAAAGGCCTTGCAATTCACGATAAAGGAAGAACACTTAAAACCATACTTGAACATCTCAATGATGCGGGATATGATGTTGTTCCACCGCAAATTCTAAATGCTATGGACTATGGTGTTCCGCAACATCGTGAACGCATTTACATCATAGGTTTCCGCAAAGACCTTGGTATCAATGTTGCCGATTTCCATTACCCAGAACCCACCACAACTGGAGATAAACGGCCACGTTTCCGTGATGTGATGGAAAAGGAGGAAGTTTCCGTAAAGTACTACCTTTCTACAGCATACGTTGATACATTAAAAAGGCACAAAGCACGTCATGAGGCGGCAGGTCACGGTTTTGGCTATAAGATTATCGACATTGATGGTGTTGCAAATGCTATCGTTGTCGGAGGCATGGGACGTGAATGCAATCTTCTAATTGACAATAGACTTACCAATTTCACTCCTGTAACACGCATTAAAGGCGAAGTGAACCGGGAGGGAATTAGGAAAATGACCCCTCGGGAATGGGCTAGGCTTCAAGGCTTTCCTGACAATTTCAAGATTGTCGTTGCTGATGCATCAGCCTATAAGCAATTTGGTAATTCTGTGGCAATTCCAGCAATTCAAGCCACAGCAGAAAAGGAATTACAATTGTTAGGCTTAATTTAAATATATATACAACAACCTATGGGAATCCTTTATGATAAAAAAATAGTAAAAACAAAGCATGCAAAAGCTGCTTTAGTTTTTGAAAACCTATTTGACCATATTGATTTTGAGCATTTGGATTGTAAATCTCCAAAAGATTATATAAAGCTCTATTGGGAAAAATATATGGCCAGTGATGTTAAGAAAAATAATGCCTTAAATGGGTCAATATTTGAACTAGTCTTTCATACTCTACTTTATAAAGAAGGGATAGTTCCATTTTATACAAAGGCGAAAGTGGCTTTTGTCCCAAATATTGAATTTGACACCTTGTTATATACTCCATCTAAGCCAATATGCTTATCTTTGAAAACTAGTTTAAGAGAAAGATATAAGCAGGCTGATTTAGAGGCAATAGCATTAAGATATGTTCATAGGAAAAGTAAGAGCTATTTGTTAACTATGGATTCTTATGAAGCAAATGTTTGTAATTCTAAGATAAAATCTGGTGAAATTATTGGGATTGATGAGGTTATAGATTGCAATACTGAGGAGGTCAATCAACTAATCAAAAAACTTCATAAAATAAAAGATGAACTAACAATATCACCTAAGATAAATGTTGTAGAAGGTAATCTTATTCAAAAATAATTATGGCACTATCAGGAAACAAAGGGGAATGGAGTGAGATTTATACTCTCTTCCGGCTGCTTGGAGAAGGCAAAGTACATGCTGGCGATGCCAATCTTAACAAACTCGATTTATATTATCCCATACTCAATATTATCCGTGAGGAGAGTAAAAGATATGAATACAAGCCCGACACTCGTCAAAACATTGTTGTGATAGACGAGGATGGCAATGAATATGCCCGAATCTCTATGGATAAGTTCTATAAGGAATCGATATCTTTGCTTGAAGCAATTAAGAGCACAAGAAAACGGGCGTTTGAAATTCCAAGTACTGAGACCTTCATGGGTAAAATCGGCTGTACAAAGTTGAAGGCACCATCAAAGGATAAAGCGGACATACACATCGTAATTCATGATTTGCGCACAAATATGACACCCAATTTGGGTTTCAGTATCAAGTCTCAACTGGGGAGTGCATCAACGTTGCTCAATGCTGGAGAAACTACAAATATACGTTATCGTATAATAGGAGGCAGTATTACCGATGCCGAGTTGGAGAGAATCAATAGTATCGAAGACCACTTGCCAAGAATGGCAGCACTTGTTGAATGTGGTTATAAGTTGGAGTATAACGACATAGAACATCCTATTTTCAAGAACAATCTGCTTTTTCTTGACACATGTATGCCAGAATTTATTGCAGCATGTCTCATATGCGATAGTATGCCCAATGCAACATCATCCATCAAAGAAGCTGTTCAAATCGTTGCCCAGCAGAACCCATTCGGTTTTTCAGGAACTGATATAGTGGCTTTCTATGAACACAAAATGAAAGTCTTACTTCTTGATTCCGCCCTAGGAATGACACCTGGTAAAGAGTGGAAAGGACGTTACGATGCCAATGGTGGTTATCTTGTCGTGAAAAAAGATGGTGACATCGTTTGTTATCATTTCTACAATCGCAACGATGTTGAAGATTATCTCTATAATAACACACGCTTTGAACGTGCAAGTCGTAGCCGCTATCATTTTGGAGAATTGTATCGTGGCGAAGATGGAGAAGTCTATATTAAATTGAACCTTCAAATTCGCTTTTATAAATAGTAAAATCATATTCATAACCTTAGGCTTGCCATTTGTCATTCCATTTAGAAAGTTAGTAGATTTCATTATATAGCCCATAAACAATCGCCAAATCCAAGTAGCGAGCAGTTGGCTGGCTTTGCCTAATAGAAACAAGCATTTGATTGAAGAATAAAAACAACAAAAGATGATGAAAAACATGGAAAACGACAGTAGCAAGAACAATTTACCAAAATGGATTTATGTGGTAATTGCCGTATTACTTATAGGCTTCGGTGTTTATGGGTATTTCAAAGTCTCAAAATGGGTGCGTTACGCTGCCATTGAAAGATACGAGAAGCCCATTACCGACTATCACGTCACAAAAGTATACAAAGAAAATGGCAAAGACAAGTACAAAACCAAAGGAAGAGGAGTCAACGATGACGATGATGCGGAGGATGAGCCAAGTTATTACATGGAGGTGTCATACAAGGGGAAAGACTATCGTCTGGAAATAGAGGAGTATGACTATGCCAGATACAATAAAGAAAATGGTAAAATCACCCTATATTATGATGACAAGGGGGACGACATCTTCGTGGCTGGCACCGGAGGGGCAAACCTGCTCGTGGTTGCCTTGGCGGCCTTCGTGTTGCTGATAGTAATCATCATCTTCCTCATCCGGGGACTTTTCAAATTATTTAAGGTAAAACACGGTTGAAACAAAACTGATGAAAGGACACAAACACCATGTGGCGGTGATTGCCACCAGCCTGCTGTCCATGGCCTGCGGCACGAAGTCGAAGATGAGTGAGGCGGTACTCACTACCCCACTCGACGACAACGCCTGGAGCATGTCGCAATGGATATCGGCTGCTGACGCCCAGATAGTGACAGGCAAGATAGATGAAAACACCAACAACCGGGCCGCCGACGGGGCCAGCTGGTTCCTCTGCACGGTGAAGAACGAGAAAAAAGTGACGAAGGCCGTGTGGCAGACCACAGGACTGGGCGTTTACTACCTCTATGCCAACGGGAAGGCGGTGGGAAAAGAGATTCTGAAACCGGGATTCACGCATCCCGGGAAGACCAAAAGGTCGTTCACCTATGACATCACCGGTCTGCTTGACCTGAAAAAGAAAGCGGAGAACGTGCTGTCGGTGCAGGTGACACCGGGATGGTGGGCAGACAAAATCGTCACGCCCAGCGGCTACGAGGGCATGGTGGGAAAGAAATGCGCCTTCCGTGGGGTACTTGAACTGACGTATGCCGACGGCACCAAAGAGCGGTATGGCACCGACCAAGACCACTGGAAAGCGGGGGTGGCAGGACCGGTGAAGCACGCCGGGATATTCGACGGCGAGGAGTATGATGCGCGTGAGCCGATGGGGTATGACAATGCGGGACATTTCGACAGGCCTGAGGTGAACAACGAGTTCAACGGTGACATCCTGCCGACAAACGGCGCAGAGGTGTACTACAGGCCCGACCTATCCCTGAGACCGACAAAGGCGTACAAATGGAAGGGGGTGACCGGTGCCTCGGAAGAGGAATATGGCAGGGTGGTCGTGACCAAGGAGTATGCCGACGGGGAGGAGATGGTGCTCGGTGCCGGAGAGACGCTGGTCATCGACTTCGGGCAGAACTGCTCGGCCGTGCCGTCGTTCGTGTTCAAGGCGAAGGAGGGAACGGTGCTCACCTGCCTCCCCGCAGAACTGCTCAACGACGGCAACGGGGCAAAGCGCCGTGGGATGGACGGGCCGGAGGGGAGTGTCCACCGCCTGAACCTACGCACAGCCGATAATGGGATGCGGCTGGTGTATACCTTCGCTGGGAATGACGACTATGTCGCCTACCTGCCTGGATGCACCTTCTTCGGATACCGTTTCCTGTCGCTCACCGCCACCGAGGAGGTGACCATCAGGTCGGTGGAGTCGGTGCCGGTGACCTCGATCACGAAGGAGATGGAGACAGGGACGATCACCACGGGCAACGAGATGGTGAACAAACTGATATCGAACACGTACTGGGGACAGCTGTCGAACTACCTCTCCGTACCGACAGACTGTCCGCAGCGCAACGAGCGGCTGGGATGGACAGCCGACACGCAGGTGTTCACCGAGACAGGGACGTTCTTCGCCAACACCGACAGGTTCTTCCATAAGTGGATGCGCGACATGCGTGACACACAGGGGGAGCAGGGGGGATTCCCAGGGGTGGCCCCACTGGGACAGTATGGCGACGAGAAGATGCGCGTGGGATGGGCGGATGCCGGCATCATCGTGCCCTGGACGGTGTGGAAGCAGTTTGGCGACGTGGACATCGTCAGGGAGAACTGGGAGGCCATGAACCGCTATATGTTCCATGTAAATGAGACGCAATACGACCATGACAGGCTGACAGAAGAGAACAGGAACTACCAATGGGCGGACTGGCTGAGCTACGAACCGCTGGAGAGCTGCAGCGGAAAGGCATGGGACAAGGGGGGACTGTTGCCCGACGCCAAGGCATACTGGAACTTCCTGTCGGCATCGTACTGGGCCATCGACGCGCGTATGATGGGCGACATGGCGGCTGCCATCGGAAAAGACGCCGCGACATACCAGAGGATGGAGAACGAGGCAAGGGAATACCTGAAAAGGGGGTTCATGAACGAGGACGGGACATTCAGGACGGAAATACTGAACACCATGCAGACGCCCGCCCTCTTCGCCCTGAAGAACGGCCTCGTGGAGGGGGAGGCGAAGAAGAGGATGAAAGCACGGCTGAGGGAGAACTTCGCGGAACATGGCAACTGCCTCCAGACGGGTTTCCTGGGCACGTCGATCCTCATGGAGACGCTCACGGAGAACGGGATGGCAGACATCGCCTATGAACTGCTCTTCCAGCGCAAGAACCCCAGTTGGCTGTACTCGATAGACAACGGCGCGACGACCATCTGGGAGCGGTGGAACAGTTACATGAAGGACGTGGGCATGGGACCGAAGGGGATGAACAGTTTCAACCATTACGCCTATGGCTGCGTGTGCCAATGGATATGGGAATCGGTGGCGGGCATCGCCGCCGACACGCAAGAGCCTGGCTTCAGACATATCGTGATGAGACCGGTTCCCGACAAGCGGCTGGGCCATGTGACGGCGGAATACAGGTCGGCGGCAGGGCTCGTCAGGAGCGCATGGCGGTATGAGGGGGACACATGGATATGGGAGTTCACCATCCCAGAAGGTGCCACGGCTGCTGTCTGTCTGCCGGGGGGGAACGAATGGAAGGAATATGGAAGTGGCTCTTTCACGGTAAAGATACTGCCATAATCAGGAGAATGAAGAAAAAAAATCACACGCAAGTATTGCAGATATCCCTTTTTCTTGTACATTTGCAAAGAATTTGTGAAATCAATAAAACTACGACATGAAAAAAATAACATTAGCAATGATCTTTGCCTGCTGCACGCTGGCACTGGCAGCACAGGATGTGATCCGAGTGAACTACAAAGGTGCAAGACCTACCATCAGCGACTTCGCATGGGCATTCCTTTCCGATTACGTCTATAACGAAGATGAGGATGTGCTCGATGAAGCGAGAAACGCAGCGAAGTATGCATGGAGCAAGCACCGGAAGGGACTTCCACAGGAAGAGGGCGACAAGCTCACCATCGACGAGAAAAACGGCTACGCGGTATACGAGTCAAGGTCGGAGTATGAGTCGGTGGAAGACGTGGTGAGGATAGAGATGTGCTACTGGAACGAGTCAGACGGGAAACACAAACTCTTTGCCTACAACGTGGCATGCTTCACGAACGGGAAGTACTCCCCAGGACAGTTCGACGGCCTCCTCTTCTACCGCTACGACAATGCCACGAAGAAGATGACCTACGTCGACGCTCCGGGCTTCACTGAGCGGTATGGCACGGATGATGGGGCATATGTCACCTATTCTCTGCCACGTACGGGAAAGGACATCATCTACCAGGAGTGGAAGGACGGCGTGAAGAGAAAACAGAGAACGCTGAAGTGGAACGGACGAAAGTTTAGTTTCTAAGGGAAGGGAAATGAAGGGAAGTTAAAAGGAAGTTAAAGGGGAATGTTTTCGATAAGCCAAATGAGCAGAGCCAAACTTGTTTGTGCTATGCCATGGCGAGAAAACATCGGCGAAGCCAAATTAAAGGGACGTATGCCCTGCGACGCTGCCGTTTGCTACTGACTTATCTGGAGCGTGTAAAGTGAACTGTGTTATACTACTTTTTTGTAGTCTGACACAGTTCATTTTACGCTCTCATTTGATTTAACATGAATTGCCGGAAATTATCCAGAAATTATCAGAAATTTGCCGACGCGAAGGCGTCGGACTAACGAACACGAATAACACGAATTCTACGAATGCTTTTTCGTGCCTATTTGTTAGATTACCTCCCTTTGGTCAGTGGGTCTACGACAAGTCTCGTGTTTATTTTTGGCCTACGAAATGCCAAACTGTTTTTATAACATGAATTTCCGGAAATTATCCAGAAATTATCAGAAATTTGCCGACGCTGCCGCGTCGGAGAATCTTTCAAATCTTATTTTTTGTACGATATTATGATTTGCTTGATTTGTAACGATTTGTGAGATTTACTTTCCCTCGCTTCGCGAACAGTGACCGTTGGTTCTGCCCCGATAGGGGCACTCC
>JAFZVV010000016.1 GCA_017617615.1 Prevotella sp. | reverse complement strand
TATATTTTGGCTCAGTCGATTGGACTTGTCCTCTTCGAGAAGGAGCCTATTAACGAAATTTTCAAACGTAACAAGTATAACAAAAATGTCAAGAATGACGGTCAACTTTATCTATGGCCAGATTTCTCCGGACAGTAGTGATCTGACAGATATTTTTTTGAGTATTAAACTAATGAGCCCACTAAAAAAGTGGACTCAAGATTACATCATTTTCAGGATCACACGGTAAATGCTCTTATTCTGAATCTATATACTCTATGATGCGAGTGGCTGACAAAATCTCCTTCGTCTGTCCTTTCTTCGGCCAACGCGCCACTTGTGGTGTATTGAAAGTTATTCTGTATTGGTTATTACCAAGTTCATGGATAGTAGCATCAAAAGGCCAGTCGGGATGTTGAGTTTTCATATATCCTTCCCAAGAATTTATACCAGATACTTTCATATTATAACTGACTATTCTATCACCATCCATATTGCTGTCGATGACAGTGGGCTCACCATCAACTACCACGCTATTCTCTTTGTATATACGGGGGGTATACGAACTACCGAAACATTCCTTGTAATGATGATAGCAAAAATATTCCAGTAAACGCTGATAGAATAGTTTGTCCCGCTTCTTAGCATTCTCCACAACAGCCTCTTCTTCTTGCTCTTCCACTTCTTTTTCAATAGCGTTGGTCTTGTTAGAAGGATTCTCCTTGACTGCTGACTCTTCTGAATTAACATCATTTTGAGAAGGAGAAGGACTTGGCGAGCATGCTACGACCATCATCATACCTGCGATAAACAAGCAAATAAACAATTTTTTAAGCATAATATTAACGATTAAGATGATTAAGATTTTAATAATGTATAAAAACAATATGAGTGAAAAAACTATTTGTCAATATGTTGATACCCACTTGCTAGAGGTTGACGAAGACATTTATAGACCTGCGTCAAGATACATCTCCTTCCAAGAGATGGCTTATTTTTGCAAATTTAGTGATTTTTTTTGCTATTTCATATCTTTTTAAACTTATTTTAAAACTTTTTTTCGCCAGTCCTTCTCTTCTCAACAAGAGCGACTTTTATACGATTTTTTGCAGCGCGAAAGGTGTTTTATATATTTACTAAAATTTTTAGATTATGAAGAAATTAATTCTTGCAACAGTTATTATGCTGATATCAACAGCCGCTTTTGCACAGCATTCAGCAGGTTCATTTACTATTCAACCTCGTATTGGTTTCAGTGCAGCCGACTTCAACAACACCGATGATACCAAGGCACGTATAGGACTGGTTGTCGGTCCGGAGTTTGAGTATTATCTTACCGATAAGTTCAGCCTGGCAGGTGCACTGCTCTATTCACTGCAGGGTGCAGAGCAGGAGAAGTATGACGTCACATACAAGATGGACTACCTTAACATGCCTATTGTGGTAAACTTCTATGTGCTGAAAGGACTGGCATTGAAGGCCGGTTTGCAGCCAGGAGTTAACCTCTCTGCCAAAGTGGATGCAGGCAAGGGCACAGAAAATGGGAATTTTGAAAAAGGAGTGAAGGATTTCGACCTCTCCGTCCCCGTGGGCATCTCGTATGAGTATTGTAATTTAGTACTTGACGCTCGCTACAACATTGGCCTCACCAAGATGTTCGCCGAAAAATATCAATCTCGACAGCAAAAACCTCGCTTTCCAATTGACGCTGGGCTACAAGTTCACCCTCTTTTAATCCATACTAAATAAGGTACTTATCATAACAAAAAAGTTCCCACGATGTGGGAACTTTTTTGTTAACAGCATATTTAGTAAAGTACTTCAGCGCCACCCGGGTGGCGCTGAAGTACTTTTATCAAGATGTTATATTTTTCGTAAAGAACGAGTGACGAAGCCTGAAATAAACATGCCCTAAGAAATGATTCCCAAGTCTTCTTTCGATAATTATATCAGATCACAGCGGATATCTGCAACCGAGAGTAAAGATGAAGGCATTGTTTTTGATATCATTCGCTCCGAAAAGGCCCTCTTTGTCCACCTTCGACAGGCCGAAGCGGGCACGTAGGTCGATGATGAGCGCAATGTTCTTGCTTTTGTTAATCACGGGTTCAAAGGATATGCCGACAGGCACAGAGAATTCTGTCTTTTTGCAGTAACTCTTATAACTCACATCGTCAAACTTGGCACTTGTGAGGAAGTTGATTTCAGGACCAGCATATATGGACAGCCACGGCAAGGCGTAGTATTTAGCCAACGGACCGAAACCGATGTACTCCAGGTTAAAGTTCTCATCACGCGATTTGACTTCGGCACCGATAACGTCATGGGTAAGGTCAAGGCCGAGAGCAAACTCGTCAGTGAAGAAGAAGTCGAACCCTGTGCCCAATGACCAGCCAATCTTATTCTTGAAGTTATCGCTGTTTGTCAGATTCGAAATGGTTATACCTCCTCTGAAGCGGTAGTTCACATCACCTTTAGTCTGAGCATTCACACTCACCACAGCCATCAATGCGACTATGGCCATCATTAATACCTTTTTCATCATAGAATTTTATTAAATTATTACACATTTTCAAACATTCCCGTATGGGGTGTCTTATGGTTTAGCCTTGTTATTCTTCATTTGTATATAGTTAATGGTCATGGTGGTGTCATCCCATTCTTTCTCCCCTTTATTTTCAAAGGTGATCTTATACTTGTTCTCGCCCATCCGTGTAATGTTGGCCTTGAATTCCGTTTTCCCCGTCATGTCTCCTGTCTCCTTTTCATAGAAATCGAGAGGCCCCGAGACAATCACGGTGCTATCATTCTTTAACACTAAATCTTCCAACAACAAGCCCTTGAATCTCTTCTTGAACTTTGCCTGATAATTCCTCTTGCAGAAAATCTCGAGCATTCCTTCATAGAATTTATCGTCGGTAGACATATTGCCAGAAACTTTGCTTGACTTCGTGGAATCGACAGTTTCTGTTGTCACCTCTTTTTGTTCGGGTGCAGTGTTTTTTCCGCTATTTTCCCCACAAGCGACAACCATGAGTATTGTCACCATCAAGAGCAATAATTTGGTCTTCATTTCTAAGCGATTTCGTTTATGCGTGTTAATTCAGCAGAGACTCATATATGGGCGTTTCCCTGTGTATATGAACTCTTTTGTTGATAAGTGGTGCAAAAGTAATAAAAAAAATGAATTAGAGTGCAAAAAGCATGCTTTTTCGAAAAGACTTTTTTTCTCGAAATAAAACAACACCCCACAAGAGATAATCCCCCATGAGGTGCCTATATGATTTTTGTGAACAACTATTACATCGTATTTAAATCAATAACTGCGCTGCGGTTGAAATGACGTCCTTCAATTCTGTTGGTGCCTCGATGATTTCGTATTCAACCATTTTATATTGGAATGTGGGGATACCGTCGCCCACAATCTTGCCTTTCAGTTTAATCAGCGCGGTGGATTTCAACAAGCCTACAAGTTTGCCTTTCAGATGTACCCTGAAAGTGCCTTCGCATGTTTTTGAGAATCCATCGTCTGTGAGTTGTGGTTCACCCAACTCAACGACATCACATTCATCTGCCTTCATGAAAATTGTCCCATCCTTGCACAACTCTCTGGCATTCTCAGACATGTATGCTTCAAAGGAACTCTTGTCCAACTTCTCCAGACCAGGATCCAAAAGGCTGTGCTTCTTTTTCGAGAAAAGTTGTCTCCATGTTTCCCTAACACCGGCAGAACTGCTGTCTTCACCCTTATTTTTTGCCTCGTTTACCCTATCAATGAATTCAACATAGTCATGGTATGATTCATTGAACAAAGCGTCCATGACACGGTATTCTGTCCGCATCTGATAGACCTCCTGCAAATGTCGACTCGACTTCTTGTAGAAATAATCAATGTAATCATTCGTGGCATCGATGGCATCCCGAACATTGGTGAACGACGTTTCTGCCAGACGCTGGAATTCTACTTCCGGGTCACGCTGCTCACAGCTAAGGAGAAAAAACGCAATAAGAAGCAACGACCAATTGTAAATGTTCTTGTACATAACGATAAAAGTATTAGTATTTGTTTATTGTATTTCCATTCTTTCTATACACCCGTTTCACCGTGAGCCCATTCGCCAACACCACCTCGGCGCTTACCTCCGACAATGGTGCATTGGTAAACATATAACAGTCTATCTCTGTGTCGGATACCCTTTTGTAGAGAAGACCGCCCCTGACATGCCATGCTATTTCCCTGATGTCAACATCGCTAAAGATATCATAGCGCTGGATGTAGTTAGCAATATTACCTCCAAAAATTGGGTTACATAACTTGTCTAACTTGCTATAGAGAAACGAGGTGGTGATGCTGTCTACGACATGGATGTTGTCGTTGAACTTTCCTTCCTCATTCAGATGTGGGTCATGGTTGAGCCCTGGGAAGAAGTGGACTTGGCAAGGGAGTCCCAGCTGGTCCATCTTTTCCTTGATGGCCCCACTGCCATAGAGTCTATTCGACCGGTTGAGGAACAGGTCGAGCACCCCCGGCATGTTCTTGACGAAGGGGATGCCTTCGCGGAAAGGCACGATGTCGTCGTCGGTGCCATGCATGAGCAGGAAATCGGGATTGTCGGCTCTGTCGATAAGGTCCAGGTCGGTAATCGCTCCCCAGAGGCCTATCGTCCCCAGAGGAGGCACGATTGGGGGAAGACTCCCCAGATCCCTACGGAAGGGCGCCGACGTCACGTCATCGTCGCTCTCGTCGTCTGTCATCACTGAAGCCGTGAGGGCTGTGATGGCACCTGCGCTGTGTCCAACCAAGAAAATGGAATGAGGGTCGAAGCCAAAATCGTCGGAATGACTGATGAGAAAGCGAATAGCCCTGTCGGTATCCTGAACAGCCCTGTAGATGGTACGCTGGATGGTGACAATACCACCGAACGAGCATCCCATTCTGTAATTGAGAGAAGCCACCATATAGCCTCTTGTGGCAAAGTGCTGTGCCAGGTGGCGCATGAACGTCCCTGCCTTATCACCGAAGAGGAAAGCGCCTCCATGCAGCAAGATGATGAGAGGTCGTTGTTTCACCGTGTCGTTTTCAATGGAATAGATATCCATATGGAGATCGATGTCCTTTGTCGAGAACTCATATTTGTCGAGCATGGCATCGATATAGGTATCATATTCTGAAATGGGTATGTCGCCCACGGGATTGGAAGAATAGAAACCAGAAGCTGTAGAGTATAAGATATCCGACACCACCATGGCCGTATCCGAGGTGATGGGTTCGAGATAGCGTATGGGATGCTTCGTGACGATGGGTTTGTCGGGAGCCACGAAGTCATGGTGTTCGAGTTTAGAAGTGATTTCTTCACCTGTCGAAGAGGTCACCATAGCATAGAGACTGTCGTTGTTGAGACGGAGTTTGGCGATGGTGTTGCCGGAAATGTCTTTTACCGTTTCCGCATCGAAGGTAACGAGGATAGAGTCGCTTTCAAAGATGGAGTCGGTCTTATTATATCTGCAAACCACACAATAAGCATCACCTTCTTCTGGTACTACCAGCAACAGCTCACCATCGGGCAGGTTGGTCTGATAGATACCATTTAGAGAGTTCACAAACGTTGTATCCTTGCACGCACAGAAGAAAAGGACTGTCAGAAGCAGAACAATTATAC
This sequence comes from Prevotella sp., assembly GCA_017617615.1. The sequence goes on along the minus strand of JAFZVV010000016.1, from coordinate 12,352 downwards.
TAAAGTTTTTTTTCATGGCAAAGAGGCGTTTTCAACACTTCAAAGCATGCCATTAACAGCATCATTTGTAATTAAAGCCCAAAAATACGAAAAAAAAGAGAAAACAAAGCATGATATAGGAAAAAAGATGATTCCATCATGACAATCCACTTATTCATCACCATTCCATCCATACGATGGTTTACAAAAAAATAACTTTGTTTGGAAATACCATCATTTTACTATATCTTTGCGGGAGAGTTATACTGCCTTCAAACAATTACTTTTATTAGTATACTAAACTAATATCGGCCATGAACATAGAATGGGTAGATGGATACAAGATAAGCGTCGGGGGTGATGGCCATAGCGTGACACTGTCGGCAAACGGTGAGGGGATGTTGTCGCTCGCCAAACAGCTCGTGGCTTTGGCCGGCGAAGCACCTGGCACGCATATCCATTACGACAAGTACAATTCCCTTGAGGATGACTCCATCGAACTGATTATCGAGAGAATCGACTAAGATTTCCAGATGGAGATGTAAAAACGAAATGAAAAAGACCAATATGACAAACTACTGCAAGACATGGGTCATTGCCCTGACCCTGGCCATCGCCGGCACGGCGGGTGCCCAACAGGTGAACGACAGCAACACCCCACTCCACCTGATGAAACCCGCCTACCGCATCGGCTACGGCGTGTCGACACCCGAACAGGTGAAAAACGTGATGGACCGTGTGCTGCGGTACATCAGCGCCGAGACCCCCGCCACGCTGGTAGACAAGAACACCGGCAAGGAAGTCACCCGACTTAAGGACATCAATGCCGACACCTATCTGAAACAGGGCGGTTTCCGACTCACCAGCTATGAATGGGGCGTCACCTATTCGGGCGTGCTTGCCGCCTACGAAGCCACGGGCGACGAAGCCTACCGCGACTATGTCTACTCGCGCCACAGGCTGTTGGCCGAGATGGCCCCCTACTTCCAGAAAGTCTACGAGAAGAACAAGCAGATTGACGGCAACGTGCGCCGCGTCATCGACCCACACGCCCTCGACGATGCCGGTGCCATCTGCACATCGATGATCAAGGCGACGTTCACCATCTTCAACCAAGCCGAGAAACCGTTGAAGACCCTCATCGACGAGCGCATCCGCCACTATGCCGACTATATCCTGAACAAGGAATACCGTCTGCCCGACGGCACCTTCGCCCGTCTCCGTCCGCAGCACAACACCCTCTGGCTCGACGACATGTTCATGGGCATCCCCACAGTGGCCTATATGGGCAAGTATACCGGCGACACGAAATACTATGACGAGGCCGCCCGCCTGGTATTGCAGTTTGCCCAACGGATGTGGGTGCCGGAGAAAGGCCTCTTCCGCCACGGCTGGGTAGAGTCGATGGAAGAGCATCCCGCCTTCCACTGGGGCCGTGCCAACGGCTGGGCCATCCTCACCCTCTGCGAGGTGCTCGACGTGTTGCCCGACGACCACCCACGTCGTGCCGACATCCTGCAGTTGCTGAAGAGCCACGCCCGCGGACTGGCTGCCGTGCAGAGCCACGACGGCTACTTGCACCAGTTGCTCGACCGCAACGACACCTTCCTCGAGTCATCCGCCACCGCCATCTATACCTATTGCCTCGCCCATGCCATCAACAAGGGTTGGATAGACGCCAAGGTCTACGGTCCCGTGGCACAGTTGGGCTGGCATGCCATAGCGGCATCGGTGAACGAGAAAGGACAGGTGGAGAAATGCTGTGTGGGAACGGGCATGGGCTACGACCCGTCGTTCTATGCCTATCGTCCCGTGCATGTGATGGCAGCCCATGGCTACGGTCCCGTCATCTGGGCGGGTGCCGAGATGCTCAGGCTGCTCAGGCAACAGCACCCGAAGTCGAACGACTCTGCCGTGACCTTCTACGACAACGACGTGCCTACCGACGAACCCATTTTCAACTACGACGGCAGCATCCGCTACTGACGTTTCCTAAAAATCTCGGGCTCAAGCTTCGCATTCGCCCAAATATCGGAAGTTAAAGGGAAGTTAAAAAGACATATGTCCACTATATGACCATCTTGGGGGATGTTATTCCCAATCTGAATGACTTTAACCCTACTATATTCCTTAAAAATTCCTACTTGCGAAGTTGAGTCACGGATTAATCACCTCGAGCATATAAATCGCGTCCAGGCTCCAGAGCGCGGCGTTATTGGTGCTCAGTCCGGGGAGTTCATCCATCGGCATGGGCACCTCAGGCGGCATCAGATGCGTAGACGCTTCGGGCAGACGAAGTCCGTGGTCAGCCAGTCCCCATAGCGCCTGCCAGGTGGCAGCCATCCTCGCGGCATCACGGTCGTGCCAGGCGGCATAAGCCTCGAGTCGTCGCACGGGGAAGTTGTTGTGGCGTATTTCCAGTGCCATCTTCTTGTAACGGCGTGCGAGGTCGAGCCATGTGGCGGCAAACGACGTCTCGCCGGTAAGCGGCAGCAGTTCGTTCATCACCTCGAAGCCCCCCATGATGGAGAGCAGGTGGTTGGTGGAGCGCAACGCGGGGTCGCCATCGTAGGAGAGGCGTCCTGTGGCAGGGTCATAGCCCTTGGCGAGGTTGCCGGTGAACACGCCGTCGGGCAGAGCGGCAATGGAGCGCATGCCCGTCACGATCTTATCACGATACTTCAGGTTGCCCGTCCTTTCCCATTCCGTCATCCAGTTGCCTGCATACGCCAGCCAGTCGGGACCCACGCGCAGACGCGCCGGCGCACTGCACGGGTATTTCTCGCGCGGCTCTGCCAACCGCATCGGGTCGAGGTGGTAGAGCAGCGTGTCGGCATCCACCTGTTCGGTCATCAGGTCGCCCGTGCGCTCATCGGTGGTCAGGTAATAATAGAACCGGCTGAACGCCGCCTGACTGATACGCGCCTCCTTGGCACCACATCCCCAGTGGCTCACGTTATGGCGGCTGCCCAATGGGGCGAGGGGTCCGATGTGATAGGTGTCGACCTCGCTGTTGTGACGCGTCATCGCCTCGGCCATCCGCCAGACATCCGCCCTTCCCGTGCGCAGGAAGTTGTACCACAGCCACATGGGCGTCGCCAGTTCGGTATTGTCCCACGCATAGCCTCCCACATCATAGCGCCAGGAGTGGCGGTCGATGTCGTAGGCATGCATGATGTCGCCATAGTTCCAGAAGCCATACCACTTCTGTTGTTCGATGGCATCCCTGTAGAAATCAATGTATTGGCTTAGGCGCCGCTCCACGGCATTGTCGCCCTGCGGCAGCGACCAGATGCCGAAAGTCCTTTTCTCATAGAGATACTCCGGTGTGGGCAGCAGACGTGCGTCGGCTGTCAGGCGACGCGCATCGGCAGCCACCTGTGTCTTGCCGCCATACGAAGCCTGTGGGAGAATCCACACCACACTGCTACGGGCAATGCCGTAGGGCGTACTCAAGCCCTCCTGCACGTCCTCGTAACTCGCACGCAAGCCATGAGCCACGGTATCGTAGTGACAGAGATTCATCGGCTCCGCCTCCGGGCTCCATAGCCACAGCGTCAGTTCCGCTTCATCGCTGCGCGCCTTGTCCACCTCGATGGTCGAGGGATACGACTGCCAAAAATCCTTCAGTGCCACGCCGATACCCCCCTGGGTGTCGCCCACGAACGCATAGCCCGGAGAGCGGACGCCCGTCAGCGTGCCCAGCCAGGGACTCACGGCAGTAGCCCGTTTGCGGATGGAGAACGAGTTGTCGGTGAGTTGTGAGAGGCGGTAGCCATCCCATTGTGCCCAGTCGCTGAGCAATGGACGCATTCGCGGCGGGATAGCGTCGACGGCGATATGGGCGCCAGACATCTGCAATGCCCGCAGACGCGAGCGGTCGCTGCCCCCCTCGAGCACTTGCACCGGCTCCGACCACACGCCGTCGTCGCCCGTGGCGAACGCCACATGCCGGTTGTATGCCGCCTCACGCATCGGCACCCTCAGTCGCACCCCCAGCGACGAAATCATGTCGTGCTGCTGGTCGCCATCGTAGACAAACGTGTGCACCATACGCACCTGCTCGCTGCCCGCATAGAAATAGAGGCGTATGGTGAAAGGCAGCCACTCTCGGTCAGGCGACTGATGTACGCCCTCTATCCTGACGACGGCACGCACACGGCCCTGGTGCTCCACGGTCATCTTCCTGACCGACGAGGTGTAGTCGACGCCGTTGGCAGACGCCGTCAGTACGGCACCCCCTCCCACCCGACGGCCGTCTATCGAGAGACTGTCGAACAACAGCTGTCCGTTCTTCGACAACCATACCATAAGCCGTCCTGTCTGTATGGTGATATGCCGGGCATCCTCGCTGACGGTCAGGCTGCTGTCCTTCACTTTCGCTGACTGTCGGACAACCTTCAGGTCATCGATATCGCCGGGAACCACCGCAGCCATGCCTGCCCATTTCACCGACCCGTCGGGCCATCGGGCATTCACCCATGTGTCGGTGGCGATGCCATGGTTGAGCGTGAGTGTGGCGACGTCGCGCAACTCGCCCTGGGCGAAGGGGACACCGAAACTCACGGGCTGTGCGACAGGGGGCGTGCCATCGAGCCAGTGCAGGGGTACGCCCGTGGAACCGTAGTTGAGCGTCGGCGTGTCGTAATATCTAAAATTGGTTATACACGTGCGCGACAGCGTGGTACGGAAACCGAACCATCCCTCCCGCAGCGGCTGCGGGTCAGCATAGTCGACGATGCACTCCCCGTCGATGAAGAAGCGAGTATGGCCCGTCTTACTCTCTATCTTCACGTGATACCAGTGGTTAGCCTTGAGCAGATGCGCCTCATCGGTATACTCCTTCAGAATGGCGGGACGACGGGCAGCATCTTCCACGCCCGCCTCGTCGCCATCGTAACGACGGAAACGCGTCGTCGTGTTGTGGTTGCCACCATAACCGAGATAGTATGTCTGCAGCGTGTAGCAGCGCGTGAAGATGCCGCTGCGCCACGATGCCCTTGCCCAGATGTCACGGGCATGGGGGTCGCTGGCCAGGAAGAAGCAGTTGAGGTCGCTCAGGCGGTCGCCCTCTTTCCCCTCATCCATCACACAGGCATCATACTCCACGGTCTGGCCCTCGTGCAACTGTTCCTTGCGCCAGAGGGTAAGTCCCTTGGGCGACAGGATCTCGCACGTGTCGCCACGGAACGTTACCCGATAGTCGGGCGATTCCGACTCCACACGCCAGTATTTCTTAAACTGCCGGCTATTTAGTGCCGACTGTGCCTGTGTTGCCATGCTGAGCACCACAAAGGCCACAAAAACCATCTGTCTCATGCGCTGTTCGTTTTGGAATCCCGTCTTGGTTAGTATGGACTGATTTTTGTCCAAAGATAACTGTTTTTTCTCATTTTTGCAAATAATTGGCCAAGAAGAAAGAATTCATATTACTGAGTTCACTTTCCTTTCGCTTATTCGCCTTTGTCGCTTCGCGACGAAGGTACTTGCGCTCGGTAAAGAAAACAAAATCTTCGGTATTTGTTTTGCTTTCCACTCGCTTATTCGTACCTTTGCCGCTTCGCGGCGAAGGTAGGATGCACTTCGGCAATGGAAACAAAAAACTTCGTCTTTTGTTTCGCATTGCGCTCAGTTTTCACTACCTTTGTCACCCAATATGACTAAACTGTTTATCGTTGTCAACGAAGACCGGTTCTTTCTCTCCCACCGCAAGGAGATAGCACTTCGTGCCCTGAAAGAGGGCTACGACGTGACTATCGTATGCAAGGACACGGGCGACCGCCAAGAGGTGGAGGCCCTCGGACTGCGTATGGTCGACATGCCCATCAACCCCACCGGTATGCGAATCAGTGAGGAGCTGAAGACCCTTCGTTTCCTCTATCGGCTCTACCACAAGGAGCGTCCCGACATCGTGCACCACGTGGGGCTGAAGACCATCCTCTGGGGCGGTCTGGCAGCGAGATGGGCACACACCCACGGCGTGGTGAATGCCGTGAGCGGTCTGGGCGTGCTCTTCTCCGACCGCAAGCCTGGGCTGAAGACCCGCCTCGTGATGGCCTTGATGAAATATGCCAACCACCGCAAGGGCATCCGTGCCATCTTCCAGAACCACGAAGACGAGGACCTCTTCATCCGCCACGGCATCATCAAGAAAGAATCGGCCGAGTTTATCAAGGGCTCGGGTGTCGACCTCCACGACTTCGCCTATACTCCCCCACCCCGCGATGGCAAGGTAAACATCATCTTCACTGCCCGGATGGTGAAGGAGAAAGGCATCCTGGAACTCGTAGAGGCTGCAGAGATACTGCGCAAGGAGATGCAGGAGAAAGCACAGTTCTGGCTCTGTGGCCGTCTGACCGCCAACCAAAATGGCATCAGCCGTGAGCAGCTTGAAAGCCTCTGCGACGGCGACTACATCCAGTGGCTGGGATACCGCACAGACATCAAGCAACTCCTGCAGCAGTCGCATATCATGGCGTTCCCCAGTTACTACCGCGAAGGACTTCCGCTGTCGCTCATCGAGGCGGCAGCCATCGGCCGTCCCATCGTCACCACACAGTGGTATGGCTGCAAGGACACCGTAGACGACGGCGTGAACGGCTTCCTGATTCCCGTGCGTGATGCCGTGGCGCTGGCCGACCGTCTCCGCACGCTCATCAACGACCCCGTGCTCCGCGAGGAGATGGGCCGCCGCAGCCGTGAACGCGCCGAGCGCGAGTTCGACATCCAAAATGTGGTCGACAGGCATATCGCCATCTACAACAGTCTCACCTAACCTAATTTAATCCTATCCCCATGTACATCCGCACCACCATCATCGCCCTTTTGTCGGCATTCTTCCTCGTTCTCCCCGTTTCTGCCAAGGACTATTACATCACCGACTACGGCGCACGGAAGAGCACGAAGAAAGTGAATACCCAAGCCATTCAAAAAGCCATCGACGAATGTCACAAGAACAGAGGTGGCAGGGTGGTCGTGCCACGGGGGAAGTTCCTCACCGGTGCCATCGTGCTCAAGAGCAACGTCACGCTGCACCTGGAAGAGGGTGCGGTGCTGCTGGGCAGCAAGAATCCTGCCGACTACGTCATTACTGCCCGCCAAAAAGGGGTGATGATTACTGCACAACTCATCTTTGCAGCCCATGCCAACAACATCGGCATCACCGGCAACGGCACCATCGACGGCCAGGGGAAAGGGTTCACCGACCAGGCCTGCAACGCATTGGGCATCACCCGGCCCATGCTCATCCGCTTCGACACCTGCAAGGGAGTGAAAATCAGTGGCGTGACAATGCGCAACTCCGGTGTATGGATGCAACTCTACCATGGCTGCGAAGACATGGAGATCAAAGGCATCACCGTCTACAACCACTGCAACAACTGCAACGACGGCATCGACATCAACGGGTGCCAGAACGTGACAGTGAGCGGCATCACCGTGGATTCCGACGACGACGGCATCTGTCTGAAGAACGTCATCCTGAAGCCATGCCGGAATATCGTCGTGGAGAACTGTACGGTGAGCAGCCATTGCAATGCCCTGAAGATTGGCACGGAGACACTGGGCGACTTCGACAATATCGTGTTCCGTCACTGCACCGTGAAGCCATGCAAGCCGAAGAAAGTGTTCAACGGCAGGCGCAACGGCATCTCCGCCATCGCCATAGAGAGCGTTGACGGCGCAAGTGTCACCAACGTGCACGTCAGCGACATCACCGTCGACGGCACCGAGGTACCCATCTTCGTCCGTCTCGGCAACTGCGGCAACACCTTCAACCAGAAACTCACCACACCCAAGAAGAGCCGCATCAGCGGCGTGACGATAGAGAACGTGACGGTGACCAATGCCGGCAACACGGGATGCTCCATCACCGGCATTCCCGGACAGGAAGTGGAGAACGTGCGGCTGAGCAACATCACCATCAGCCACGGCGGAGGCATGGGAAATGTGGCATCGCCCACCGACGACAGAGCGACCGCCTACCCCGAGGGCACGATGTTTGGCACGCTGCCTGCCAAGGGATTCTATGTGAAACACACACACAACGTGACGTTCGACAACGTGAAGATTGTCACCACACGTCCCGACGACCGTCCTGCATTGGTGAAAGAGAAGACGAGGTAGGTGAGGTTTGAGGTTTAAGGTTTGAGGTTTGAGATTTGAGGATTGTGTATTGAAGTGTAAACCTCAAACCTCAAAACTCCGACCTCAAATCTAAAATAGGGAAAATCCCCTCTTAATGTAGGGAAAATCCTTTTCGTAGCCCTTTTTTTATTCGCAATTTTGCATCGTGAGAATAAGAAAAGAGTAATAACGCATTAAAAAATACTACAATGAAAAGACTGTTTATCGCCCTTGCAATGCTGGTCACCATGAGCACGACCATCAATGCCATGAGTTATGAGCAAGCCCGTCAGCAAGCCCTGTTCCTCACCGACAAGATGGCCTACGAGCTGAACCTCACCGAGGAGCAGTATGAGGCCGCCTTCGAAGTGAACCTCGACTACCTGATGAGCGTGAACACCCAGGCCGACCTCTATGGTGCTTACTGGACACAGCGCAACCTCGACCTGAGCTATATCCTCTTCGACTGGCAATACCAAGCCTATCTGGCAGCCACATATTTCTATCGTCCGCTCTACTGGGAGGCTGGTTACTGGCATTTCGGCATCTATGCCCGCTATCCCTACCGCGACTTCTTCTACTTCGGACGTCCCCACTTCTATACCGTTTACCGCGGCGCCCATAGCTGGCGCATGAACGGCGGACGCAGCTGGTATCACGGACGCTCCTTCGGACATCATGACCGCAACCATGGCATGCGCGACCGCTACGATCATGGCGACTACGGGAGAGGCCGCAACAATGGTAGTTTCGACCACAACCGCGGTGGCAGAGGCCGTGACAATGGTGGCTTCGGCAACGGAAACGGACGTGGACGTGATAATGGCAACGGACGTGACCGTGGACGCGACAACGGACGTGGCAACGGAGGCTTCGGCAATGGCGGCAACCATGGCAATGGTGGCAACCACGGCAATGGTCCCAGCGTAAGCGGTCGCAGCAGCGTGGGCAGCGCAGGCAGCCGTGGCAGTGTGGGCAGCAGCATGAGCACTCAGAACGAGCGTGTGGCACCGGGCAGCCGTTCGTCGGTGGGCAGCCGTGAGAGCAGCACCCGTCAGACTCCAGGTTCGGTGGGCAACACCCCCAACAGCAACAGGTCTACCCCCAGCGGCACCTTCTCACGCGGAAGCGTACGCACTCCCTCTTCTTCAGGCAGCCGTGTCACCACTCCTTCGCGTGGCTCCAGCTCTTCGCACAGCATGGGCAGCAGTTCGTCGGGAAGCCGTTCCTTCAGTGGCAGTTCCAGTTCCAGCCGTTCGTTCAGCGGAAGCAGTTCCAGCCCGAGCCGTTCCTTCGGCGGTGGCAGCCACTCCTCTGGCGGTAGCCGTTCATTCGGCGGAGGCAGTCACTCTTCTGGCGGTGGCCACTCCTTCGGCGGAGGCAGTCACGGTGGCGGTAGCCACGGAGGCGGCAGTCATGGCGGAGGCCGCAGATAAGCAGCCATACATACATCAACGATAAAGACAGATAAGATTCAATAGGCAAATTTATTCGGAAATAGGTTTAGTTTTTAGGTAAAAGATTGTTTCAGTGAATAGTTATTGATGAATTAGAAGTTGTAAAATCTACATGAAGGGGGGCAGGCGTGACGCCTGCCCCCCTGTTTTATATCCATGCCATCCAGTGCTCTTGCAAGGATGGAGATGATGTCGGTCTTTTAGGATGGAGGATTTTTAACAACGAACTGGGATTCGTGAAGTTGGAAAGTGCAATGGATATTGTTACCGTCATCGCCGCGCCAAATACGGACGGGATATGTTTTATATTCTCTAGAAAAAGGTCCTGTCCATTCCCAACGCCCAATAAACCCTGTTGGGAAAATCTCATCTATAGATTGCCCAGCTGGAACTGTAACGGAATGGGCTTCATTACAAGCATAAAAATTACCTATATAGCCATACCTATCATCTGCATCATCATATTCACCATTATGATTATAATCTAAATAGACGTTATATGTTGTGCCTTTTCCAGCATCACACCAGAACTCATAGGTAACATAACTCGAAGTGGTACCACATGCTGCGACATAGGTTTGAGGAACGAATTTTTCACCATACATCAATGGTTTGCTATATTCTTTCTTTGCCATATCTCAAAAATACCCAAAGGGATAAAAAGTTATATATAAGAATTAGTTAACCCAACTTTTTCATTTTGAACTTTTTTCAAAAAAGTTACAGCTGATTATCAGCTAATTAGCCTCAAAATCAGGCCAAAACCCCAATGTAGAACACAGCGGAGTGAAACTTTATGCTTATCTTTGCGGCATGAATTTCACCTCCCAGATAAGATACAACCCCGAGACAGGCGAGAACGAGAAGTATTACCGTCTGAAAGAGTCCTACCGCAACGCGAGCGGCCATGCCTGCACCCGCATCCTGCTGAACGTGGGTTTCATCCATGGCCTGAAGCCCGAGGAGATCCGCGACATATCCCGCGGTTTGACCTACAAGTACGAGCATCAGGGAGAGAGGGAGCTGTGGGAAGACCAGATGTGCACCTACAGCGATGTGGTCAGGGGGAAGATTGACGAGTACTGGACACGCATGGTGGAGGAGAAGAGCCTGGACATCATCCCCCAGGCTATAGAGGCGAGCAAGGCAAAGGCCGAGCGCCGCATCAGCGTGGACACGCTGGAGCACACGGACGCGCGTGACATCGGTGCGGAATGGCTTTGCCTGCAGGCCATCCGCCAGATCAAGTTCGACAAGTTCCTCCGCTCCCTGGGATGGGGCGAGGAGCAGGTGAAGATAGCCGTCGGCCACCTCATCCTGCGCACCATATACACCCCTTCGGAGCTGAAGTCGATGCGCATCATGCGCGACAACTCTGGCATCTGCGAGCTTCTCGACCTGGCCTTTGAGGCAGTGTCGCAGCGCAAGGTCTACAGCGTGGCCGACTGGTTCCTGAGGGAGAAGGTAAAGATAGAGAAGTACCTTTGCCAGACGACCGACGACCTGTTCAGGCCGACGAACCGCGTGATGCTTTTCGACCTGACCAATTTTTATTTTGAGGGCCGCAAGGACGGGAGCAAGAAGGCCAGGCATGGGCGTTCCAAGGAGAAGCGCAACGACTGCAAGCTGCTGGTGCTTGCGCTCGCCATCAACACCGACGGCTTCATCCGCTACAGCGCGATACTGGAGGGCAACACTGCCGACCCGAAGTCCCTGCCCGACATGGTTGACAAGCTCATCGCCACCAACCCCGTCGGCACTGATCCGGACCAGAAAGTGCTGGTGGTGATAGACGCCGGCATCGCCTCGCAGGAGAACCTCGACCTCATCAGGGAGAAGGGCTACAACTACCTGTGCGTCTCTCGCAAGGCGCTGACCGACTATGAAGTGAAGCCCGGTGCCCGAATCGTCACCGTGAGGGACTGTCGCGAGCGCCCCATCAAGCTGCAGGAGGTGCATGTCGAAGGCGACGACTACTATCTGAAGATAGACTCGCCCGCGAAGGCCCTGAAGGAGGCGTCGATGAACCGCAGCTTCCGCAGGCGCTTCGAGGAGGGGCTGGACACGATAGCCGCATCGCTGACGAAGAAAGGCGGGACGAAGAAATACGAGGCGGTGATCAAGCGTATCGGCAAGCTCGAGGGTCGTTACCCCTCCATAGCCCGGTACTACCACATCAACGTGGAAAAGGGCGAGAAAGGCAGGGCCGCATCAGTCACATGGACGCTGGAGGTGCCGGAGAAACATGTGTTCGGAACCTATTTCCTGCGCACCAATGTGAAGACACTCGACGAGAAAACCACATGGGACTATTACAACCTGATTCGTGAAATCGAATGTTCCAACCGGCAACTGAAGACAGACCTCAACCTGCGCCCGATATACCACCGGAAGGACGACCGCTCCGATGCGCACCTCTTCCTCGGGCTGCTCTCATATTGGATAGTCAATGTCATACGACACCAGATGAAGAAGGTGAACGAGGCCAGGAAGGCGGCCGACCCGGACCCGAAAGCGGAATACCCCACACCGTACTGGACGGAGATAGTCAGGATGATGAGCACGCAGAAAGCCGTGACATCAGAAGCCGTCAACGCGCTGGGGGAGAAAGTGGAAATGAGAATATGCAGCACACCAACGGAACAAGCTGCTGAAATCTATTCAATGCTAAAGTATAAACAAATGCCATTCAGAAAAATCAAAATTTGTAGAACACAGCAGACGTAGCGAAAAAATGCAAAATGCTGATTGGCAAAGAAAAACAAATCTAGAGTGAAAAAGTTGGGTTAAAT
>JAFZVV010000018.1 GCA_017617615.1 Prevotella sp. | reverse complement strand
CCCTGGCGACGTACTTCAGCGTAGGGTCTGTAGGGTGAATGCAGAGTTTGATGACGTGCCTTCGGATACGTTCTACCGTCAACTCGATAGTTTGTGTGTGAATGACACCGTTCACTGGCACAAAGGCAGTGGTGCTTATGCTTACGACAGCATCTATGGCAAAAAACAGATTTCGAAAATCGTGTTGGCTTTGGTGCTGGAAAAAGGCAAGAAAGATTTAGAAATAAGATACGATGATTGTATGCAATTTGAAGTGAAATAATACGCAAATCATTGTAATATTAACTATATAATAAAGAAAAAATATGGGACAAACAGCGTATGGTGTTTGGGCAACATGTGTTGACCCTGAAACAATCTTAGAGGAATGGTATGAATGGCTTATGGATGATGTGATGGATAACCCGGATTTGTACTCGGGTGGTATGACTGATGAGGCATTTAATCAATTACTTAGTAAATTCGTTAAAAATGGTGATATGTATGGCATTTTAGCAGAAGAAGTTCAGGGAAAGGCTGGATACGATATCCTTCAGATGACCTCAGCTTCAGACTGTGGTGAATACACTGTTTTTTATTTCTCCACAGAAGTTGTTCAATGGATTTAAAAGCACAGTAGTCTAGTATCTTATGTCATCTCTTTTTAATGGAAAAGCTCTTTAGTTGTTATGCACAAGGTTCTTGTAGAAATGGCAGGCATCAGTTTCTGTTACGCTTTAGAATTTGCTGACACTATCCAAGGACTCAGAGGTTATGTGAAGTCCGATACTGTGATACCCAATGATGCAAACTTAATCAGTGTGGGGAAATCTGAGTATGACGACTGGCGTAAGATAGGCAACACCACCCGTGACGCATTTGCAGAATACAGTCTTATCGGTTGTCGCACATCAGAATATCTGATGGCATACGACCGATTTATTTTTCATGGTGTCGCTATCAGTTGGCATGGCCATGCCTGGCTCATCACCGCTCCTCCCGGCATCGGGAAATCGACACAATACAAGAATCTTAGCGAGTTGTACCCCGATGAAATCGGCATCATCAACGGCGACAAGCCTATCATTGAACTTCGTGATGACAATACCGCTTTCGTGCACCCTTCGCCCTGGAACGGAAAGGAACGTTGGCACGGTGCCGATGGTGCCCCTTTGGCTGGCATCATCTTTTTGAAGCATGGAGAGAACAGCATCGCCCCCGTTACCCCTAAAGACGTTGCCACCCGCACATATTTTTCCATCTTCCAGTCGTTTGACACAAAGGAGATGTTGCACCGTGTGGCTGCGCTGACGAAGAGACTGCTGCAAACCGTCCCCATTTGGGAATTGACCAACAGAGGCGACCACGTTTCTTCCGAACTCATCTACAATGTAATGAAAGAATGGGAGGTACAACACCATGACCTATAAGGCAAGACCTGGAATAGAACTGCTGCATGTCTGCGGCGTACACATGCTTGTAGGCACACGAGCCACATGGGATGTTTGCCCCCACGTTATGCAGCTAACCAAAGGAGCGTCCATGGCTTGGTCGCTGTTGGCTAAGGGAAAAGAACCCCAAGTAGTGGCAGAGGCCCTGGCTTTCTTCTCGCACAAGCCAAAAGAAGAGACGGAAGCCAAACTATTGGAACTTATCCAACAGATGTTGGCAGCAGGTTACCTCATAGAGGAAGACGACATTGAAAAATGACAGATACCGACGCACTACTCCTGGATATCCTGCGTCATGCCATCCGCGGCAAGAAGAGAAAGATAACGGAGGCACTGACCGAAGAAGGGTTGAGGGCTCTTCTCGACAAGGCCGAGGAACAAAAAATCCTCCCATTGATTTTCGATGCCATCTACCCTTCGCTCCTACTCAGACAAGCAGACAAGACGCTTGTGATTGAATATCAGAAACAAGCAGTGGAGTGGGTGAAACGTCAGGTCATCCAGACCAACGAATTTTTAGTGATGCTGCACGACATTCAGGGCAATGGTCTGGACCCCATCGTAATGAAAGGGCTTGTATGCCGTGAACTTTACCCTCAGCCCATGCTGCGTTACTCGGTGGATGAAGACCTGCTGGTAAGCAAAGACCTGTTTGAAATCTTCCACCATGCCCTTGTCGACTATGGCCTGCAAGCAGACCTTGGAGAGCCCGATTTTGATAAAGAATTCGAAATCTCCTACCATCATCCTTCCTCTCCGCTCTATGTGGAGCTGCACCGACAGATGTTTGCACCCGACCAAGAAGCATTTGGCCTTTTTGCCGACTTCTTCTCTTCAGCACACCAACACACCATCACCCTTCATGTGCAAGATATGGATGTGCGCACTTTGTCGCATACTGACCATCTATTGTTTCTTATTCTTCATGCCTTCAAGCATTTCCTTTATGGCGGGATGGGCATCAGGCAAATCTGCGATATCGGCCTCTATGCCCAGCAATATGGCGGGCAGGTAGACTGGAACCACATCGTAAGTTCATGCCAACAGGCGGGAATGGGCATTCTGCCAGCCGCCCTGTTCAAAATTTTGAGCGAACATCTCTCCACCGACCTGGAGAAAGCCCATGTGCCAAGCGAATGGCAGCAAGGTGAGGTCGATATCCTGCCTTTACTCGATGACATCATGACTGGCGGACTGATGGGAAATGTTGACGAAAACCGTATGCATAGCAGCAATATCACACTGGGTGCCGTCAAGTCGAAAAACAATCGTCATCAATCCTTTTCGGGCATTCTCAGATCGCTGTTTCCACCACCCCTTTACATACAACAACAATTTCTCTACGTCAAGCGATTCCCCATCCTTTTGCCTATCGGATGGCTTCACCGTATCATCCTTTACTTGACGCGGGTAAAGAAAGGTAAAGAACTCCATGCATTGGAAACCATAAAAATAGGTCGTGAACGTGTGGCACTACTCAGAAAATACAAGGTTATCTGACATCAACCTGCGTTGACGAGCCGTCATCAACACCAGCCAATGACAGTAGGCAGGAAAACGACAAGAAATCCACTGCCCGATGGCGAGGGGTAATTTGTTAAAATATATTATAAAAATGGGGTTGCGGATTGTTGTATCAAGGATTATACCTATTTTTGTAAATCATAGAAAAGCATTTTTTATTAACCTAAACAACAGAGTTATGATATACAAGATTGTTGACATTGAGGGTATCGGCCCCGTGTATGCCGAGAAGCTGATTGCCGCTGGCATCAACACCGACAAAGAACTGCTCGAGAAATGCTGCAAACCCGCCGGACGCAAGGAGCTGGCCGAGGCAACAGACATCTCCCCGAAACTCATCCTCACCTGGACCAACCACTGCGACCTGATGCGCATCAAGGGCGTAGGCCCACAGTTCTCCGAGCTGCTCGAGGCTGCCGGTGTGGACACCGTGAAGGAATTCCGCAACCGCAAGCCCGAGAACCTGCAGCCCAAACTTGAGGAAGTGAATGCCGAGAAGAACCTCGTGAGACGCGTTCCCAGCCTGAAGGAAGTGGTGAAGATGGTTGACCAGGCCAAGGAACTTCCTCCGATGATGGAGTACTAAAAGTATATTGAATATTGAAAATTGAATATTGAATATTGAGGATTAAATATTTTACATTTAATTCCTTGTCAACACAGAGATACAGAGGCACGGAGAAGAAGAGTCGTCTGTACCTCTGTGTTTCTATGTAGACACAGCCGTCGGGCACCTCGCACCGGCATTTACCATAACACATCAACTCAACAATGAAACGCGATTCCATCCTCTCGAAAGACGGCGTGAGTTTCCTCATCCCGTTCATCCTCGTCACCTTCTGCTTCGCCCTCTGGGGCTTTGCCAACGACATCACCAACCCGATGGTGAAGGCCTTCTCGAAGATTTTCCGTATGAACGTCACCGAGGGGGCACTGGTGCAGGTGGCTTTCTATGGCGGTTACTTTGCCATGGCCTTCCCCGCTGCCATCTTCATCCGCAAATACTCCTACAAGGCGGGTGTGCTCATGGGCCTCGGTCTCTATGCCACCGGTGCCCTGCTGTTCTTCCCCGCGAAGATGGTGGGCGTGTATGGCTGTTTCCTCATCGCCTACTTTGTGATGACCTGCGGCCTGTCGTTCCTGGAAACGAGCTGCAACCCCTATATCCTCACCATGGGCAGCGACGAGACTGCCACCCGGCGCCTGAACATGGCACAGTGCTTCAACCCCTGCGGGTCGATTATCGGTATGTTCGTGGCGATGAACTTCATCCAGGCGAAACTCAACCCGATGAGCACCGAAGACCGCGCGCTGCTCAACGATGCCGACTTCACCGCGATGAAGAATGCCGACCTGAGCGTGCTCGTGTCGCCCTACCTCGCCATCGGACTGGTGATTGTAGTGATGTTCCTCATCATCCTCTTCACGAAGATGCCGAAGAACGGCGACCAGAGCCACGACATCCATTTCCTGCCCACGCTGAAGCGTATCTTCTCGCTGAAATACTACCGTGAGGGCGTGATAGCCCAGTTCTTCTACGTAGGTGCCCAGATCATGTGCTGGACGTTCATCATCCAGTATGGCACACGACTATTGTTGGCTGAAGGTAATTATACATCATTTGAGTGCTTTATCGGAAATCTCTTTAATATAGACACTTCGGGAGCAATGACTGAAAGAAATGCTGAGGTGCTCAGCCAAGGATATAATATTATAGCCATGCTCTTCTTCATCTGCTCGCGGTTCATCGCCACCTACCTGATGAAATGGCTGAAGCCTGCGAAGTTGCTCACCATCTTCGCCTGTCTGGGGATGTTGTTTACCCTGGGTGTCATCCTCTTCCAGAACCGTCTGGGACTCTACTGCCTGGTGTGCGTGAGCGGCTGCATGTCGTTGATGTTCCCCACCATCTACGGCATCGCCCTTGATGGACTGGGCGATGACGCGAAGTTTGGCGCCGCCGGCCTTATCATGGCCATCCTCGGCGGTTCGGTGCTGCCTCCGCTGCAGGCTTCGATTATCGACATGAAAACGATTGCCGGTTTCCCTGCTGTGAACCTGTCGTTCATTCTGCCTTTCATCTGCTTCATCGTGGTAGCATGGTATGGATACTCCACGCATAAACAGAGGGAAAGATTGAAGATTGAAAATTGAAAATTGATTCCGGGCTACGCCCGATTGAAGATTGATTTCGGGCTATGCCCGATTGAAAATTGATTCCGGGCTGCGCCCGATTGAATATTCAAAATTGAAAATTGAAAATTATGCCAAGGGGCGTGCCTTTGCTGGCACGCCCCTTGGCGATATAAGATTAAAGTATAGCCCGCAAAAAAAACGCAATTATTGCTTTTGAGGAAAAAAAAGTATATCTTTGCCGTTGAAAGGTTTTTCACAGAAAGAACACGAGTTTTTCACGGACCAGAAACACACAAAACTATAAACCACTTCGTATCATGAAAAGAATTATCTCCTTGATTATCCTGTGCACGGCATGCATCGGGATGATGGCCAATCCCGTAGGCCTGGAAGAGGCGCGGAGCAAGGCCGCCAAGTTCCTCGCATCGTCGAGGACGGCGAGAGTGAAAAACCTACAGACGCTGGAGAAAAGCCTCTCGCCCGTAGAAACGGACTTCAGCCACCTGTATGTCTTCGACAAAGGACTAGACGGCGGCTTCGTGGTCGTCTCCGCCGACGACCGCACGGAGTCGGTGCTGGCCTACAGCGAGGGCGGGTCATTCGCCGACGTGCCCAAGAACGGAGGAATGCATGAGATTCTCACCGGACTCAACAGCCAGGTGTCTGACGCGGCTAAGGACTTTTTCTCCTCGCGCAACGACACCGAGATACAGGAGCAAGACCGTGAGCCCATCTATCCGCTTATCAGCACCACATGGAACGGGTACGACCCTTATTACTACTTCTGTCCGATCGACCCCAACACCGGCAACCGCACGCTGGTGGGATGCGTCGCCATCACGCTGGCACAGATCATGAAATACTACGAGTATCCGAAGAAGACCACCATCTCCATACCGGCATATACCACCAGTTCGGGTATCCAGATGCCGAAACTCTCACCCACTACGTTCGAGTATGACAAGATGCTGGATTATTATACGCCGGATGACAATGACGTTAATAATTACACAGAAGAGCAGTTGGCAGCCGTCCAAAAAATCCTCAAGTATGCCGGAAGCGCCGTGAAGATGGAATACTCCTCAGAGGGTTCTGCCTCAACGTTCGACGTCGCACTCATCGCCAAGTATTTCGGCTACCGCAGTGATGCGACGCTGCTCCATGCCGCCCAATATCCGCGTGCCACCTGGGAGGAGATGATCTACAACGAACTGGCAGCCGGACGCCCCGTGCCCTATTCTGCCGGAGCCGTCTTGCAGCAGAACCACAGTTTCATCATCGACGGCTACGACGGGCGTGGATATTTCCATGCCAATACCGCCGATTATGGTTATTATGCCGGTCTGTTCTATTGCAAACTGCATGTCATCAATGAATATGAGACAGAAGTTTACCCTGTAGAGTCCAGTGGCTACAACTGCTACCAGTCGGCAATATTCAACTTCCAGCCCGCGGACAGCAGCCAACCCCTGCAGAACCTGCCGGCGGGAGAAAATTTGGAGGGGAAGGTGAGCAAGGTCGTGGTAGACGGCGTGCATTTCTATAACCCCTATGCCGGTCAGAAGACGGTGGCAGTGGTGAACCTCAGCAATCAGGGAGAGACCTATGAGAACTACCTCTTCCTCTGGCAAGGCAACAAGTTGAAGGGCGGTGTGGGAACATACGTTCCACCGGGAGAGTCGGGCGAGGTAGTCATCTGCATTGCCGCTCCCGAAACACCTGGGAAATATCCGGTACGCTTCACCACCGACTGGGACGGGAACGACGTGGTATATGAGACCAAGATGGAGATTGTAGACCAGCCTGCCCTGAAGTTGTCGAGTTATGTCACACAGGAAGGATTCAAAGGCATGAATTATGTGAATGAAGAAAACGGTGAGGAACCATATTGGAGAAAGGATAAAGACTGGAATTATGAAACGGGTATCTACGAAAGTCTGAAGATAGAGGCCGACATCACCAACACCTCAAACAACCGCTACAACAGTTGGATTAGCAGCGTATTATTTGAACATCTTCCGGAAGGAGAAGGTTACCATTCGCAAGGGAAAGAACTTGTCCGTCATTTCTACTATGTGGACCTTGCCCCTGGCGAGACAAAACATTTCAGTTTCTTCTTCGACAAGCATCTGTTCAATCCGGACAATATGTATTTTTACCGTCTCGATTACAACGATAATACGGGGCCTGTTCTTTTCTCCTTACCTAAAATAGTCCCTTATTTCCCCTCTTTGCCAGGAACGCTGAAGGGAGATGCCGACAACGACGGATTGATCAACATTATGGATGTCACCGTCATCATCAACTATATTCTTAACAAGAATCCTTCGCCTTTCTCCTTCAACAATGCCGATGTGAATGGCGACGGATTAATCAACATGCTGGATGTGACGGAAATCATCAACATCCTTCTCAACAAATAACCTACGTCTGGAACGACCAAAACGAGCCAGCATATACATTACTCCATCCCGGATTGCCACACGGTAATCCGGGATGGTCTTTTCTTAGAGCCATTCGAACCTGACAAAGTATAGATTTTGCCATCATGGCATCAAAAAACTTGCAGTCACGTTATCTATACTCTATACGGGCTTTCAAGTCGATGACCCACTTGCCGCGCTCGAGGTGTGCCTTGCCCGGTGTGCAGACGTATTGCGCCGACTTGGCGTTGACGAAGGTGCAGGCGCGCTCGATGTATTTCTTCGAACTGTTGTTGGCCTTGCTGAGTTGCGTGTCGCTCATGGTGACGAAGAGGAACTCCGCATGGGTGCGGCTGTCGTCGAGACGGAAGAGGTAATAGGTGTCCTCTGTCTGAGCCGGAAGCCGCAGGCGGTCGTCGAACGTGCCGTCGTCGCCTGGCCAGCGGAAGAAGATGACCGATGGGTCGGGTTCCTCCTCTACCACCTCTGTTGCCTTCTCTTCCACCTGTGGCGTGAAGAACACCTTCTGCTCCACTGACGTGAGTTTCTCGTCGATGGCATTCTGGTATTCCGCTGCCTGTTCGTTGATTTTCTTCACCGCCTTCTTCAGTTCCTCCTTCGTGGCGAAGAAGTCGAAGGCATCCTTTTTGTCTTCATGGTCGTCCTTACGTATGGACTTCAGCCGGTATTCCACATAGGCGATGGCCAAGAGGAAAAGGAAGATGGAAAGCGCTGTCTGCATGATGATGGGGTTTTAGGGGTTCTGTGCGATGTAGAGAGCCAGGCGGCTGATGCCTCCCGTGAGCGGGATGAAGAAGAGCGAGTCCTTGAGTTCGGGGTTCTCCTCGTCGGTCATGCTGTCGTTGCGTGCCTCGATGGCCTTGTTGAAGTCCTGTTCCGCCTTCTCGGTGAGCACCGTGCGGAACTTGGCGAACTCGCGCTCGTTGGACACGCCAAAATACTTCGCGAAACTATATCGCTGGTTGAGGCCGAAGAAATAGTCGACAAACTTTTCGTAAGCCTCAAGCACCTCGGCCCGCACCTGCGGCGTGATGTCCTTGTAGCGTGGCACGCTGATGCCGTCGAGCGTCTTCGAGCCCGAGCGGAACTGCGTGATTTCCTCGACATCCTCCACCACATAGCGCTGCTTCATGTTCAGTCCGCCCTTACAGGTGATTTCCTTCGGGTTCTCCACCAACTTGAGTTCCACCTTGCCCGTGTCGCCCAGCACGTCGTTGAAGATATGCGTGGCGAGCGACTGCAGTGCGTCGATGCTTCCGATGAGGGTGAGCACCTTCGATGCCGTGCCGCTCACGGTGATGTATGCCGGTGTCTTCAGTTGGCGCATCTCGAGCAGTTTGGCGGCATAGTAGACCTCTGCGGCGAAGAACATCATCAGCACCACGCGCAACTCCTGGTTGGCACGCAGTTCCTCGGAGAAGGAGATGCCACGTCCTGCCATGCGTGGGTTGCTGTCGAGGGAGTAGAGGAAGGAGATGAACTCCGCGCTGTTGCGTTTCGACTTCATGTAGACGTCGCTCACCCCGCTGATGTCGCGCAACTTCACGTCGAAGTCGGGCGCGAAGGCTTTCACGAAACCGTTGTATTCCGGTCCGCGCCCGAGGAAGTCGCCGTAGATGTTGTTTCCCGCGAAGCGCACCGACGAGATAAGGGTGGCCTGGTTGCCGGTGTGGTAGACCACGAAGTCGGTGGTACCGCCACCGATGTCCATCGACACCACAGGACGGCTCTCGGCATCCACGTCCTCCTTCTTCGTATAGTAGTAGTATGGCGCGAGCGACTCTGCCACCTTCTGCAACTTATACCCCTGTGGGGAGATGAGCCGGCGACAGAGTTTGTTCCATGAGTTCTCGAGGTTGGAAATCTGGTAAGGCTGCATACACACCGGGTAGAACCACGTGATGCTCGTACGGGCGAGGTATCCCCCCGAGAGCAGCACCTTGTTGCGGATGAGCATGAGCAGTTCCTCGAAATACGCCTCCACGAGCAGGTTGTTGCCGCGGCTGCTGTCCCATTTCAGGTCAGGGCGTGTCTCGTTGTAGTCGTAGGTATCCTCCTTCTCGTAGTGGAAGCCGATGTTGTAGTCGGCGAGCGGGAAAATCTCGCGCCCCTCTACGCTGTGGCCCGAGCGGTAGCAGAGGTTGGTACGCATGGGGAAGCGCGCTATCTCGCCCTCGCCCACTGCCACTGGCACGAACTCCTGCATGAACGCCTGCGCCGGACCGCCGTAGAACGACTCCAGTCCTTCCTGGTCGATCATCTCGAGCGCACGGCGCGACTGCGAGTTGAGCGAGAGCACCTGCACGTCGTCAGGAGTGATGGTGAGCGGCTGCGGCTCGGCATCGGTGTCGGTCTTGTATTCCACGTGCGTGTTGGTGGTACCGAAGTCGATGGCGAAGTCGAACACCTTGCTGCCCTGCTTCACCGAGCGGTATAGCGGGATGAGGATGCCGCTGGCGATGGTGTTGGTGACCACGAGGTAGTCGAACTCCTCGTTGAGGCAGAAATACTTCGAGGTGAGGAACTGCCGGCGCTTGTCGGCCCGCTCGACGAGGGTATGGCGCAGCGGCTCACTCTCGTTGGCGCGGTAGGCGTAGACCGAGTACTGGAACTGGTCTTTCTTGTATCCCGCCGTGTCTTCGTCGACGAGGTAAATGCGCTGCGGCTTCTCCAGGTCGGGGTCCTCGATGTGGTAACTCGGGAAGAGGAAGAGGTCGAAGCGGCACTCCATGATGGGCCATATCAGGCGGTCGGGGTCGGGGTCGACCTGTGCGGTGGTGTACTCACGGTGCAGGGTGACGTAGCGCCCCTTCTGCACGGGGATGTTGATGACCGCCTGCATGCGCCCGTCGGGCATCTCGTTGAGTTGGAACACCGGTTTCGACGTGTTGCCGGCATATCCCGTGAGCGTCTTCACCGAGATATACCTGAGGATTTCCGGTTTCAGCGGCAACAGGTACTGGCACTCGTCGGCGGTGCGGTTGTTGCCACGGAACATATTGGTGAAGAATGCCGACTCGTTGACCGGGAAGACCGTACGGATGAGGTAAGGCTCGAACACGTCGTTGGTGGTGAGGTATGGATACTGCGTGGTGTCGAAGGGCAGCGTGCGCTCGTCGATGGGAAGGCGGTCGGCCAGCGGCACCATCAGGTTGGGTTTCCAGTTCGACGTGGTGTAGCGCATGCCTGTCTCGAAATAGGGTTCGGAAGGCAATACGAGGGGCAGGCGCTGCTGCTCTCCCTCGGAGAGGATACGGAAGTCGCTCTCCTCGGCAATCTTGTCGCCCGGCGTGCACATCATCGGGATGTCGCCCGCCAGCATCATCTGCGAACTGCCTGCGAGGAGCGGCTGGTAGATGCTGCCATAGAGGCTTGGCTGCGCCATGTTGAGGCGGTTCTTGAACTCGGTGTCGGTATCGGCCTTGAAGCACGTATCGACATAGGCATGGAACTCATGGAAGAGTGCGTTGAAGCCCTGCTGTTTGGAGAGCAGGTATACGAACTCGCGGAACTCGCGGTCGCGGTCGACGAGCGAGCGGAACGTGCCGTCTTCGTCGGGCTGGAACGCCTCGTGGTAGTTGCTCAGGTACACCCCCCTGACATACGACAGGTCGTTGGCCGATGCCATGCACACCGAGGTGGGCGAGGTGCCCCCCACGATATTGATTTGTCCCACGGCCCCCGGTCCGATGTAGTTGAGCATGTAGATATACTGCATGCGCGCGAAATTGAAGCTCTGCGCGTCCTGCGAGAGGAAGAGGCCTAGCGTGGCAGCTACGGCGGCATGCTCGGGCACCCCGTCGGAGGCCAGCCGCTGCAGGTCGTTGCTCTTGTCCCAGGTGACGATTTGGAACAGTTTGGCATACTTGCTCTTGTAGCAGAAGAAAATCTCGAGCACGTCGAGCGCGTTGGCCGCCATCTTATGGTAGATGGTAGAGCCCTTGACGCCCATCTCGGCGCAGTAGGCGAATGCCGTCTTTGCCAGTTCGAAGCCTGCGAATGGCGTGGGTATGGACGTGATGGGCAGCGAAGCCTTGGCACCGTTGGGGTCTTCGATGGTCTCGATGTCCTTCGTACCCAGTTGTGCTGTCTCCTGCCATCCCTCGATGGTCTCGCTCCCTTTATGGAATCTGAAAACGTATGCCATGACTTAGATGTTGTATTTCTTCTTAATGACGTTGTTGATGGCCTGCTCGTGCACGGTCATGAAATAGTTGTAGGCGTCGAGTCCGCGCAGTTTCTTCATCGACACGTCGGACACCTCGGAGTCGATGGCGGGATATCCCTTGAGGTTCTTCCCCAGCACCCGTCCGAGCATGCTCGTCTTCTTGGGCTCGATGTGCATGATGGTATCAAACACGTCGTCGGTATTGGCGAAGAGGTCGAAGGGCTGGAAACTGCGCT
Organism: Prevotella sp.; assembly: GCA_017617615.1. Next base: position 19,426 of record JAFZVV010000018.1, on the reverse strand, counting down.
GGTTGTCGGACATCTCCTTCAGCCAGTGGTTCTTGTAGAGGTCGGCAAACTGCCTGAGGTCGGCGAAGAACGCGTCGTTGTAACTGACGCCCTTCATCTGTGGTGTCTTTGCCCACGCGTAGTCGTAGGTGAGGTGGAAATGCTCCATGAGGAAGCGCGAGAAGAGGTAGAAACTGATCATCTCGCGGCCTATGGCACCGAAGGTGGCGGAGCAGAGGACATCGAAGGAGATGGGGTTCTCGTCGCCCCTGACGGCGAACTCGCGGTATGAGGTGTTTGTCTGCACGCGGTTGTGCTCGACGTTGCTATTGGCGAAGTCGACGATGGCGAGTGCCGCAGCCAATTCCACGAAGTGCGCCTTGTTGCGCTGTTCGGTAGCCCCCTCGATGTTGTCGTAGCGGTTCTTGATATTGTCGCTGATGTAGTAGAGGTTGTCGACGTCGAGGTTGCCGATGTAGTATTTCAGGGCTGCCTTGGTCTTCGAGATGAACGTCTCCATGTTGATTTCGCTCTCGGCATTCTCCTTCAGTCCGAAATACGGCAGTACGGTGACGGCGCCGATGGCGGCGTTGGCGATGGCCGACGAGTTGGGGATGTTGAGCCGTTCCGCCTCACGGAATGTTTTCTGCAAGAGGGGGAATCCCGCTGCTCCCGTTCCGCCGAAGATGCTGCTGATGATGAAAATCTGGTCGTCGGACTGGAAGTGCTGCAGCAGTGAGATGAGCGACTCGGTGTTCTTCGGGTCGTTGAGCACGATGCTGCCCATGTTGGGGTTTCCCTTGAAGCCCACATCGAGCGGGCATGCGAGGTTTTTGTCGGAGAAGAGGAGGCTGAGCAGCGCCTGGTTGCTGTCGGCCTGCCCTTGGTTGGCAAAGCGGTTGTAGGCGATATAGTCGGAGAACTTCATGTTGGCCACGTTGTTGAGGTGTAGCCTGAAGTTGGTGTTCATATCGTCGATATCCACCTTGAAATAGCCCTTCTTCTCGGGACGGTTGTCGAACGTCAGGTGCTGGCGCACCTTCTTGTAGAGTTGCATCAGCGAGATGGTGCGGGTGAGGTCGCCGTTGCTGGTGTCGGGGTCGATGATGACGGGCACGATGGTGTCGATTTTCCCGCCCAGCGACACGCCCGACGCGAGCAGCATTGTGAGCGAGCGCAGTACCCTTGCGCCCGTGCCGCCGATGCCATAGATATATAATTTGCTCATTTCTCTCTCTTTCTTTGCTTCTTTTACCTTTGTTCTTCTGTCGTTCCTTGTCCTTGCTTTTTTCTCTATGCCTCTGGGCAGAGGTTATTGTATTGGCTGTGGACCGATTTCAAAAGTCATTTAGAACGGGATGTTCCTTGACCTGCTGCTGAACGACTTCAGGAGGAGGGAGAAGACGAAATAGAGCAGGGCGCTGTAGAAGAACACGATGAAGCCGAACGACAGGTAGTCGGCCGACACGATGTTGGCGTTGAAGATGTTCTGCGCGAAGGTGAATCCCTCTATCTGCTGGTGCGCGATGAACATGGCCACGAGTGCTGCCACTACGCTGGTCGTCGCCCCGATGATGAGCCATTTGCGCAGCTGGGCGAGGAGGATGTGGTCGAGCACGATGTAATAGACGAATGCCACGAGGAGGGGCAGCAGGAGCATCACGTAGAACACGCTGCTATATGCCCCGGCCTGGAACATGTACTTGGAGAAGTCGCCGAGATAGGCGGCTCCGAACAATTCGAGAATTTCTGATATGATATCCATAATGATGTTGTATTTTCTGTTTAGGGGCGATGGGGGATTTTATGGGCGATATGGGCACTATGGGCCTTTTGGACGTGATGGGCCTTTTGGGCATAATGGGTGCTGGGGACTCTAGGGCGCTGGGGTATTCTGGGGGCTGCCCGGGGATTCTGCAATCGGCTGCTGGGCGGAATCACTCGTAGCCCTCGAACTTCACTTGCAGTTGGAAGAGGTCGCGGCTGTTGGTGTCCATCGAGTTGTAGAAGGCGTTGTAGATGCCCTCCACCATCTCGTAGATGGCATACGACTGGTGACTCTCGGGCAGTGTGCCGAGGCGTTTGTTGTAACTGCAGTCGGCGACCCATTTCGGCACTTTGTTCTTGAGCTTGAGCGTGAGTTGCGGCGCATATTGTTGTCCGAGCACCACCATCTGCACGCAGATGGGATGCATGAAGAAGTCGCATTCGGTGAACTTCGCCTCGTCGTTGACGTCGGTAATCTTGAACTGTGCCGGCTCCACCTCGTAGTTGTCTTTGTCGAGCAGGTACGACAGGTCGGCGAAGAGATGGTGCACGCCCAGTCCGAGGGCGAAGTTGAAGTTGGGCTTTTCCTTGTCGAGCGTCACCTTCCGCACGTTGAGTCCGTCGTGGTTGGCCTGTATGCGTACGGCATTGGTGAAGTCGCTGGCGAAGATACGCGCAGTCATGTTGTCGAGGTGCCACGTGGGTGTCGACGATACCATGTACTTATGCGTGAGTCCGGGGAGACCGGTGGCGGTGTCTTCCAGTTCCATGTGGTTGCTGAAGTCCATCACCTGATCGAGGTTGCCCATGACGATGACGTAGTAGGGCCGTTGTCCGTTGCAGGCGATGGCCTGGTTGCCCTCGTAGTAGTTGCCGCTGAACTCCGACATGCACTGCATGATGATGGCGGCGAACTCCTTTTTCTCGTCGCGCGCGTGGCGGATGGCTTTCATGAAGGTGCCTGTGGTACTGGTGGCGGCGGCGGAGAGCAGGTTGCCCACGTTGTCGACATCATACATGCAGTCGCTCACGAGCACGGAGACGGTGTCGCGCGAGGTATGGTCGAGAATCATCTTGAATATCTTATTGATGTCGGTGGAACTGGTGTTGCCCACCTGCATCGACGTGGGGTTGAGATTGAGCACGAAGTTATCGAGGTCGTCGCACATCGGTGTATGGAAGATGCCCTGGTTGATGAAGTCGATGCGCGTGCCGCTGTAGAACCCGTCGGCCTTGGTGATGAGGTGTCCGAGGGCGTTCTTGAACTGTGAGTTGGTCGTCACGTAGCCGTTCATGCTGCCGGAGTTCTCCATGTAGATATGCACCACGGGCTTGGCGGTCTTCAATGTGGCGGTGTCGGGTGGCAGGAAATGACCATTGTCGTCGACTCTCGCCGACCGTTTCCCTATGAATATTCCTACAACTACCAAAGCCACCACCAGCAAGATGGCCAACAATTTTCTCATGTTTTCGAAATTTTAAGAGGTTCCTCCATACCAATCATGGCCAAGAAAAGGTGTTCCCTGGCTATTATGGTGCAAAAATAGTGAAAACCGAAGACAAAGCAAAGAAAAAAATCGTTTTTCTTTGCTTTGTTGAGGTGCATCCTATTTTCGGCGTAAGCCAAAAATAGTGAAAATCGAGCGTAATAAGAAACAAAAGACAAAGTTTTTTGTTTCTATTACCGAGATGCATCCTATTTTCGACGAAGTCAAAAATAGTGAAAACCAAAAACCGAAGACAAAGCAAAGAAAAAAATCGTTTTTCTTTGCTTTGTTGAGTAACGAATTGGGCGACACACAAAATGAAGCCCCGAATATCAATATCAACACAGAGGCACAGAGATACAGAGTTCTTATTATCCTCTGTGTCTCTGTGTTGTATTTTTAGGTGCGTCCTATTTTCAACGAAGTCAAAAATAGTGAAAACCGAAGACTTTTACTTCACCACTACTTTCTGTCCGTTCCTTATCTGCACACCGCGGGTGGTCTTGCCTACCGATATGCCCTGGAGGTTGTAGGCGGGGGAGTCTTCAGTGCCGGGTACCGTCGTCGTGATGCCGATGATGCCCGTGGTGCCCGTGACATCGGGGAATGCCACACAGGTGTATTGCCCGTCGACGAAGAGGATATTGGAGAGCCTCACGTCGTCGGACGTCCCGCCATCGATGAAGAGTCGGAGCATGGCAGCGGTGCCCGTTTCCAATGACATGTTCTCGGAAGAGTAGACCACCAACCGGTATGTGCCATCGCCGAGGCTGTGCACCATCACCTTATGATCGTCGCGGCCGTCGGCCATGACGGCATGGCTCAGGGAGCATCCCTCTGGCAGGTGGAGCGTCATCTCACATGCGGTATACGGCGTAGCGTTGTCGAGAATGAGGTCGTAGCCTTTTGCAGCGGGCGAGATAAGCATCTGGTCGGTAGCGGAGACGCAGATATTGGCAGGCGTTTCCGTCTGGTTGGTGTGGAGGATGACGGCGATGATGCCCGACACGTCGCTGACGTTAATCCATCCGTCGGCATTGATATCAGCCTCGTTGATGTAGAAGGGCGACGGCTGCTTGTTGAGGATATAAGCGATGACGACCGACACGTCGGAGATATTGACGAACCCGTCGTGGTTGGCATCGCCCGGGATATGCTCCACCTCGGGGTTGACGATGAGGTTGAACGCGCTGTCCTCACATTTGAAGGACGCATTGCCCGGCAGGGTGACGAAGACATTGGTGAGCATCGCCTCCATCGTTTCCGAAGGCAGGTCGCCGTCAGCATTCACGCTGAGGGTGATGAGCGGTCCGCCCGTGCCCTCGATATACTCGCCCGACTCCAGATAGACCATCATCCGGCAGGTGCTTTCATCAATCTGACTTGCCGACACCGTAGGAGAAGAGGCATACCTGTCGCTGAGCGTGTAGATGAGTTCTCCCGACGCATTGGACACGAACATGAAGCCCTCGGGGAGGGTGAGGTCGAACTGGTAGCCGCTGTACTTCTCGGTGCCATTGTTCAGGCAGATGGTAACACCCTTGGTCTGTCCGCTGGAGAACTCGACATCGTTGGCGTAGACCACCGGTTCGGAAGCCACACGGAAATAGCCCGACTTCCAGAGGAAGATGTCTGTGGCATCGGTGTCGAAGGCGAAGCCGTCGGGCACGAAGAGGACACAAGGCTTGGTGTCCGTTCCCACGCCCCTACAGGCGTTGTCGGCGATGCCTGCCATGCTCTCCGGCAGTTTCAGTGTCTTCAGTCCGCCACAGCCGAGGAGCATGCCGTCGGTGTTGGTGCCCTCGGCGAGGACGCATGAGGAGAGGTCGAGCGAGGCAAGTGCCGTGCATCCGCTGAACATCTCGCTGATGTCGGCAGCCTTGCTGATGTCGAGGTGTTCGAGGTCTATTCTCCGCAGGCTGCTGCAGTCGCGGAACATGGCCGTCATCGTAGTGGCCTCATCGGTGCAGAGATTTTCCATGCCCTCTACCGACATGAGTTTCGTCATGCCATCGAACCACTGGCGGAGGGATGTGGGATGCTCCTCGATGAAGGAGACATCGAAGATGACCGTGGTGACTGAGGCGCACTGCCCGAGCCATGAGGGCGTGCCTTCATCGTCTACCGCATATACCGTGCCTTCACATTCGTCGCCCGCATCGTCGCAGTAGAACGTCAAGGTCTTCTTGTCTTTCGCCAGCAAAGCGTATGGCACAGGGATGTATATTTTCTCAATCAACATGAACTGCTTCCAGTAGTTCGCCCTCCCGTATGCCTCCTCGCTGCCCTTCGGCACGTAGAGCGTGGCATCGTAGTTGGAGAACGTCTTGCTGTCGATGGCCAGCGGCGTGGGGATGTCGACAACGACACTGACGAGGTTGGTGCAGCCGTAGAAGACATAGTTGTCGATACTCGTCACCGACCGGGGGATGGTGATGGACGTGAGGCTCGTGCAGTCTTCGAAAGCAGCCCCCTCGATGGTCGTCACTGTGGCGGGAATCTCAATGTCGGCGAGACTCGTGCAGTCTTCGAAGGTGGAGAGGCTGATGGTTGTCAGGGCATCGGGCAACACGACGCTGGCGAGGCTTGTACAGCCGATGAACGCCTCGGCATCGACCTGCGTCACGGTGTTGGGGATGGTGACGGCGGTGAGGCCAGAATAGGCGAATGCCCTGCCCTCGATACATGTGAGCGTGGCGGGGAGGTCGATGGCGGTGAGTCCTTCGCATCCCTTGAACGCTTCCGCACCGATGACGGTCACGAAGTCGGGCACGACGGTGTTCTTGCACCCGCTGACCAACTTGTCTGTCTCTCTCTCGATGATGGCGTTGCAGTTGTCGGGGGAGTAGAAGCATGCGTTCTCTTCGGCAACGGTGATGGTCTGCAGCTGCGTACAATCGCCCACGATGCTATAGCCAATCTCGGTGACGGCAGCGGGGATATGGATGCCGGTGAGACTTGTGCAGCCCTGGAAAGCCTTCCCTTCGATGGCTGTCAGAGACTCGGGAAGGGTGATGCCGGCGAGGTTATGGCAGTCGAGGAAGGAACACTCCGCTATACGTTCCAGTCCCGTGAAATACTGCAGTTCGTCGAACGAAGTGATATCGTCGTTGTTGAGGAATGCCTCCTCCAGGTCGTCTACCAAGGCAGCCTCTGCCTTTGACAGTTCGCCATCTTCGTTGATGTCCCAGAGACCCACGCAGATTTCCTTCACCACCGGGTCGGCAAAGGTGATGTAGTCGGTGTCGGTAAAGGCATCGTCAGTAAACTCCAGGATTCTCGAGAAGTTCATCCACTCATCAGCCTGCATGTACGCCTCCTTGCTGCCCTTGGGGACGAATAGGGTGGCACCATAGTTAGAGAAAGTGTTTACCTGAAGTTCTATTGGCGTGGGGATGTCGACGATGACGCGGGTAAGGTTGTCGCATCCCGAGAATGCACTACTTCCGATATTTGTCACGCTGTTGGGGATGGTGACGGAAGTCAAACTTGAGCATTCCTCAAATGCGCTCGAACCAATGCTCGTCACGGTGTACGTCACATTTTCATAATCAATTGTCGCTGGAATGACCACGGAAGGAGAGTCGAAATCTGTCATTGAATTGTCAGCCACAGTAGCCGTTTGGGTAGTGGTGTAGAGATAATAGTTCATGCCATCCACCTGAGCATAGATATCAGGGACGGGATCATCAATAATCCTCCCAAAGTCCTTCCAAACATCTGCTTTCATATAAACGGCCCTTGTGCCTTCAGGGACATAAAGGGTGGCTTGGTCTAAGGAGACTTCTTCAAATATATTGTCTGGTACAGCTAAAGGTTCCTCCCATTCCACAATGACTGATGTCAGTTCTGCGAAACGGAAAGCCCAATCACCGATACTCGTCACGGTATTAGGGATGCTGACGGATTTCACTTCGCTTTCAAAAAAAGCTTCCTTTCCGATGCTCGTCACGGTGTATGTCTCACCATCATCATCATATACAAATGTTGCTGGTATGACCACATCACCAGAATATGGACTATGAATATAGTAATCACTATCATGACTATCTGATGTATAAGAGATTTCCTCATAAGTCACCTCAGCCGTCTTCGTATTGGTATCAAGATTATAGAAAATCCCACCCACTTCGCAGTCATAAGCCATCATGACCATCGGGATAAAGGTCATGCACAAAGAAGCCATGATAGTACACAGCAATCGTTTCATAATGATTTAAGATTCAAATAGTTTTTGTCGAGTAAGTCAGTTATAGAAAATCCTACATGTATAGGCGAATAGAGAAATAAGCGTCGATGTTCAATATATGCGCCAAAAATAATATTTTTTCCCGAAACTTGTACTCAATTGCGCTGTTTTTTTCTTGTTTTTCTTTGGGAATGTTCCGAAAGGACTAAAAAACGGCCAAACAAGGGTGTTTTCCCTTGATTTGACCGTATATGGTTGTTCTTTTACGCTGCAACGTGCCGTTCCTTCAACGAAGCCGTGTCGGGGGGCGGGCTGTTTTTCCATCTATACGTTGAGCGCACCGCAATGCGGGCAGCGCCCTTTCTTCTTGATTTGCAGGCCGCAGTTGCCACAGATGAACTTGCTGCGCGTGTGGGTGAAATAACGCCATAGGGCGAATGCCATATATGCCACCAGCAGGACGTATCCCACATAGTACATCGTGGTGATGGTGAAGATGATGTAGTTGACGGCACACACGCCGGCGAGTCCAAGCAGATAGAGCACGCCGTCGCTCACGCTGAGGTGCCGGAAGGTGTCGTCGACCACCGCTATGCCCACGATGAGAATCGCCCACACTGAGGAGAGGAAGAGGGCGAGCAGTTTAGGCTGCGAGAAGGGGTTGAGGGTGGGATGGAAATAGAACTCCTGCCATGCCTCAGGCCGGAACATCTGTATGCTGGCGTAGAGCGTTGCCGAGGTGGCCACCACCAATGCAAAGAGCGTGGGGTAGAAGGTGGCGATATCGTTGAAGTGCACGATATGCGCCTTTCGCCTGAGCAACTTATACATGCCATAGGCTGTGATGATGAGCACGAACACCAGAAGGAAGATGAGGAGGTGCTCGTCGGAGAAGAAAGAGATGAACTGCGATATGGGGTCGTCGGGTTCCACGAGTTTGAGCATCTCGCTCTCGTGCACCCATCCGAACATGCCCTGTTCGTGCGCCAGTTGCACCCACACCGAGTCGACGGAGTCGGCAGGCAATATGCGGATGTCGGCCACAACCAACCGTTCTTCCTTGCCTATGGCGAACGAGTCGGTAGGCAGGTTGCTCACCGTCTCTTCCGGCATCTGCCGTGTGAGCATGAGCGAGTCGGCACGCACCACGAAATTGTAGTTGATGGTGTAGTGGTGGGTGCGGGCAAAGGTGATGGAATCGAGTTGCTGTTCGGTGAGCACCGCCTGTGCCCTACGGTGTGTCGCCGGCCGGTGGAAACAGGCCGAGAGCAGCAAGAGCATCAGCAACAAGGGCAATATCTTTTTCATCTTTATCATCCCGAATTGGAGATTTATTAGAACATTGTTTTTGCTTTTCTTTTCATCCCGAATTGGAGAATTATCGAATATCGGACATCTCTTTCATCACGAATTGGAGATTGCTTTCCCTTTCATCCCGAATAGGAGATTTGTTTATTACAGGAATTATCGGGAATTCAGGAACTGAATACCAACATTTCACATTTGCGGCAGTCGAACTGCAGACGGAAACGGCGCTGGTCGGGGAGGACGAGCCAGAGCGGTTCGCGCCATCTCACAGGATGCCCGTCGCGCGTGCAACAGCCCAGGGTACGCCTGATGCAATGACGGCAGCGCATGAGGAGCGCTGGCTCTGCGGAGCGCGGTGACAGTTCGAAGGCCTCTCCCACCCCATCGATGCCCTGCCGGGAATATACCTCACGGGCCTGCGCATTGGCGACATTGTAGAGATAGGCATAGTGCTGATAGGCGGGAGGGGGAATGGTGGCGATGGAATCGCCACATACGGAACTGCTTGGAGTGGTGGTGATGGGGGCTTCTTCGGGATTTCCGGAGAGGCTGATTTTTTCGGGGTCTCCGGAGAGACCGGAGTTTCCGGATATTCCGGGTTTTCCGGGATTTCTGGAGGAGACAGGTTTTTCGGTTTTTCCGGAGGCTTGTGGGATGCGCTTGTCGAGGGTGGCTACTACCTGGCGACGGAGGTCGGCGAGGAGGCTTGAGGGGATGAACACTGCGGCGACACCCTCGCCCAGCATTATCTGCGTAGCCTCGTATGCGGTATTGCCCAGGCGCGACAACTGCCTACGGATATTCTCCTCCTGTGACTGTCGTGCCGGTTCATGGGGCATATCCACCTCGGCTTGGGCCGTGAGTGGGGAGGGCGTGCTTTCTGGAGATTCCGGGGGGTCTGGGCTTTCCGGATTTTTCGGAGATTCTGGATTTTCCGGAGATTCCGGTTTTTCCGGTTTTTCCGGGATTTCCGGGGAGAGCGGGGGATCTTCTGGGGCTTCGGGGATTTGTGCCGTGAGGCGCAGGCCGCTCTCGGTGAGGTTGAGCCACAGGTGGAGGGCGATGCGCCGCTCGGCGCTCGTCTTCGCCAGCAGCCGGTCCATCGCCGCGTCGGCATTGCGGTAGAGCGCGGTGCCCGCCTTCAGTTGCCGTGGCATCTGTTGTGGGTAGATGCGGTTGCCCTCGACGCGGTTGACGCGGAACCCCTGCAACTGCCTGTCGTGGTCGAAGAAACACAGTCCGTCGCCATTGGCGAACGTTGCCAGTCCTGCCACGTTGAATGAGTCGCGCCTCACCTCTTTTACCTTTCCCACATACTCGCCCAGCGCCTTCGGGGTGTAGGGCGAGGCGATGCCGTCGTCGGTACCATCGATGAAATAGCCGGTAAAGCCCCGGTTGAACGTCTTGCGAAGGTCGGGCTTGAACAGGTGGCGTGTGCTGCCCAGTGATGCCCTGCGGTATCGGCCGCCGCTACGTGCCACCACGCCGTCGAGCGCCTGGCTATAGGCAGCCACCACGTTCTTCACATAGGCGACGTCTTTCAGCCGTCCTTCTATCTTGAACGAGCAGATGCCTGCCGCTGCCATCTCTTCGAGCCGGTCGATGCGACACATATCCTTGAGCGAGAGCCAATGGCACGGTGTGCCTATCCGCTGTCCGTCGGCATCCACGAGGTCGAACTTCAGACGGCAGAACTGCGCGCACTCCCCCCTGTTGGCACTGCGACGGAAACAATACTGCGAGGCATAGCACTGTCCGGAATAACTCACGCAGAGCGCGCCATGCACGAACGCCTCGAGTTCGGCCTGCGGCACCTGACGGTGAATCTCTGCCATCTCTCTGAGCGACAGTTCACGTGCGAGCACCACCCGCCGGAATCCCATCGTCGCGAGCCATGCCACCTTGGCTGCCGAACGGTTGTCGGTCTGCGTACTGGCATGCAATGGCAATGACTTGCCCTGCCGTTCCTCCTCCTCGTGCACGATGTCGACAAGCGCCATGTCCTGCACGAGCAGCGCGTCGGCTCCTGCCTCCATCAGTGCTGCCACCAACTGCCGCACCTCATCCAACTCGTTGTCGTAGACGATGGTGTTGACGGTGACATAGACCCGTGCCTGGAAGCGGTGGGCATACTGGCACAGCGCACGGATGTCGTCGATGCTGTTGCCTGCCGCCACCCTTGCGCCAAACTTCCCCGCGCCGACATACACCGCATCGGCACCGTGGTCGATGGCGGCGATGCCACATTCCAGGTTCCTGGCAGGCGCGAGCAGTTCGAGCGTGGTCATCGGATATCGTTGATGTTATAAGGCGTAGCCTGGTAGACGTAGTAGTTCACCCAGTTGTTGTAAAGCAGGTTGGCATGTGCCCTCCATGTGACGAGGGGCTGCTTGTCGGGGTCGTCGTCGAGGTAGTAGTTGACGGGCAGGTCGACATCGTCGCGTATGCCGCGGTCGCGCCGGTACTCGTTGTCGAGCGTATTGGGCGCATATTCCAGGTGTCCGGTAACGAAGAACTCACGCCCGCCGCGTGCCATGACGATGCCCACGCCGCTCTCCGGCGACTCTGCGATGATTTGCAGCTGGTCGTTCTGCTCGATATCCTCGCGCCTGATTTCGGTATGGCGGCTATGGGGCATGTAGAACACGTCGTCGAAGCCACGGAAGATGGGCAGCCGTGTGCTCTGCGGGAAATGGCGGAAGATGCCGAACATCTTCTTCGGCAGCGGATATTTCGGTATGCCGTAGTGGTAATAGAGGCCCGCCTGTGCCGCCCAGCAGATGAAGAGCGTACTGGTGACGTTGGTCTTTGCCCAGTCGAAGATGGCAGTGATTTCGTCCCAGTAGTTCACCTCTTCGTAGTCGAGTTGTTCGATGGGCGCACCGGTGACAATCATGCCGTCGAACTTCTGCGTCTTGAGGATTTCGAAGTCCTTGTAGAACATCATCATGTGTTGGATGGGCGTGTTCTTGGGCGTGTGGCTCTTCAGGCGCATGAATGTGATTTCGAGCTGCAGCGGAGTGTTGGAAAGCAGTCGCAGCAGGTCGGTCTCGGTGGTAATCTTCAGCGGCATGAGGTTGAGGATAACGATGCGCAGCGGACGGATGTCCTGCGTGGTGGCACGCGAGTTGTCCATCACGAAGATATTCTCATCCTTGAGCAGGTCGATGGCGGGAAGCCGGTCGGGGATTCTTAATGGCATGGTCGGTTACGGGCGGAGCTTCGCCCGATTGAAGATTGAATTCGGGCTAAGCCCGATTGAAAATTTAAAATTGAAAATTGAATATTGTTTCTTACCAGAGGCTGAGGCGTTCGCTCTTGGGCACGAACATCTTGTCGGAGGGCTGAATGCCGAAGGCGTCGTACCACATGTCGATATGGGCGAGGGCACCGTTGACACGGTACTTGCCCAGCGAGTGCGGGTCGCTCTTCGTGCGTACGCGTATCTCTGCCTCGGTGATGTTGTTGGCCCACACCCCGGCATAAGCCAGGAAGAAGCGCTGCTCGGGCGTGAAGCCGTCGATGGTGCCCAGCGGATTGTCGCGCATGGCATTCTTCAATGCATAGAACGCCACCTGCAGTCCGCCATGGTCGGCGAGGTTCTCGCCGAGGGTGAGGTTGCCGTTGGCATTGAGGTCGGGGAGCACCTTGATGGCGGAGAAGAAGTCGGCATATTTCTCTGCCCTCGCGGCGAAGTTCTTGCCGTCGGCCTCCGTCCACCAGTCGGTCATGTTGCCGTCTTTGTCGTAGTGGCGTCCCTGGTCGTCGAAGCCATGGGTCATCTCATGTCCGATGACCACACCGATGGCGCCGTAGTTGAATGCATCGTCGGCCGTCATGTCGAAGAAGGGCACCTGAAGTATTCCCGCGGGGAAGCAGATTTCATTAGTGGTGGGGTTGTAGTAGGCATTGACGGTCTGCGGTGTCATGTGCCACTCGTCGCGGTCGACGGGTTTTCCTGCCTTGTAGTCGATGGTGTACTGGTCCCAGAACTTCCGGCAGTTGAGCACGTTGTCGCAGAACGACTTAGACGGGTCGATCTCCATACCGCTGATGTCCTTCCACTTGTTGGGGTAGCCCACCTTCACGTAGAAGGTACTGAGTTTGTCGAGCGCATTGCGCTTGGTGATGGAGTCCATCCAGTCTTGTGCCTCGATACGCTCTGCCAGTGCCACCTGGAGGTTGGCCACGAGGCGCTCCATGCGTTCCTTGGCTGCAGCGGGGAAGTATTTCTCGACATAGATTTTTCCGAGCGACTCGCCCATCATGTTCTGCACCAGCGTGGTGGCGCGTTTCCACCGTGGGTGGTTCTCCTTGCGTCCCGACATCACCTTCCCGAAGAAGTTGAAATGCTCTGCCTCCACGTCGTCGCTGAGGTAGTTGGCGCAAGAGTTGATGATGTCCCATTCCATATACGACTTCAGTTGCGAGGGTGTGAGGTTGCCCACCACCTCATTGGCACCGGCGAGGAAGTCGGGCTGTCCCACCACGAGTTCCTGGATATGCTGTGGCTGCACGCCCTCGGCCACCATCAGTTCGGTGAGTCGCAGCTGTGGGTAGAGCGTCTCGAACTCGTTGAGCGTCATCTTGTTGTAGTTGGCCTCCACGTCACGCAGTTCGGTGCGCGACTTCGACACCTTTGCCAGGCTTGTCTCTATCGCGAGCACGTCGTTCATCTTGAGCAGCGATGCCTTGTGGCTGAAGCCGAAGAGTTCGAACATCTTCACGATATGCTTCTTGTATTCCTCGCGGATGTTCAGGGTGGCTGGGTCGTCGTCGAGGTAGTATTCCTTCTGTCCGAGGGTAAGGCCGCTCTGGCTGATGTTGAGGATGTTCATCTTGGCGTTCTTCTCGTCGGCACCGAAATAGCTACCGTAGGTGATGCCAAAGCCGAAGGCTACGTATTTCTTCTGCAACTGCTGTAAGGCATACTTCGTCTTTGCCTTCTCCACTTCCTTGATGATAGGCATGATGGGTTTCACGCCCTCGCGGTTGCGACGTGTGGAGTCCATGGCCAGTTTGTAGAAATCACCGAGTTTCTGTTCTACGGTGCCTTTGGCATATCGCTTTGCTACGAGGTCGTTGAGGATGCCGTTGATGCGCTCATTGTTGTCTTGCTGCAAGCGGTCGAAGCTGCCGAAACGCGAGTATGCGGCAGGCAGGGGGTTGTTTTTCACCCATCCCCCGCAGGCGAACTGGTAGAAGTCTTCTCCGGGACTCACGCTGCGGTCGAGGTTTTCAAGGGGTATGCCCGATTTCAGTGCCTGTCCGAAGGCGGGCATGGTGGCAGTAGTGATAGCCATAATCGATAAGATGGTCTTGATTTTCATTATATATCAGGTTTTGGTTATTGTTGCTGTTGTGTCTCCTCCAGGAGTTCGGCGAGTTGTTCCCATCGTGCCACCTCGTCGTCGAGGGCACGCTTGGTGGAGGTATATTCGGTGACGAGTTGCATGTCGGAAGCCCCCTCGGGGGTGCAGAGGGTCTCGTCGAGTTGCTTGAGCCGCTGTTCCATCTGCTCTATCTTGCTCTCCGAGGCCTTCACCTCTTTCTCGAGCTTGCGGATGCGCTTCTGCTGCTCGCGCCGTTCGGCATAGTTCTGCTTGTTCTCCGACACCGGCTGCTCCTGCACGGGTTTGGGTGCCACCGGCGATGAGGAACCCAGTTGGTTGAGCGACTCGATGTGGCGTCCGCGAAGGAAGTCGTAGATGCCGCCGAGGTGCTCGCGCACGCGCCCGCCTCCGAACTCATAGACCTTGCTCACCAGTCCGTCGAGGAACTCACGGTCGTGCGACACGATGATGGCAGTGCCGTCGAACGCCTTGATGGCCTCCTTGAGCACGTCTTTCGACGGCATGTCGAGGTGGTTGGTGGGCTCGTCGAGGATGAGGAGGTTGACGGGCTCGAGCAACAGGCGTATCATGGCGAGGCGGCTTCGCTCGCCACCGCTCAGCACCTTGACTTTCTTCTCCGAAGCCTCGCCGCCGAACATGAAGGCGCCGAGGATATCGTTGATGCGCAGGCGCACGTCGCCCTTCGCCACATAGTCGATGGTGTCGTAGACGGTCTTGCTCTCATCGAGCAACTGCGCCTGGTTCTGCGCGAAATAACCTATCTGCACGTTGTGCCCTATCTTGAGATGTCCCTCGAAAGGTATCTCGCCCATGATGCACTTCACGAGCGTCGACTTCCCCTCGCCGTTCTTCCCCACAAACGCCACCTTCTCGCCCCGGCGGATGGTGAAGGTCACCCCTTCGAAGACGGTATGATGGCCATAGTCCTTGCGCACCTCGTCGCAGATGACGGGGAAGTCGCCGCTGCGGAGGCATGGCGGGAACTTCAGGTGCATGGCGGAGCGGTCGACCTCGTCGACCTCGATGGGCACGATTTTGGCGAGTTGCTTGATGCGGCTCTGCACCTGCACCGCCTTGGTGGGCTTGTATCTGAAGCGCTCGATGAACTCCTTGATGTCGGCTATCTCCTTCTGCTGGTTCTCATAGGCACGCAGCTGTTGTTCGCGGCGTTCCTGGCGCAGGACGACATACTGGTCGTAGGGCACCTTGTAGTCGATGATTTGTCCGCAGGTAATCTCGAGCGTACGGTTGGTGACGTTGTTGATGAACGCCCTGTCGTGGCTCACCAGCACCACCGCCCCCGGTGAGGTGGCGAGGAACTGCTCCAGCCACTGTATGCTCTCGATGTCGAGGTGGTTGGTAGGCTCGTCGAGCAACAGCACGTCGGGGTGCTGCAGGAGGATTTTCGCCAACTCGATGCGCATGCGCCACCCGCCGCTGAACTCCGCCGTGGGGCGTTCGAGGTCTTCGCGCACGAATCCCAGTCCTGTGAGGGTGCGCTCGAGTTCGGCCTCGCAGTTGTCGGCTCCCATCATCAGGTAGCGGTCGTGCTCCTGCGTGAAGCGTGCCACAAGGGCGTTGTAGGCCTCGCTCTCGTAGTCGGTGCGCTCGGCCAGTTCGCGCTCCATGGCATCGAGGCGCTCCTTCATCCGGATAGTCCCGGCGAACGCCTTGCGGGCCTCGTCGCGCACGGTGGTGTCGTCTTCGAGCACCATCACCTGTGGCAGGTAGCCGATGGTGGTGTCGGCAGGTATGGCCACCATGCCCGCCGTGGGTTTCTGCTGTCGGCAGAGTATCTTGAGGAGCGTTGTCTTCCCTGCGCCGTTCTTTCCCACGAGCGCTATGCGGTCGCGGTCGTTGATGACGAAACTGGCGTCATGGAAGAGGGGTTTCACCCCAAACTCCACTTTTAGTGCTTCTACAGAAATCATATTCGATGCTTATCCCGGATACCTATTGTGCGTTGAGTTACCTTATGAAATGCAAAAATACGACGAAATGCGCGGAAAAACGAATTTTATTTTGCTTTTCGCTCACTTAATCGTATTTTTGCATGAAAACAACGCATCATGCCCATCATACACATCACCTCACTCCATGACCCTGGGGTGGAGATTTTCAGTACGCTCACCGAAGCACAGTTGCGCCACCGCCTCGAGCCCCAGAAAGGCATCTTCATCGCCGAGAGCCCGAAGGTCATCCACGTAGCACTGCAGGCCGGCTACGAACCCCTGGCCCTGCTGTGTGAAGAGAGGCATATCGACGGCGATGCTGCCAGCATCATCGCAAGCCATCCCGACATGCCCGTATACACCGGTAGCCGCGAACTGCTCGCCACCCTCACGGGATATACCCTCACGCGCGGCGTGCTCTGTGCCATGCGGCGCCCTCTGGCACCACCGGCAAGCGAGGTGTGCCGTGATGCCCGCCGCGTGGTGGTGATCGACGGTGTGGTGGACACGACGAACATCGGTGCCATCTTCCGTTCTGCAGCCGCCCTGGGCATCGATGCCGTGCTGCTCACGCCCAACTCCTGCGACCCGCTGAACCGCCGTGCCGTGAGGGTGTCGATGGGTTCGGTATTCCTCGTGCCGTGGACATGGATAGCAGAGCCGGAGAAGGAAAACGACGGCAGCAACAGCAGTGCTCAGAACGGAGAATGGCTACACGAAGCGCTGCATGCCCTGGGTTTCGAGACCGCCGCGATGGCACTCACCGATGAGAGCATCCCCATCGACCATCCCCTGCTCAGGACCATCCCCCGCCTCGCCATCATCATGGGGACAGAGGGCGACGGCCTGCCCCAGCAGACCATCACTGAAGCCGACCATGTGGTGCGCATCCCCATGCGGCACGGCGTAGACTCCCTCAACGTGGCTGCTGCTGCCGCGGTAGCCTTCTGGGAACTGCGTGCCCGCGAGGAGTGATTTCATCGCTGCCTCCTTGGCTGATTGCAGGAAAATCACTATCTTCGCAGCGAGAACCGATTATCAAAGACCTAAAGGTCCTTTAAGACCTTAAGCAATAAAGACAATAAAAATACCTTACCCACAATGAATATCATCGCCAAAATCATCGCCCAGCAACTGCACCTGCCCGAGACAGGAGTGGAGAATACCATCGCCCTGCTCGACCTCGGCTGCACCATCCCCTTCATCGCCCGCTACCGCAAGGAGCGCACCGGCAACCTGAACGAAGTGCAGATAGGCCAGATAACCGATGCCTACGACAAGTTGAAGGAACTGGAGAAACGCAAGGAAACCATCCTGAAGACCATCAGCGAGCAAGGCAAACTGACCGACGAACTGGAGAAACGCATCAAGGAATGCTGGGAGGGCACGGTGCTCGAAGACCTCTACCTGCCCTATAAGCCGAAGCGCCGCACACGGGCACAGGTGGCACGCGAGCAAGGGCTCGAGCCCCTCGCCACCATCCTGCTCCTGCAGCGCGAGCCACAGCCCGAAGTGGCTGCCCGCAGGTTCGTGAAAGGCGAGGTGGCCGACGTGGCTGCCGCCCTGAAAGGCGCACAGGACATCATCGCCGAGATGGTGAACGAAGACGAGCGGTCGCGCAACCAACTGCGCCTGGCATTCCGCCGCGAGGCCACCATCACGTCGAAGGTGGTGAAGGCGAAGGCCGACAGCGACGAGGCAGCGAAATACTCCGACTACTTCGACTTCTCCGAGCCGCTGCGCCGTTGTTCTTCGCACCGTCTGCTCGCCATGCGCCGCGGCGAGAGCGAGGGCATCCTGCGCGTGAGCATCACCACCGACGACGACGATTGCGTGGAGCGGCTGAAACGCCAGCACGTGCGTGGCCGCGGTGCATGCAGCCGACTGGTGGAAGAGGCGGTGGAAGACGCCTACAAACGCCTGCTCCGCCCGTCGATAGAGACAGAGTTTGCCGCGCTGAGCAAGGAGAAAGCCGACGACGAGGCCATCATGGTGTTCACCGAGAACCTGCGCCAACTGCTCCTCGCCGCACCCCTCGGACAGAAACGCGTGATGGGCATCGACCCCGGTTTCCGCACAGGGTGCAAGGTGGTATGTCTTGACGCCCAGGGCAACCTGCTCCACCATGAGGCCATCTTCCCCCACCCTCCCGTCAATCATCTCATGCAGGCATCGGTGCATGTGGAACAGATGGTGAAAGACTACGCCATCGAGGCCATCGCCATCGGCAACGGCACTGCCAGCCGTGAGACGAGCGACTTCGTGAAGGGCCTGCATTTCAACCATAAGGTGCAGACCTTCGTGGTGAGCGAGGACGGCGCGTCGGTCTACTCGGCATCGAAGACCGCCCGTGAGGAGTTCCCCGACGAGGACGTGACGGTGCGCGGTGCGGTGAGCATCGGCCGCCGCCTGATGGACCCGCTGGCGGAGTTGGTGAAAATCGACCCGAAGAGCATCGGCGTGGGACAGTACCAGCACGACGTGGACCAGAGCAAACTAAAGCACAGCCTCGACATGACGGTGGAGAGTTGCGTGAACTCCGTGGGCGTGAACCTGAACACCGCGAGCCAGCACCTGCTCACCTACGTGAGCGGACTGGGACCGACGTTGGCGAAGAACATCGTGGAATACCGCCGCGAGAACGGTGCGTTCACCAGCCGTGCCCAACTGAAGAAAGTGCCGCGCCTGGGACCTTCCGCTTTCGAGCAGTGTGCCGGATTCCTACGCATCCCCGGAGCGAAGAACCCTCTCGACAACAGCGCCGTACACCCCGAGAGTTACGCCATCGTGGCACAGATGGCCAAAGACAGCCAGTGCACCGTTGACGAACTGATAGCCGACAAGCAGAAACGGCAGGCCATCGACATCCGCCGTTATGTGACCGACAGCGTGGGCATCCCCACCCTCACCGACATCATGAACGAACTGGAGAAACCCGGCCGAGACCCCCGCGAGCAGATAGAGGAGTTTGAGTTCGACCCCAACGTGACGAGCATCGACGACCTGGTGGAGGGGATGATTCTCCCCGGCATCGTGACCAACATCACCAACTTCGGTGCCTTCGTCGACATCGGCGTACATCAAGACGGTCTGGTGCATATCTCACAACTCGCCAACCGTTATGTGAAAGACCCCAACGACGTGGTGCACCTGCACCAGCACGTGAAGGTGAAGGTAAAGGAGATTGACTACCGCCGCCACCGCATCGCGCTGACGATGAAAGGCATAGACAAGAATTAGAGAATCTATTTTTATCCCGAATTGGAGAATTTGATTATATCCCGAATTGAAGAATTAGAGAATAATTATAGGGTAAAGCAGAAAAAATCGATAATTCGATAATTCGGGATGAACTTGTTGCTTTTATCCCGAATTGGAGAATTTGATTAT
>JAFZVV010000006.1 GCA_017617615.1 Prevotella sp. | reverse complement strand
TCAATTTTCAATTTTCAATTTTCAATTTTAAAGAAAGTTTCTCCAGCATGTCGGTGGTCATCGAACGGATGTCGTAGTTGGGTGCCCATCCCCATTCGCGGCGCGCACAGGTGTCGTTCATCCTGTCGGGCCAACTGTCGGCAATGCTCTGCTTCAGTGGGTCTACGTCGTAGTCCATCTCGAATGTCGGACGGTGTTTCTTGATTTCCGCGAAAATGGTTTCTGGTGCAAAACTCATCGAGGCCACGTTGAAGCCGTTGTGATGCACCAGACGGTCGGGGTTGGCTTCCATCAGGGTGATGGCGGCCTTCAGGGCATCGGGCATGTACATCATATCGAGCAGGGTGCCCTTGCGTAGCGGACAGATGAATTTCTCGCCCCGTACGGCAGAGTAGAAGATATCGACGGCATAGTCGGTGGTACCTCCTCCCGGAGGGGTGATATATGAGATGATGCCGGGGAAGCGCACCGAGCGGGTATCGACCCCGTATTTGAAGAAATAGTAGTCGCTGAGCAGTTCGGTGGTCACTTTCGACACCCCGTAGATGGTGCGTGGGCGCTGTATCGTGTCTTGTGGTGTGCGCACGTGAGGCGTGCTCAGTCCGAACGACCCGATACTGCTGGGCGTGAACACCGAGCAGTTGTTCTCGCGTGCCACCTCAAGCACGTTCCACAGTCCGTCGATGCCGATGCGCCATGCCAGTTTGGGCTTGCTCTCTGCCACGACGGAGAGCAGTGCCGCGAGGTTGTAGATGGCATCTACCTCGTGTTTCTTCACTGCCTCGGCTATCTGTTCGCCGTTGGTGACGTCGGCAAGTGCCATGGGGCCTGTCTCATGTAGTTCGCCCTTGGGCTCTGCCCCGGGGATGTAGCCTGCCACCACATGGTCGTTGCCATAGCGCCGGCGCAACTCCATTGTCAGTTCCGACCCAATCTGGCCGGTAGAACCGATTACCAATATGTTTTTCATATATACTGAGTTAAGTTGGTTTCGTGCCGCAAATTAAACACTTTTTTTTCAATTATCCCACTTTTCTTGGATAAAAATTGAATATTTTTTCTTGCTATCCTCACATCGCGTTCACGACATCTTCTCCAGACATAGAAGACGGGCACGACTCACGCCAGGTCACCGAAAAACTCATCTTCTATAGGCGGCATATCCTCTTCAAAATAGGTGATTTTCATGAGAATACGATAAAAAACCTTCTTTTTTCTTTGCTTTACGCTTGTTTTGCACTACCTTTGTCTTTCAGAAAAATACTTCAGTAGTTGAATCTAAATCTAATGTTATGTTTGGAAAAATGCAAGAACATCTCAGACGAGAGATTGCTGAGATTCGTGAAGCCGGGCTTTACAAGGAAGAACGCATCATCGAGAGCCCGCAGAAAGCAGCCATAAGCGTGAAAGGCAAGGAAGTGCTCAATTTCTGTGCCAACAACTACCTCGGACTGTCCGACCATCCCCGCCTTATCGAAGGCGCCACACGGATGATGGACGAGCGTGGCTTCGGCATGTCATCGGTACGTTTCATCTGTGGCACGCAGGACATCCACAAACAACTTGAGGCAGCCATCTCCGAGTATTTCAAGACCGAAGATACCATCCTCTATGCTGCTTGTTTCGATGCCAATGGCGGTGTGTTCGAGCCGTTGTTTACCGATGAAGACGCCATCATCTCCGATGCCCTCAACCATGCGTCGATCATCGACGGCGTGCGGCTGTGCAAGGCGAAGCGCTACCGTTATGTCAATGCCGACATGGTCGACCTGGAGCGTTGTCTTCAGGAGGCGCAGGCACAGCGGTTCCGCATCATCGTCACCGACGGTGTGTTCTCCATGGACGGCAATGTGGCACCGATGGACAAGATTTGCGACCTGGCAGAGAAATACGATGCGCTGGTAATGGTCGACGAGTCGCACTCGGCAGGTGTGGTAGGTGCCACAGGTCATGGCGTGAGCGAATTGTGCGGTACCTACGGTCGTGTAGATATCTACACTGGCACGTTGGGCAAGTCGTTTGGTGGTGCCCTCGGTGGGTTCACTACGGGTCGTAAGGAGATTATTGAGATGCTGCGCCAGCGCAGCCGTCCTTACCTGTTCTCCAACTCCTTGGCGCCCTGTATTATCGGTGCGAGCCTCGAGGTGTTCAAGATGTTGAAGGAGAGCAACGAGATTCACGACCGCCTGGTAGAGAATGTGGAGTATTTCCGTGGCAAGATGATGGCGGCAGGCTTCGACATCAAGCCCACCCAGAGCGCCATATGTGCCGTGATGCTCTACGACGCTCCGCTCTCGCAGGTCTATGCCAACCGCATGCTTGAAGAGGGCATCTACGTCACGGGGTTCTATTATCCCGTGGTGCCGAAAGGTCAGGCACGCATCCGTGTGCAGATTTCGGCAGGGCACAACCGTGAGCAACTCGACCGTTGCATCGAGGCGTTCATTAAGGTAGGCCGCGAACTCGGTGTGCTCAAGTCGTAGCGTCGCGGAGGATTTCCTTCAGTTTTTCCAACTCTTCGACGGTGGTTGCCCAACTGGTCACGAAACGGCATACGGTATGGTCATCGTCGAAGGGTTCCCAATGGGTGAAAAGCACCTGCTGTTCGAGGCGGTGCATCAGTGCATTGGGTAATACGACGAATTGCTGATTGGTGGGGGAGTCGACGAACATGCGCAGTCGGGCCTCCACCAAAATCTTTTGCAGTCGCTCTGCCATGTCGATGGCATGGCGAGAGATGCGCATGTAGAGTTGGTTGGTGAAGAGGGCATCGAACTGCACGCCGGTGAGGCGCCCCTTGGCTAACAATGCACCATGGCGTTTGACGATGGTGAAGAAACAGCGAGGAGAGTTGTCGTGGGTAAACACCACCGCCTCGCCGCAGAGCGCCCCCACTTTGGTGCCGCCGATGTAGAAGGCATCGGAGTGCCGGGCAAGGAAGGGTAGGGTGACTGTGCTGCCCTTGGCTGCCAGTGCATAGCCCAGGCGTGCCCCGTCGACGAACAGTTGCAGTTGGTGGCGTTGGCATGTCTCGTATAATTCCTTCAACTCGTCGGCAGTGTAGAGCGTGCCCATCTCCGTAGGCAGGCTGACATATACCATGCCGGGCTGTGCCACATGGTCACGGCTCTCGTCGTTCTCAAACACGTTCATGAACCGGTCGAGCGTCTGGGCCTCGAGTTTTCCTCCTTGGTGTGGCAGTCCGATGACTTTATGTCCGCTGGCCTCTATGGCTCCTGCCTCATGCACGTTGATATGTCCGGTGGCAGGGCATATCACCGCCTCATATGAGCGCAGCATGGCGTCGATGACGGTGGCGTTGGTCTGCGTACCGCCAGTGAGCAGGTGCACGCCGTCGGCTTTTACCCCACATGCTGCCGCAATCTTCTCGCGGGCGCTGTCGCTGTAGCGGTCGAAGCCATAGGTAAGTGTCTGTTCGCTGTTCGTTTCCACCAGGTGGCGCAGCACATCGGGGTGAGCACCGTTGTTGTAGTCGCATTCAAAGGATATCATTCTCTCTTTTTTGTGGCGAAGTTACGACTTTTTTCTTTTTTCCTTCTTTTTCAGCTCCTATTTTTTCTTGTTGTTTCATATTTCTATCTGCCACAGCCCAATGGCCTGTCTTCCATTTTCTATTTCCTGTCAGGCACGACATGAGTCCCGTTCCTTTGCTTTTCGATTTTGTTTCATTACTGTAGTTTTCATGCAATAATTTCGAAAAGTGAAAGGAAAAAATGCTAACTTTGCACCATACTAAGACCATTTGTCCGATTAAACGCGATGTGAAATGAAATCAAACCTGATGAAACGTTTTTTCATGCTCTGTTTGGCGCTGTCCTTCCTGTTGGGGGCACGGGCGGTAAGCAGCAGGCTGTTCACATCCGACAAGTTGTCGAGCACTTCCATCGGCTATATCCTGCAAGACCATCATGGTTATATCTGGGTGGCTACCCAATATGGGCTCAACCGTTTCGATGGCTATCGTTTCTCACAGTTCTTCTTCGACAAGAACGACTCCACGTCGCTCATCAACAATGATGTGGCATGTCTTCTCGAAGACAGCAAGCACCGCCTTTGGGTGGGGTGCATGCAAGGCCTCTGCCGTTACGACGAGGCACGCAATTGCTTCGTGCGCTATCCTTTTCCCGATAAGGTCATCACGCGTGTCCTCTGCTTGGAAGAAGATGCCCAGGGCAACATCATCATAGGCACGGCAGACTTCGGCATCTTCGTCATCAAGGACGGAAGCGACAAGGTGAGCCGTGAGGCAGAGTTGTGGAAGAGCAATCCGAAGGGACATATTTCTGTGGTGTGGTACGATGGTGACCATACGTTGTGGCTGGGACATCAGACCTCAACGATTACCCGTATGAGGATGAGTGGGCTTCATCCCACTTCTATCAAGGATATCAGTTCACCATATGGTCCGGTAGTGAAATTCCTGAATACCGACTCGGGCGATTTCATCGCTGTCTGTATGTATGGCATTTTGAGATACGACCATGCCACAGGTCAGTTTTTGGACGCCGGTTACGACATGAAGGCCCTCGACAGCAAGGTTTCCATCAGATGGGCACAGCAGACCCATGACGGGATCCTTTATCTCGGCACCTCAGGCAAGGGATTGTATCGCATCGACAAGGGCGGCACGGTGCTGCGACAGGTAGACAACGGCGGACGCTATGGCCTCTCCTCTGCCAATGTGAACTTTGTCATGGAGGACAAGGACCATAACCTGTGGGTGAGTTGCTATAAAAAGGGCTTGTTGGAGTTCAACCAGGATACGGAGGCGTTCCACACATGGACGTTTGCCTCACAGAACTATATCCTGGGAAGCGGTGTGTCGTCGCTGGCAGCCGACGACAGCGGCGGTGTGTGGTGCACCGTGCAGAAGAGCGGCATTTACCATTTCGATACTGACGGGCATATCACTCCCGCGCCCGCCTCGCCCTCCGGAGCCAACACCATCTACCGCGACAAGCAAGGCGGTTACTGGGTGGGAAGCGAGAATACCTTATATAGTTACAATCCCCTCAATGGTGCCAGCACCCCGAAACTCACTGTCGACGGCTGGGGCATCAACTGTATGACCGATGACGGCGAAGGCAACTACTATATCTGCGACTTCGGCAAGGGCCTGTGCATATACCATGCCGCCACCGGACAGACTGAGCATCTGGTCATGGCTCACGATGACCCGAAGAAAGGCCATCTGTGCAACGACTGGATTATCTCGCTTTATATCGACCACAGCGGTCTGCTATGGATAGGCACCACCCGCGGTTTCTGTGTGATGAACCCCGCCGACAACAATTTCCGTATCTTCGGTTGGAACACGCAGTTGGAGAATGCCAAGGCTTTCTCTTTCTGTGAACAGCCTGACGGTACAATGTTGGTAGGAACTGACCAGGGACTCTATTGCTACGACCGCGAGAAAAACGAGCTGACCGCCTTCCCCCACTCCGAGGTGATGGCCAGCAAGTCAATCAATTCCATTATCCTCTCCAGCGACGGCAACTTATGGATCAGTTCGGCCAATGGTATCTGGCAATATGATGCCATGCTACAGCAGTTTGTGGGCCATACTGCCGGCAACGGACTCGAGATGAGGGAGTTCAATGCACGGGCAGCCATCGTCAACGCCGATGGCCGCATTTTCTTGGGTGGCAATGAAGGTCTCGTGGCATTTCATCCCACTGACGTGAGAAGCAGCAAGGAGAACAAGGACGGAAAGGTATATCTCACCAATTTCATCATCGACGGGAAAGCGGTGGGCACCCTGACACAGCGGTTCGTGGTGCCCTATGACCAACGCACGTTCACCATGGAGTTCTCCATGCTCAACTTCAGTATTGCCGATAACCCCAGTTTCAGTTACCGGCTCAATAATGGTGAGTGGATTACCTTGGAGGATGGCGTCAACAGCATCACCTTCAACCGCATGAAACCTGGCACTTACAAGGTGGAGGTAAGGGCGATGAGCAACGGCGTGCTGGTTGGCACTACGGGTGTCATCACCGTGGTGGTGCGAGCCCCGTGGTATGCTTCCACCTGGGCCTATCTCGCCTATGCCTTGCTCGGACTGGGCCTTCTCTTGCTTTCCATGCTCTATTTCAACCGCCGTCAGCGTGCCCGTCTCGACGAGCAGAAGATGCGGTTCCTCATCAATGCCACCCACGACATCCGTTCGCCACTCACGCTCATCCTCGGTCCGCTCAACAAACTGAAACAGCGTGTCACCGACCCACAGAGTGTCGACGACATCAACACCATCGACCGCAACGCGCAGCGGCTGCTGCTCCTGGTGAACCAGATTCTCGACGAGCGGAAAATCGACAAGAACCAGATGCGGCTCCATTGCTCGCCCACCGACCTCGTAGGGTTCATCTCCGGCATCTGTTCCCTATATCAGTATAATGCCCGGCAGCGCAACATCAGTTTCAATTTCGAACATGCCGACGACAAACTGATGGCGTGGATAGACCGCAAGCAGTTCGATAAGGTGATAAGCAACTTGCTCTCCAACGCCTTCAAGTACTCCCAGGATGGGGGACAAGTCACCGTGGCCCTCTCCTCCGACGGCACCAATGCCAATATCCAGGTGACCGACACCGGCATTGGTTTCGGCAGCGAGAATACCGACAAACTCTTTGAGCGTTTCTATCAGGGGCGCAACTCCAGTCTTACCCATCTCGACGGCACGGGGATAGGCCTGAACCTCAGTCGTTCCATCGTACTCTTGCACGGAGGAAAGATCAAGGCCTACAACCGCATCGACGGTAGGCAGGGTGCCTGTCTCGACGTGTCGCTTCCCCTGGGAAACAAACACCTGCGCCCGGAGCAGATGGTGGAAGAGGAACCCACGCAAAAGAAAACTGTCAAGCGGCAAGCCTCGCGCAACTACCATCTTCTCATCGTAGACGACGATATGGAAGTGACACGTTATGTGAAAGACGAGTTGTCGGACTGGTATAGGGTAGATACCGCTGCCAACGGCAAGGATGCCCTGAAGATGTTGCTCACCGGCGAGCCCTACGACCTCGTGGTGACCGATGTGGTGATGCCTGTGATGGACGGTATCAGCCTGCTCCGCGAGATTAAGGGCAATGCCAATATCAGCGACATTCCCGTTGTCGTCCTCACGTCGAAAACCGAGGTGAGCGACCGTCTTGAGGGTTTGAAGAAAGGTGCCGATGCCTATCTTTCCAAGCCCTTCGATATGGAGGAACTCCATGTGCTCATCGACAACCTCGTGGAGAACGTGCGTCGTCTCAGGGGCAAGTTTTCGGGTGCGTTGAGCCAGACCGACAAGATGGAAAACGTGGAGGTGAAGGGGAATAACGATGCGCTGATGGAACGTGTGATGCGTACCATCAACGAGAATATTCAGGACCCCGACTTCGGTGTCGACAAGTTAGCTGGCGAGGTAGGCCTCAGCCGCACCCAACTTCACCGCAAGATGAAGGAGATTACGGGCGTTTCGACGGGTGAGTTCATCCGCAACCTGCGTCTGAAGCAGGCTGCCCGCCTCATCAGCGAAGGAAAAATCAACATCGCCCAGGCCGCTTTTGCCGTGGGATTCAACAACCAGACCTATTTCTCTACCGCTTTCAAGAAACATTATGGGATGACCCCCACCGAATATGCCGAGAAAGCAGGAAAGCCTTAGCCTTACAAACTCCTTTTTCCGTGACTAAAACTGCCGTTTCATGCTGCCTTTTCGTTAAAAAATCGCTTTTTTAAGGCATGAAACGTTTTCAAAAGGTGTTGGAACAATAGTTGATTGATGCTCGTGTTTTTTCATTTAACTTTGCAACGAACAAAATCAAACATGACCTAGAATACACCTAATTTTATTAACTATTATTTAAAATCAAAACTTATGCATGTAATCTCAAGAAAAACTATCTCAGTGGTGGGATTGTGCTCATTGTTTGGGCTCATCGCTACGCCACAGGTGGTTGCATCGACCATTGAGTCGCCAGCCACTACGGAGGTGCAGCAATCGAAGAGAGTGTCGGGACGCGTCGTGGATGCCGATGGACCCCTCATCGGTGCCACGGTGCTGGAAAAAGGTACGTCGAATGGTGCGGTGACCGACCTCGACGGAAACTTCTCGCTCGACGTACAGCCAGGTGCGACACTCGTGGTGTCGTATGTGGGTTATATCACCCAGGAAATCAGGGTGGGCAACCAGTCGAATTTCAATTTCGTTCTGGAAGCCGAGGGCGGCAACCTCAACGAGGTGGTGGTCATCGGATATGGCACACAGCGCCGTGAGGCCGTCACGGGTTCGGTAGCCAATGTCAACGGCGAGAAACTCAACCAGATTGCAGCCACCAATGCTGCGCAGGCTCTCCAGGGACGTGTCGCCGGTGTGCTCATGACACAGACATCGTCAAAACCTGGTTCAGAGATGCAGATCCGCATCCGTGGCCAGCGTTCGCTCAGCGCCTCTAACGACCCGCTCATCGTGCTCGATGGTATCCCCTTCATGGGACAACTCTCAGATATCAACCCCACCGACATCAAGTCGCTTGATATCCTCAAGGATGCTTCTGCTACCGCCATCTACGGTAGCCGTGGTGCCAATGGTGTAATTATCATCACCACAGTCAAGGGCACCCAGGGAACTCCCGCCAAGGTAAGTTATAATGGCTATGTGAGTTTCAAGACCGTGTTCAACAAATATCCCATGATGGACGGTCCCACTTTCTCGAAGTTCCGTCAATATGCAGGCAAGTACCAGAACTCGCTCGATGAGAATGACAACACCAATACCGACTGGCAGGACCTCTATTATCAGACCGGCGTGAGTCACAACCACGACCTGAGTGTTTCGGGTGGTACTAATGGTGGCAGTTACAGTTTCGGGGCTGGCTACTATCATGATGAGTCTGTCGTTCCCACTGAGGGTTACAACCGCATCAGCGTTCGCGGCAACTTTGACCAGATGGTGGGCAAGTGGTTCCGTTTCGGACTGAGCACCAACAACAGTTATCGCAAGAATGAGGGTGTGAACAATATGTATAATATCTTGAGTTCAACTCCGCTGTCAAGTCCATACGATGCAGACGGTAACCTGAAACGCTACAACGCCCTTCCTGCCGACGACCAGGTGGTTGTCACCAAGGAGACTGTTGAGCGTGACAAGGATGTCTGGCTGAGTGAGAACAAGGGTATTGGTTCTTACAACACCCTTTTCGGTGAGGTGAAGTGTCCGTGGGTTGAAGGCTTGAGCTACCGCATCAACATTGGTCTGAACTTCCGTTCTTCAAAATCTGGCTCTTTCACAGGTACTGGTATAAATAATAAGGATGCCAATGCCGTCAACAGCGGTTCTGTATACGAGAACCAGACCTATAACTGGGCTATTGAAAACCTGATTACCTACGACCGTTCATTCGGCAAGCATAATTTCAATGTCGTGGGCATGTATTCGGCAGAACAGACAACTTTCGAACAAAGCGGTGGTTCTGCACAAGGCATCCCTGCCGACTATTTCCAGTACTATGCCCTTGACAAGGCCACAGGACAGGCCAACCTCGTCGGCTACAATTACTGGCAGAGTGGCCTGATTTCCTGGATGGGCCGTGTGATGTACTCTTATGACAACAAGTATATGCTTTCGGCAGCCGTGCGTTCTGATGCTTCTTCACGTTTGGCAAAGGGTCACCAATGGCACACCTATCCCGCTATCAGTGCAGGCTGGAACATTGGCCGTGAGAGTTTCATGGAAGGCCTGGATTGGCTCGACAACCTGAAGTTACGTGTAGGCTACGGTGAGACGTCCAATCAGAGTATCAGCCCTTATTCGACACTTGGTGGTCTGGCTATCCGCAACTACAACTTCGGCGACGGCACCAACTACATGGCAGGTTACTATGTGAATGCCCTGCCTAACCCTGACCTGGGTTGGGAGTATTCCAAGACTTGGAACTTCGGTGTCGATTTCTCATTGTTCAGGGGTCGCCTCTACGGTTCATTGGAATACTATATCCAGAAGACCAATGACATCCTGCTCGATGTCTCTCTGCCTTCCACTTCGGGTGTGAGCAGTTTTACCGGCAACATCGGCAAGACAGAGAACAAGGGTTGGGAGTTTACCTTGAACGGCATCATCCTCGACAACAAGAACGGTTGGACCTGGGATGCAGGTATCAACCTCTATGCTAACCGTAATAAACTGACAGCCCTGGCATCAGGTGAGGACCGTGATGAGGGTAACCGCTGGTTCGTGGGCCATCCAATCGACGTCATCTACGACTATGAGTACGTTGGCCTGTGGCAGGCCGGAGAAGAGGCTGCCATGAACATCCTCGAGCCCGGTGGCAATGTAGGTATGATCAAGGTGAAGTATACGGGTGACTATGACGCCAATGGCCTGCCCACCCGCGCCATCGGTCCTGAAGACCGTCAGATTATGAGTATGGAGCCCGACTTGCTTGGCGGTTTCCACACGACCGTAGGCTACAAGGGCTTCGACCTTAACGTCATCGGAGCCTTCCAGATTGGCGGTAAGCTCATCAGTGCCATTCACTCTTCCAACGGTTACCTGAACATGCTGACAGGTCGTCGCAACAATATAGACGTTGACTACTGGACAGAGGAAAACACCGGTGCCAAGTATCCGAAACCCGGCGGAATCCTGAGCGGCGACAACCCCAAGTATGGCTCTACCCTCGGCTACTTCGATGCCGGTTACCTGAAGATCCGTGCCATCACCCTCGGCTACAACTTCACTAATTTGAAGGCAGTGAAGGACTTCGGTATCAGCCGTCTGCGCGTCTATGCAACAGTGCAGAATCCCTTTGTGCTCTTCTCGCCTTTCAACAACGAGAGTGGACTTGATCCTGAGACCAACTCCTGGGCAAACGAGAATACGGCTGTGGCATACGGAGAGTACTCCGGAAAGCACAAGATGCCTATCGTGGGCTACAATACCCCGGCCACACGCAACTTCCTATTCGGTATTAACGTGACGTTCTAAAACAACGAATAAAACGAATAATTATTTAGGTATGAAAACGAAAAGTATCAAATATATCATTGCTGCGGGCTTTGTATGCTGTTGTCTCTCGACAACATTGACCTCTTGCTCGGACATCCTTGACGAGCAGCCACGCAGCCAGTTCGACCCTACATTCTTCAACACGAAGGCTGGTATTGAGGGCGGTCTGACATCGCTCTATGCTCACCTGCGCTATTTCTATGGCAATGGTTATTATCTGAACAGTCTTGAGACAGGTACCGACGAATACACCTATGCACAGTCGGCTGATGGAAACTTCAAGGATGCCGACCTCTCAGGTGTGGGTTCCATGACTTCTACCAACAGTATTGCCGGCGGATGCTGGGGCACTGCCTTTGCCAATATCAACACCGCCAGTGGTATCATTGAGAATGGTGCTGAAGCTGGTATAGATGCGTCCTTGCTTGCAGAGGCTTACTTCTTCCGTGCTTTCGACTATTTCATCTTGGTGCAGACCTACGGAGGCGTGCCCCTCGACCTGGGTGCCGGCGAACTGAAGTTCAACACTTCTACCGTACGTACCTCTGTGCGCAACACCGTGCCCGAGGTCTATGCTGCCATCTTCTCCGACCTGGAGAAGGCAGTTGCCGACCTGCCCGAGAACCCGCGCCTCACCGGTACGGCCACGAAGAACCTCGCCCGTCTGATTCTCTCCAAGGCTTACCTTACCTATGCCTGGTGGCTCCAGAACCCGAACAATATCCCCACCTATCCGGAGTGCAACCGTGATGCCGGTCAGGCCAACAGCTATTTCCAGAAGGCTTACGACACCGCCATGGCAGCCATCAACAATCCTGGTCCTTATGGCTTGCAGCCCACTTTCTACGACGTGAACGTGGCTACTAATGACCGCAATTCCGAAATCATGCTCTATGCCGACCACGATGAAGACGAGAAGTATGGTAATGGTGGCACCGGTTACGGTTGGGGTAGCGGTGGTTCCCCCGAGAACTTCGCTTACTGGATGGAAACCTGGAACTATACAGAGATGATTGCCAAGGATCCTTCTGGCAATTCCATCAACCCCGTTCAGCGTGAGGCCGTTCAAGGTCTTGGACGTCCTTGGACCCGTATGGCTCCTGTGGCCGATGCTTTCATCGAGGGTGGTGTTTGGGAAGATGCCGTCAAGGCCATCGACTCACGCTACGATGCAACGTTCACCTTGAGTTACTTCACCAACTGGCATAAGGCTGGTAATCCCGCCGAATATGTTATCGGTGCTAACGGCATGAAAGTGGGACAGAACGAAATCTACTTCAGTTGGGTGCCTGAAAGCGAGGACAGTAAGATCAACTACACTGGCGCTGACGGAAAGTTGGGCTTCGGTGAGATGCCTGGACGTGCCGACTTCGTAGTAGCCGTGAACCATATCAGCCGCAAGAAGTACCCCATCAACTGGAAACTCGGAATCTACCGTACTGACAACGGCACTGGTCTTGGCAGCAAGGTCAACGGTGGCAGCCCACGGCCGTGGAATATCGCCAAGTTCTCTGAGCTCTATCTCATTGCTGCCGAGGCAGCCGTGAAACTCAACAAGAACGAAGAGGCCAAGGCTCTCGTCAACGTGCTCCGTGCCCGTGCCGGCAAGCAGACCTATTGCGTGAACAACAGAGCCCCGCTGTCGGCAGACCACACTGCCGAGATGCTGGCCGCCACTCCTGCCACCATCACCATCGACTACATCCTCGACGAGCGTAGCCGTGAGTTCTGGGGCGAGGGCTACCGTTGGTTCGACCTCGTGCGCACTCAGAAGTGGGCCGAGCGTTCCACCACTTACCACATCGCAGGCAGTGGCTATACCGACAAGGACCTCCAGGAGTTCAAGCGCGACATTCCTGCTGGTTACTACCTCCGTCCTATCCCACAGGGTCAGCTCGACGGCATGGAGATGGACGATGAGGCCAAGAAACTCTACCAGAATCCTGCTTACAGAGATTAGTTACTCATTAGGATAATTTTATTTAGGTTTTAGGTTTGGGGGCAGCTGTGACAGTTGCCCCCTTTCCCTTTTTTCAAAATTGAAGATTGAAGATTGAAAATTCACTAATTGTTTTTAATATGTGTATATTGTCCGATGGGATTGGAAAATAATGTATACTTTTGTTTCCATGAACAGGTTCTCGCTCACATTGGTATTTGCTTTCCTGTCGCTTTGGGCCACGGCACAGCGACGGCTGGTGGTATGCGACGTGGAGTCGCTCGAGCCTATCAGTCAGGTAAGCGTGCGGAGCAGCGCAGGTGTCGACATCACCGACTCGCTGGGTTATTTCTCTGTGCCCGACAGTTGCAAGAGTCTGGTGTTCACGCATGTCAACTACGAGAGTCGGCTTCTCAACCTCTCCGAGGTGCGCGACACCGTGTTCCTCGTGTCGAAATACATGAGCATACGCGAGGTGGTGGTTTTCGGAAAAGGAAAGAATGATGAAATCAGGGAGAACATGAACAAGATGCTTGTTCTCAACAAGACCGACGCCCAACTGCTTGGCGCCAACCCTTCGGGTGGCAACCTGCTGGGAATCATCGGCCAGTTCCTGGGAAAAATCCTGCCTAAAAGCAAGAGTGCTAAGCGCAAGCAAAAAGCCCGAGAGATTATCGAGAACTACTGATGATTTTTTTACTGGACACGTTTTGGGTCAGTTAAATAATCTTAAAACCGCTAATAATCCTTAAATCGACGGCTTGGGCATACCATGAACCCAATATAAAGTTGTACCTTTGCAGTCCGATTATTACGGGGATACACTTAGAACCCCAGGAACGGCGTGTTAATAGTTGTGCTTTTGGCCAGGCGCGATGGTTAGTGAATCGTCATTCCACATTATTAATTAATAATTGTTTTTTAGTAGAAAATTTAAATTTTGAAATGAACACTTTAAGTTACAAGACTATTTCCGTGAACAAGGAAACAGCCAAGAAAGAGTGGGTGGTCATCGATGCCTCCGGACAGGTGGTAGGCCGTCTCTGCTCTAAGGTAGCCAAGCTGCTCCGCGGAAAGTACAAGCCCACATTCACCCCGCATGTAGACTGTGGCGACAATGTGATTATCATCAATGCACAGAAAGTGGTCTTCACTGGTAACAAGGAGACCGACAAACTCTACACCCGCTATACTGGTTATCCCGGCGGTCAGCGCTTTGATACCCCTGCCAAGCTCCGTCTGAAGAAAGATGGTGCCGAGCGCATCATCCGTCATGCCGTGAAAGGCATGCTCCCCAAAGGTCCTCTCGGCCGCAGCCTGCTCTACAACCTCTATATCTATGAGGGAACCGAGCATCCTCATGAGGCACAGAAGCCCAAAGCCATTGATATTAACCAGTATAAATAATCAGGAATAATGGAAGTACAATATATTAACGCAATTGGTCGTCGCAAGAGTGCTGTGGCACGCGTTTACCTCTCAGAGGGTAGCGGCAAGATTACCATCAACAAGAAAGACCTCACTGAGTATTTCCCCTCAGCCATCCTGCAGTATGTGGTGAAGCAGCCACTCAACCTGCTCAACGTGGCCGACAAGTACGACGTGAAAGTGAACCTCGACGGTGGTGGCTTCACCGGACAGAGCCAAGCGCTGCGTCTGGCCATTGCCCGCGCGCTGGTGAAGATTAACGCCGAGGACAAGAAGGCACTCAAGAGCCAGGGATTCCTTACCCGCGACTCCAGGTCTGTGGAGCGCAAGAAACCGGGTCAGCCCAAGGCACGTCGCCGCTTCCAGTTCAGCAAGCGTTAATACGCATTGTCTGGCTGAGTTTAGCATCCAAACTGGTGAGACTCCTGGCCGTTGTTGCCTGCGATTACTCATCGGCTGGTTACAAACGCTTTTCATCCTACATTCATGCGGACCGGTGGGCCTGCCCTACTATCGTTGTGTGATGTTCCCTTGGCTATGGCCCTGGGGAGGGTGGAAAGTAGAATTCAACTAAAAGGAACGTAAACAACAATCAATCATTTAAAAAATGGCAAGAACAAATTTTGACATGTTGCTGGAGGCTGGTTGCCACTTTGGCCACCTTCGCCGCAAATGGAATCCGGCAATGGCTCCTTATATCTTCATGGAGCGCAATGGTATCCACATCATCGACCTGCACAAGACCGTCGCCAAGATCGACGAGGCTGCAGAGGCTCTCAAGCAAATCGCCAAGTCTGGCAAGAAAGTTCTCTTCGTCGCTACTAAAAAACAAGCTAAGAGCATTGTGGCCGAGAAGGCTACAAGCATCAACATGCCTTACGTGATCGAGCGTTGGCCGGGCGGTATGCTCACCAACTTCCCCACCATCCGCAAGGCCGTGAAGAAAATGGCCAACATCGACAAACTGATGCAAGACGGTACTTTCTCCAACCTCTCGAAGCGTGAGCTCCTGCAGATTACCCGTCAGCGAGCCAAGCTTGAGAAGAACCTTGGTTCCATCGCCGACCTTACCCGCCTGCCCTCCGCTCTCTTCGTCGTCGACGTGATGAAGGAGAACATCGCAGTGAAAGAGGCCGTGCGCCTTGGCATCCCTGTATTCGGTATCGTGGACACCAACTCCGATCCTGCCGACATCGACTTCGTCATCCCTGCCAACGATGATGCCAAGGACAGCATCGATGTCATCCTCACCGCCTGCTGCGCTGCTATCGCAGAAGGTCTCGAGGAGCGTAAGGCTGAGAAGGCTGATGAGAAGGCTGCTGCCGAGCAGAGCGAAGAGGCTGCCGACGCCCGTCCAAAGCGTGCCCGCAAGGCCCGCAAGGAAGTTCCTGCAGAGGAGGCTGAGGTTGCTGAGGCTCCTGCCGTTGAGGCTGAGGCTCCCGTAGCAGAGCCCGAAGCTCCCGCTGCTGAAGAAGAGGCTCCCGCCGCTGAGTAATATTGTTTTAAATTTTTATTCTTTAATATTTTAATCTTCATATAGTTATGGCTTACAAACCAAATATGGAAGACATCAAGAAGCTCCGCGCTATGACTGGTGCAGGTCTTGCCGACGTCAAGAAGGCACTCACCGAGGCAGAGGGCGACTTCGACAAGGCCAAGGACCTGCTTCGTGAGCGTGGCCTGGCTATCGCCGCCAAGCGCAGCGACCGTGAGACCTCCAACGGCTGTGTGCTCGTGAAGGTTGCCGACGATTTTGCAGCAATCCTCGCCCTGAAGTGCGAGACCGACTTCGTGGCCAACGGTGCCGATTTCATTGCACTCACACAGAGCATCCTCGATGCTGCCGTGGAGAAGAAGTGCAAGAGTCTCGACGAGGTGAAGGAACTCGTGCTCGCCGACGGTCAGAAGGCTACCGACGCTGTGATGCAGCGCTCGGGTATCACCGGTGAGAAGATGGAGCTTGATGGCTACAACTACCTCGAGGGAAAGAACATCTATTCTTACAACCACCAGGGCAAGAACATCCTCTGCACCCTCGTGCAGCTCAACAAGGATTTCGAGACCCAGGGTCACGCCATCACCATGCAGGTGGCAGCCATGAACCCCGTCGCCCTCGACGAGGAGAGTGTGCCACAGTCGGTGAAGGACAATGAGCTCCAGGTGGCTATCCAGAAGACCAAGGAAGAGCAGATTGAGAAGGCCGTGGTGGCAGCCATCAACAAGGCTGGCATCAATGCCAATCTCGTTGACAGCGAAGACCACATCAGCTCCAACATCGCCAAGGGCTGGCTCACCGAAGAGGAGGCTGCCAAGGCTCGTGAGATCAAGGAGAAAGTGGCTGCCGAGAAAGCTGCCAACATGCCCGAGCAGATGATTCAGAACATTGCCAAGGGTCGTTTGGCCAAATTCTTCAAGGAGAACTGCCTTGTCAACCAGGAGTTCATCCAGGCTGAGAACAAGGAGAATGTCGCTGCCTACCTGAAGGCTGCCGACAAAGACCTGAAGGTGGTCGACTTCAAGCGCTTCACCCTCCGCGCAGAGTAAGCAAGTCTATCACAACTGTAATAAACCGAAAGCCTCCCATTCCGGGAGGCTTTTGGCTATTATATGTTGATGCCGTAGTTTTGCTTCACCTCGCTCATGACGAAGGTACTCTCTATGGAACCGACGGTGTCGATGTCGCCGAGTTTGGTAAGCACGAACTCCTGATATTGCTTCATGTCACGTGCGCGTACCTTAAGCAGGTAATCGTAGGCACCACTGGTGTTGTAGCATTCCGTTATCTCGGGGATGCGGAGGATTTGCCTGACGAAGTCTTCGGCAATTTCGCGGTTTATCTGTTTCAGTTTTACCTTGCAGAATACGAGCAGACCCTGGCCCAACTTTTCCGGGTCGAGTATGGCGACATACTTCTTGATGTATCCTTGTCGTTCGAGGCGCTTTTGGCGCTCAAATACGGGTGTAGGGGTGAGGTGCACGGCATCAGCCAGTTCCTTGGTCGTCAGTTTCGCGTTTTTCTGCAGCGTTTTCAGTATCTGCAGGTCTGTTGCATCTAAAGTATCAGTCATGACTTGGTCGTTTGTTCTTTTTCACACTGCAAATATAGGCAATTTTTCTATATAACAGATAGAATTGCAGGAAAATAATAGCAAGAAAAGTCCTCTTGTAACCCTTTTTTAGAATAATATTCTAACAAGCTTGCAAAAAACATCTTGGAATGGAGTTATTTTCTAATAGATTTGGATATATAGTTGTTTCTTCTAAATTTCATATAAAATTTGGAATATATAACTATTGTCCGTACCTTTGTACCCAGAAAACAAACAATTAAAGAAAGGAAAAGATCATGAGTACGAAGAACTACCATTTCGAGACATTGCAACTTCATGTAGGTCAAGAACAGGCCGACCCCGCAACCGATGCCCGTGCGGTGCCCATTTACCAGACCACGAGTTATGTGTTCCATAACTCCCAGCATGCTGCCGACCGTTTTGGGTTGCGTGATGCCGGGAATATCTACGGACGTTTGACCAACTCCACACAGGGGGTGTTCGAAGACCGTGTGGCAGCCCTCGAGGGTGGTGTGGCAGGCCTGGCGGTAGCCAGTGGCGCCGCTGCCATTACTTATGCCCTTCAGAACATCGTTCAGGCAGGCGACCATATCGTAGCTGCCGACAACCTCTATGGTGGTTCTTACAACTTGATAACCCACACACTTGCCACCCAGGGCATCACCAATACCATAATCAATGTCAACGACCTCGATGCCCTTGAGGCAGCCATCAAGCCCAACACGAAGGTTGTGTATGCCGAGACCTTTGGCAACCCCAACAGCGACGTGCTCGACATCGAGGGAGTGGCTGCAGTGGCACATCGTCATGGCATCCCCTTCATCGTCGACAACACCTTCGGCACACCATATCTCATCCGTCCGCTTGAGCATGGTGCCGATATCGTGGTACACTCCGCTACGAAGTTCCTGGGCGGACATGGTTCCAGTCTTGGTGGTGTGGTCGTGGATGGTGGTAAGTTCGACTGGCTGGCCAATCCTGAGAAGTTCCCCACGCTGGCCAAGCCCGACCCCTCATATCACGGCATCGTCTTTGCCGAGGCAGTGGGTGCCGCAGCCTTCGTTACCCGCGTCCGGGCCGTGATCTTGCGCGATACCGGTGCTGCCATCTCGCCCTTCAATGCCTTCATCCTCTTGCAGGGTGTCGAGACACTGAGTCTGCGTGTGGAGCGTCATGTGGAGAATGCGCTGAAGGTGGTCGACTTCCTTGCCAACCATCCCAAGGTAGCAAAGGTGAACCACCCGGCTCTCGAGAGCCATCACGACCATGCGCTCTACCAGAAGTATTTCCCCCATGGTGGCGGAAGCATTTTCACCTTTGAGATAAAGGGTGGTCAGGAAGAGGCATGGAAGTTCATCGATGCGTTGCAGATTTTCTCGCTGCTCGCCAATGTGGCCGACGTGAAGAGCCTCGTCATCCATCCCTATACCACTACTCACTCCCAGTTGTCGCCCGAGGAGTTGGCAGAGCAGCATATCACGCCTTCCACCATCCGCCTCTCCATCGGCACCGAGCATATCGACGATATCATCGATGATCTCAACCAGGCATTTGAGAAGATATGATACAATTGAAGATTGAAGATTGAAAATTGAAGATTGAAAATTGAAGATTGAAGATTGAAAATTAAAAATTGGGACTTCGTCCCGAATGTCGGCGGCGTTTCGGCATAATGAAAGCAAGCTTTCTTTTGCGCTCAACTTGCACGACATTTGAAGATTGAAAATTATTAAACTGATATATTATGACAAAGATTGCAAAACAGCTGACAGCGCTCATCGGCAATACGCCATTGCTTGAACTCAATAAGTTCTCACAGGAAAAGCGCATCAAGACGCCCCTCATTGCAAAGGTGGAGTACTTCAATCCAGGTGGTTCTGTCAAGGATCGAATTGCTTTGGCGATGATAGAAGACGCAGAGCAGAAGGGATTGCTGAAGCCTGGCGCCACCATCATTGAGCCTACCAGTGGCAATACCGGTGTGGGACTGGCTTTGGTAGCCGCCGTCAAGGGATACAAACTGATACTCACCATGCCCGAGACGATGAGCATCGAGCGCCGTAACCTCGTGAAGGCCTATGGTGCGGAGGTCCGCCTGACCTCAGGGAAAGACGGCATGCCTGGTGCTATACGTGCCGCTGAAGCCTTGCGCGACTCCATTCCGGGCAGTATCATCCTCCAGCAGTTCGAGAATCCTGCCAATCCCGCCAAGCACTATGCTTTCACTGGTCCGGAAATCTGGCGCGACACGGATGGCAAGGTCGACATCTTCGTCGCAGGTGTGGGTACGGGCGGTACGGTCTCCGGTACTGGCAAATACCTGAAAGAACAGAATCCCGGTGTTCAGGTGATTGCCGTGGAACCTAAGTCTTCGCCTGTGTTGAACGGTGGTCAGAGCGGTCCTCATAAGATTCAGGGCATCGGAGCCGGGTTTGTCCCCAAGACCTACGATGCAGGAGTGATAGATGAGGTGTATGATGTAGACAACGATGATGCCATCCGTACGGGGCGTGAGATTGCCCGTCAGGAAGGCCTCCTTGTAGGCATTTCCGCAGGTGCAGCCCTCTATGCCGCCACCCAGATAGCCCTTCGTCCAGGTAACGAAGACAAGCGCATCGTGGTGCTGTTGCCCGATACAGGTGAGCGCTATCTCTCTACCGTGCTCTACGCTTTCGAAGACTATCCTTTGTAAAGGTCAGAGTTTCGCTTAACTGGTTTGAGGGGAAGTAGAAAGGTTGGGAAGTTACTTGCCCGAAAAGAGAAGATGATTGCGTGAGGAGGCTTGCTGCTTTTGTGGCAGGCCTCCTCATCGTGATATACTGTTGGTTTGTCTTTCGGTTTTTTGTGTTTTCGCCCATCATGTGAAAAGAAAAACCATGGTCAACGGCAAAATGTCGGAAATAATACTTAAATTTGCCAACAGAAAACATCAAAATTGCGCAAGATGAGAAAACTTTTACTTTTTTGTCTGTCGTTGTGTGTAGGCACGACAGTAGGATATGCCCAGGAAGAGGAGGTGGACCACTCGTTTGAGTTTGTCACCAACGCTGGCGAGATTATCCCCCATGGCTCGGTGTATGTCATCGACAACTACGTCACGGAGGAAGACCCAGAGACTGGCGAACTGACGGTGATGATTCCCTCCAACTTCATGATCAAGAACGTGAGCGGCACTGCCACCGACCTGGTGAGGCTCGCCAATGAGATTACCCGTATCGACAATGGCTGTTACATGACCTGTGCCCTTGGTTCATGTCTTCCTGGACGCACGGAGCCAGGCTATTTCAGTTCTGCGTCAGGTACCATCGCCCCGGGTGCTACGAGCGGTGACCTGCAGACGGAGTGGTATCCCGATGCTTATGGCGAATGCGACGTCGAGTTGCAGATAGAGATGGGCGAGGACCTCGGATTCGGTGAGTTTGGCTTCTCTGACTTTGGTCCGATGATTACCGTGAAGTTCATCTATCCCGACCCTGTCGGCGTGAAAGAGGGCATCAGTGGGCGTCCTGCCCATATCGTGGGACGCTACACCCTCGACGGCCAGCCCGTGGCCTACCTCACTCATGGTGTCTATATCCTCCGTATGAGCGACGGCACCACTCGCAAGGTGGTCGTCAGATAAACCGTCACACGCTTCTTGCCATCTTGTCCACGAACCCGCAGCGCAGCACCAGAGTCTGCTGTTCATGATAGGAGTTCGTGGGCACGATGGCATCATCAGTATCCCGTCTGCCGTCATGAAGATTTTTGCTGTCGATGCCAACTACGCCCCACACAATAATTCGGGCGAAAATACGTTATTCTCTTACCACAACCCTGTGATTTTCACCAAGGCCGATTCGTCGCTGCTTAAGGGGCGACGTCCATTTTTCTTGCCCGATGACATCGGGCTCGTTGGCTACGGCGTGTCGCTTGTGGTACGTATCTGTAGGTTGGGAAAGAGCATTCCACAGCGCTTTGCCCACCGCTACTATGATGCCGTGACGTGTGGTGTCGATTTCACCGCCACCGACCTTCAACGGGAGTTGCGTCAGCAGGGGTTGCCCTGGGATCTCTGCAAGAGTTTCGACGGGGCGGCTGCCATAGGTGATTGGGTGCCAGTAGAGGAGGTGGGACAGGTGGACGGCCTGCATTTCCATCTCAATGTGAACGGCACTACCGTGCAACGTGGCTTCGCTGGCGACATGCGCCACGACATCGACAGCCTCGTGGCCTATATCAGTCGCTATTTCACGTTGCGTACCGGCGATCTCCTCTTCACTGGCTCGCCTGAGGGCGATGGAGAGGCACATGTCGACGACCATATCGAGGGATTTGTGGAAGAAAAGAAATTATTGGAGTTCAATGTCAAGTAAGTCATACCGGTTGTCCATGCTCGTCATCCTGCTGCTCGCCTGTTTCGCGACGGCAGGGGCACAGCGGTTCTACAACCTCACCGCCGACGAGGTGAGGATAGACTCCGTGTTGCCCCAGTTTGGGTGCAGCATACCGCTGGGTGAGCATTATGCCGACTCGGTATATACCGTCAGTATCCGCTATCCCGAGTTCTACGACATGACACCCTCCGACATCCGGCGCTACCATCGTGTCACCGATGCGCCCCTGCCCGAGATGCCCGAGCCTGAGACCACCATTGTGGTCGACAGGAAAAAAGGTGCCATGGAGGTGCGTTTCGTTCCGTTGGTTTACAGAGAAGGGAAATACCAGTTTCTGGTGAGTTTTATGCTCGCCGTGGAGGCCCGTCCCGTTCGTGCGGGAG
Source organism: Prevotella sp. (assembly GCA_017617615.1). The sequence goes on along the minus strand of JAFZVV010000006.1, from coordinate 14,444 downwards.
CAAGGAGGGCACCGCTGGCAGCCTCGCAGCGCTATGCCGAAAACTCCGTCCTTGCCTCCGGGCACTGGGCAAAGATCAGGGTGCCCTCCTCGGGCATCTACCAGCTCACCGAGGCATTGGTGCGCCAGGCGGGCTTCTCAGATCTCTCCAAAGTAAAGGTCTTTGGCTATGGCGGCGCGCTGCAGAACGAACGGTTGGTGCCCGACGAACTGGTTGCCACCGATGACCTGAAGGAAGTGCCTACCTGCACCATCAACGGCCGTCGGCTGTTCTATGCCCAGGGCCCGGTGAGTTGGTCGCAGCCTTCCTCGATGAAGCGCATCCGCAATCCCTATTCCGACTACGGCTATTATTTCATTACGCAGTGCGACGACACACCCTCCCTGCTCGACAGTGCTGCCTTCGTCGCCTCTTGCTATCCCATGCCCGCCAATTACCATTCGCTGCATGAGGTAGACAACTTCGCCTGGTTCCATGGCGGGAGGAAACTCTTCGAGAATACACCCATAGCCGCCGGACAGTCGCATGCCTTTACCCTCGCCAATCCCAGTGGTGACAGGCAGGGAACCATCGCTGTCGTGGTGACCGCAGGCAATGCCACCCGGGTGCAGGTGAGTCTCAACGACTCCATTCTCGGCACCCTCTCCATCACGCTGCGTAGCTATGACAAAGGTTATGAGGCCGTCGGTACCTACGACGTGTATAACCTCAACAGCACCGACACCGTCACGATTACCACCCTCTCTGGTGGTCCTGCGCGACTCGACTACATCGATATCTGTACCGCTTCACCCCGGGCATTGCCGCGGTTGTCTTCAGCCTCCTTGCCCGAGCCCGAATACGTGTATGGCATCACCAACCAGAACCTGCATGCCCATGGTCCTGCCGACCTCGTCATCATCATCCCCACATCGCAGAAACTGTTCGGTCAGGCCCAGCGCATCGCGAAGATGCACGAGGAGCGTGACTCGATGCGGGTGCGCATCGTGCCTGCCGACGAGATATACAACGAGTTCTCGAGCGGTACCCCCGATGCCAATGCCTACCGGCGCTATATGAAGATGCTCTACGACCGTGCCACCAGCGAGGCCGATATGCCCAAGCACCTTTTCCTCTTCGGCGATGGCAAATGGGACAACCGCCTGCTCACTTCCGACTGCCGGGGCTATTCCGCCGACGACCTGCTGCTCTGCTATGAGAGTGAGGATTCCTATAATGAAGTGAATTGCATCGTCGATGACGGGTTCTATGGTCTCCTTGACGACGGCGAGGGCGTCAACCCCATGTCGTCCGACAAACTCGACCTCTCCATAGGCCGTTTCCCCGTCTCCACCGTCGACGACGCGAAGACCCTCACCGACAAGACCATCAGTTATGTGGAGAACGCCAATGCCGGCAGTTGGCAGAACATCATCGCTGTTCTCGGCGATGATGGCAACTCCAACAGCCACATGAGCGATGCCAACAGCCTCGCCAATATCGTGGCCAACAACTACCCCGGTTACCAGACGAAGAAAGTGATGTGGGACGCCTATACGCGTGTCACCACCTCTACAGGCAATACCTATCCCGATGCCACGAAGGAAATCAAACAACTACAGGCCTCGGGTGCCCTCATCTTTGACTATTCGGGGCATGGCTCTGAAATCAACATCTCGCATGAGCGTGTGCTCATCCTGAAGGATTTCCAACAGTTCACCAATACCAACCTGCCCTTGTGGATTACTGCCTCGTGCGACATCTCTCCTTTCGACGGTGTCGACGAGAACATTGGTGTGGCCATGCTCGTCAACAAGAAGGGTGGGGCAGTAGCCACCTTCACCACCACCCGTACGGTGTATCAGGGCTATAATGCCTCGCTCAACCGTGCCTACTTGAGGTATGTGGTCGACAATACAGGCGAGCGCCCCATCACCCTTGGCGAGGCACAGCGTCTGGCGAAGAACCAGATGATTGTCGGCGGCGAGGACGTGACGGCCAACAAGTTGCGCTTCTCTCTCCTCGGCGACCCGGCGATGAGTCTCAACGTGCCGATGCTCAGGACGGTGGTCGACAGCATCAACGGCAGGGCGCTTGCCAACGATGCCGATATCATCATCCATGCGGGGGAGACCGTGAGCGTGAAGGGACATGTGGAGTGCAATGGCGAGCATGCCACGACGTTCAACGGCATTGTCACGGGCACCGTGCGCGACTCCGAGAAACTGGTGGTGTGCAAGGGCCAGGCCGAGGACGCAAGGACGCTGTTCCAGTACTACGACCGTCCCAACGTGCTCTTCAACGGCTCCGACAGTGTGCGTGCCGGCAACTTCGCCTTTACCTTCGCCGTGCCCATGGACATCAACTATTCCAATGGCAGTGGCATGATAAACCTCTATGCCGTAGATGATACCCATACGCGCATCGCCCATGGCGCCACCGACCGTTTCATCGTGGGCGGCACGCAGGTGACCGACAACGACTCCATCGGGCCGTCGGTGTTCTGCTATCTCAATACCCCGTCGTTCTCGAATGGCGACGAGGTGAACTCCACCCCATATTTCGTGGCGCAGATTACCGACAAGGACGGCATCAACGCAGCCGGCACGGGTATCGGCCACGACCTGGAGCTGGTCATCGACAATGACATGTCGCGTACCTACCTGCTCAACGACAATTTCACCTACGACTTCGGCAGTTACACCAGCGGCAAGACATCGTACAGTATCCCCGCCCTTGCGCCGGGGCACCATACCCTGCGGTTCCGCGCCTGGGACATGCTCAACAACTCCACCACCGCCGAACTCTCCTTCAACGTGGTGAGCGGTCTGAAACCTACGCTCTACAGCATTGGCTGCACCGACAACCCCGCCAAGACCTCTACCACCTTCATCATCAACCACGACCGCATGGGGAGTACGATGGACGTGGAACTCGATATCTTCGACATGAGCGGCAGGCAACTGTGGAAATATACCGAGACGGAAGTCTCCACCACAGGGGCGATGACCATCGACTGGGACCTCACCACCGGTGGCGGCGAGCGGTTGCAGACAGGTGTCTATCTCTACCGTGTGCGAGTGTCGTGTGATGGCAGCGACATGGTGTCGAAAGCCAAGAAACTCATCGTGATAGGCAATAATTAGCGCCTCTTGCCGTTAGTAATATTGTTGTAACCCGAATACGGTCAGTAATGAAAGTAAAAATAAGTATAGTGAGAATCTTTTCACTCCTCGTCCTCGCCTTCGTCGCACTGACGGCAAAGGCGCAGAAAGAGGAGATGTTCAACCCCGTGAACACCTCGGTCACCTCGCAGACCATCGCCCCTGACGCCCGTTCGGCAGGTATGGGCGACGTGGGTGCTGCTACCGACCCCGACGTGGTGTCGCAATACTGGAACCCCGCCAAATACCCGTTCACCATCTCCCGTGCCGGCGTGGCACTCAACTACACCCCGTGGCTCCGGCAGTTGGTCAACGACATGGACCTCGCCTACCTCGTGGGCTACTACCGCATAGGCGACTACAGTGCCGTGTCGGGTTCGCTGCGCTATTTCTCGCTCGGCGAGGTGTACACCAGCAGTTCGCTCGATGCCACCAACGACATGACCATCAACCCATACGAGATGTCGCTCGACGTGGCCTACTCGCTTATGCTCAATGAGAAGTTCTCTATCTCGGCTGGCGTGAGGTGGATCTACTCCGACCTTACCTACGACTTCACCGAGGATACCAGTCCTGGTTCTGCCTTTGCCGCAGACATCTCGTGCTACTACCAGAATTACCTGAACTTGGGTGCCAGGGAGTGTCAGTTGGGTCTGGGCTTGAATGTCAGCAACATCGGTAGCAAGATTACTTTCGGTGGTGACGAGCACAGCGAGTTTATCCCCACCAATCTGCGTCTGGGTGCCTCACTGATGATTCCCGTCGATGAGTACAACCGCTTTACCATCGCTGCCGATGCCAATAAGTTGCTCGTTCCCACCTATCCCAGGCAGAAGGAAGAGGAAACCTCGCAGGAGTATCAGGACCGTTTGGAGAAAGAGTATTTCGACGTGTCGAGCATCGGTGGTATCTTCAAGAGTTTCGGCGATGCGCCCAATGGTGCTTCCGAGGAGTTGAAGGAGATACAGTGGAGTGTGGGTGCCGAGTATGTGTATCACGACCAGTTTGCCCTCCGTGCGGGATACCATCATGAGAGCGAGACGAAAGGTAACCGCAAGTACTTCACCGTGGGTGCCGGCTTCAGGATGAGCGTCTTCTCTCTCGATGCGGGTTATGTGATTGCCACGGCAAAGAGCAACCCCCTCGACCAGACGCTGCGTTTCACGCTCTCGTTCGACATGGACGGTATCAAAGACTTGTTCAAGCGCAGGTAAATTGTAGTCATGAAAATACGTGTAGGTTTCGGATACGATGTCCACCAGTTGGTGGAAGGTCGTGATTTGTGGTTGGGCGGCATCCGTCTCGACCATGATTTGGGGCTGTTGGGCCACAGTGATGCCGACGTGCTCATCCATGCCATTGCCGATGCCTTGCTGGGTGCCGCCAACATGCGCGACATCGGCTATCATTTCCCCGATACCTCGGATGCTACGCTCGATATGGACAGCAAGGTCATCCTGCGCGACGTGGTGCGCCTCATTGCTACGAAGGGCTATAGGGTAGGGAATATCGATGCCACGGTATGTGCCGAGCGCCCCAAGCTCAATCCCCATATCCCTGCCATGCAGCAGTGTCTTGCCGAGGTGATGGGTACCGATCCCGACAACATCTCCATCAAGGCCACCACCACCGAACGACTGGGTTTCACCGGCCGTCAGGAGGGTATGTCGGCCTACGCCACCGTCCTTATAGAGAAAGACTGAGGATGGCCGGCGACCCCAAGCAAATCCTTTCTCCCTTTGTCCGTCCGTTTTATGTGATGCTCAAGCCTGTCGGCGCGCGGTGCAACCTGTCGTGCCGTTATTGTTATTATCTCCAGAAGTCAGACTTATATGCCGGTGTCGCCCGTCATGTCATGAGCGACGATCTGCTTGAACGGTTCACCCGGCAGTATATCAATGCCCAGACGCAGCGCGAGGTGCTCTTCACCTGGCATGGCGGTGAGGCGACGCTCCGTCCGTTGTCGTTCTACCAGAACGCCATGCGCTTGCAGCAGAAGTATGCAGGAGGGCATGTTATCGACAACTGTCTGCAGACCAACGGTACCATCCTCAATGAGGAGTGGTGCGCATTCCTGCGCGACAACCACTGGTTGGTAGGCGTGTCGATAGACGGTCCGCAGTGGATGCATGATGCATACCGTAAGGACCATGGCGGTAAAGGAACCTGGGAAAGGGTGATGAAGGGTATCGACCTGCTCAACCGTTTTGGCGTGGAATGGAACGCCATGGCGGTGGTCAACAGCATGAATGCCCGTTATCCGCATGAGTTCTATCGTTTCTTCAAGGAGATAGGGTGTCGGTATATCCAGTTCACGCCCATTGTGGAGCGTGCCGACGGACAGGAACCTTTCGCGCCGTCGGAGGGCGTCGCTCCTGAGGTGACGGCAGAAACGGTGTCGGCGGGGCAGTGGGGTGATTTCCTTTGCGCGGTCTTCGACGACTGGGTGCGTGAGGACGTGGGAGAGGTGTTCGTGCAACTCTTCGATGCTACGTTGGCCAACTGGGTGGGCGTGGCGCCGGGTGTCTGTTCCATGTCGGCAGAGTGCGGGCATGTGTTGGCGATGGAGTGGAACGGTGATGTCTATTCTTGCGACCACTTCGTCTTTCCTGCCTATAAGTTGGGCAATATCAGCGAACAGCCCTTGGCTGCATTGGGCTATTCCGAGCGACAGGGCATCTTCGCTCGGCTCAAGACCGCTTTGCCCCGAAAGTGCCGTGAATGCCCATATTTGTTTGCATGCCACGGTGAGTGTCCGAAAAACCGCCTCGTCCATGCAGGTGATGGAGAGGCGGCTCTGAATTGGCTTTGTGAGGGCTATCGGCAGTTCTTCGCCCATGTGGCGCCTTATATGCACTTCATGGCGCGTGAGTGGCACCGTGATGATGGTGCGCCGGCAAGGGTGATGGAGGCGATAGCCAAGGGTTTACTCCCCAGGTAGGGGCCAATAGGGGGATGGTGTGCGCGAGGCGCGCATCAGACGGTCGAATTCCGCCACCATCTCTGGATATTGGTCGGCCAGGTTATGGCTTTCCGTGATGTCTTCTTTCAAGTTATACAATTCAAGTGGTGCGTCCTGCTTGATGGTGACGCATTTCCAGTCGCCTCGGCGCGCTGCCCGCTGCTTTCCTGGGAATTCCCAGTAGAGCAGACGGTTGTCGGTGTCTACCTGTTGCCCATAGAACAGCGGTAGGATATTGATGCCGTTGAGGTGTTGTGGCAGGTAATCGGTGGCATGGGTGAGGGCGGCCAGCGTGGGCATGATGTCGGGGAAGTAGACGATGTTGCTAAGCGTCTGCACCGGCACCTTTCCGGGTTGGTTGACGATGAGCGGCACGCGTATCCCTCCTTCGTAGAGTTGTCCCTTGCGTCCGCGGAACCCCGCGTTGCAGTTGAATAGTTGAAGCGGTGCCTGTACGGCAGCGCCATTGTCGGAAGCGAAGATGACGATGGTGTTCTCACGCAGGTGCAGCCGGTCGAGTTCTGCGAGCAACCGTCCGATGGCGGCGTCCATATGGGTGATGAGGGCGGCATAGCGTTTGGTGTTCATGTCCCATGTCTCGTCGTCATACCACACGGTGTTGTCGATGATGTAGGGCTCGTGTGGGGCATCGAAGGCGAGGTAGAGGAAGAACGGATTCTTCTTGTTGCGTTTGATGAAGCGGATGGCATCGTCGGTCGACAGGTCGGTGTTGTGTTTCACGTGCCTGTCATGGGCATTCGCCTTGATATGGATGAGCTTGTCGTTGTCGAAACGGTAGTATGGATAGTAGTAGGGGGAGTTGGAGTGTACGGTGGAGATGGTCCAGCCATAGAACTCGTCGAAACCGCGGTGGTTGGGCGACGAGCCAGGGTCATAGCCGTCGAGGTGCCATTTGTTCACCAGACAAGTACGATAGCCGGCGCTGCCCAACACGGTGGCGATGGTGGTGTCTTCTGGCAGGAGGTTGGCACGGCGGATATAGGTGGTGTCGCCCCGCGCGTTGATTTTTATGCCTTGTATGCCACCTACCGGACACTGGTTGTCACGGATGCGGGTGTTTCCGCTGTTTTTGCCGGTCATCAGCGAACAGCGTGAGGGCGAACTGATACCGCTGCCGGCATAGCACTGGGTGAAGCGTGTACCGGTGGCGGCGAGTTGGTCGATGTTGGGGGTCTTCACATACTGGCTGCCGAAGCAGGAGAGGTCGCCATATCCCATGTCATCGGCGAGGATGAAGATGATGTTGGGCTTTTCGGGAGTCGCCGGCTCTTTCTTGTTGCCTGCCTCGGCTCCGTTAGGAGCGACGACGGCGGCAGCTGCCATCATACTGCCATATCGCAAAAGTCGTTTTTTCATAATCAGTATTCGTTTTTGCAAATATAGTGCAAGGCGAGTGAAATGCAAAATAAAAACACCTATTTTATTTTCATTTCCGAGCCGACGCCTATATTCGACTTGATGTCAAATATGCAAGACGAGTGAAATGCAAAATAAAAACCCCTTTTTTATTTTCATTTCCGAGCCGCCGCCTATATTCGACTTGGTGTCAAATATGCAATGACAAAAAATTAATTGAAAAAACAGATTACTTTTTCTGTATTTTTGTCAATATGTAGATGGACACGTTGTTGTATATAAATTTAATATTTATGAAAATTAAAATTACAGTAAAGAAAAAGGTTGTTGAATTAGGTGGTGTGAAAGTTGAAAAGTGGTTCACTTTTGAACAGGATCCGATTGAGATGGCTCGTTATAAGACAGGTCAGATGATGAAGAGGAGGATTGAAGATTATGTGGTAAGGAATGGTTATTTCCGTGCTGATGAGTTGAAGGATTTGGAATATGATATGGATGAATTTAAGCAAAGTTGGAAGGAAGAGGTAAGTAGAATTATGAAGGAAGAGAGAAAGGAGAAGAAGGAGTTTGAGAAGAAGTTGGAGGATTTGAGAAAGAATAAGAAAAAGAAGGAAACGGATAGTTATCTGGTTTGCTGAGTAATAAAAAGTGCCACAATGACATATTTTGTGTCATTGTGGCACATTATCAACCATTTTTGGCATATAATAGTGACCCCAAGTGCAATTACTATTTTCATTGGCACACCTTTTGCCAATGCAAGGGCAGGCATAGCGTAAATATTACGCAATAAATAATACTTATGAAAGAAAGTTTTTCGATGAACTATGTTGAATTGAAGGATGAAATAATCAGTCTTGGTTTTTTATCCAAATCTCTCTCATGATATCAATACATTATTCTATGTCAAATAAAACTAATAACAACGAACAAAGGAGGAATATTCAAAGACACCATAGTCTATAAAAATGGGATGGTATTCGTCGGAGATTGTAGATTCAATCCGATAATACTAATGAGAGTTTTAATCAATCATTTAGAAATTCAATCAAAAATCATTTATTTATGTACACTTTAGAAGATTTGATGAATGGTGCTGGCAAGATGGCCAAAAGCGTGTTTGGTAGGAAAGATGAGTATCAAATCGAGTTCCAGAAAGAAGAAGATGGCGGTTGGTATGTCGTGTTTCCAGAATGGCCGTTCGACCACCACAATCTATTGATGGTAAGCGGTGCAGATGATATGTGTGAACTTTTGTCTGATGACGGAACGACGACCAAGATAAGCGTGATACCCACAAAGGAACCCGAGAAACATGAAGGTTATTTTGAACTGAAGCAAACGGAGAGTTCACTGACCGGTGGCAGTACCTATAAGGTAGGCCTCGAGGCATTCAGGCGAGAATTTCAAAGAGACACGCTGTGGCTTTGCCCGGTAACGCTTTTCGTGCTCGGCCACTATCCCAAATACATGTATGTGAAAAAAGTGACAGACAACAATACGGTTTCAAATACCTAACAAGCAAAATATCCGCTTTCAAGCGGATATTTTTTTTTGCAGTATCCCCCATTCAAAAAAACTTCCAATTTTTGCAAATTTTCGATAAAAATGCATTGTTATCGCACACAGCGGTTGATTTACATCAAGAAAACCGTATATTTTTAGAGATTTACCTTGAAAAAATTGTTTTGCATGGATAAAGGTAGTAATTTTGCATTGTCAATGATTGAGAAGTCAATCATTCAAGGTTAATAGATTGTTTAGGTTAGTAGTAATAGATTTAGGTTTTTAGTTATTAGGTTTAAGGTATTTAATTAGATTGTTTAATTGGACAACAAAGGTCGCCGTGAGGCTCCCTTTGGTTTTGAAAAGGATTTTTAGTTAAACATAGGCTTGTGCACTGCAGTTCAGAGATGGACTGCAGCGTTCGTTTTTTGGGAATGGATGGCTCATTTATGCACCTGATTGGAGATATAGCCATATGTTTTCAACGTACAAAACATTTTTGGTAGAAATATGTTCAGTCTACTAAATATTTGGTGTTCATCTATTGATAAAAGTAGTAGTTACTCAGTAGTTACCTGCAAGTGGATAATAGTTAAAGTTTTTAAAATGAGTGATTACACTTTTGCTCTTATAGGAATAATCATATTGCCGAATGCTATTAGGGTTAATGAATTTGTTATTTCATTTGCTCTCCCTCATGATTGAGACACTCAATCGAATCTATGTTTAAATAAAAATTTTAAATCCGATTTTTTTCATGCAGAATTTAACAAGTAGAAAAGACAAGGAATCTGTGTCAGAAAAACTCAACCAGCAAATCCGGCATTTGCTTTTTCTCAATCCTTTACTCGACATCCGTGTCATCAAGAACCATCTCGCCATGCTTCCCAATCAACTGAATAACGACAAGTTGGAAACCATTCGTCTACTTACCAGACAGCGTATGGATTTCGTCAATTCTTCCAGCAATAATGGATATATCAAGCGTCACATTCGCAATTGGGAAAAAGAGATTGGCCCAGTTTCCTTTGGTGATGTCGTGCAGTTGATTGAGGGCAGGGGAATAACCGTCATGGAAGCCGCTCCTCATTTGGTCGTCCCGCAACAGATTGAGCAATGGCTGAGTGGATACCTCATTGGTCAGCCTGAATATGCACGAAAACTTTCATTTTGCTTCTATTTGCACGAAATCAGGAAAAACGACGAACAGTTGAATCTTCCCCGTCCCAGTCTTCTTGTTCACGGTCCTTCGGGAGTCGGCAAGACCTATGGCCCACATAAACTGGCTGAAATTTTTCAGGTTCCTTTCGGGGTGGTCAACTGTAACAGTCTTGTACAGGAGGGCATCATGGGCAATACCCTCACCACTGTGTTCACCCAACTCTATATGAAATATAAGGAGGATATGTCGTCGGCAGTGATTATTTTCGATGAGTTCGACAAGTTATTTGAAAATGGTTGCTACAATGAGCGTATTCTCAATGAGTTGCTCAACATCATTGATGATAGCAACACGTTGACGTTCAATCAAACTGACGCCATCTACCATAACGAGAAAACGAGCATGAAAACCAACAAAATGCTGTTCATCTTCACTGGGGTGTTCCGCGGCATCGAGGATATCGTCAGAAAGCGCCTTGGCGACCATGGTATCGGTTTTGCCAATGGGAGCGGATTCAATTTGGAGGGCGATTACCATCAATATGTCAACGATGACGATTTCGCCAAGTATTTCCACCGCGATGAACTCACTGGTAGAATTCTACAATATGTATATGCCAGGGAACTGAAGGAAGACGACCTGGTCAACATCCTGCTCCACTCGGTGGATTCGCCTGTCACCACTTTCGTCAACTATTTCAAGATGCGCGATGTCGACATCTCGGTTACCGAAGACGGAGCAAGGGCCATCGCAGCAGCCTCTATCCGCCGACACCTGGGTGTGAGGGGACTCAAGTCACTGCTGTTCAATATCCTGAGTGATGACATGTACGCGCCCAACTCCCAGCAAATCATCGTCGACAAATATTTCGTGGAGTTGAAAACGGCATAGTTTTTTGGAGCTATAAAGTATGGTGATTCATTGGTAGTCTGGAAGAATGACATCACTTTACTTGCAGAATGATGAGAGCCTCAAAAGTCAACTGCTTTTGAGGCTCTCACTGGCTTGGTCCTACATTTAAGGAGGAAATGATTTCTTTCTGTTTTTTATTCTGTAACCACGTTGTCGGGGAAGGGGTGATGAATATAGGCATGTATCTTCATTATTTCATTTCCTGGGTACACTGTGGGTAAACCGGACTGATGAACAGCAAGAACTTGAAGGTACTTGTCAAGGCACGCTTTAAAGACTTCTTGAATTTCTCTGCCATTGCCTCATTCTCAAACTGGGCAACTGTCGTTGTTGTAAATTCCATTGTTTTCATAATTGTATTTTTTTGGTTACTATTTTTTTGTTTTGTGACAGGCGAACCTGTTTGGATTTGCTTTTTGTCTTTCGACATTGCAAAACTAAGCGAGAGAATTCCTGTTTCCAACAATTTTTGCTATTTTTCATTCAAATAGAAACGACAGTTGCCGACTTTTTGGACAAAACGTAAAAATACAGCAAAATCCTGTCGCAATAGTACAATTACTTGTGGCTTAAGGTGGAGTACCACCCGATGTTACATATACAATATAATAAGATACAAGCAGAGTGGGGCAATCGGGTAATTCTTCGTAAATTTGCATACCATTAACTTATTCGTGGGATTTTTGAAGAACCCACCTTAATATCGACTATTTATGACAGCAGTTAATTTTCTGACGAAAGCAAGGACCGCGATGGTAGCGGCGCTCTTCGTCGTTGGCGCGCATGCCATGGCGCAGCCATTCCCCACACCATCTTCCACCGTCTGCAACCCCGACGGCACAGTGACTTTCCTCTACAAGAACGACAACGCCAGGAAAGTGGCGGTCGACGTGCAGTTCGCCGGTCGGCACGACATGACGCGTGATGCCAAGACCGGGATGTGGACCGTTACCCTCGGTCCCGCCGCTCCCGACATGTACCCCTACCACTTCGAGGTCGACGGCGTGAGCGTGATGGACCCTCTCTGCGAGCAGTATTTCCCCAACGAGGGTTTCAAGAACAGCCTGCTGGAGATTCCCGGCAAGGCACCGCTGGCCCACGACATCCGCAACGTGCCCCACGGCGTGGTGGAATATATTCACTACTACTCCAACAGCCTTGGCGCCACCAACAACGCCATTGTCTATCTTCCTCCCTCATACGCCACCGACGAGAACAAGAAATATCCTGTGTTCTACCTCATCAGCGGTACTACTGACACCGAGGAGGTGTACTACAAGGTGGGACGCATGAACTATATCCTCGACAATCTCCTCGCAGAGGGTGCTGCCAAGGAGATGATCATCGTGCTGCCCTATGGCAACCCTTATAAGCTGCTGCCACCTCAGAAGAGCGGACAGATGTCACAGATGGGCTTCGGCAACGACGTGTTCAGCAACGACCTCGTGAAAGATCTCATGCCATACGTGGAGAGCCACTACCGCACCATCAACGACCGCGACCACCGCGCCATCGGCGGATTCTCCCGAGGTGGCAATCAGGGGCTTTCCTGCGGTCTCCTCAACCTCGACAAGTTCTCTTACCTGTGCTCCTATAGTTCGTTCACCCAGACCAACCTTCCCGGTGTCTACGACAATGCTGCCGACACCAACGCCAAAATCCACCTCTTCTGGCTCGGCATCGGTACCGATGATTTCCTCTATGGAACAGGACGTGATTACATGGAGTTCCTCGACAAGAAAGGCATCCGTTCGGTAAAAGAATTCACCACCGACAAGTTCGGCCACACGTGGATGAATGCGAAGTTCTTCCTCGACAAGACCTTCCGCCTGCTCTTCAATCCCGAGGCATCGGCGAAGGCGATGAGTGAGGGCAAGCCTGCCCCCGCCGCCACAGGCAAGGAGGAACCGTTCACTCCAGGTGTGATGGCCCGCCTGTTCCCCCGACCCATCATCTCGCCCGACTTCGGCGAGGACAACGTTACCTTCCGCTTGAAGGCTCCTGAGGCACGGGACGTGTCGTTATGGATGGAGGGTTTTGAACCCTTCCCCATGACGAAAGATGAAGAAGGCGTGTGGAAAGTGACGATAGAAGACAAGGCGGCACAGGTATACAAATACTGCTTCGTCGTCGACGGAGCCAAGGTGGTCGACCCCAGCAACATGTACCTCTCGCCCGACAAGGGGTTCAAGTACAGTGTCTGCAACAACCCCTACAACCCCTATAGCTTCACCACGATGGGCGACATCCCCCACGGGCATGTGAGTTATGACCTCAACCTCCTGAGGGGCGTTTACGTCCCCGCTGCCGACTCGAAGGAAATCAAGCATGTCGTGCTCCTCGTCTCCGGACCCGACGACACCTTTGAGAGTTGGTTCAAGGTGGGTGGCGCCGATGCCATCGCCGACAAGCTGATAGCCGGGAAACAGGCCAAGCCCTGTCTCCTCGTCACTGGCCTTACCGACGAGAAACAACTCAACCTCGGCAGTCCGATGAAGGTCACCACCCTGCGTGCCAGCGACTACAAAACCTGGCGCGACCGTCGCGAGGCTTTGGAGAAGACACTGAAAAACTTGAAATAACAACATCCAAGAAATATGAAGAAACTGTTTTTTTGCATCATTACCAGTCTGCTTCTCGCAGCACCATCGCTGGCGCAACAGAAAAGCGCGGCGAAATTCGACAACTATGAGTGGGACTTCGGTCGTATAGAGGCATGCGACGGTGCCGTGTGCCACTATTTCACCATGCGTAACATCTCGAAAGCACCCGTCACCTTCGGCACGGTCATCCCTTCGTGTGGGTGCATACAGGCCATCTGTCCCGACGAGGTCGTCGCCCCGGGTGGCGAGGCCAAGGTGCTGGTGGTCTTCAACCCTACCTCCCAGCAGGGAAAGGTCAACCGCAGCGTGGAACTGCTCGACAAAAACGGCAAGACCCTCGCCGCCCTGTCGGTGACGGCCGACGTGAGTCATGCCGTCGTGGCAGAAGCGGGCCACCGCTATCCCTATCTCGACACCCGCCTCTCCAATGAGGAGCGCGTGGAGAACCTCATCTCGCTCCTCACTCCCGAGGAGAAGGTGGGACTGATGATGAACAAGTCGATATCCATCGACCGTCTGGGCATCCCTTCCTACAACTGGTGGAGCGAGGCATGTCACGGCGTAAGGCAGGGTGGCTATACCGTCTATCCGCAGCCCATAGGCATGGCGGCATCATTTGATGCCAAGTTGTTCTACGACGTGTTCTCTACCGTTTCCGACGAGGCCCGTGCCAACTGGAACCGCTCCGACCACAACGTGTTCAACGTGCCCATGGGTGCCATCTATTATCCCGGTAACCCCGAACTCACTTTCTGGTGCCCCAACGTGAACATCTTCCG